>DASZIQ010000001.1:0-73980 GCA_035948945.1 Solirubrobacteraceae bacterium
GATCGCGCCGTTGGTGCCACGGAAGTAAACGTACTGTTCTTCGGTGGTCGGGTTGATGAGAGCGACAGGATCGCCCGCAGCTGAGCCACCCACTTCCGCCAAAGACCAACTCTTGGTGAGATGATCCCAGTAAGCCTCCCAAATGGCTCCGTTAGTACCTCGGTAGTAGGCGAACTGGTCACCGCCGTGACCAACAAAGGCCGATATATTACCAGCAACCGATCCTCCAAGCGGCGTCAGGTACCATTTGTGTGGAGAAGCTTCCCACTGCCACTGCCACATTTCACTATTCGTGCCGCGGAAGTAGACATCCTGAGTCGATTCATCCAAGTAGGCAGCAGGCTGAGGACTCATGGTCGTCGTAAAGGTCGAGTCGCTGCCATAGCTTGTGCCGGCCGAACTGGAGGCAACAAGACGATCGTGATATGTAGTTTCTGGCTCAAGGTTGTTGATCGTAGTGCTTGCAGGGACCGAACTAGTCCCGTAGCCCGCATCGTCGCCTGGCGGAGCGGGCGCGGTGCTCCCGTATGATGTGGTGGTTCCATATTCAAAATAATAATGAGTATCCGATCCATATGGATTTATAGTGCCATGTAGAGTGGCTTGTTCTCCCCTCACATTTGATGCCAATTCCGTCGTCGCCTTAGGTGGCTTGGGTTGGTAAGCAGTGCTGATCTGCAGGTTCGCTGAACTGCCACCCAGGATACTGAGTTCCCGCCAGCCCTCCAACCCTTGCTCGACACCGATGAGTGCGTAGTTTGCAGGATTGGTAGAGAGACCCCTCAGACAATGGGAGTTATCAGCATTGATCGCGTTCAACAGGTTGCTTGTTGTAATGCCGGCAGTGTAGTGTCTCCACCCGCTCGACCCAAGCACGAAGGTGTTAGCTGAACCTGAGTACTCGGTCGCGTATTGCGTACCCGGGTAGAACATGCTTATGAGTGTGTCCAGGTTATGGCCTCCGCCGCTGGAGCAGCTCGCTACCCGCTCATTGGCCCATTCCGCAGCGTTGTATTTGGAGCGCCACTCTTGTAGGCAGTACTCAAGTACATCGCCGGTCGTTTCGTCCTCCAGCACCGGACAAACGTATCCCCACGCGCCTACGCTTTTGGTCCCGTATGGGGTGAAGGTGTACGGATTGGCTTCAGCGGAGATCACAAGCGACGGTTCGCCGAACCAGCTGGCCCACGGCCGGTCGTTCAGGCCCTGTTCGTGAAACGATACATAGTGGTGCATGCCACACGTTTCCCAGCAGTTGTTGCCTTTGACTTCATCGCGTACCTCTTGACCCCAGGCGGCGCCGTTTGCCTGGCAGGCGTCTCCGTGCGTGTCGCTCTCTTGATAATTGCCATAGGGAGTAGGTGTCGTATATCCGGTGTAACCACCCTGGTTGTTTGTCTCCTGGTAGGTGATGTCATCGCCGACCTTGTAGTAATTGCAATAGTCCCCGTCTGCAGTCAGCCCGATATCTTCACCGATCCCGTGTTGGCTGACTTCGTCCATGTGCGCGAGCCCGCCTTTGAGTCCGCCGCCCGCCGATAGATAACCAGCACCAACAGAGTCGCACGCAGACGAGGATGACCCAAGCTGCCCGGTCTGCCAGCAGGTCGAGTCGTTTTCGCCGTACCAGTAGAAGCTGCTCGTCGCCTGCGCGAGCGAAGGGCCGACGCATAGCAGAGCCCCTGCCGTGAGCCACAATAAGATCACGGTCACGAACCTGCCGGGCCAGAGGATCCGCGTACGCCATGTCCCAGTGGCGATCGCGAGCGCCAAGCCAGCCAGCCATGACCTGTCCAGTACGGCGTCGCTGCTGCTGCCCATCCCGCGCGTGTCTCGCATTCCGCTCCCTCGCTGGCTTTGAGTTGGTCACACCAGCGCCCCCACTGGCGTGCGTTTACACCAGAGCCATAGTCGGCTCTTGGCGAGTACCACGAGCATACATGTGTCCTGATCACATTGGCAAGACAGCACATTAATAGACCGAACTGACTTCTATGGGTGGGTCTGACGGAGACGACGCCGTCTATGAGATCGCCCCCCACGAAATGCCGCCGAGGATGCCGCATCGACTTTCAACCGCCGACCGCTGGGTCGCCGTATGAACCCGCCATTTGCCAGCTCCCCACGAATCCCAGCGTGCCGGACCACCACGTCGGGCGAGGTCAGCCCAGCCGTCGGTTGGTGCCGTCAGGCGACGCCGTTGGCGAGCGGGTGGTCTCGGGACATTTCCGCGAGCGCCTGCGCGATCTGCTCGCCCCGGGGCGTCAGCGACCACGCGTTGGGGTGCCCCAGCCGTCCGGCGCGCTTGACGAGCAACCCCTCACGGGCCAAGCGCGCAAGCAGACGGCCCGCCTGTTCGATACGGACGAGGCCGATCCCCTCCCCCACCTCGCGATTGCTCGACCCTGGGTGATCGGCAAGATACCGTAGGCACTCCCGACTGCGGTGAGCCCTCGGGTTGACCAACACCTTCGGGATCGCCACATCCGCCGCCGGGCGCGCGCGCCGCGTGGCAAGCTCCTCAGAAAGCTCGCGCGCGAGCTGCCCCGCGCGCTCCTGCGCCTGCGCCACCGCCCCCGCATCCAGATACGGCACGAGCGCCACGCCCGCCAGCGGCACCAGCAGATCCACGAACGGCGGCGCCTCCCCGCTCACCACCCGCCGGTGGAGGATCCCCGCCACCGACACCACCACCGCCTCCGCGCTCAACGCCGAGCTGTACCGGCCCGCCCGCGCCGGGCCCGCCGCGCTAGCCACTATATGCTTGAGCAACTCCAGCTCGCGCGCGTGATATTCGAGCGCCGCCGGGCCCGCCCCCAACACCTCCACCAAGCACACCCGCGCCAGCAGCGGGTCTGAGTCCAGCGCACTCAACAGCACTACCAGCCCCGCCACCGCCCGCTCCTGCCACCCGGCGTTCCGCTCGAACGCCTGCGCAATCGACGCGCTCGTACGCCGCATCGCCGCGTTCACCACCGCGAGGAAACACCGCTCGAAGCTCCCAAACAACTCGTAGAACGTCGCTCGCGACACGCCCGCCGCCGCGATCACCCGCGCGATCGACGCGCCACCGAAGCCCCGCTCCGCTACCACCCGCACTGTCGCCCGCATGATCCGCTCACGCTGCAACTCCACTACCTGCTCGCGCGAGAGCGGGCCGCGCACCACCACCACCGTCCGGCCGCGCTCGGCCGGCTCATCCCCCTTAGAAGACATTTCCTTATCTCGCCTGCCTCGTCCCGGTCCTCGGCGACTGGGTCATCGCCCCGTTGGTCGCGCATCAAACAACACCCCGGCCCAGCTGTCAATGATATGGCAAGAGGCGACTACCTTACTTGATCCGACCTTTGGGGCGGTAGCGCATCCTGGCGAGACCGCCGCGTACGCGCTTGCAGAAGGCTGGTAAGGCAGGCGCTACTCCGCGCCTCGCCCTGTGGGGATACGGAGGCGTTGATGTCCCAAAGTGCCGATCTCGTCCAAATCGCGGCCATGACGCGATCGATGCGTGAGAAAGCCGTATGAAAGAAACTGATCATTGATATGGAACCTACCACATGGCGCGGGGATAGGTTTACCCGGAGTGTTGGGGTGTGCCCAACACCGCCAAGGTCGCACTCGGTCGCGCCATCGGCTGCGCCGTGAAGAACTCGGCATCCCCCAGCAGGACCTCGGCCTAGAGGTCGGCTACAACCAAGGATGGGTCTCGCACATCGAGAACGGCCGCACCAATCCGGCCTACGGCACAGTCGATCGGATCGCCAGAGCCTCGGCGTGGCCGATGTCCCGCCTCGCTCGCTGGCCGAGTCCGTCGAGACTGAAGACCGCAAGCCCCTCGACCCAACCACTGCGAGGCAAGCGTGATCGGCGATCGAGTAGCTGACTCGTCGGCCTAGAAGCCTCCCAGCGACACCTCGCCGAGCCCACGCCGCCGCGCACGGCAAATCTCCCGAAGGCACTGTGCAACCCCACCGCCCACCGCACCCGCGCGGTCGTGCGCTACCTCACCTCGCACCCCGGCGCCAGCAACCAGCAGATCGCCGCCGGCACCGCCATCCCCCACATCGGACAAACCTCCGAACCCTCACACGCCTGGAGCGCCTCGGCCTACTCCACAAACGCGCCGGGCGCGCCGGACACCCCAACGCATGGGCACTCAGCGCCCCCGGCGAGCTGGCCGCACACGCGCTCGCCCTCGGGTGGTGAGGAGCCGTCGCGCGGCGCGCCACGCCCGACGCGGGGCACGGCATCCCGCACATTGGGCAAGCCATTCGCCTGGTTTGAGCCGGTCGCGCCGCTGGTAGCGCCGGCCATATCCCTACATTCCTCGCGCTCATGGTGTCCGATGCTCAGATCGTCGCGCAGCCCGCCCGGGACGAGGTGCTCTACCGCGTCGTGCGCGCTGAGCGGCCACGTGTGTGGCACCTTAGAGGGCGATGATGTTCGCGACGCTGTACATAGACGAGGGCAACCTCCTGGACTTCCATGACGACCGCGACACCGCGCGCGCAAGCGTGCTGTCCGAGGTCGAGGAGCATCTCGAGGTCGCCGAGGACTTCGAGATGCTCGAGCTGGACGAGCATGGTCGTCGCGTGGGCGACTTCGTCTCGGGCGCCAAGCTCAAGGCCCAGACCGCGCGTTCGCGGCGCTCACGCGCGGCGTGAGCCGCTGAGAACAGGGATCGCTCGCCACGGCCGGCCTACCTCGCCTCCCACCCCGGCGCCAGCAACCAACAGATCGCCGCTGGCACCGCCATCCCCCACATCGGACAACCTCCGAACCCTGGCTTGATCGACTCTGGAGCCGACAACACCGTCCTGCCGGCTGGCTACCCGCCGGATTGCTCGCGGCAGTTATCAGATCCGAGCACGTCGCTGAACGCACTTGCAGCGGCGTGGGTCTCGTCCCTACGGCTAGCGTGGATCGCTACTGTAGGCGACCGACCGGTGGCGGATGGTGGCGACTCGAGCCGTCTTGTCGTTGTCCGAAAGCTGGTAGATGATCCGGTACGAGCCGACGCGCAGCGAGTATAGGCCGCGCAGCCTGCCACGTAGTGGATAGCCGGTGTGTGGCTCGCGCTGAAGCAGTGCCAGGGCTTCCTCGGCGGCGTCGATCAGCGGCCAGTCGAGCGAGAGCAACTCGGTGCGCGCGCGTCGCGCGAGTACCAGTCGAGCCACCGGCTACTTCGCCGCTCGTAGCTCCGCCAACTCGCGGCGCAGATCACCGAGCTCGATGGTCTCACCTCGTGCGAGCTCATCGAGACCCGCCTGCAGTGCGCTCAAGGTCTCCGCGTCAGAGAGGATCTCGGCAGTCTCCTCGAGCGCCTGGTACTCGTCGATTGGCACGAGTGCTGCCGCTGGCCGTCCGTTTCGCGTCACGATTACGTGATCGCGTCGGTCGGCTACGTCGCTGAGGACCTCAGCCAGGTTGCTCCGGAGCTCGCGGACCGGGATGGTCTTGGTCATGGCCGTAGTGTACCAAATCATGTACACCACGGCAACGGGAAAGGCTCCACGTTGCGAGAGCACCACGGCAGTCGACCAATGCACCTCGTGGGACTCTTGAAGACTGACGTCTGGCCTTACCGCCACATCGTCTGCCGATGCGGTCGCGTCTCATGAGCCGGGGGATTTGAAGTTGCGGGCGTAGCCTCCGCTTTGTCCTGAGAAGACCAAGCGATGGAGGTACGCCCGAAGGTAGCCCCGAGCGAGAGGTTTCGCTCTGAACTGGATGAGGTCCTGGCCGGTATCGGCGAGGAGCAAGACCCGATCGAGTGTCCTGCGCTCCCACCAGCCCCGCCGGCGGCCATGACACCAACGATGACCGGGCCGACGTGGGGACCAGCTGTGTGGAGCACGCACGACGACGTGCCGGTTCGATAGACCTGTGGAATGCCCGACGCGATCGTCGAACTGCTGATAACGAGGCTGCGATCGACAAGCTTGGAGCCCGCGGGATTACGACCCACGACGCACGCCAGATCCCTCGCAACGTTCATATCGTCGTGCGCAACCCACACAAGACGACATCCCCCGGCAAACGCCGGCTGCTCATCGGCCGCACCGACGGCGGCCGAGCCCTGACGCTGGTCATCGAAGAAACCGTCGACCCGAGGCCCATGTCGGCAATCCCGACGCCAAGCTGACGATCGTCGTCGGCGTCGAGGACGAGGATGCCGAGCGGCTGCAGCAGCTCGCTGCCCGCCGCCACCAGCGGCCCGCCGAAGTAGTCGCAGACCTGCTTCGCAGCGCCTGACCAACGGGCTGCGAACGCGCTGCCGGCGCGCCGCGGCCATCCTTGGGCTTATTCGCAATGAGCGAGGCCACCGAGCGCATAAGCCCGCCCACGCATGGAAGCCACTCCACGGCTATGCCGAGTGGACACCGTCAGGCCAGCGACCCGCTTGACCGATGAGCGGTAGCACTATTGCTACGATGTCGGGGCGATGGCGACGATCCCGCAAAAGGAGCTACGCAACCATGTCGGCGAGGTGCTGCGGCGCGCAGAGGCCGGCGAACGGTTCACGATCACCGTCTCGGGGCGTCCCGTCGCCGAGCTCGGCCCCGCGCGTGCGCGTGAATGGGTGTCCAGCATCCAGCTGGCCGACCTCTGGGCGACGCCTCCGGATCTCACGCTCGAGCACGATCTCCAAGCGCTGGGCGGACAGCTCGCAGACCCCTGGGCCAGCAGCTGACGGTGGCGGTCCTGCTCGATACCTCGGTGCTGATCGCGGCCGAGAGGGGGCCTGAGGAGGACGCGGCGATCAGCGTCGTCTCGCTGACGGAGCTGCACTTCGGAGTGCTCGTTGCACGCGATGACGAGACTCGTGCGCTGCGAGTGCGCCGGCTCGGGGCCATCGAGGAGCACTTCGACGCGCTGCCGTTCGACGCTTCCGCGGCGCGCGAGTGCGGGCGGCTGCATGCTCTCATTGCCCAGCGCGGAGGAGCGCCACGGCGTCGAGCGATGGACCTGGCGATCGCGGCCACCGCCAACGTCCACGGCGTGCCGTTGATGACCTACAACATCAAGGACTTCCAGATCATCGCCGACAAGGTCGAACTCCGCGAGCCTTGAGGGCTGGACGGCGAGCCGTTCGCCGAGCACACCTCGCTCTCCATCGTCTCCGTCTGGATCGCCCCGCGCGGCAGCCTCGGCTGAGGGTCCACGGACGCGCCGCCGTGGGGCATGGAGGCCCCACGCCCGTGCGCTTGGGGGTGAGCCGGCCCGCGCGGACGATCTCCCCAAGACCTCCCTCCCACCGGACGTATCGGATTGCCACACCTCCGTTACGCGGGCGCTCCTCCGGGTCACTAGCCTTGTCCCTGTGTCCGCCCAACCCGAGCCCGCTCTGCAGCGCCCCACCGTGCTCGCGCGCGGCCCGTGGCCGCTGGAGCGGGTGAGCGTGCGGTGGAGCGAGGAGTGCTTCGAGCCCACTGCGGCGCACGCCGCCGAGGCCGACGCGGCGATCACGGCGTTGCAGGAGCGGGGCTCTCCCAGCCACGATGGGATGGCGGGGCGGATGGTCGGCTATCGCGAGTCCGGCGGGGGGATCGAGATCGAGATGCAGCCCGTGCGCTGGGCGCTGCGGCTGGTCGGCGGCGACGCCTCCTGCTCGATGGCCGCGCTGTGCGTCACCCGCGACGCGGACGGGCGCTGGCTGGCGGGACGGCGCGCGCCGTGGGTCGCCTCGTGGGCCGGGCGCTGGGCGCTCGGCGCCGGCGGCGCGGTGGACCTCGGCGAGTCGCCCGCTCACACGCTCGTGCGCGAGCTCGCCGAGGAGTGGTCGGTCGCGCCCGCGCGCGTGTGTGCCGAGGCGCTGGTGGCGCTGCCCCACCGGATGGTGATGTTCGTCGGGCAGGCCTGGCTGCCCGAGGGCGCCGAGGTGACGCCCGACCACGAGCACGACGCCTTCGCGTGGTGGCCCGCGGAGATCGACGCCTGGCCCGCCGAGGCCGGCGAGGCCCTGCCGCTTGTGGCGCGCTGGCTGACGGCGTGACGCGCGAGCCGGAGCTCGGTGAACCGCCCGTCAGGGCGCCCGCGGTGACGAGGCCCTCCCCGCCCGTTGGCCACCCGCAGGTGTTCACCCGCCTGAAGTGGACGTCGTTCACACATTCCTGCATCTACACCGCGCTTTTGATCTGCGCCTTCGCCGCCGGCAAGCCCCAGCCGGAGACGTTCGTTTTGGGGTTGACTCACGGGCTGCTGTGGATCGGGATGTCGCTCGCCTGCATCGTGTGCGTGCGCCTGCGGATCGTCCCGCTGCGGCTCGCCACGGCAGTCGCCGTGCTCGGCGGCATCGGGCCCTTCTTCGGCTCCTTCGAGTTCGTGCGCGAGTCGCGCCGGCGTGAGGCGACGGTCGCGACGGGGACCGTGCGTGCCGCAGAGCATGGCGAGGGTGGGATGGGGAAGGGGGATGGGGGACATGGTTCGGCGCCTCCCCCCTCGCGCGGCCCTGCGAAGGTCAGGTGAACCGCCTGTTCACAATCCGCTCCGCCCACCCGCCGCGCTAGAGTGAGTCCAGGTATGGCGGCACCCACGACGACTGGCCAAACGATCGACGTCGTGACCCCTGCCGCGGGCGAGTCGGTCACCGAGGGAACGATCCTCGAATGGCGGGTCAAGGTGGGCGATGCGATCAAGCTGGACGACACGATCGTCGAGATCTCCACCGACAAGGTCGACGTCGAGCTGCCCTCGCCGGCGAGCGGCACCGTCAGCGAGATCCTCGTGCAGGAGGGCGACACCGTCACTGTCGGTCAGGTGATCGCGCGGATCGCCGTCGGTGACGGCGCGCCCGCGCCAGCCCGGTCGGCGCCTTCCAACGGAGCGGCGGGCGGCGGGGAGCATGCGGCGCCCACCCCCACTTCCGCCTCCTCCACTCCCCCACCCGGTACCGACGGCGCGGCCGGCGGCCCCGGGGGCGTGCGGGTTTCGCCCGTGGCCGCGCGTGCCGCTGCAGCGGAGGGCGTCAACCTCGCCCAGGTATCGGGCAGCGGGCCCGCGGGGCGGATCGTCAAGGCCGACGTGCTCGATGCCGCCGCCGGCAACGGCGCAGCCACAAGCGGTACGACGGCGAGCGGGGCCGGCGGCGCAGCGACCGACGGGGGCGCGGGGGCGGACGGGGCTACCGGCGCACCGGCCGGCGCCGAATTGATGAAGGGCGGTGCCGCAGCGCTGGCGCGGTACATGGAGCAGTCGCGCTCGATCCCGACCGCCACCAGCTTCCGCACGCTCACCGTCACCGCGCTCGATGCGCGCCGGCGCGAGCTGAAGGCGGCGGGGCGCAAGGTCTCCTTCACCCACCTGATCGCCTACGCGATCGCGCGCGCGGCAGCCGACATGCCGGTGATGGTCCACCACTTCGCGGAGGTGGACGGCCGACCGCACCGGGTGATCGATGGAGCCGTCAACCTCGGCCTCGCCGTCGACGTCGAGAAGAAGGACGGCACCCGCACGCTGATGGTGCCGGTGATCGCCGACGCCGCCCGCCTGCCGTTCGATCGCTTCCTCGCCGCCTACGACGCGCTCGTGGAGAAGGCGCGCACCGCCACGCTCACCGCCGACGACCTGCAGGGCGCCAACCTCACGCTCACCAACCCCGGCGGCCTGGGCACCGTGGCCTCGGTGCCGCGGTTGATGAACGGCCAGGGCACGATCGTCGCCACCGGCTCGATCGGCTACCCCGTGGGCCTCGCGGCGATCGGCGCGATGATCGGCGCGGAGAAGGTCATGACGATGACCTCCACCTACGACCACCGCGTGATCCAGGGGGCGGAGTCCGGGCGCTTCCTGGCGCTGGTGGAGGAGTACCTGCAGGGCGAGCGCGGCTTCTACGACGGCGTGTTCGCCTCGCTCGGCGTCGAGCTCGGCCCCGCGCCGGCCGTGCCCGCGCCGGCGGCCGCTGCCGCGGCGGCTGCAGCCACGGTCGAGGAGGCGCGCCGCGGGGCCGAACCGCGGGCCGTGCCGGACGAAGAGCTGTTGCAGGCAGTGCAGTCGGCGACGGCGCTGCTCAAGGCGTTCCGCACCCACGGCCACCTCGCCGCGCGGCTTGACCCGCTGGGAACAGAGCCCGAGGGCGACCCCGCGCTGGACCCCGAGCCGCTCGGCCTGACGCCCGAGCTGATGGCGCAGATCCCCGCCAAGATCCTGCGCATGTGGGTGCCCGGGGCGACGCTCGCCGACGCGCTGCCGCACCTGCGCGAGACCTACTGCGGCACGATCGCGTACGAGATCGAGCACATCTCCTCTCACCGTCAGCGCGTGTGGTTGCGCGAGAAGATCGAGTCCGGCACCTTCCGCCAGCCGCTGACCGCCGACGAGCAGCAGACGCTGCTCAAGCGCCTCGTCGAGGTCGACGCGCTGGAGCGCTTCATGCACAAGGCCTACCTCGGCCAGCACCAGTTCTCGATCGAGGGCCTCGACATGACCGTGCCGATGCTCGACGAGCTGATCCAGCTCGCCGCCGCCCACGGCGGGCGCGAGGTCGTGATCGGCATGGCCCACCGCGGCAGGCTGAACGTGCTCGCCCACAACCTCGGGCGCCCCTACGACACGATCTTCGCCGAGTTCGAGGGCGCCTCCACGCTCGAGGCCGTCACCACGATCCCCCAGGGGGGCACCGGCGACGTCAAGTACCACCACGGCACCCACGGCTCCTACCTGCTGCCCGGCGGCGAGACGATCCAGGTCAACCTCGAGTCCAACCCCTCCCACCTGGAGTACGTCTCCGCCGTCGTGGAGGGCGCCACCCGCGCCGCCCAAACCACCCGCCAGGGACCCCACGCCCATCAGGACACCGACGCCGCCGTGCCGATCGCGATTCACGGCGACGCCTCCTTCCCCGCGCAGGGCGTGGTCGCCGAGACGCTCAACCTGCAGGCGCTCGACGGCTACAAGGTCGGCGGCACCGTGCACCTGATCACCAACAACCAAATCGGCTTCACGACCGACCCCGACGACGCCCGCTCCACGCGCTGGGCCTCCGACCTGGCGAAGGGCTTCGACGTGCCGATCATCCACGTCAACGCCGACGACGTCCCCGCCTGCATGAGCGCCGTGCGCCTCGCGTTCGCGTTTCGAAAGGAATTCGGCCACGACGTGCTGATCGACCTGATCGGGTACCGCCGCTTTGGCCACAACGAGTCCGACGAGCCCGCCTACACGCAGCCGGAGATGTACGCGAAGATCAAGTCGCACCGGCGCGTGGCGGAGCTGTGGGGCGAGCGCCTCACCGCCGAAGGGGTCGTCACCAAGGAGCAGATCGACCAGCTCGCCCAGGGCGTGTGGGACAACCTCACCACGCTGCACCAGCGCCTGAAGGCGAAGATCGCCGCCGCCGCCGAGAACGGCTCGGGCAGCGGCGGCACCGGCGAATACCTGCTCGACCGCTCCCCCTCCCCCGAAGTGCAAACGGCGGTGCCCGCCGCGCGCCTGCGCGAGCTCGGCGCCCAGCTGCTGCGCACCCCCGAGGGCTTCACGGTGCACCCCAAGCTCGTCAAACAGCTCGACCGCCGCCGCGCCGCGCTTGCAGAGCACCCCGACGCCGGCGAGGAGCCCGCGCGCCTGGATTGGGCGCACGCCGAGGCGCTCGCGTTCGCCTCGCTGCTGACCGACGGCACCCCCGTGCGGCTCACCGGCCAAGACACCGAGCGAGGCACCTTCAGCCAGCGCCACATGGTGCTGCACGACGCCAAGACGGGGCAGACCTTCTGCCCGATCCAAAGCCTCCCCGAGGCGCTCGCGCCGTTCGAGCTGCACAACAGCCCGCTCTCGGAGCTCGCGTGCATGGGCTTCGAGTACGGCTACTCCCAAGAGGCCCCCGAGACGCTCGTGCTGTGGGAGGCGCAGTTCGGCGACTTCGTCAACTCCGCGCAGGTGATCGTCGACCAGTTCATCGTCTCCGGCCTCGCCAAGTGGGGGCAGACCTCACGCCTCACGCTGCTGCTGCCCCACGGCTACGAGGGCTCCGGCCCCGAGCACTCCTCCGCGCGCCTGGAGCGCTTCCTCGCGCTGGCCGCGGAGGGCAACATCCGCGTGGCCAACCTGACGACGCCCGCCCAGTACTTCCACATGCTGCGCCGCCAGGCGCGCATCGCCAAGCAGCGGCCGCTCGTGATCATGACCCCGAAGTCGCTGCTGCGCCTGCCGCAGGCCGCCAGCGACATCTCCGAGCTGGCCGAGGACTCCCGCTTCCAGCCGGTGCTCCCCGAGCCGGGCGTGCAGGACGAGCAGGTCACGCGCCTGGTGTTGTGCACCGGCAAGATCTACTACGACCTCGTCGGCCACCCCGACCGCGCCGGCAACGCCGCCGTCGCGGTGGGGCGCGTGGAGCTGCTCTACCCCTTCCCCGAAGGCCAAATCCTGCAGTTGATCCAGCGCTACCCCAACCTCCGCGAGGTCGTGTGGACGCAGGAAGAGCCCCGCAACATGGGCGCCCGCGCGCACATGTTCCCGCGCCTCATGCAAATCCTCTCCGAGGACATCCACTTCGGCTACATCGGGCGCCCCGAGCGGGCCTCGCCGGGCGAGGGCTACCCGGCCGCGCACGCCGCCGAACAGTCGCGCATCGTGCGCACCGCGCTGGACCTGTCCCTCGACACCTCCCAGTACCCCCGCAAGACGCCGGGCGAGCGGTAGGCTCCGCCGATGCTGTGGCGACGCTTCAAGAACGTCTTCCGCCAGTGGCGGCGCAAGCGCCGCGCGCGGCGGGGGTGAGCCCCGGCTCGGCCGGCTGCCACCCACCCCCGCTCAACGCCGGCCGCGACAGAGCTGAGGCCCGGTGGCCTCGGTGGTAGTCTCGCCCGCATGAAGATCCCCAACCTCCACGAGAGCCAGCCCAATGAGCTCGGCGTCGGCCACATCAAAGGTCTGTGGCGCGATCTCGGACGCGAAGCCGGCACCCGCACCGTGGGCCTGCGCCGCATCGAGATCGCCGCGGGGCACTTCTCCACCCCCGCCCACGACCACGGCGCCGACGAGGAGATCTTCTTCGTGCTCGGCGGCGAGGGGCTGCTGTGGCAGGACGGCAAGACCTGCGAGGTCCGGACGCACGATTGCATCGTGCACCGGCCGCGGCGCGGCCCGCACACGCTGCGCGGCGGCGCCGGTGGGCTCGACGTGCTCGTCTTCGGCCAGCGCCGCGACCCCGCTATGACGGCGCTGCCGCGGGCCGGAATCGCCTGGTCGTTCCCGCGCTGGGTCGAGCTTGCCGGCGGCGATCACCCCTTCGCCCGCGAGGCCGCCGCCGGCCCCCCGGAGTGCCCGCCGCCCGAAGCCCAGCGCCCGCCCAACGTGGTCGCCCTCACCGACGTCCCCGCGATCTTCGACGGCCGCGCCCGCCGCTGCGGCCAGGCCGCCGGCGCCAGCGCGACCGGCCTCAACCACGTCACCCTCGCTCCCGGCGGCCACGGCGCCGCCGCCCACTGCCACTCGCTGGAGGAGGAGCTGTTCGTCGTGCTCGACGGCGACGGCACCCTGGAGCTGTGGGGCCGCGACGCGCAGCCCCCCGAGGAGCATCCGCTGCGCCCGGGCGACGTCGTCTCGCGCCCGGCGGGGACCGGCGTGGCGCACGCGCTGCGCCCCGGCGAGCAGGGTCTCACCTATCTCGCCTACGGCACCCGCGAGTCAAGCGACATGTGCTTCTACCCCGAGTCCGGGCGCGTCTCTCTGCGCGGCCTTGGCATCGCCCTGCGCTCGCCCGAGATCGAGCGCCTGCCGGCGCTGTGAGGGGGCCGCATACGCATCTCGTCGCTTCACTCAGCGACGGCGGGCCTCAGAAAGGGTGAGGCCTTCCCGCCCCTACCGCCCCCGCCACACCGGCTCGCGCTTCTCCTTGAAGGCACTAGCGCCCTCCTTGGCGTCCTCGGAGGCGAATACAGGGCCAGAGATCGCCGCCTGGCGCTCCCACATCTCAGCCGTGGACCAGTCGAACTGCTCCTGCAGGATCTGCTTGGAGGCGACCAGCGCGAGCGGGCCGTTCTGGGCGAGCGTGGCGGCCAGCTCCAGCGCGGCCTCGACGGCGCCCCCGGGCTCGGCCAGGCGGTTGACCACACCGAGCTCGTGGAAGCGCTCGGCCGGCATCGTGTCGCCGGTGAGCGCCAGCTCCATCACGACGTGGTAGGGCATCCGCCGCGGCAGGCGCAGCAGCGCGCCGCCGGCCGCCACCAGCGAGCGCTTGGCCTCGGGGATGCCGAGCTTCGCGCCCTTTGCGGCGACGATCAGGTCGCACGCCAGCGCCACCTCCATGCCACCTGCCACCGCGAAGCCCTCGATCGCCGCGACCAGCGGCTTGCGCGCTGAACGCTGGGCGATGCCCGCGAAGCCGCGGTCGCCGAACCAGGGGGATTCGCCGCGCACGAACGCGCCGAGGTCCATCCCTGCACAGAAGAAGCCCCCCGCGCCGGTGAGGATCCCCACCGCGAGCTGCTCGTCGCTGTCGAGCTCCTCCAGCGCGTGCGCCACGCCCTCGGCGACGGCGGCGTTGATGGCGTTGCGCACCTGCGGGCGATTGAGCGTGATCAGCAGCACGCCTCCGCGGCGCTCGGTCAGTACCGCGGGGGGGTCGGGGGTGGGGGCGGTTGGGTGGTCGGTTGTTGCGGTGTCCGCTGTTGCGTCGGTTGTGGTGGCGGCGTCGTTGGTCATAGACGGAGCGTACCGGGTGGACGTCCCAACGCCAGGGCACCCCTTACACGCCGACCACTTTGCCGATATCCTGATGTGATGAGTTCGTTGAAGGACACACCTAACATCGCCGGCTCCTCAGGCGTCGAACAGGTGCGCGATCCGCTCGCAACTATGAATGCAGTGCTAGCCGCACGCCGGCGTCCCATGTCTGAGCGCTTGGAGCTTGCACTCAGCTGGAACAGGGTCGCAGCCGAACTGCGCGCCGGGCTGGCCACGGTGACCGGACGGCCAGCTCCCAACGAGTGACAAAGCAAGGCGACCACCCCGGGCCGTTCGACGCCCTTGAGCTTTTCCGGGCGCTTGCACAACACGAGGTCGAGTACGTGACCATCGGTGGGATCGCCATCCAAGCACACGGCGGCCAGCGGCTAACCCAGGACCTCGATGTCGTGATCGCTGCATCGACCGACAACATCGCCCGGCTTGCCGCAGCCCTCGAGGAAGTCGACGCCCATATCCTGGGTCCCGACGGGCAGCGCTCGAAGTCGGTGCCGAGTGCGCGTCTCCTGGGGTCGAGCGACCAGTGGCACCTGACCACCATCCACGGGCCACTCGATGTGCTCACGGTTCCGGCTCACCTGGGCTCGTTTGAGAACATCCGCACTCGCGCTCATGAGGTACCGCTGGGCGACCTTTCCATCCCCATCGCGCACCGTGACGACCTGCTGGAGATGAAGCGCGTCGCCGGCAGGCCGCAGGATCTTGCCGACGTTCAGTTGCTGGAATCGCTAGACGAGAACCCTGAGTAGTTGAGGAAAGTGGGTAGACACCGACGCCGGGGTGCGCCGGTCGTCCGAGCGTCTGCCCCGGCCGACAGCCCCGCCCTCCCCTACGCCGCAAACAGCGTCAGCTCCGGCTCGCGCTCGCCGCGCAGCACGTCGAGATCGACCTCCACGCAGTCGATCCCGCGCGCCTGGGCGAGCACCCGTGCCTGCGGCTTGATCCGCTGCG
This sequence comes from Solirubrobacteraceae bacterium, assembly GCA_035948945.1. Lineage (GTDB taxonomy): Bacteria > Actinomycetota > Thermoleophilia > Solirubrobacterales > Solirubrobacteraceae > Palsa-744. The sequence goes on from DASZIQ010000001.1 coordinate 15,631, forward strand.
CTGCCAGCACGCCGCGGCAGGCGCCGAGCGCGGGGTCTCGGCGGATGCGCTCCAGGTAGCGCGTCAGCTGCTCCACCGCGTCGATCGTGGCGATCCGCTTGATCTCCACCGCCACCCACTCGTCCTCGGCGTCGCGGCACATCAGATCGACCGGGCCGATGTCCGTGGGCCACTCGCGGCGGACCAGCCGGAAGCCCTCGCCGCACCACTGCGGGGCGCCGGCGAGCAGCTCCTGCAGCTCGCGCTCCAGCCCCTCCTTCTCCAGCGACACCAATGTGTCCAGCTCGTGCTCGATGTCCGCGAGCACCTCGGCGACGGCGATCTCCAGGCGGTCCTCCTGGCGCTGCTTGCGCACCGTCAGCTGCGTCAGCGTGCCCTGCGCGTCGGTCTGCGCTTCGAGCACCGTCGGCGGGGCCATCCAGTTCAGCGGCTTCACGTTCGGGCCCCCACCATCGGCCCACACCATGAACGTGCCGTCCGCCTTGTGCATCAACAGGCGCACCGCCTCGGGGAGCACCGTCGTCAGACGGCCGATGTATGAGACCTCGCAGCGGGCCACGATCAGGCGCACCTCGGAAACCTATCCCGCGCGTCGGCGGCGCGGCCGCACCCTGGGCCCGCGCAACTTGGACTCGTGGGTAGGCCCGACCCAACTCGACCCGGCGTCGGTCAGCCTACGGGCACGGCGCCGGTGCTGCTCACGATGCTACCGGTGGAGACGATGATGTCGTTGCGATCTCGATGCGGCGTAAAGCTGCGCAGCACGTGGCCGCCGGCGTCCAGCCATTGCACCTGCTTGGGCAGAGTCTGGCTGAGCGCGCGATCCAGTAGTTTGATCACCGCCTGCGCTCGGCGTTGGCGTTGGCGCTTGGTGAGGCGCTTGTGCTTGCCTCCAAGTTCGAATGTTCGTTCGAGGCGCTTGAACGCCGCCTTCGCGTGCTCGATCGGTTCTGGCGGCGGCGTGAACGAGAAGACGTTTTCGCTCACCGGCGCGGTTATCACAATCCCGCCGCGATACACCACTCGCACCGTCGCCACACCGTCGGGCACGAGATCGACCACGAGCGAGCTGGAGGTATAGGGCTCCGCGAGGGCGCCCCCGGTTTCGATTTCCCCGAGCGTCTGGCAGCTGACGTACGGGAACTGATGCACGTCGGCGTCAATGCCGGCAACGCAGTAGACCGGTTCGGACTTGGGCTGGCGCAGGTGTCTGAGCCGCTTTATCACCCGCCGGCCGGCGGAGCGGCGGGTCAGCCCGGTAGCGTCAGCTGCAGTCCCTCCGCGGCCCGCGTGTATGGGTCGTACTCGTCCCGCGGCGGGCGGTCGCGGCGGATCCGCTGTTGCAGCTCCAGCAATGCGGGCTCCCCCACGTAGTAGCGACCGCGCCGCTCGCCGACCGGGCACAGCAGGCCGACGTTCACCATCGTCCGCAGCTCGCGGCTGGCTGTCAGTTCGGAGAGTGCCTCGCCGGCCGTCGCGTCGAGGATCGAGCGGTAGGTCGAGTTGCGCAGCCTGAAGCCGAGCGCCGCCTCCACCAGACCGCCGACGGATCGCTCGGGCAGCCCCTCGTCACGCGCGATCGAGGCGCACTCCCACCACAGGCGCTCGGTCTCCTCGATGCGGCGCAGATGCGTCTTGGCCTGCCGGTAGTGGGCGGTGAGGCAGAATCGCATCCACGGCGCGGCGCTGTTGTGAGGGTTCCAAGAGCCTCCCCCCACCTCCGCCAGCACGTCGTAATAGGCACGGGTGCTGTGGCCGAGGTACTCCTCGATGCTGGAGAAGACCGGCGCGACGATCTGCTCGCGCGCCAACGCCAGCGTCTGCAGGCAGCGCCCCATGCGGCCGTTGCCGTCGCGGAAGGGGTGGATCATCACGAGGTTCAGGTGAGCCATCGCCGCCCTGATCAACGCGGGCGACTGGTCATCCCTCAGCTGTGAGACCATCGCCTCGATCAGGCCCGGGATCTTTTCAGCGTCGGGGCCCTCATACACGACCTCGCCCGTCTCCTCGCTGCGGACGCCGATGTAGCCGGGCCGCCAGCGCCCCGGGCTCTTGCCGAGGTCGTATTTGAGCATCATGAAGTGCAGCGCCTTGATCAGGCCCTCGTCCACATCGGCGTCGCGATCCTGCGCGACCTGCAGCACGTAGGTCATCGCGTCGCGATAGCCGCTCAACGCGAGGCGCGTCTCCTCGCTGGCCTGCAGCGTCGGCTCGCCGTCCACCGCGGCTACGACGTCATCGAGGCTGGCGTTGTAGCCCTCGATGCTGTTCGACGCCTGCACCGCGCGCGCCAGCGCGGCCCTGCGCAGGCTGCCACCCCAGCGCCGGGGCTCGGCGACGCGGTGGCGCAGATCTTCGCGCAGACCATCGATTAGCCGCAGGACCTCGCGATCCAATGGATCCAGCCTTGGAGGGGCGAACACCTGGGGCATGATGGAAAGATTTTATCACGATGATGGAAAGTATCTATCTATCTATCATCGGTGGAGCCTGGCACGATGCGGCAGCACGCAGAGCACGGGCCACCGGCGGCGCCGCACGTGACCGCCGGGCGCGTGCTACTCGGGCTCCCGCTCGGTCTCGGTCTCGGCCAGCTGCGCGACCGGCGGCGGCTCGTCCACCACTCCCCCGACCGAAGCCGGGTGACACGCGCCTTCGTCGCTGGCCGATTCGGGGATGCGAGCGGAGCGAGTGTCTCCCTGATCGGTCCCCGTTTCGGCCAGCGCCTCGCGGAACTCGCGGATGCTCTTACCCGCTGCGCGCGTCAGTTCGGGGAGGCGCTTGGGGCCCAGCACGACCAGCGCCACCGCCGCGATGAACATGAGGTGCACGGGGTTCTCGATGCCCACACACTCAGGCTAGCGCGCCAACCTGCACGCCAAGTGCCCTTGCATCCCACTGGAATGCCGTCCACCCGCCGTGCCCTGGCGTCGCTCGTGCCCACTCGCATAGACGTGTCGATGCCAGCTTGCCAGCCGATCCGAACCGTACCCTGCACCCGTGGATCAGGCGTCCTCAGCATCATGCCCCGCGCCGCTCCCACCCGGCCGGCCCTACCCGCCGCCGCCCGCCTCCGAGCCCTTCTGGCCCGCACAGGCGACGATCCTCGCGGCGATCGCCCTGCAGGTGGCGCTCCCCAAGCGGCTGACCGCGGGGCCACCGTGGCTGGTGCCCTCGCTTGAGGGGGCGCTGCTGCTCGGGATGTTCATGGCCACTCCCCGCCAACTCGAGCACGAGCATCCCCGCCGGCGACGCGTGGCGCTCGGACTGACGGCGTTCGTGAGCGCCGCCAACATCTACTCGCTGGGCGCGCTCAGCCATCTGCTGCTGCATCGCAGCGTGCAGAACGGGTCCGAGCTGATCACCTCCGGGGTGCTGATTTGGCTGACCAACTTCCTGATCTTCGCGTTGTGGTACTGGGAGACCGACCGGGGCGGCCCCGGGCGCCGCGCCGCCGGGAAGGATCGCGCGCCAGACTTCCTCTTCCCTCAGATGGCCGACGATCGCATCCATCCGCTGCACTGGCGGCCGAAGTTCATCGACTACCTGTACGTCTCGCTCACCAACGCCACCGCGTTCTCCCCCACCGACACGATGCCGCTCACCCCCATCGCCAAGAGCATCATGGGCGTGCAGGCGCTCGTCTCGGTGGTCACGATCGGCCTGATCGTCTCGCGCGCGGTGAACATCCTGGGCTGAGCTTCACGCGGCAGCAGGCGCGGGAGCCCGAGGCTCGATCGCGAGCGCCTGCACCACGAGGTCTTTGACCTCGCCGTTGGCTCCGAGGCTGAGCGCGCGCTCCAGCGCCTCCAGGGCGCCCTCGCGGTCCATCATGCGCAGCCGCAGGCGCCCGAGGCGCTCCCACGCGCCGGCGTCGGAGGGGCCCCGTTCGGCCGCGCGCCGCGCCGCTTCCTCGGCGAGGTCAACCGCGCCGACGTCTTCGTAGATGCGCGCCGCGAAGCGGTGGGGCGCCGGGCGCTCGCCGTCCACCCGCGCCCAGTCGCGCACCGCGCGCGCCGCCGCCTCCAGCTCGCCCGCCTGCCAGAAGGCCAGCGTCATCAGCCGCAGCACCCCGACGTCGCCCGGCTGCGCTTCGCGCGCATACACCAGCCGCTTCGCCGCCAGCGCGTATTCGCCTTCGGCCATCGCCCGCTGCGCCGCGACCATGAAACGCTCCATCCGCTCGCCCGCGGGGTCGGGCTTGGAGAAGTCCACGAAGCGCATGCTGCCCGCCGGCACCGTGCGGATGCCGTGGCTGAACTGCACCCGCGCCCACTGCTGCACTTCATCGCCAGCTCCCCCGCCCGCGCCGTCGCCGGTGCTGTCGCCCGTGAAGTAGATGCCCGCCACGGTCCCCACGCCCCACTCGGGGTAGGAGATGCAGCGCGCGTAGCGGTGCACCACCGAGTGGTCGGGCACCCTGCTGCCGAAGGGGTCGTGCTTGGCGTTCTCGGCCGCGCTCGCCCGCGCGCGCTGCTCGGCTTCGTAGGCGCGGCGCCCCGCCTCCTCGCGCGCTTTGCGCGCCGCCGCCGCGCTGGCCCGCACGGCGTTGCGCGAGACCCGCCCCCCGCGCAGCGTCTCGGCCATCCGCTCCAGCTGGTCGGCCGCCTCGTTGATCGCCTTCAGGTGGCGCTCGTGCTCGGTCTGTCGCCCGGGGGGCGCCAGGTCGGGGTGCCAGCGCTTCGCCATCCGCCGCCGCGCCAGCTGCACCGCCCGCTTGTCGAACGGGGGCTCCAGCTCCAGCAGCATCATCTGCTGCTCGATATCCAGCACCGTGGGCATGAGCTGTAAACGGTAGGGCATCCAGCCGCTCCGCTCCAGTCCTGGCACGGCACGTTCCGTGCCAGGCCACCCGCGGCGGCGCCGCAACACACGCACGCCCGACGGCCGGAGGCCGTCCCATCTAATCCCTCTTCCTGATTGAAGAGGGGCCTGCCGGCGGCTGCGCGGGCGGGCGGGCCTCTATCCTGCCCGGGAATGTCCGCCCAGTACATCTTCACGATGCACCGCCTGTCGAAGCTGCACCCGCCGGACAAGACGGTGCTCGACAACATCACACTGGCGTTCTACCCAGGGGCGAAGATCGGCGTGCTCGGCTACAACGGCGCGGGCAAGTCGACGCTGTTGCGGATCATGGCAGGGGTCGATCAGGAGTACCGCGGCGAGGCCGCGCTCGCGCCGGGCGCAACCGTGGGGATGCTCGAGCAGGAGCCGCATCTGGACGAGTCCAAGGACGTAAAGGGCAACGTCGAGGAGGGCGTCGCCGAGACCAAGGCGCTGCTCGATCGCTTCAACGAGTTGGCCGCCAACTACTCCGATGAGACCGCGGATGAGTTCGGCAAGATTCAGGCCAAGATCGAAGCCGCCGACGCGTGGAACCTCGACACGCAGCTGGAGTACGCGATGGACGCGCTGCGCCTGCCGCCACCGGATGCCGACGTGCGCACGCTCTCGGGAGGCGAGCGCCGCCGCGTGGCGCTGTGCCGCCTGCTGCTGCGCGCGCCGGACCTGCTGCTGCTGGACGAGCCGACCAACCACCTCGACGCCGAGTCGGTCGCGTGGCTCGAGCAGCACCTCTCCGAGTACAAGGGCGCGATCGTCGCCGTCACTCACGACCGCTACTTCCTCGACAACGTCGCCGGCTGGATCCTCGAGCTCGACCGCGGCAAGGGCATTCCCTACGAAGGCAACTACTCGAGCTGGCTCGAGCAGAAGCAGGCCCGGATGGCCCAGGAAGAGCGCTCGGAAAAGGGCCGTGAACGCACGATCGCGGCGGAGCTCGAATGGGTGCGTACGAACCCCAAGGGCAAACGCACCAAGTCCAAGGCACGCCTGGCCCGCTACGAGGAGCTCGTCTCCGAAGAGCGCAACGTCAAGCTCGACGAGGTCCAGATCCACATCCCGCCCGGGCCCCGTCTCGGCGACAAAGTCCTCACCGCCACCGATCTGGTCAAGGGCTTCGGCGACCGGCTGCTGATCGAGTCGCTCTCCTTCGACCTGCCCCGCGCCGGGATCGTGGGCGTGATCGGCGCCAACGGCGCGGGCAAGACGACGCTGTTCAGGATGATCACCGGCGAGGAGACCCCCGACAGCGGCAAGCTCGAGCTCGGCGACACGGTCAAACTCGCCTACGTCGACCAGTCGCGCGACTCGCTGAACCCCGAGCAGACCGTGTGGGAGGAGATCTCCGAAGGCTACGACCAGATCAAGGTGGGCGACCGTGAGGTCAACTCGCGCCAGTACACCGCCGGCTTCAACTTCAAGGGCTCAGACCAGCAGGCTCGCATCGGCAAGCTCTCCGGCGGCGAGCGCAACCGCGTGCACCTGGCCAAGCTGCTGCGCAGCGGCGGCAACCTACTGCTACTGGACGAGCCCACCAACGACCTCGACGTGGACACGCTGCGCGCGCTCGAGAACGCGCTGCTGGCGTTCCCCGGATGCGCGATCGTGATCTCCCACGACCGCTGGTTCCTGGACCGTGTCGCCACACACGTGCTCGCCTTCGAGGGCGACTCGCAGGTGACGTGGTTCGAGGGCAACTTCGAGGCCTACGAGGAGCACCGCCACGCGGTTCTCGGCGCCGCCGCCGACCGTCCGCACCGCATCACCTACAAGCGGCTCGTGCGGGGGTGAGCAAGTCGCCGGCAGACAGCTCGCCGGCAGCCCACGCCCTGGCAGATAGCTGTCTATAGTTTTCTCCCCTCATGACGCTGTATACTGCGCTGTATGGCTCCCGCTACCCGTACGCAGGTTTACCTGACCCAGGAGCAGCGCCAGCAGATCGAGGAGCTGCGCGCGCACGACGGGCGCACGCTGGCCGAAGTCATTCGCGCGGCGCTGGACGAGTACCTGGCCACCCACGGTCGCCTGGCCGCCGATCGAGAGCTTGCGGAAGGGCAGCGCGTGCTGGACGAAACCTTTGGGTGCATGCCCGACCTCGAGGCGCCGCCGCGCGAGGAGTGGAATCGCTTCGACAGGGATTGGAACCGCATCGAGCGGAATTAAGCGTGCGCCCTGGATGAGCAAGGTCCTGCTGGATACGGACGTCCTGATCGATCACCTGCGCGGACATCGCCCCCTGCGTTTGTCCGATCCCAAACTGAAGATCTCGATCGTCACTCGCTGCGAGCTGTTTGCCGGTCGGAACGTCGACGAGCCAAAGCTGCGTCGAACGTTGAGCGTGTTCGAGGAGCTTTCGGTAGACCAGGCGATCGCCGAGTCAGCCGGACGAATTCGACGCGCAAGCGACATCCCCGTGCCCGATGCCCTGATCGCCGCCACCGCGCTCCAGCACGAGCTGCCGCTGATGACCCGCAACCGGCGCCACTTCGACCGCGTCCCGGGGCTGGAGCTGCAGGCTCCCGCGGAGGGGCCGAGCCACCCGTAACGCCATCGGGTTGCGCGTCGTACCAAGGCGACCGGCGGCTGGTCGAAGGGGAGGGCGCCACCACGATCGCCCCCGCCGCGTCACTTCCCTGCCACGTGGAAGGTGGCAGAGCCTTCGGCGTTTTGGCTGCCATCGGCGGAGGCCAGATAGATTTCGATCGCGTAGGTCCCGCCGCCCGGCGGCGTTTGGGTCCAGGCGCCTTCGGTGTTTTCGTATTTGCCCGCCTGCGAGACGATGTGTTCCGGCGGCCAGATGCTGCCCAGCCCTTCGGCGATCACCGTCTTGTCGCCTGCGTTTTCACGAAAGAGCGTGTGAGTCACCTTGAATTGACGCCCAACTGGCCCTTCCAGGGAGATCTTCCACTGCACTTCAACTCCCGACTGGCGCAGTGCCTGGTCGATTTCCTGCTGGGTCAAGGGCGGTTCCCGGTTGCGGATGGCGGCCGCCCGCAGTTGGGATTCTTCGCGTTTGAGCTGCCCGGGATGGCTCTGGAGATAGGTGTACTCGGTAATGCCAGGGTGCGCTCGGACATCCGTCACGTGGGCCACCAGCACGGCCGGCGCGGGCGCGGGCTTCAGAGCGTTCCAGATCAGCGCCGCGGCGGTGATCACCGCGGTGAGCGCCACCGCGAGCTGGCCCGCCTTGATCACCCAGGCGCTGAGCCCTTTGCCGCTGTCCTTCGATGGTGTCTCTGTCTCAGGCATATCTCGGTTCGGCGCAGGCGGCGGACGGAGGGCCCGCCCCACAAGCCACGAGGGAGCGCGCGCCAAACCGACCGCGACGAGACAGGCCCGCCGGCTCGCGAAGTCCAAATCATATCTGGATCCTAACCTTGCGGCGTTTCGGATAGTCCTGTATGCTCGCGACCAGCATGACGCCCCCACGGCGAAGCTCGACCGCGCTTGGCGCGATCGCCGCGGTCGCCGCAATTGCGGCGACCCTCGCGCCCACCGCCGCGGAGGGCTCCTTTCCCGGCGCAAACGGCGTGATCGCGTACTCGGCCGAACACAGTATTTGGGCCGTGGACCCAACCACCGGCGATCAGCTGCGGCTAACGTCCGGCCCCGAAGACTCCGCTCCGAGCTTCTCGCCGTCGGGCGACATGCTGGCATTCCAGCGTCGCACGACGAGCACCATCACCGCATTCCATCGTACGACGAGCACCGTCACCGTTTACATCGCGAAAGCCGATGGCTCAGACCCCACGCCGCTCGTCGCCGGCAGCGAACCCGCCTTCTCCCCCGACGGGCGGCAGATCGTGTTCGCCGGGCCCTCCGGCCTCTTCCTGACGGGCGTGGCGCCCGGCTCGCCCGTGCGGCCGCTCACCGACCATCCCGGCGATCGCACGCCGCGATGGAGCTCGAAGGGGTCGATCGTGTTTCAGCGCCCCGACGGAGCAGGCAGCGAACTCGACACGGTCACTCCTCCAAGCTCCCACATACGCCGGCTCCTCACCTACCACCGTGGCGACGAAGAACCGATCGTCATGTGGCCCGAATGGTCGCCCAATGGCAAGAGCATCTCGGTGGCGCTCTGCGAACTCGGCAGTGAAACACCCCCCTTGGCGACAGTCCCGGCGATCGTATTCCACGAAGGCTGCGCTCCGGACGTGTGGGCGCCGGCGGGCGGGCGCCTCCTCGAAGCCGGCACCGGGGCACTGCGGGGGAAACCCGACTCCTCGTGTCCACCGTTCATCAAGGGCGGAGGCAACGAGGACGTGAGCTTCTTCGCTGACGGTCACCCCCTGTACCGGGAAGAAGGCCCAAGCTGGCCGATTGCATGGCAGCCGCTGCACCGGGGAACGTTGCGAGTGCCCACGATGCCGTGCGCGGAAGACAAGGGAAGGGGAAACTACCCCACCTCGAGAACCGTGCCAGCGCCGCTGTTGCGCGGTGGAAAGCTGTGCGTTTACTTTCCCCGACGCCACCGGAAGATCTGCCAGAAAACTTGATCGGGGATCGGACGACCTTCTTAGTTAGCAGTCGCTAAGATCCCTGGCCTCAACCTTCGGCGACCACAGATAGGGAGCGTCATGCCTGGATACACCGCAAAGCAGATCGACGAGATGGAGGGGGCGTTCGGCGGCGGCCTGAAGAAGGCGCGCGCCGAACTGGGCGTCAGCTCCTTCGGCATGCAGGTCGTGGACTTGCCCCCCAACTACAACGACTACCCCGAGCACGACCACGAGCAGGACGGCCAGGAGGAGGTCTACTCGGTGATGCGCGGCTCGGGCGCGATCGAGGTCGAAGGAGAGCGCCTGGAGCTCACGCCCGACGTGATGGTCCGCGTCGGCCCCGGCATCAAGCGCAAGCTGTTCGCCGGCCCCGAGGGGCTGCGCGTGCTCGCGCTGGGCGGCAAGCCCGGGGCTGCGTACGAGATCGCCGAGTTCAGCGAACTGAGCGAGGCCAGCGCCTAGCGCGCGAACGACGTACCTGCGCCCAGCGTGCGCGCCGCGGCGGCGATCAGCCGTGCGGCGGCGTGCACGTCGGCGAGCGCCACCAGCTCGACCGGCGAGTGCATGTAGCGGATGGGGACCGACACAAGCGCGGTGGGAACGCCGCCGCGCGAGAGATGCACAGCGTCGGCGTCGGTGCCGGTGTGGCGCCCGATCGCCTCGACCGTGAAGGGGATGCCCTCGCGCTCGGCCGTGTCGTGCAGCAGCTCGAACAGGCGGGGATGCAGCGTCGAGCCGCGGCTGAGCACGGGCCCCGAGCCCAGCGGATGCTTGCCCGACTCCTTCACCTCGATCCCGGGGGCGTCGGTCGCGTGGGTCACGTCCACGACGACCGCGGCGTCGGGCGCGAGCGAGAAGGCCGAGGTGCGCGAGCCGCCGAAGGTCGTCTCCTCCTGGGCGGCCGCGACCGCGACGAGCTCCCATGCGGCCCCGCCCTCGCCACCACCATCGCTGCCGCCCCTGGCCCTATCCTCGCGGCCACCCTCGGCCCCACCTTCGCCGCCACCCCCGCCCCCGCTTCCAGGGCCGCCCGCCTGCGCCACCAGCCGCGCGGCCTCGAGCGCCACGAACGAGCCGAGGCGGTTGTCGAGGGCGCGCGAGGCGATGCGACCGTTGGGCAGCTCCACCGGGTCCCCATCGATCACCGCGACGTCCCCGACGCGCACGAGCTCGCGCGCCTGGGCGCCGTCGCGCGCGCCGATGTCGATGTGCAGGTCGCGCACCTCGGCGACCTTCTTGCGCTCCTCGTCACGCAGCAGGTGGATCGGCTTCTTGCCGATCACCCCCACCAGCTCGCCCGCGCGCGTGCCGAGCACCACGCGCTGACCGACGAGGATCTGCGCGTCCCAGCCCCCCACCTCGCGAAACCATAGGAAGCCCTCGTCGTCGATGTGGGTGACGATCAGCCCGATCTCGTCGATGTGGCCCATCACCACCAGCCGCCGGGCTTCGCGGCCGGCCACCCGTGCAGAGGGCGTGCCGACCACATCGGTGTCAACCTCGGCGCCAAACGCCTCTGCCGCCGCGCGCCACACCGCCGCCGGGGCAGTCTCGTAGCCCGAGGGGCCGCGCGCCGCGAGCAGGTCGCGCAGGACTCGCGGGAAGTCGCCACTCATGCGGCGAGCAATCCTCGCAGGACGTACTGGAGGATGCCGCCATGACGGTAATACTCAGCCTCTCGGGGTGTGTCGATGCGGAGCGTCGCAGTGAACTCATGCTCGTCGGCGCGCACCTTCAACTCATGCGGCAGCTCGGCGATCCCCTCGATCGAGAACGTCTCGTAGCCCGTCAGCCCCAGCGAAGCGACCGAGTCCCCGGGCTTAAACTGCAGCGGCAGCACACCCATCCCCACGAGGTTGGAGCGGTGGATGCGCTCGAAGCTCTGCGCGATCACGGCGCGTACGCCGAGCAGCTTGGTGCCCTTTGCCGCCCAGTCGCGCGAGGAGCCGGTGCCGTACTCCTTGCCGGCGAGCACCACGAGCGGCACACCCTCCTGCAGGTAGCGCATCGCGGCATCGTAGATCGACAGCTGCTCCCCCTCAGGCAGGTGCACCGTCACCCCGCCTTCGGGGAGCGCCGCTCCCCCGGGAGCCCGCAGCAGGTTGCGGATGCGGATGTTGGCGAAGGTGCCGCGCATCATCACCTCGTGGTTGCCGCGGCGGGCACCGAAGGAGTTGAAGTCGCGCGGCGCGACCCCCTGCTCCTGCAGGTAGAGCCCGGCGGGACCGTCGCGCTTGATCGCGCCCGCGGGAGAGATGTGGTCGGTGGTGACGGAGTCCCCCCACACCGCGAGCACGCGCGCGCCGTGCAGATCCTCGACCGGCGCGGGCTCGGGGGGCATCCCCTCGAAGTAGGGGGGCCGGCGCGCGTAGGTGGAGCGCTCGTCCCAGGCGAAGCGATCGCCGCCGGGGACGGCCAGCCCGTTCCAGTGCTCGTCGCCGGCGAACACCTCGGCGTAGCTCTTGCGGAACATGTCCGATTGCACCGCCGCCTCGATCGTTTGCGCGATCTCGCGTCCGGTGGGCCAGATGTCGCGCAGGTAGACGTCCCTGCCCTCGGCGTCGTGGCCGAGCGGGTCGGCGACGATGTCGATGTCCATCGTGCCCGCCAGCGCGTAGGCGACGCACAGCGGCGGCGAGGCGAGGTAATTCATCTTCACGTCGGGGTTGATGCGCCCCTCGAAGTTGCGGTTGCCGGAGAGCACCGAGACGACCGCGAGGTCCTCCTCGCCCACGACCTTCGAGATCTCCTCGGGCAGCGGCCCGGAGTTGCCGATGCAGGTGGTGCAGCCGTAGCCGACGAGGTTGAAGCCGAGCTGCTCCAGCGGCTCGGTGAGCCCGGCGCGATCGAGGTATTCGCTGACCACCTTCGAACCGGGCGCGAGCGAGGTCTTCACCCACGGCTTGCTCTGCAACCCGCGGGCGAGCGCGTTGCGCGCGAGGATCCCCGCCCCCACCATCACGGAGGGGTTCGAGGTGTTCGTGCAGCTGGTGATCGCGGCGATCACCACGTGGCCGTGGCGCAGGGTGAAGGGTGTGCCGTCAGCAAGCGTTACCGGCACGCCCCTGTTGCGCCCCCCAACGTCCGCCTCTGACCCACCGACCTCGCTCGCCGCCGACGCCTGCGCATGCGCCGCGCGCGGGCCTTCGCCGTTGGCGGGCTCCTGCGAGGCCGTGGGATCGCTGGCGGGGAACGTAGCCGCCACCGCTTCGTCGTCGCCGTTGGACGCGGGCACGTAGCCGGCGAGCGCGCGGCGAAAGGCCGGCCGGGCGTCGGTCAGCGAAACGCGATCCTGCGGGCGCTTGGGGCCGGCGATGCTCGGCACCACCTCGCCCAGATCGAGCTCGATGTGCTCGGAGAAGCGCGGCTCGGGAGAGTGCTCGTCGTGCCACAGGCCCTGCTCGCGCGCGTAGGCCTCGACCAGCTCCACCTGCGCCGCGGGCCGCCCCGAGAAACGCAGGTAGCGCAACGTCTCCGCATCGATCGGGAAGATCGCGCAGGTGGAGCCGAACTCGGGCGACATGTTGCCGATCGTCGCGCGGTCGGCGAGCGGCAGGCCGGCGAGCCCGGCGCCGTGGAACTCGACGAACTTGCCCACCACGCCGCGGGCGCGCAGCAGCTCGGTGACGGTCAGCACGAGGTCGGTGGCGGTGGCCCCCTCGCGCAGCGCGCCGTGCAGGCGGAAGCCGACGACCTGCGGAATCAGCATCGACAGCGGCTGCCCCAGCATCGCCGCCTCGGCCTCGATCCCGCCGACGCCCCAGCCGAGCACGCCCAGGCCGTTGACCATCGTCGTGTGCGAGTCGGTGCCCACCAGCGTGTCCGGGTAGGCGGATGGCAGTGCGGCGCCGCCGCGCGCGTCGGCGACGAACACCACGCGCGCGAGGTACTCGAGGTTGACCTGGTGCACGATCCCCGTGTCGGGGGGGACGACCTTGAAGTTGTCGAACGCCTGCTGGCCCCAACGCAGGAAGAGGTAGCGCTCCTGGTTGCGCTCGAACTCGCGCGCGGCGTTGATCGCGAAGGCGTCGCGCGTGCCGAAGGCGTCGACTTGCACGGAGTGGTCGATCACCAGCTCGGCGGGCGCGAGCGGGTTGATGCGCGCCGGATCGCCGCCCATACGCGCCATCGCGTCGCGCATCGCCGCGAGGTCCACCACGGCGGGCACACCTGTCAGATCCTGCATCAGCACGCGGGCGGGCGTGAAGGCAATCTCGATCGAGGGCTGCGCGGCCGGGTCCCACCCGGCGAGCGCCTCGATGTCGGCGGCGCGCACCGCCCCGGAGCCCTCGGTCCGGAGCAGGTTCTCCAGCAGCACCTTCAGCGAGAACGGCAGCCCCGCCACGTCGAAGCGCTCCGCGAGCGCGGCGAGGCGGAAGATCTCGTACTCGCGCCCCCCCACCGAGAGCGTGCCCCGCGCGTCGAAGCTGTTGGCGGCCATAGACACCAGTCAATCAAAGACCGTCGTCGTTCGACTCGATCGTCCACCACCACCGCTCGGGGGTGGAGTCTTTAGTGTGGGGGTATACCACCGACTGGACCTGTGGAGTGCCCTACGCTTCAATCGTGCTCTGGCAATACATCGCGAGATGACCCCCCGAGACACCAGAATCGCTGTCGTCGCTGGTCTCGCCACGCATTGACCCGTGTCGCGGCGGTCGTGGCGCTCCTGGCGCCGGTTGCCATGGTCATCGTGGTCGCGGTCGCACTGGCGGGTGACCTCGCGATCGCCGTGCTCGCGGTGGGGCTCGTGGTTGTAGTGAGTGGCACCCTCTGGTTCGCCCTGACCCGTCGCGGCTCCCGGCGAGCTGCCGGCGCGACGCTCGCGGGGCTCGCCGGCGCCGGCCTGATCGTGGTGTTGGCGACTCACTGGCAGGGCGTGCTGGTGCTGGTTGGGCTGATCCTGTTGCTCGCCGTGTTCGGCCTGGCCGCCCGCTATGCGCTGGGGCGCACGAAAGAGGCGGCGACTCACGGGGAGGCCGTCGCGTTCGTGCCGGTGGAAGCCGCCGGCTCGGCCGTGCTGATCATCAACCTGAAGTCGGGTGGTGGGAAGGCCGAGCGCTTCGACCTCGCTGCTGCAGCTCGGCGACAAGGTGTCGAGCCGATCGTGCTGCAGGGCGGCGATGACTTGCTCGATCTCGCCGAAGGCGCCATCGAGCGTGGCGCGCAGGTGGTGGGGATGGCGGGGGGTGACGGCTCGCAGGCGCTCGTGGCGACTGTTGCCGCGCGGCGCGATGTCGCCTACGTCTGTGTTCCCGCGGGGACGCGGAACCACTTCGCCCTCGACCTCGGCCTGAACCGCGACGATGTGGTGGGCGCGCTGGACGCTTTCACGGATGCCGTCGAGCGGCGCATCGATCTCGCGCGTGTCAACGACCGCGTGTTCGTCAACAATGCGTCGCTCGGCGTTTACGCGAAGGTCGTCCAGTCCGACGCCTATCGCGACGCCAAGCTCGAGACATGGACGCGTATGCTGCCCGACCTGCTCGGACCCGACGCCGAGCCGATCGACCTCGAGTTCACTGCTCCGGATGGGAGCCTCTGCGACGACGCGCCGCTCGTGCTCGTCTCCAACAACCCGTATCGGCTGACGAGCCTGGCCGGTGCGGGCACGCGCGCACGGCTCGACACGGGCCTGCTTGGCGTCGTGGCCGCGCGGGTACGCACCCCCGCAGATGCGTCAAAGCTCGTCGCGCTCGAGATGGTCGGCCAGGTGGGGCGCTTTTCCGGCCTGGTGTCGTGGCGCATCCTGGAGTTCGAGGTCCGCTCCGAGGGTCCCGTGGAGGTCGGACTCGACGGCGAGGCGCTCGTGTTGGCGCCCCCGTTGCGCTTCACGTCCATGCCAGGCGCGCTGCGTGTGCGGCTGCCGCGCGCGGTAGGCCTCGCGCCTGGCGTCCGCGACGCGGCGCTGACCGCGGACAACCTGGGCGCGCTACTGCGGGTGGCCGTCGGCAGGTGAGGCTTCCCGCGGCACGTCTGGCGCTCGGCCCGGTCCTCGGGATGGGGGGGCGGTTAGTCGCGCGCTGCATGCGGGAGGCCTCGGTCAGGTGAGTCGGGTCGCGCGACAGCTGCGGGACCGTGTCCAGCGCCTGGACCAGCACCTGATGAGGCGCTCGCTTCGAGCGCGCTCACCGGGACGCGATCGTGCCCTCGTCGAGCTCACGCGAGCGGCGAATTACTCCCGACTCTGGCTCCTCATTGCGGTCGGGATAGCCGCATGCGCAGGACGACAGGGACAGCGGGCCGCTGGGCGCGGCATCGCCGCGATCGCGATTGCGGCGATCGTGGCAAACGGCCCCGCCAAGCTGCTCGTGCGCCGGCGTCGTCCGTTGCGGCGCTCGCGTCCCACGCTCATCCGCATGCCCCGCTCGACGTCGTTTCCCTCGGGTCACAGCGCCGCCGCGTTCGCGTTCGCCACCGGTGCCTGCGGGGAGCTGCCGGTCCTGGCGCCGGTGCTTGTGCCGCTGGCGGGCGCCGTTGCCTACTCACGCGTGCACACAGGCGTTCACTACCCGAGCGACGTCGCGGCAGGCGCCGTGATCGGGATCGGCTCGGGCATACTCGCCAAGCGCGTGCCGGCCGCACCCATCAGGCGCTGACGCCTCCCCAGAGTGCAACGCCTCGATGCCGGAAGTGCTGCCCTACGACGAGCGCGAGAACAGCCGCAGGAAGAGCAGGAAGATATTCAGGACATCCAGGAAGATCCCGGCTGCCAAAGGGATCGCCTCGTTCGTCCCGGCGTGACGCAACCGATTGAAGTCCACGACGGTGTAGAGGCCGAAGATCGCAAGCCCGACCAGCGCGTAGACCGTGTAGGCGGCGGGTATACGAACGAAGATCAGCACGATGCCGGCGGCGATCAGCACCAGCAGCAGCCAGAACAACGTTCGGTATAGGAAGGACAGGTCGCGACGGATGGCGTAACCGGCTGAGCCGAGACCGCCCACGAACAGCGCGGTCGCCCCGAATGCCTGGCGGACCGCGGTCGGATCGGTCGCGGAGTAGTAGTTGAGGGTGCTGGCCACACTCGCGCCCATCAGCAGGCCGAACGCGAGCAGCAGCGCCAACGCAAGGTTGTGGCTCCCGCGTGCACTTGCAACGTTCAGCCCGACCAGGCAGCCGAGCGCGATCAACCACGCCACGAACCACCCGGCTCCACCCAAGTTCCGGCCCAGGTACGCCCCCAGCGTCGCGAACCCCACCGTCAGCGCGACGAGCGCCATCACCCGGCCGAACAGCGTCGGGGTGCGGCTCGCGGGCAGACCTGCCGCATAACCCACCGAGCTCATCTACCGGATCCTAACGATCGTGCACACCCATCGAACACGCACCCCACCCGAGCACTGTCCGGCGAAGTGACCACCGGCGCAGTCGCCCCGGCGGCCCTCATCAGGCGGCGGCCAGCTCGACGCGGCCCTTGCCCGCGCGCTTGGAGCGCAGCAGCGCCGCGTCGCACGCCGCCAGCAGCTCCTCGGCGCTCATCGGGGGGTGCCACTGGGCGACGCCGATCGAGGCGGAGACGCCCGCGACGAGATCGAAGGAGGAGACCTCGGAAAGCCGCTGCAGGGCGCGCTCGCCCGCGAGCGCGGCGCTGTGCAGGTCCGCGGCCGGGAGGATCACGACGAACTCGTCGCCGCCGTAGCGCGCGACGCGGTCGAAGGCGCGGAACTCGCCCTGCAACGCGCGCGCGACGCCGCGCAGCACGGCGTCCCCGGCGGGGTGCCCGTGGCGGTCGTTGACCAGCTTGAAGTCGTCGAGATCGATCAGCAGGCAGCCGAGGTCGCCGCCGGTGCGGGTGGCGCGGTCGATCTCTTCCCGCAGGCGGCGGTGCATCGCGCGGTGGTTCATGCAGCCGGTGACGGCGTCGGTGCCAGCCTCCGCACGCGCGCGCAGCAGCGCCCGCGTGTGCGCCGCCTGATCGACGAGCGCGGCGGCGCGAGCGATCTCAGGCTCGGACCATCCCTCGGGGCGCGCGCGCGCGGCCACGACCACCGCCTCGACCTCGCCCCGCACGGTGAGCGCCAGCAGCAGCGCGCAGCCGATGCCGGCGGAGACGGCGCGCGGCAGCGAGGCGGCCAGCTGGCGGGCGCCGACGGCGAGCATGCTCTGGCCGGTGCTCGCGACCCAGGCGACCCCGGGCGGGCGCTCGGCGCGGGGGACGACGTAGCTGAGGCGGCCCTCGCCGCCGAACAGGTAGGCGACGACCGGCTCGCCCTCCTGCGCGCTGCCCTCGGGGGCGAGGTGATGCACCTGCGTCTCATCGGGGGGGTGGGGCCCCATGACCGTGCACAGCTCGTGCGCGAGCACGCGAAAGACGGCCTCGGAATCGCCGCCGTCGTCGGCGAGCCGCATCAGGCGGCGCAGCGCGCCGAGCAGCGGGTCGCCGCCGGTGCTCGCGACGGAGCGCAGCGGGATGTCGGCGCTTGCGGTGGCCATGACCTGACTTTAGATGCAACGGAGGCGAAGGGGTGTCGTTTTTGTGATCGCCCAAGCCGACCGCCACCACTTGCGCAGGATTGGCGAGGGTTATATGTGATCGTCCGCGCGGGTAGGTGCCTCACCCACGCGCGCGGGCGTGGGACCTCCGTGCCCCACGACGACGCCCACGATGCACCCGGCGTCGACGCCTGCGCCTCCTGTGCCCGTGCCCGTGCCGCAGCTTCTTGCGCGGGCAGCTCGTGACGGCGATCGCGGTGCGCTGCGCGATCCGCGCCCCGCTCTGCGCGACGATCGTCGTGGGCATCGTCAAGCGGGAGCCACAGAGGGTGCCGTTGCGGTTGTCGGTGAGCACCGAGTGGGGGCCGGTGGGCAGGCTCAGCGCGAAGCTCGAGAGCGGCACGTCGGGCAGCGATTCGAAGGCCGAGGAGAGGATCCCGGTGGAGGCGATGTGGGTGTGGCCGACGAGCACGACCTCGACCCCGCCGTCGCCGCTGAGGATCACGTCGAGGTCGGGGTAGGCTTCGCCGCCGTGTGAGACGAGGTAGGCGGGGCCGGTGAGCGGCCCCGGCAGCACCGGCGTGGTGACGGTCGCGGAGCCGACGCGCGCTTCTGCGCTGCAGCCGCCGGGCGGCGGGCCGGCTTCGAAGGTGGCCGCGGGGCAGGCTTTGTGCAGCGTGGTGATGCGCGCCGCCAGCTGCTTCGGCAGCGAGGCGAGCACCTCGCGGATGTCCGCCTGGTGGGCGGCCTGCGTGACCTTGACTTCGAGGCTGGCGCCGCCCACCCGCGAGACGCGCGCGCCTGCGGCAGCCGTGAACGTGGGGGTGAACGCGAGCTTGCCGCATTCGCCCACCTGGAAGGGGCTCGAAACGCTCTGTTCGGTGAGCGCGGGGGAGCCGGGGACGAAGCCGACGAGCTGCGATTCGGTGGCGAGTGGGGAGCAGGCGGTCGGGTTGAACAGGAAGTGGGGGCGGTCGACGGCCACTTCGATGGCGCGCAGCCGCAGCGGCACGCCCTGCACGATCGTGGGCAGCGCGGCGGTGACGACCGCGCGTCCCGTGTACAGGCCGACGCCGATGCCCGCGCGCGCGATCACGTCGCCGAAGTCGAACGGCCCGGCGCTCGCGGGCACCACGATCGAGAGGCCGTAGGGGGCGCCCCCGTAGGGCCCCGTCAGGTACACCTTGCCGGCGAAACCGTACGGTTCGGGGCCGGCGCCGGCGCTCACCGAGGCGCTGCCGATTTCGCTGGCCGCCGGGCACGTCCCGGCGTCGGCCTGTGCTTCGGCGCACAGCGCCACCGAGGGGATCGCGCCGAGCAGGCCGGCGGGCAGCGTGGCTTTGACGTCGGCGAGGTACTGCTGCCCGCCGGCGCGGGTGAGCGCGAAGGTGTAGGAGGTGTAGGCGCCGGCGGTGGCGGAGGTGTCGTGGGTGCTCTCACCGAGCGCGAAGGGCATAAGCGGCGCGGGGCAGCCGGTGGCCGCGAACGGCGTCGAGCTGAGCGCCGCGGCGCCACCGGTGTAGGGGGTGAAGAGCCCTTCGACCGCTCCCGCGGCGCACGACAGCGGGTTGGCAAGCGGCGCCAGTGGCCCGCCGTCGAAGCGCATCGCCAGGTCGGCGAAGGGCAGTGGGGGGTTGCCCGCGAAGGTCGCTTCCAGGCGGCCGGTGGCGGGGTTGGGCGTGACCTGCCCCTGGAGCCTGACCGACACGCCCAGCGCGCTCTCGGCGTCCACGTAGATCGTGTAGGGAGGGCCGGCGATCGGCGCGCTCGTGGGAGAGCCGAGGTAGACGTTGCCGGTGAGCGAGCCGGGCGGCAGGTCGGTTTCGATGTCCACGCTCGCGACCTTGGCGGCCGCCGGGCAGGTGACGGGCCCGGTGGGACGTACGCCGGGGCTTTCCTGCGCCAGCCCCGCCTGCGCTTCGGTGCAGGCGGCCAGCCCGTGCGCCGCGGAGGGGTTCAGCGTGAGCCCTTCGGGCAGCGTCACACGGGCGTCGTCGACGTCGGCCGTGTCGATCGCTTCGGCGCCCACATTCTGCGGCACCTTCACTTCGGCGGTGACGCCGTCCGGTTCGTCGGAGGTGGCCGTTTCCGGGTGCACTTCGGCCGTCGGCGCGAACGGCACCCGATCGCACCCTTCGACCCCCACCGGCGTGTGGGTCTGCGTCTTCGAGATTTCACCTTCCCACGATTCGACTTCCAGATAGGAGGTCGTGGTCGTCGAGCAGACGCTCGGCAGCGTGAGAAAGTTGCCCTCCCCAGCGCGGCCGTCGAAGATCAGCTTGGACTTCAGCAGCGGGATCGAGCGGGGGATTTCGTTAATTTCGAAATACTCATGGAAATCGGTGTTCCAGCTGACGTGGCCTTCGAGGAAGATGTGTTCGTTGGCGACGAGCGTCACCGAGACGTGGATGCCGAAGTCGAGCGGCAGCCCGGCCGGCTGTGCGAGGTTGTAGACGGGCGCGGAGATCGGCACATCGGCGGCCGCCACGAAGGCGGTGAGTTCGTCTTTCCCCACTTCGGTTTCGGCAGGGCAGGCGTCGGCTTCGAAGGTTTTCACCGGGCACGCCGGCAGCGCCTCGGGATCGGCCGCGAGACCGGGGGGAACGTCGACCCGCACCCGCTTCACGTTGCCGATCGGTTCTCGCCCCAGGCCGGACGGCGTGGAGTTGAATTCAAAGCCGGTGATGCCGTACTGGGGGTGGCCGGCAGCCTGCGTGTACGCAAGTTCGCGGTCGGCTTCGACGCCCGCGTAGGTGCACGAGGAGACCGTGCAGGTGCCCGCTTCAAAGTGCTTTTCTTCGACCCCGAACCCCGCGTGTGCCGCGGGTGCCACCACACCACTCGCCGCGCAGCAGAGCAGCGCGACGAGCCCGATTCGAGCCTCTCCGATCCTCACATACTTCTATTACCCCCATACGTGGTTTCTACTCACGCAACAGAAAACGCCGCCGGGGACAAACCGCGACGGCGCTTCTGCGTGACCCTCCTGTGCGACGCGGGGAGCGGGCGCAGCTGCCCTCTCCCCGCCCGCGACCCCCTCAGGCCCTGAACGTCACCGTGGCGAACGCCTTGGAAGTGATGTTGCCCGTCTTGCTCTTCGGCACGAAGCCGACGCGCACCTTGATCCGCAGCTGGCGGAATTTGCGCAGCACTTGCTTGCCGACCGAGGTGAGCGACACCTTGACGTTGGTGCGCCCGCCCGCGCCGACGGAGCGCTTGGTGAACTTGAGGTCGGTGCCGCCACCGCTGACGCTGCCGGCCGCCGGCAGCTGCACGTTGAGCGTGGCGGTGGCGCCCTTGGTGCTGTGTTTGACGATTTCCACCGGGCAGTTGCGCACGGAGATGAGCGGCGACTGGAGAATCGTCGCCCGGTTCTGGCCGACGAGCGTGGTGAGCATCGTCAGCTTCGAGCGGCACAGGTTGCCGTTGGCCGTCAGCAGCGATTTGGGGCCGGTCGGCAGGTAGAGCGAGACATTCGAGACCGGCACGTCGGGCAGCGTGTTGAACGACGTGGTGATCTGCGAGTTGGCCACTTTGGTGCGCCCCACAAGGATCACGGTGACGCCGTCCCCGCTCATGATCAGATCGAGGTTGGGGTAGGCTTCGTTGCCGTGCGACACCAGCCAGGCGGTGCCGGTGAGCGTCCCCGGCAGCACCGGCGTGGTCGCTTTGACGGTGCCGACGTTCGCTTCCTTGGAGCAGCCGCCGGGCGCGGGACCGGCTTCGAAGGTCGCCGCCGGACAGGCTTTGGCGAGCGTCGAGAGGCGCACCGGCAGCTGCTTGGGCAGCGTCGTGGTCACCTGCTGGATGTTCGCCTGGCCGGCCGGCTGGCCGATGTTGACTTCGAGGTTGGCGCCGTTCGTGCGCGAGGTCTTCGCGCCGGCGATCGCGACGAGGGATGGCTTGAACGCGAGCTTGTTGCATTCTTCGGTCACCAGCGGACTGGTGACGCTCGCCGTCGTCGTGGTGGTCGACCCCAGCAGCGTGGTGCCCGTCAGCGTCGATTCGGTGAGCAGCGTCGCGCAGCTGGTCGGGTTGAGCATGAAGCCCTGACGGTTGATTTCGATGTTCAGGCTCTGCATCCGCAGCGGAATGCCCTTGTAGATCGTGGGCACGGCCCCGGCCACGACCACGCGCGAGGTGTACGGTTCGACGTTGATCGTCGCGTGCGCGACCACGTTGCCGAGGCTGAACGGACCGGCGACCGCAGGCACCACCATCGCCATGCCGTAGGGCGCGCCGCCGTAGGGGCCGGTGAGGTAGGCCGAGCCGCTGAACTGATACGGCGCGGGGCCCGCCCCGGCGAGCACCGTGACCGTGCCGAGCCGGCTGGAGGCCGGGCAGCCGCCCGTGCCGGCGGTCGCTGCGGCGACCTGCGCTTCGGTGCAGAGCGTAACCGCGGGGATCCGCCCGACGAGGCCGGCCGGCAGCACGGTCTTGATCTGCGACATGTACTGCTGACCCGAGGGCCGCGTCACGGTGAACGAGAAGTTGGTCGAGGCCCCCCCGGTGGCGGGCTGGCTTTCGGATGTCTGCGTGGGCGCGAACGGCAGCGGCGATTTGCATGCTTCGCCGGCGCCGTTGGCGTCCACCGTGAACGCGGTGGAGGGCATCATGGTCGCGAATGCGCCGATGTACGGCACGAGTTCCGTCGTGGTCGTCGCGGTGCCGCAGGCGAGCGGGTTGGCGATCGGCGCGAGCGGGCCGTCTTTGAAGTGCAGGATCGCTTCGCTGAAGGGCTGTTCGGGGTTTTTGAGGAACTTCGCCGTGACCTGCCCCGTCCGTTCGTTGACTTCGACGATCCCTTCGAGGCGCACGGAGACGCCGTAGCGCGTCGATTCGGCGTTGACGTACATGATGTACGGCGGGCTGGTGATCGGACCGGATGGCGGTCCGCCAAGGTAGATGCTCCCCTTCAGCGATTCCGGCGGGAGATCGGGGACGTTCAGCGTGACCGTGCCGACTTTCGAGCCGTACGGGCAGGTGACAGGGTTCGCAGTGCCGATGCCGATTTGCGCAGGCGTGCACGCCTGGAGCCCGTGCGCGGCCGAGGGGTTGAGCGTCATCCCTTCCGGCAGCGTGACAATCGCGTTGTTGAGCTGCGAGGAGTCGATTTCTTTGGGACCCGTAGCGTGCGGCAGCTTCAGTTCCGCGGTGACCCCGGTCGGCTGGTCGGACTGGGTCGTTTCGGTTTTCATCGAGAAGGTCGGCGCGAAGGGCACCGCCGAGAAGGGCGATTCGCCATTGCAGCCTTCGGTGTCGATCGGGGCGAAGTATTCCTTCGTGGCCGTCTCGCCCCCGAGCGAGGTGAGCGTGATCTTGTTCCGGGTGGCTTCTCCCGGGATGGTGCAGTGGCTCGGGTTCGTGATGAACCCGCCATTGCCCGTGTTGCCGATGGCGCCTTTGAGGATCAAACGCGAAGCGATCAGCGGCAGTGCCGGCGAGACGTTGATTTCGTAGTAGTCGTGGTAGTTGCCCACGCCGGTGCCCTTTGCTTCCTTGGACCATTCCACGCCGCCTTCGATGAAGGTGTGGGCGTAGTATTGCCCTTTCTCAAGTGCTTCTTCGGTGGCCGCTTTTTCGAGTTCTTTTTCGAGTTTGGTTTTCCCGGGGAACTCGGCTTCGGGAAGCGGGTTTTTCGCAAACGCTTCTTTGAGCTTGACTTCGGTAACTTCTTTCGGAAGTTTCAGCGCCACGCCGAAGTCCGATGCGCGGCCTTCCGGCTGCACGAGATTGTAGACGAGGCCTTCCAGGGGCAGATCCGATATTCCCGGCAGGACTTCTTCTCCAACGAATACGGTGGCCTTGTTTACGCCGATGACCGTACTCCCGGGTTCCCCTTCCACGCATGTGGGTTTTGCATAAAATCCGGTGCCGGGGATAGCTTCTTTTTCACCGAATTCCTTCATCGAGCACTGTGCCATCGCCTCGGGATTGGTGCTCACGCCCGGACCGACATCGGTGCGAACGTGCGTAACGAGGGCCAACGGCTCAGCGTCGGGTACTTTCCCGGGTTCTTTCGGAGGGTTTTCCCCAAAGTTGATGGTGGCTATTTCGAAGTCGGTGATTCCCCACGCCGGATGGCCCGCCGCCTGCCTGTAGCCCTGTTCTTTGGCTTCGGCGAGGGTGGGTTCCTTAGGCACCGCGTATTCGAGTTTGAATCCCGGGAATGGTTCTAGTTCCAGCTTTTCGGAGCCGCACTCTTCAAACGCAGTGGTGCAGTTGGCACCGACAAGCGTCTTGACGCTAAGCGCTTCCGGCGTCGCCTGCGCGGCGGGCGCGAGGACTGCGAGAGCGAGGCCCCCGCAAGCAAACAGCGCGGTCATCCAGACCCGGACGTACCGAGCCGTCATTTCAGCGGGAAACCTCATGTCGCAAACCCTCCTTGTAGCCCCGGGGCAATCCTCATCCTCCTCCACAACACTTCCCACTATACCCAGGTTGCGGTACGCCCACGCATCTTTTCGTTCAGTCAACGAGAATCGGGTTGGACTGTCGTCAGCGGCGCGTGCTCCGCGCGGGCCGTCGCGAGCACCTGCTCGAGATCGCCGCCGCCGGCGCGGTCGACGAGCGGCTGGAGCAACATCCGCAGCGCCAGCAGGGGCGAGACCCAGCCCGGCGCGGTCACGCGGCGGGCGCGGCGCTCGATCCCGCGCTCGATCGCGTCGAGCGCGCGCGTCAGCGGCACTGGTTTGACAATAGCGCGCCGCGCGCCCCCGGCCTGCTCCGCGGCGCGCGTCTGCATGCCGCGGCTGACCATGTCGGTGTCGATGAAACCGAAGTACGCCACGCCCGCGCGCGCGCCGGTGTGCGCCAACTCGATGCGCAGCGTGTTGCCAAGGGCCTCCACGGCGGCCTTCGAGGCGCTGTAGGCGCCGAGCATCGGCACGTGCACGGCCGCCGCCAGCGAGGCGATCGGCAGCGCATACCCGAGCGGGTGGGCGATGTGCGGCCCGGCCGCGCGCAGCGTGTAGTAGACGCCGAGCAGGTTGACCGCGATCGTGCGCTCGAAGATCGCCGGATCGCCCCCGAGGAGCGGCAGCTGCGCGGCGACACCGGCGTTGGCGATCGCCACGTCCAGGCCCCCCAGCCGCGCAACCGCCCCCTCGACCGCCCGCTCGACCTGGGCGCGGTCCGTCACGTCGCACTCGAACCACGGCGCATCGCCGCACTCCGCGGCCACCTGCGCCAGCAGCTCGGGCTCCAGCCCCGCCAGCGCCACCCGCGCCCCACGCGCATGCAGCCGCCGCGCCGTCCCGGCCCCGATCCCCCGCGCCGCCCCGGTGATCAGCACGCGCCGGCCCTCCAGGGGTATGACGGTTGCGCGTCTCATCTCATGCCGGGGGTGTGGTGGTTCATCGGCCGCGGAGCTTACCGGCCGCGGAAGCTCTCATTTGGATGCGCTTCGCGAATGCGCTCGATCCTAGCGCAGAACTACGCTCAAATCTAGCGCAAAATTGCGTTCGGACCTAGCGCAAAACTGCGCTATAGTGTGGCGCACGATGGTCAACCCTTTCGTCTTCTCCGAGCCGGCCGCGCCGGCGGACCTGCTCGATCGGAATGCCGAGGCGGCGCTGCTCGTCGAACGGGCGCTGGGCGGCCACAACTCTCGCCTTGTCGCCCCACGACGCTACGGCAAGACCTCGCTGTTGCGCCGGGCGCTCGCCGACGCCGCGGAGCAGGGGCTGGTGAGCGTGTACGTCAACTTCTTCGGCATCCTCACGCAGGCCGACGTCGCAGCCCGTATCGAGTCGGCCTACGCCGCACAGCTGCCGCGACGGCTGGCAAGTTGGTTCGAGGGCGTCAGGCGCACGTTGCGCACCGGCGTGCGTGTGGGCGGCGGCCCGCTGCCCGCCAGCGTCGAGTTCAGCGCCGGCGGAGCCGGCGCCGCGCGCGGCCTGCTCGACTGGCTTGCGCTGCCACGGCAGCTGCACGAGGCGAAGGGCACCCGGGCGCTGATCGTGTTCGACGAGTTTCAGGACGTGCTGCTGGCAGGCGCCCGGCTGGACGCCGTGATCCGCTCGGAGGTCGA
Organism: Solirubrobacteraceae bacterium; assembly: GCA_035948945.1. Taxonomy (GTDB): domain Bacteria; phylum Actinomycetota; class Thermoleophilia; order Solirubrobacterales; family Solirubrobacteraceae; genus Palsa-744. The sequence goes on from DASZIQ010000001.1 coordinate 41,440, forward strand.
GCAGCATGCCGGCGCCGCGAGCTACGTATTCGCCGGATCGCACGTCGGGATGATGCGAGAGCTGTTCGCGTCCAAGCGCCGGGCGTTCTATGGACAGGCCGCCGCGGTCGAGCTCGCGCCGCTCGTCCCCACCGAGATCGCCGAGTACGTGAGCGGCCGCTTCGCGCAGGCAAACCGCGAGATCGGCAGCGCGCTCGGACCGCTGCTCGACTTCTGCGAAGGGCACCCTCAGCGCACCATGCTGCTGGCGCACTTCATCTTCGAGCGTGTGCCGGCCGGCGGACAGGCCGACGCCTCGACGTTCACCGACGCACTCGACCACGTCCTGGACGTGGAGGCCGGCGACGAGCTGAGAGCCGTGTGGTCTGGGCTCACCGCCGGCCAGCGGCGAGCGCTCACCGCGATCGCCGAGAACGAGACGCCGCTGTACGGCCGGGCCGCCCAGCTGCGCGTCGGCGGGGCGCGCGGCGGCTCGGTGACCACCGCGCTGCACGGGCTCATCGACGCCGGCGAGGTGGTCGCAGACCCCACCCACCCCACGGGCAATCGGGTAATCGACCCACTGCTCGCCCACTGGGTGCGCGCAGGGCGGCCGGGAGGGTGACCCGTTGCCTGCACCGGCGGCGGCTGAGCCTCAAGCGACGTCCGCAACCGACCCGCTCCTTGCGTGCTCGGCGCGCCCCGTGCCGAGCCGCAGGAGGACGATGAACACGAGCGCCGCGAGCACGTTCAGCACGAGCTTGTAGTCGAGCGCCACCCTGCCGAAGACGGCCGTGGTGCTGGGGCGCGGACCGGTGGGGATCAGGCCGAGCGCGCTGAAGAGGGCGGCGACCGCCAGCGCGGCGAGCACCATCGTGCAGTACATCAGCGCAACGGTTCGCAGCGCGTACTCTCCTCCGTAGTACTTGCGATAGATCAGGACGATCGGCAGCACGATCAGGTCGGCGAACAGGAACGCCAGCACTCCGGCGAAGCCGATCCCCCCCGACCACAGCACGGCCGCGAGCGGCACGTTGCCGATCGAGCAGACGAACGACGCCACCGCGATCAGCGGGCCCACCAGCGCGCTCTCGATCGCCGGCCACGGCGCGGGGGCGTTGGCGATGAAGAGGCTTTCGAAGAACCCGTTGCCGAGCTGCGCGATGAAGCCGGCCAGCAGGAAGCCGACGGCGATCTCCCGGTAGACCATCGCCCAGTCCATGCGGAAGTTGCCCGCCACCTCCACCCACGCCGCGCGCGAGGTCAGCCGCCCGCGCCAGCCGCGCTCGGCGTCGCCGGGGTCGTGGTGGCCGGCGGCGTGGTGGGGGTGATCGGAGTTGTGGAGATGATGGTCGAGGTCGTCGCCAGCAGTGTGGTTGTGGTGGTGATGGTGGTGCCCATCCTCGGTCACGTTCTGCGCGTGCTCCCGCGCGCGGGACTCGAGGTCCGCCGGCACGAACGCGCGCAGCGCCACCGCCATCAGCGCGATCATCACGATGCCGCCGAGGTACTCGGCGAGCGTGAACTGCCAGCCGATCAACACCCATAGCACCAGCCCGAGCTCCCACACGAGGTTCGTCGAGGCGAACTGGAACGCCAGCGCAGTCGCGGACGATGCGCCCTTCGCGAACAGCGAGCGCGCGATCGCCACCGCCGCGTACGAGCACGACGAGGAGGCCGCCCCGAGGCCGGTCGCAAGCGCGACGGGCTTTGGCCCTTCGCCCGACAACGCCCCCCGCACGCGCTCGCGCGGCGCCCACGCCTGCACGATCGCGCTGATCGCGAAGCCCAACACCAGCGCCCACCACACCTCCCACGCCATCAGCGCCGAGTCGCGCAGCCCGTGCCAGATCACTTCGAGCGCGCCGCTCATGCGCCTAACCCGTTGCTCATGCAACGAACGCTAGCGTCGTGGCGGGGTAGGATGCCCCGCCCCCACGCGCTCGGCTCCCAACTCGCCCGCGCGGACGATCTCCGATTACTCGCCCACGTGCACGACCGCTGGGGACCCGCTCATGCCTTCAGCAACGTGGGCCGTTCGAACGCCGCCGCTTCGGGGATCACGAGGCCCGCTTCGGTTTGGAACCACTGCTCCAACAGCGCGCAGTACATCGCGCGGAAGTCGGAGGTGTTGACGAGGTTTTCGTTTTCGTCGAGTTTGCCGAGGCCGGGAAACTCGCCGATCATCGTGCCCGCCACCTGCGTGCCGATCAGGAACGCCACGCCGGCCGCGCCATGGTCGGTGCCCGAGCCGTTTTCCTGCGGGTGGCGGCCGAACTCCGACCACAGCTGGACGATCACGCGGTCCTCGAGGCCGCGCGCTTCGAGGTCGCGCTGGAACGCGAGCACCGATTCCACGGTCTGCCCGAGGTTCGTGCTCAGCGTGGTGGGCTCGTCGGAGTGGGTGTCGTAGGAGCCGATCGCGGTCAGCGACGCGCACTTGATCGGCAGCCCCGCGGCCAGCATCGCCGCGAGCGCTTCCAGGCGCCCGGCGAATTCGCCGCCATCCTTCGGGTAGGGGACGGGCGCGGTGTACGTCGGCTTGCCTTCGGGGCCGACGAACGGCGCCATCTCCTTCAGCACGATGCTCGTGTCCCACGCGGCGCCGCGCGCCTGCGCGTAGGCGGGGGACGGGGCTCCGAGTGCGCCGAGCTCGCCGAAGGTTTCCATCGCCGGCCCCGCGATCGGTTCGTCGAAGCCGTACGCCCACATGTTGTAGTCCGCGGGTGAGCTGACGGCGGCCACCGGCATCTTTTCGCTGGCCAGAGCCGGCGCCAGGCTGTAGTCGAGCGAGAGGCCCTGCAGCGGGTTGTTCGGTTCGCCGGTCGCGTCGATGAAGCGCCCGATCCAGCCGCTGCGGGCGTTCGTGTCGAGCTGGCCAACCTCCCAGTAGTGGCGGCTGGTGAAGTGGCTCTCGTCGGGCGGGTCATACCCGACCGCCGGGAACACGGTCACCTTGCCCTCGCCGTGCAGCGTCGCGAGGCCCTGCGCCTGGGGGTGCCACATCAGGGTCGGGTCCTCGCTGAACGGTTCGCCTGAGCCTTCGGCGAGCGCGAGCGCGGGGCGCAGTTCGCGGTAGCGGTCTTCCTTCACCGGCGCCAGCACCGACAGCGCGTCCCACCCGCCTTCCATGAAGATCGACACCAGCACCGGCTGGTTCGGGGAGGTGGCGGCAGCCTGGGCGATGCCCTCTTCGAAGTGGCGCGCGCCGAGCATCGAGGCGCCGTACACCGACACTACCGCGCCGGCCGTGCGCAGCAGGAAGCTGCGCCGGTCCATCCCCGTACCCGCCGGCAGCGGCATCCCCGGCTCGATCGCCGGCAGCCCGCGGCCCGGGATCGCGACCCCGCTGCCTGGCACCCCAACCCGGTTCCCGGCAGCCGCGAGGCTGCGGCGCAGGAGCTGCGCGCGGTTGAAGTCGTTGCAGGAGCAGCCGTTCGCCATCTCAGCTCACCTGCATGTCCGGTGAGGTGGCGATCAGCATGCGCAGCGCGTTCTGGCGGATCGCCCGGTAGGGGCTCTGCTCCCATTCAGCCATTTCGCCGGGCATGCACGACTGCGCGAACGCGGCGATGCACTGCTGCGATTCGCTCGACAGCGGCGGCTCGCCCCAGTACGCGAGTGCGCTCTCGAGCGCCTGGGCAGGGGTCTCGGTCGGGTCGTATTCCGGTTCCCCTTCCGCCGGCCATGGGTTGGGGTAGGTGTTGGCGACGACGTAGTTGGCCATTTCCCAGCGCGCCCTCACGGTGGAGGTGTCGAGCCAGCGGCCGAATTCCCAGCCGGAGACGTTGGGTGGGTAGAACAGCTGCTGCCCCGCGCCAGATGACAGCCACGCCCACGCGGTCGTGTCGATGTAGCGGCCGACCGCGCGCAGCAGCCCGGCGTTGTACACGACCGGGGGCGTCACGAGCTCCGGCCCTTCGTAGAAGTCCGGGTGCTGGAGGATCGCCTCGACCACCGCTTTGATGCTGAAGCCGGAGCTCGTGTATGTGCCCTGCAGCGAGGCCAACGTCGCTTCGTCGGGCTGCGTGGGGATGAAGTAGCCCCACAGCTTGGTCACGAAGAACGAGGGGTGCAGCGGGTGCTCGACGCACATTCGCACCGCGTCTTCCCAGTTCCAGTTGCCCGTCTGCCCGAACACGGTCTTCGCGCCCTCGTCGTGCTTGGCGGGGTCGTAGTGGAAGTTGCGCATCCCTTCTTCCGCCGACCATTCCGCCTGCCACCCGGTCAGCGCGCGCCCCATTTCGCGCACGTCGCCCTCGGTGTACGCGCCGCGGTCGGCTCCCAGCGAGAACAGCTCCATCATCTCGCGCGCGTAGTTCTCGTTGGAGTCGCCCTTTTCGTTGTCGATCCCGTCGAGGAACACCAGCATCGCGGGGTCCGCGGTGACGGCTTCGAAGAGGTCGTGGAAGCTGCCCAGCGCCTTTTCGCGGAACAGCTCATTCTGGCCCAGCATCAGCTGCACGCTGTCCACCTGCTCGTTGGAGTTGGCAAACCAGTCATGCCATATGAAGGTCATGCGCTCGATCAGCGGTTGGTCGGTGCGGATCATGCGATCCAGCCACCAGCAGTGGTCATCGCCCCAAGTGTGAATGGGATCGAGCGGCTCGCCTGCTTCGTTCACCGGCGCCGGCCCGCTCAGCACCGCTTCCCCCGGCGGCCGCGTGAGCCCGTACACCACCTGCTGCAGCGGCTGCCCCGCGAGCGCCTCGGCCTCCCCGGGCCGCGGCCCGAAGCCCGCGCGCCACAGCAGCCGCTGCGCCCCAGCGGCGCTCAGCGGCGCGCTGAGCGCGGCGACCGGCGCGCTCGACGGCGCCGGCGGGGTGGCGGGAGCGGTGGGCAGCGCCACCGCGGCGGCGGCGAGCGAGTGCGGGCGCTTGCCCCTATGGCGATGGTGGCGCTTGTGCTTGCGGCCGCGCTTGCGGTGTCGGTGCTCGGCCTTGCGATGCCCCTTCCCGCCATCGGGACGCCCATGCCCGCCGTACGGCCCCGCGCGATGTCCCGCGGCCTCGCGCGCGGCCTTGCGAGACGCCGCCTCGCCGTGCGGCCCGCCACGGGCATCGACGCCGCCCCCGGGATGCCCGGCACGGTGCCGCAAGTGCGAGGCGCCCTGGCCCATCCCGCCCATCCGCTGCTTGTACAGCACGCCGGGGCGCATTCGCCCAAACCGCGGCTCGGCTCGACGTTTGTTGGAGGGGCGCCCGCCTCGCCCTCCCGGGGGTCAGACCGTACGTGTCACGGCCGAGGCTCCGCGGGTGGCTGCTCGTCTGCTGTCAGCACTTTGTCGGGAGCGATTGCGAGGCCCGGCTTGACGAGATCCTTGAGGTCGGAACTGACCAACGTCCAGCCGCGCCTGCGCGCAGCGGCAAGATATGCGGCGTCATAGGCCGTGAGCGCATGCTCGGCGGCAAGCTTGGTCGCCTGCTCGGCGAGTGCGGGCGAGATACGAACCAGGTTGTGTCTGCTGCGCTTGACGATCAAGCGACACATCCGGTCAGCCAACTGGCGCTGGCCCTTGACTGCCCCAACCACATTCGATACCTCATAAAAGGCAAGGTCGAGCGCGCCAAGCGCATGCGCACGAGAGAGCACCAGCTTACGCGCAGATCCATAAAAGGAATCATCGCGATCGAACGCGGCGATCCACACGCTCGCATCGAGCAGCAGCATTCAGTGGGAACGACGATCTTGCTTGATGAGCAGCGCGGCATCGCCTCCAAGAGGCACAGGCTCACCGAGCAGCTCCTCGATCTCCTCCCACTCCCGCTCCTCGTCTGACGTCAGCTCCCGCTCGGCGAGCTCTCGCAAGAAGCCGCTGCGCGTGGCATGCCGCATACGCGCGCGCGCGTCGATTCGCTCGAGCAGCTCATCGGGAAGGGACACCATGACCTTCGCCACAAGCCTAGTATAGCCGGTATTGCCCACCTGGTCCAATACCGCTTTTGCACGAATTAGTCCCGTTTTTGCGCTGTCAACATCAGCTCATCGCCGATGACACGTCCTAGCCGCTCGGCTGTCGGAGTCGCTCAGCTCGGCAGGTGAAACGGCACCGTCGTAATGACGATTCCCGGCAGCTGGCGCAGGGCTCGACGGAGGCGAGGGGCGACGCCGTTGTGCAGCGCGCGGTGCCAGTAGCGGCGGGGCACCAGTTCGGGGAGCACGACGGTGATCGTGAAGTGGGGCGCCTGGTCGTGCAGGAGGTGCAGGTACCCACCCAGCGGGGCGACCAGGGCGCGGTAGGGGGAGAGCACGATCTCCAGCGGCACGTGGTCGCCCCACTCCTGCCAGTAGGAGCGAAAGCGCTTCGCCTCCTCCTCGTCGGCTGAGATGTGCAGCGCGAGCACCGGCTGGCCGAGCGAGGCGGCGTAGGCGAGCGCGCGCAGCGAGGCGAGGTCCATCGCGATGATCGGCACCACGGTGAGATTGAGCACCTGGTCGGGCGCCTCCTCGTGCTCGCTCTGGCCGCTCAGCACGATGCTCGCCCCGCGCTCCAGTTCGGCGAGGCCGCTGGGCGGCGGCGTGATGCTCCGCGCGCGGGCCTTCGCGGAGAGCGGCTGCAGCGCCACCGCGCGCCCCACGGCGAGGTAGTGCTTGCGGATGCGAAGGAACAGAGTGACGAGCATGGGAATCAGGATCACCACCAGCCACGCGCCCTCCAGGAACTTCGTGAAGGCGGTGATCAACAGCACGATCGCCGACAGGAAGGCGCCGAGCGCGTTGAAGCAGATGCTGCCCTTCCAGCCCGGCTCGCGCGTGCGCAGCCAGCGTTTCACCATGCCGCTCTGCGAGAGCGTGAAGGCGAGGAACACGCCGACGGCGAACAGCGGGATCAGGCTCGTCACCGAGCCGTCGAAGGCGGCGAGGATCGCCGCGGCAGCCGCGCCCAGCACGACGATCCCGTTGGAGAAGGCGAGCCGATCGCCCATCCGCAGGAAGAGACGCGGCGCGGAGTAGTCGCGCGCGAGGAAGAACAGCAGGCGGGGGAAGTCGCTGAAGGCTGTATTGGCCGCCAGCAGCAGCACGAGCGCCGTGGCGGCCTGCACGTACCCGTACAGCACGCCGCTGCCGAAGCCGCGGTGGGCGAGCTGCGAGAGCACGGTCTGCGAGGACTGCGGCACGATCCCGTCGAGCTCGATCAGCGCGATCGTGCCGATGAACATCACCACCAGCAGGCTCACCATCCAGGTGAGCGTGGTGCGCGCGTTGCGCCACTCCACCGGCTTGAACGCGGGGATCCCGTCGGAGATCGCCTCGATCCCGGTCATCGCCGTCGCGCCCGAGCCGAACGCCCGCAGGATCAGCAGCAGCCCGACGCCCTCGGCGGCGTGCACCGGCGGGCGTGGCGTGGCGTGGAAGCCATGCCCGCCGGCGTCGACGAGGCCGACGGCCACCATCAGCAGGATCGCGAAGATGAACATGTAGGTCGGCGCCGCGAACAGCAGCCCCGCCTGACGCACGCCGCGCAGGTTGCCCGCAATCAGAATCGCGATCACCGCCAGCCCCAGCGGCACGGTGTCCGGCGCCAGCGAGGGAATCGCCGAGGTGATCGCGGCGATCCCCGAGGCGACCGACACGGCGACGGTGAGGATGTAGTCGAGCATCAACCCCGCGGCGGCAACGAGGCCGGGGACCAGGCCGAGGTTGTCGGAGGCGACGATGTACGACCCCCCACCGCGCGGGTAGGCGCGAATCGTCTGGCGGTAGGAGAGCCCCACGGCGACCATCAGCACGACGATCGCGATCGAGATCGGCACCGAGAAGCCGAACGCGCTCGCGCCCCCGAGCGCGAGCACGACGAGCATCGCTTCGGGACCGTACGCCACCGAGGAGAGCGCGTCGGAGGAGAGCACCGGCAGGGCCACGAGCTTGCGCATCCGCTCCTCCACCACGGCGGCGCTGTGCAGCGGGGGCCCCAGCAGCCCGCGCCGCACCCGCGCCGAGGTCCAGCCGCCGCGGGTGGGCGCGTGCCCCGCCTCGCGCGTGGCTTCGAGCTCCTCCCCGGGCGCGTCGTCGGCCTCGACCGGCACGAAGCGAGTGCGCCCCAGGCGCACGGTGCCCGGGCGCCCGATCCTGGTGCCCCGGGGGCGGGCCTTGGCGGAGCCGCCGGTGGCGGAGTCCCCAGCAGTGCCGGGGCCGGTCGGGGCGCTGGGGCCAGCTCCCGCGCCAGCGTCGGCCGGGGCACTCGACTGGCCGAGGTTGGGGTCGCACGGCAGCGCTTTGATCCACTCCGCGCGGTCGCCCAGCGCCGCCCCCCAGCGCCGCCCGATCCCGCGCAGCACCTCGAGATCGCTCTCCCCAAGCGCGGGGTAGCCGGTCGCGGGGCTCAGCACCACGGGCACGTGGTCGCCGTCGGGCGGCGCGGCCGGGGTGCCCGCCGCGGGCGAAGACGCGGGCGCGGTCTGTGACTCGGTGGGGCTCGCCATCGGCGCAATCATCACAGAGCGGGCAGCCAGGCCCCATTACAATCTCAGCCATGACGACCAAGGAGCGCCTGCATCGGAGGGTGGACGAGTTGAGCGACCGGGAGGCAGAGGACACACTGCGGCTACTCGACACCATGCAAGAAGTGCGGGTCGATACCAACGGCGACAAGTCGGAGATGGCCGCACTGCCTCAGGGGTGGGGCGAGACGCTGACCGGAGAGCCGATGCCGAACGTCGCTGCCGCTGTGCGTCGTTCGCGTGAGATGCACTGAGAGCGTGCTGATCGCCGATGCAGCCCTGGTGATCGAGCTGTCGCTTGACCGGCTAGGCGAGCAGGCAAGCAGTGCGCTTGGCTGCGAACAGCTTGTCGCGCCATGTCTGCTGTGGAGCGAGGTTCCATCGGTGCTCAACGAGCTGGCGTTCCGCGGCGAAATCTCCCGCGAACTTGCGGGACAAGCGCTTGAGCGCTTTCTGGAGGGCAGGGTTCACGTGGCCGAGCGCCGGCACGCCGAGATGACGAGGACTGCTTGGCGGATCGCGGCCGAACTCGGTTGGGCCAAAACCTACGATGCCGAGTATCTCGCGATGGCGCGGCTACTCAACACGCGTGTTGTCACGCTCGACATGCGCTTGCGACGCGGCGCCGATCGACTTGGGCTGGTGGTCACGCCAGTTGAGCTGATCCCCGGCGCCGACCCTGAGCCAACCTCCGGCTCAGACCAGTAGCCGGGGCACACTTCCGGATGATTGATGGGACCTCGGCGAGTTCCAGCTCAGAAGTACGTCCGCGGCGGGATCGCCAGCAGCGCGTAGATCTGCGTCAGCGCGGCCTGGCCGAGCAGTTCGGCGGTGGGGGGTGAGCCGTAGGCGAAGAGGTCGTCGGAGAGGCGGTGGCGCAGCCAGGCCCAGTAGGCGTATTCGCGTGCCGGGAGGGTGCCGGGCGCTTCGTGGGTGAGCGCGTCGAGGTAGATCTGGTTGCGGAACCAGACCGCCGCAAAGAACGGGTTTTCCGAGGAGAGGCGGCTGTAGGTGAAGTAGGCCAGCGCGGCCTTCGCGGTGGCGCGCGCCTGCGCGAGGTAGGAGCTTTCGTGGGTGACCTGGTAGAGCAACGTGCCGGCGCCGATCATCACACCCTGGGTGTAGCTCCACAGCGCGTGGTTGACTTCGCCGTCGAGTTCGATGTGGTCGGCGTACATGCCGCTTGGTTCCAGCAGGCATTCGCGCACCCACCCGTACGCCATCTCGGCGAACTGCAGGTAGCGGGCTTCGTGGGTGATGCGGTACAGCTGCACCCCCAGCTCCGCGGCGGGGCCGTCGGTGATCGTGTTGCGCTGGGTGTTGCCTTTGGCGTTGGAGAACGGCACCCCCCCGGGGCAGGGCAGCGTCTGGCCTTCGGCGCCGGTGGTCTGCCAGCCGGCCATCACGAACTGCATGATCTGCTCGGCGCCGCTCAACGCGGTGGCGTCGTGGTTGATCTCGTACATGCGCGCCAGCTCGATCCCGACCCACTCGTTGTCGTCGTAGTAGCTGGCCCCGCCCGGTCCGATCGGGGGCGCGGTGACGTCGTCGTAGGAGTGCAGCGTGGTGGCAGTGGAGGCGCCGCTCGCGGTCGTTTCCCCGGGGGCAACCGAGGAGCTCGCGTACACCTGCAGGCTGGTGCCGAGGGCGCGCAGGCCGCTTTCCAGCTTGGGCTGCTCCCCGGCGATGTGGGCGACACTGACGCTCGCCGCCAGCGCCTGCGAGAAGGGCCACAGGAACGAGTACTCCGGTTCGCCCTTGTACAGGCCGGCGGAGGCGACGTAGAAGTTCTGCTGCATCGCTTCGTACGCCGCCAGGGCGCGTCGGGCGTAGAGGTCGAGCACCGGCGGCTTGGGCTTGGCCGGCGCGCGGTGGCGCGTGCGCGCGGCGAGCGCTGCATGGGCGTGGCGCGACGCGGGGCGCGCGGGGGCGTGGGAGCGCGAGCGGGTGGCGAGTGCGGGCGTGCAGAGCCCCGCCCACGCGAGCACGGTCGCGAGGCATACGGCGAGCACGGGTCGGTGAGCAGTCCTGGGCAGGGTCATCGGGCCGTCACTGATCGAGAACAGGCGGGCATCCGATTCGATGTGGTTGGGGCCGTGGCGAAACGTCGGGTCAGAGAGACATGGTAGGGCCGTGGTGAAGATGCGATGACGCGGGTCGATGGACAGCGTCAGCCCCACGATTCCCCACGGATGCGGTCAATCCTTTGTCGAGCCCCCGTGAGCGTCATCGGATGGCCGGGTCATGGAGGATAGGTATTTACTTCTGCACATGTTCGCAACAGCCAAACAAACAGGAGGGCAAATGAGAGCCGTGAACAAGAACTTGCAGAGCTCCCGCGCCAACCGTCCGGCGATCCCCGCCGGCGTGCGCTGCCCGCCGCTCCCCGCGTCGCTGCGCCTGGAGCTCGAGGGCGGGGAGGGGATGCCGCTGCGGGCGGCGGTGCACGGCGAGATCGACTACGCGGGCGCCTTCTCGATGCAGGTGCGGATCGCCACAGCCTGCCGGCGCCGGCGCTCGCGCGGGCTGATCGTGGATCTCGCGGGCACGGAATTCATGAGCTCGAGCGGATTGACCGCGCTGCTCAACCTGCAGCGCGAGGGCGCCTGCCTGCGCGGCGGGATCGTGCTGGCCTCGCCCACCCCGGAGGTGCGTCACCTGCTGGTGATCACCGGCGTCGACCGGCGCCTGCTGGTGGTGGACTCTTGCGAGGAGGCGGAAATGCTGCTGCTGTACACCGCCACCGGCGCCGACGTGAGCCCCAGCCTCCCCCGGGACCACAGCTTCAACTGAGCTGGGGGCCCCAAGCGGCGCGGCCGGCACACCGCCCGCCGACCGCCGGCGCCGCGCTCGGGTACGGTTCCACCCGTGACCACGGTGAGGGAGGCGACGTTCGAGCTGCTGCGCGCGCGCGGCATGACCACACTGTTCGGCAACCCCGGCTCCACCGAGCTGCCGATGTTGGGGGAGTTCCCGGCCGACTTCCGCTACGTCCTCGGCCTGCAGGAGTCGGTGGCGGTGGGAATCGCCGATGGGTACGCGCAGGCGAGCGGGCACCCGGCGCTCGTCAACCTGCACACGGCGCCGGGGCTCGGCAACGGGATGGGGGCGATCTTCAACGCGCAGGCCAACCACTCGCCGGTGGTGGTGACGGCGGGGCAGCAGTACCGCTCGCTGATGACGCTGCAGGCCAACTTGACGAATCGCGACGCCACGCGGATGCCCCACCCGCTCGTGAAGTGGAGCTGGGAGCCGCCGTGCGCGCAGGACGTCCCCCACGCGCTGGCGCGCGCCATACACACCGCGGCGCTGCCGCCGCGCGGCCCCGTGTTCGTGTCGATCCCGATGGACGACTGGTATGCGGAGGTGCGCTCCGAGGACGAACTGCGCCACCAGACCACGCGCGCGGTGAGCGGCGGCGCGGGCCTCCCGGGCAGGTCGAACGTGGAGAGCATCGCGCGGCGCCTGGTGGAGGCGTCGAACCCCGCGTTGGTGGCCGGCCCCGACATCGACGCCGCCGGCGGGTGGGATGCCGCGGTGCGCTTGGCCGAGCGCGCGCGCCTGGCGGTGTACGCCACGCCGGCGACCGGCGGCGGGCGGTTGGGCTTCCCCGAGAACCACCCGCTGTTCCAGGCGATCCTGCCGCCGGCGGTGCAGCCGCTGGGCGAAACGCTCGCCCCGCACGATTTCGTGCTGGCCGTGGGCACCTCGGTCTTTCCCTACTACCCCAACATCCCCGGCCCGCTGCTGGCGGAGGGGACGAGCCTGACGGCGATCACCTCCGACCCCGACGAGGCCGCGCGGGCGCCGATGGGCGACGCCGTGGTGGCCGACGTGGGGTTGACGCTGGCGGCGCTGGCCGATGCCGTGGAAGCGCTCGCCGCCGACCGCGAGCGCGCGGAGGGCGGCACGGGGGCCGCTGGAGCCGGCGGCGCGGCGGCGACGGGCGCGGCGAGCGCCGGCGCGCTGTGGCGCGAGCCCCCGCCCGTGCGCCCCGCGCCCGAGGCGGTGCCGCTGACCGACCCGATGAGCCCCTCGACGGCGGTGCGCGCGCTGGCAGAGGTGTTCCCCGATGACGGGATCGTCGTGCTGGAGTCCCCCTCGGCGACGCCCGCGCTGCGCAACCAGCTGCGAGTGGGACGGCCGGGGAGCTACTACTTCTCCGCCGGTGGCGGCCTCGGCTTCGGGATGCCGGCGGCGATCGGCGTGCAGCTGGCGTGCCCGGAGCGGCCGGTGGTGTGCGTGATCGGCGAGGGCTCGGCGCAGTACGCGGTGCAGAGCTTCTGGACGGCGGCCGCCTACAAGGTGCCCGTGACGTTCCTCGTGCTGCGCAACGAGGAGTACGCGATCCTCAAGTTCTTCACGATGCTGGAGGAGATCTCGGGCGCGCCCGGCCTCGACCTGCCGGCGCTCGAGACGGCGGCGGTGGCGGCGGGGTACGGCATCAACGCGCGCCGGGCCGCCGACCCGGAGGAGCTCGGCGTGGAGCTGCGCCGAGCGCTGGCGTCCCCGGAGCCCGAGCTGGTCGAAGTGCAGGTCGCGCCGGGCATGGCGCTGGCGTGAGGAAGAAGGCGGGCTCCGCTCATACGGGAGGCGTATGGCCGGGGGGGAGATGGTCCGCGCATGACGCAATTCGCGCTCCACGCATTCCTCCGTCTGGTCGGCAGGTCAAGCTTATGAGTCCATTACGAACGGCCTAGACTGAGACGAGGATCATCCATGACCAAAGACGAGATCCAGCCACAAGAGTTTTCGACCACACGGGGAAACTTCCTGACCGTGCTGCTCAACCTGGCTACAGGGCAGAGCCGCATCCTCAGCGATGCCGAGGCAGCACGGGCCGCCGCCGACGCGACTCGCAGACAAGCCAACAGGGATAGCGGTTTGCGTATGCTCAGCAGCAGCGCCTTGTGAAGCTCACGCTCGCTCTTTTGGCCCGCTATGCGGAGGTGGATCCCGACAGCGGCCTGCTCAATCTGACCGGTGGCGGCGTCGACGTGTTCGGGATGACGCGTCTTCCCGCGGAGTTCACAATGGCTTGCGCTTCGGTTTCTTTATCGCGAGGTCGAGTCTGGACAAACCTTTAAGGTCGCGTTGGCGACTCTCGATCCCCAGCTCCAGCTCGTCGGGAAGCCGACCGATTTTGAGATCACGCCGCATCTCGGAGCATTGCACGTGGAGGGCGGGCTGGGCACCTTCACGGTCACTGGTGCGATCACGTTGGCGGTCAAGTCGGTTGGCTTGCACAGCATCAGCATCACAATCGATGGTGCCATTGCAGGCGACATTCCGTTCCAGGTGCTCTCCTCTGACGAGGAGTAGGCACGTAGCACCCACGCACTCCAGGCGTATACACCCACGCCTCTTCCAATACGCCTCCACTTCAACAGCGTCCCACCCGAGCGAGCAGTCCCATACCCTTTCGCGCGATGACCACCGCCAACGGCAACGGCCCCCACGACCCCCCCGCGCCCGACGCGATCGTCGTCGGCGCCGGCCTGGCGGGGTTGGTGAGCACGCTGGAGCTGCTGCGCAGCGGCCACACCGTGCTACTGCTCGACCGCTGCCGGCCGCGCGAGCTGGGGGGTCTGGCGCGCGAGGCGTTCGGGGGGATGTTCATGGTGGACTCCCCCGAGCAGCGCCGCTCGCGGATCCGCGACAACGAGCGCCTGGCGCTTGAAGATTGGCTGCGGATCGCCGAGCTCGGCGCGGAGGAGCAGTGGCCGCGCAGGTGGGCCGAGCAGTACGTCACCCGCGCGCGCGACGACGTGGGCGGCTGGCTGCGAGCGATCGGCGTGCGTTTCTTCCCCGTGGTCAACTGGGCCGAGCGGGGCAACTTCGGCGACGGCAACTCGGTGCCGCGCTTCCACCTCACGTGGGGCACCGGCAAGGCGCTGGTGGAGGCGGTGTGGGGCGCGATCGAGCGCCACCCGCGACGCGCGGCCCTGGAGGTCCGCTTCGGCGCGCGCGTGACCGGGCTGATCGCCGACGGACAGGGCGGCGTGGGCGGCGTGAGGGTGAGGGATGAGGATTGGGTGGGGGGCCACGAGGGCGCGCGCGGGGATGGCGGCGTGCCGGGCCCACCGGCGGGGCGGAAGACCGGGGAGTCCGGGACCGGCGCGCGTGGGGACGCCGGGGGCCAGGAGGCAAGCACAGCAGACGAGGCGGGCGGGTACGAGGCCCGCGCCACCAAGGCGGTGGTGATCGCCGCGGGTGGGATCGGCGGCAACCATGAGCTGGTGCGGCGCGTGTGGCCCACCGCGGAGCTGGGCAGCCCGCCGCGGAGGATGTTGGCGGGCTCGCACCCCTACGCCGACGGCGCGCTGCACGAGGAGGCGCAGCGCATCGGCGGCGCGGTCACGCACCTGGAGCGGATGTGGAACTACGCCGACGCCGTGCGCCACCCCGCCCCGCAGCGCCCCGACCACGGGCTGAAGCTGATCCCGCCGCGCTCGGGGGTGATGCTCGACCCCGACGGCCGGCGTTACGGCCCGGTGCCGGTGATGCCGACCTACGACGCGTACGCCGCGCTGGAGCGGATGTGCGAGGACGAGCGCAAGTACTCGTGGCTGATCTGCAACCAGCGGATCGCCCGCCGCGAGCTCGACGTGTCGGGCTCCCAGCACAACCCCCACCTGCGCGAGCGCCGCTGGGTGCGCTTCGCGCTCGGGGTGGCGCTCGGAAAACCGCGCATACTCGCGCACCTGCTGGAGGGCTCGCCCGACTTCGTCAGCGCCGACTCGCTGCCCGAGCTGGCGCAGCGGATGAACGTCCTCGCCCGTCAGGTGGCGCTCGAAAGCGCCCGGGGCGAGGACGCCGCCGCGGGCGAGCAGCCGCTCGCGGGAGACGGCGCGCAGCAGGGGCCGATCGACCCCGAGGTGCTGGCCGCGGAGATCGGCCGCTACGACGAGTCGATCGCGCGCGGGAAGGGCCTCTTCAACGACGACCAGCTGCGACGCATCGCGCAGCTGCGCAACTGGCGCGGCGACCGCCTGCGCACCTGCGCCTTCCAGGCGATCCTCGACCCGAAGGCGGGGCCGTTGATCGCGATCCGCCTGCAGGTGATGGCGCGCAAGAGCCTCGGCGGGATCCAAACCGATCTCGCCTGCCGTGTGCTGCGCGCCGCGGACGGCGACCCGATCCCCGGCCTGTACGCCGTCGGCGAGGCCGCCGGCTTCGGGGGCGGCGGGATGCACGGCAAGCGCTCGCTGGAGGGCACCTTCCTCGGCGGCTGCGTCTTCACCGGCCGCCTCGCCGCCGCGGCGATCGCCGGCACGGAGCTGCCGCAGCGGATCCCCCCGCACGTGGCCGCCCCCGCGCGATAGGAGCGCCCGGCCGGAGCGCCGTTGGTGTGAGCACCTCCACGTAAGGTTGCCCCATGCCCCAACCCGACGGCGAAGCCATCCGGCAGGACGACCCGGCCGATCGCCCATACGCGTTCGACTACACGACGGTGGGCCACGTCACCGTCGACGTGCTCGACGACGGCTCGCGCCGCCCGGGCGGAACGGCCTTCTACAGCGCGCTGCAGGCCGCCCGGCTCGGGCTGCGCACGCTGATCCTCACGCGTGGGGTGCCCGCGGAGATCGAGGCGCTGCTGGCGCCCCACCGCGACGAGCTCGACGTGCGCGTGCTGCCCGCCGCGCGCACCACCATGCTGCGCACGTGGCCCGACGGCCCCCACCGCCGCCAGCGGCTGCTCGCCTGGGCGGGGCCGATCGGACCCGTCGAGGTGGACACCGCGATCCTGCACATCGCCCCCGTCGCGCGGGAGACGCCACGCAGGTTTTTCGATGCCCACCCACCCTCCGCGGAACTCGTGGGGCTCACGCCCCAGGGGCTGGTGCGTGACTGGAGCGCCGCGGGGGAGATCGCCCTCGTGCCGCTGCCCCCTCAGCTACTGCCGGAGCGCTACGACGCGATCGTGCTCAGCGCAACCGAGCGCGAGAGCTGCGCGGAGCTGCTCGCGAGCGTCCCAGCCGCCGGCGCGGTGGTGGCCGTCACCGCCGGCGCCCACCCGACCGAGCTGTGGCTGCCGAGCGGCGAGCTGCTGCACGTCCCGGCGCGCCCGATCGCGACGCCGGTCGACGACCTCGGCGCCGGCGACGTGTTCGCCGCCGCCTTCTTCATTGCGCTGCGCGAGGGCCAGGCGCCGGCGCGGGCCGCAGCCTACGCAAATGCCGCCGCCGCGGTGCGCGTCGCCGGGGTTGGGCCCGACGCGATCGGGGATCGTGCCGCGATCGCGTCGCAGCTGGGCAACGACGGGCTTGGTTAGGGACCGATGTCCCATACGGCAGCCACAACTTGAAAGTTATGGCTGCCGTCGCCGCGGGGACTGGCGCCCCTCACCCGATCCGCTCGGCCAGCGCATCCTCGATCAGCCCCGCGAGCTCGAGCTGTTCCAGCGCCGCCGCCGCCCCGCACGCGCGTGCGGCCAGCAGCAGCGAGCCGCCCACCGGGGCCATCTCCACAACCGTCACCTGCGCCTGCGGCGCGAGCGCGTGGATCTCCCGCGTGAGCGGGTCGACGTACACCGCGCCGGCCTTGAACGCGCTGCCGATCAGCCCCACCGGGAACTCGCCCTCCAGGCCGGTTTGATGGATCACCGCAGCGATCTGGCCCGCCAGCTCCCGCGCGCCGCGCTCGTACAACTCGCGTGCCACGGCGTCGCCGCGATCGGCCAACCGCCCTGTCTCGATCGCCAGCGCCGCGATCTCGCCCTTGGTCAGCGGCTTGCTGTACACGAGCGCCGCCAGCGCCTCCACGCTCGCGACACCGAAGTGCGCGACCGCCGCGTCGCTCAGCGCCGTCTCCGGGCCCGAGCGCTCGCGGTCGCGCAGCGCCGCCTTGATCGACTGCAGCCCGTACCAATAGCCCGAGCCCTCGTCGCCCAGCTGGTGGCCCCACCCCCCGGCACGCCACCCGCGCCCGTCGGCGCCCACGCCGAACACGTTGCTGCCGGTGCCCGCGATTGCGCCCACGCCGGGGCGGGCGCCGGTCGCGGTCGCCCAGGCGCCCACCACATCGCCGACGACGATCCACTCCTGCGAGCGCTCCGCGCGTACGTGCGCGACCACCGCCTCGGTGTCGGTGCCCGCCACCGCCAGCACCGCCGCGTCCAGCTGCTCGTCGGCGATCCCGGCGCCCGCGAGCGCCTCGTCGGCCGCCCCGAACAGCGCCTGCCCGGCGGCCCTCACGCCGACCGCGTCCTGGTTGCTCGGCCCGCCGTGCCCGACATGCAGGCGCCGGCGCTCGAGATCGAGCACCCCCGCCAGCGTCTTCGTCGCGCCGCCGTCGATCCCCAGCAGGTAGCGCGCGTCGCGCGTCGCGGGCGCCGCATCGAAGCGGGCGAGCGCGGCGGGCAACTTGACGAGCGAGTCGCGCTCCATACGGGGATACTTACAGTCCATGCGGCCGACCCGCATTCATGCTGCCCGCGCACGTGCCGGCCGCCCCTCACGGGGTGCATCCGCGTGAGCGAGCCCACCGACGTCCACGCCATGTTTCCCCACGCGCCGGGGCGCACGGGGATGTACGAGTCCTTCTACCTGCGCGCGGTCGCCCCCGACCGCCCGCTCGGGGTGTGGATCCGCTACACCGCCCACAAAAATAGGGCCCGCCCACCCGTGCCGGCGCGGGGGTCGGTGTGGTGCACGGTGTTCGATGGCGCCGACGCCCGACCGTTCATGCACAAGCTCACGAGCGACGCGCTCTCCGTCCCCGACGGGGCGTGGATCGCGGTCGGCGACTCACAACTCGGGCCCGAACGCGCCGAGGGCGCCTGTGGCGAGGCGCGCTGGTCGCTGAGCTTCGCCTCGGAGGAGACCGAGCTGCGCCACCTCCCGCACGCGCTGCTCTACCGCGCGCCGCTGCCGCGCACGAAGCTGACGAGCCCCGCGCCCGCGGCGCGCTTCGAGGGCGTGCTGGAGTTGCGGTCGGCCGCCCTGGACACGGCCCCCCTCACAGCCGCCGAGTCAGCCGTCTCGCCGCCGTCGGCATCCGCTCTCGCCGCGCGGCGGATCGAGCTCGACGGCTGGCGCGGGATGGTCGGCCACAACTGGGGCGCCCAGCACGCCGAGCGCTGGATCTGGCTGCACGGCGTCGGCTTCGAGGAGGAGCCCGAGGCGTGGATCGACGTGGCGATCGGGCGGCTGCGCGTGGCGGGGCGCACCACCCCATGGGTCGCCAACGGCGCGCTGCACATCGACGGCGAGCGCCATCGGCTGGGCGGCGTGGGCGCGCGGGGGCTGCTGGTCGCCGAGCGCCCCGAGCGCTGCGTGCTCTCGCTCCCGGGCGCCGGCGGGCTCACGGTCGAAGCGCACGTGCAGGCGCCTCCCGCAGCGCTCGCCGGCTGGCGCTACGCCGATCCCGGCGGCAGCCACCGGGGCGGCGGTCACGGGGACCGCCACCACAAGGATCCCTCGACGCCGCCAGCCGAGAGCCACCAGCACGATGTGAGCAACTGCTCGATCGCCGCCCTCGCGCTCACCGTGCGCCGGCCGGGCCGCCCCGCGCGCACGTTGCGAACCGCACATGGCGCCGCCTACGAGCTGGGCATGCGCGAGCGCGACCACGGCGTCCCGATCGCGCCGTTTGCCGACGGCTAGGGCGGGCCGGGGCACCGGAGCCGGCCGGGCACTCGCGATCAGTTGAGCTGCCCGCGGGGCGGGCGGTCGAGGGCCGGTGAATGGCACCCTTGGGGGGTCGCCCGCGACGCCGGCTTGTTCTTGATCTTGTCAGAGACAGCTCGAGCGCTCGCGCACGAAGGCCGCCCACTCGGCCGTTATGTAGGGCGTGGGCTCTCAAGGGTTGACAGCACGTAGGAAACATTTTCGGCCTCCTGCTAACTACCAAAAACACCCCTGCCCAACTGATTTCGTACGGAAATTGGGGCCCCCGGAGTCAGTAATCATCCGCAAAGCTGGACTTCTCTCGTTAAAAATGTCCGCAAATTGCAAAGGAACCGTCTACAATCGTTGCGCAGCAGCACACGGATTGGCAACGATAGGCAGGGATAGCTTTAAGTTCAGGCCGTGGTTGGAAGCCACGTGCTCCGGTGCATGCCGGGATGGAGCGTCAAGATGACTGAACCATTCTGAACTTCGACAAGCCCCGGGGGCAGTAGGGGCAGTTGGGACAGCGAGGAACAGGGATGATCATCGCCAGCAGTGAACAGGATCTCGACGCCGCCAGGGCTGCAATCGAGCCGGTTGCGCCCCAAAACGGACACGCCACCGGAGCGCCAAACGCCGCGGCCCTGCACGCCGCCACGCGGCTCCTCGCCCACGAGCGCTGGCAGATGGCCACCGACCTCCACGACCTGATCATGCAGGACCTCTCGCTCGCGCTCGCCAACGCGCGTGCGCTCAGCGACGACCCCGCATCCGCGTCGCGCGCCGGCATCGTCGTCGGCGCCCTGGAGCGCGCGCTCGCGGGCGCTCGCGGCGTGCTGGACGGGCTCTCCGAGCACGACACCCGCCCGATCGCGTTGACGATCGAGGCCAGCGTGCGGGCCGCCGCGCGCCACACGGCGCTGCGGTTCGACGCCGCACGGGTGCCCTCCTCGGCGCAACCGGACCAGCCGACGCGCGCGGCGCTTGTGCACATCGCCCGCGAGGCGGTGACCAACGCCGTCAAGCACGCCCGCCCCACCGCGATCGACGTCGTGCTCGAGCACGCCGACCAGTGGCGACTGACCGTGCGCGACGACGGCGGCGGCTTCGAGGAAGCCCCGGTCACAACCCCCGCCGTCGGCGGCTTCGGCTTGGTCAGCATGCGCGAGTCCGCGCACGCGCTCGGCGGCGCGGTGCACGTCGGCAGCGCCACCGGCGCCGGCACCACGGTGGAGGCGGTGCTCCCGTGAGC
The DNA here is from genome assembly GCA_035948945.1 of Solirubrobacteraceae bacterium. Taxonomy (GTDB): domain Bacteria; phylum Actinomycetota; class Thermoleophilia; order Solirubrobacterales; family Solirubrobacteraceae; genus Palsa-744. Next base: position 61,725 of record DASZIQ010000001.1, read on the forward strand.
GCGCTCTCGACATCGCCACCCGCCCGGCCGCTGGGCACGAGGCCCAGCGCCCACAACCCTGTTGACCACTCACCCACGCGGACGATCCCCAATTGACACCCCTGAACCCCTCCCCCCGTGGCAAATCCATGAGCGCGGCTCCCACCGTCGTGATCGCCGACGACCACCCACCGATCCGGCTGGGCGTGCGGATGGCGATGATGCAGGGCGGCTTCCGGGTGCTCGCCGAGGCCGCCGACGCCGCCGGCGCAGTGGAGGCCGTGCTGCGCGAGCGCCCCGACGCCTGCCTGCTCGACGTGCGCATGCCCGGCGGCGGCATCGAGGCCGCCGTGCGTCTGGCCGAGCTCGCGCCGGACACGGCCGTGGTGATGCTCACGGTCTCGGCCAGCGCCGAGGACCTACTCGCGGCGCTGCGCGCCGGCGCGCGGGGCTATCTGCCCAAGGACATGTCCCCCGACCGGCTCCCCGCCGCGCTGCGCGGGGTGCTGCGCGGCGAGGCCGCGCTGCCGCGCACGTTCGTCGGGCGGATGCTGCAGGAGTTGCGCATGCTCCCCGACCGCGAGCCCGCCCCGCTGCGCGTGGGCGGGGTCGAGCTCACCCCCCGCGAGTCGGAGATCCTGCGGATGCTGCGCACCGGGCTCTCCACGATGGAGATCGGCGAGCGCCTCTCGCTCTCGCCGGTGACCGTGCGCCGTCACATCTCCGCCGCGGGCGCCAAGCTCGGCGCCGACGGCAGAGACGACGCGCTGCGGGCGATCGACCTCGCCGCGTGAGGCGCTGCACGCCCCGCCCTGCGAGCTGCTACGCCAGCTCCGCGCGCACGGCGTACACGGCTGCCTGCACGCGGCTGTGCACGCCGAGCTTCTCGAAGATGTTCGTCACGTACTGCTTCACCGTATGCGGGCTGATCGACAGCGCCCGGCCGATCGCCACGTTGTCGGCCCCCTCGACGATCAGCTGCAGCACCTCCCGCTCGCGTGGGGTCAACGCCGGGCGCTCCCCGTGCGCCTCCTCCGCCGCCGCCGCGGCGGCCGCGATGCCGGCGGCGCTCGTGCCGCCGGGCCCCGCGCTCGCGCCAGCCGCGGCGTGCGCGTCGCCCTGCGCCTCGGCGCGCACGCGCGCGATCAGCGCCTTCGCCACGTCGCCCGAGACCACCATGTGCCCCGCCGCCGCCTGCCTGATGCCGTCCGCCAGGCGATCCACGTGGGTGTCCTTCAGCAGGTAGCCGCACGCTCCCGCCGCCAACGCCTCGACCACGTCGCCGTCCTCGGCGGACACCGTCAGCACCACCGTCTGGATGTCCGGGTTGCTGCGCGCGATCCGCCGCAGCGCCTGCAGACCAGAGGTGCCCGGCATGTTCAGGTCGAGCACCGCCACGGCGGGTTGCAGCTCCGCCACCAACGCCGCCGCGTCGGCGCCGTCGGCGGCTTCGCCCACGACCTCCATGCCAGCGTCCTGCAGCATCCCCTTCAAGCCTTCGCGAAAAAGTTGATGGTCGTCGGCGATCACCACGCGCAGCGCATCGGTGGAAACGTCCACAGGGGGAAAATAGAACAATCGCCCCCGGCGCCCCACGCGGCCTCGGTGGCTCCACGCCCCGGCGCCCCACGCTACCCTGGCCCGCGCGCTACCCCGACCCCGGCACCCCACGCCACCTCGGCCCCCACGCTACCCCAGCGCCCACACGCCGCCCCGGCCCCCACGCTGCCCCGACACCGCCCTGGCGCCCTGGCGCCCCACGCCCCGGCGCCCCACACGCCCCGGCACCCACGCTGCCCCGGCACCCGATGTGGCATCCTTCCCGGCTCGACGCTCGCGGGCGCTACCAGCGCGCGCATGGGTTGTTCTGTGTTTGCACACATGCGCCGCTACGGACTCATCATCGTGGGGATCGCCGCGCTCGCATGGGGCGTGTCGGCGCTCGTGCTCGGCTCCGCCAGCCTGACGCTGCTGCCGGGCTCGAGCGCCACGGTGGCGCGCGGCGGCGTCTCGCCCTCGTGCCTGCCGGCCACGCTTCAGCACACGGCCACGCTGCCGGGCACTGGCGTCGACGTCTCACCCGAGCCGGGCACCGGCACGGCCAACCCCCACACCCAGATCAGCTTCTTGGGCGCGCCCGCCGCGGATATCCACGCGGTCTCCGTCACCGGCCAGCGCAGCGGCGCTCACGCCGGCAGCCTCCGCGGCTACTCGCAGGGCGACGGCGCGAGCTTCGTGCCCGCCATCCCATTCGCCGCCGGCGAGCGCGTGTCCGTGCGCGCCACGATCGGCGCCGGCGCCGCCGCCAAGCAGGTTGCCTTCGACTTCAGCGTCGACACCCCCTACCCGACGGCCTCCGTCTCGGAGTTCCCCAACCCGCCGGCCGCGCCCGCCGACTACCAGAGCTTCGCCACGCTGCCCGGCGCACAGGTGCCGATCCTGAGCGTCACCGTGCCCGACCGCGATCCCACGGCGGGCGACATCCTCACGACCAACGGGCCCGGCCCCGGCCAGTACGGCCCGCTGATCTACACCCCGCAGGGCCAGCTCGTGTGGTTCGAGAAGCTGCCGGGGGGCGAAACGGCGGAGGACCTCAACGAGCAGACCTACGAAGGCCGGCGCGTCCTGACGTGGTGGCGTGGGCGCGTGCTCGAATTGGGCTTCGGCCAGGGCGAAGACGTGGTGATGAGCTCTCGCTATCAGACCGTCGCCAGGGTGCCCGGCGGCAACGGCCTGCACGCCGACCTGCACGACTTCCAGATCGCCCCCCACGGCGTCGCCTACATCACCGCCTACAACCCGATCCGCTGCAACCTCTCGCCGCTGGGCGGTGCGCGCGACGGGGCGATCATCGACACGGCGATCCAGGAGATCGACATGCGCACGGGCCTGGTGCGCTGGGAATGGCACAGCCTCGACCACATCGCCGCCGCGGAGTCCGAGACCCCGGTGGCGACCAACACGCGGCCGTGGGACTGGTTTCACCTCAACTCGATCGACTTGGGGGGGATGGGCACCAATTCATACGGCGATGTGTTCATCTCGGCGCGCAACACGTGGGCCGGCTACCAGCTCGAAGGCGCCAGCGGCAGGATCCTCTGGCGCCTGGGCGGCCTGAAGAGCTCGTTCAAGATGGGGCCGGGCACGGAAACGGCGTGGCAGCACGATGGCCGCATCCTCCCCGACGGCGAAGTCACCCTCTTCGACGACGGCTCCAACCCACCGATCCACCACCAGTCGCGCGCCGTGCGGATTGCGCTCGACTTCGCCACCCACGAAGCCCGCCTCTCCTCCTCCCTCACCCACTCCAACCCGCCCCTGCTCGCCCCCAGCCAGGGCAACATGCAGACGCTGGCGAACGGGAACACCGTCGTCGGCTACGGCGGGGTGCCCGCGATCAGCGAGTACGCGCGCGACGGCGCACTGCTCCTCGACGCCCATCTACCTTACGAAATGGCCTTCTACCGGGCCTTCCGCTTCCCCTGGAGCGGGCGCCCGGCGAGCCCGCCGGCGGTGCTCGCCAGCCTCAATGACACCGGCGAAGAGACCGTCGTGCATGCGAGCTGGAACGGCGCCACCGAAGTGGCCGCGTGGCGCGTGCTCGCCGCCCAGCACACCGGGCCGCTCGCGGCGCTCGCCACGATTCCCGCCAGCGGCTTCGAAAGCTCAACCACGCTGCCCGTGCGGTACGCCCACGTGGCGGTGCAGGCGCTCGACTCGGCCGGCCACGTGCTCGGCACCTCGCGCACGGTGGCGGTGACCAGCTACGCCGCCTCGCTGCCGAGCGCCGGCACACGATGAGGGAAGGAGATCGGGAGGAGGGGAGGTGCTCGTCGTCTCGCGGTGGCGGTGGTGGAGCCGATCGCGCGTGCTCCAGCCGCGGAGGGGCTCAGTAGCCCGGTTTGGTCGCGTGCTTGTGCACGGTGCTCGTGGTCGTCGTCGCCGGGGTGCTCGTCGTCGACTGGGTGGAGGAGGAGCTCCCGCTTTTGCCGCCGCACCCCGCCATCGCGACGGTGGCAACCAGGGTGGCCGCGAGCGTTAGCATGGCGGTCAGTGACGTCCTTCTCATCGGCCGGGCTCCTCTCATCGTCGCTGGCGGACTTGGATGCCCGCCCGCCCCACCCTACCAGGCGTTTTCGGCGCCAAGCGCAAGCCGGTAGGACCTCATGAGCGTTGAGACGACCGCTGGCCCGGTCGCCGCGCCCGCCCCCCCGGCGGAGGCCCGCGGGCAGCGCGGGGGCATGGGGCTGCTGCTGGCCGTGTGCTGCGTGGCGCAGTTCATGGTCATCCTCGACCTCAGCATCGTCAACGTCGCGCTGCCCTCGATCCAGTCGAGCCTCGGCTTCACCTCGCCCGAACTGCAGTGGATCGTCGACGCCTACGCGATCACGTTCGCGGGCTTCCTGATGTTCGGCGGCCGCGCAGCCGACCACTTCGGGCAGCGGCGGATGTTCGTGATGGCGCTGCTCGTGTTCGCGCTCGCCTCGCTCGCCGGCGGCGTCGCCTCCGACCGCGAGACGCTTGTGCTCGCGCGCGCCGCGCAGGGTATCGGCGGCGCGCTGATGGCGGCGTGCTCGCTGGCGATCATCACCTCCTCATTCGCCCCCGGCCATCAGCTCAACCGTGCGATCGGCGCGTGGGCCGCGATGAACGGGCTCGGCGGCGCCGCCGGGATGCTGTTCGGGGGGATCATCACGCAGGAGCTCTCCTGGCGCTGGGTGCTTTTGATCAACCCCCCGATCGGAGTCGCCGCCGCGGTGGTGGCGTACGCGGTCGTGAGCGAGCGCCGCCGCGCCGCCGGCCGCAGCTTCGACCTCGCCGGCGCGCTGACGCTGACAATCGGCCAGATGGTGCTGGTGTTCGGGGTCGTGGAAGCCGGCCTCAAGGGCTGGGACACATTCGCCGCGCTGGGCCCGATCATCGGCGGCGTGCTGATCCTCGCCGTGTTCGTGGTGATCGAGACGCGCCTTGCCTCCGAACCGCTGATCCCCTTCAAGGAGCTGACCAAGCCGCTGCGGATCGCCAACAACATCGTGCTGCTGTTCAGCGCTTCGCTGTTCCCGATGTGGTTCGTCAGCTCGCTCTACCTGCAGCAGGTGCTGGGGCTCTCTCCCCTGCACACCGGCCTGGTGTTCCTGCCGATGACGCTGATGATCATGGCGGTCGCCTCGCGCGCCGGCAAACTGGTGAGCCGCTTCGGGGTGCGGCCGGTGCTCGGCGGCGGCCTCGTGATGCTGGCGGTGGGGATGCTGCTGATGGCCAAAGTCGGCTCCAGCGGCAGTGCGATCGTGTACATCATGCTGCCCGGGCTGCTGACGGCGGCGGGAATCGCGATGTCGATCGTGCCCTCGACGATCGCCGCCACGCAGGGAGCCAAGGAGGGGCAGGCGGGGCTCGCCTCCGGCCTGGTCAACACCTCGCGCCAGATCGGCGGCGGCCTGGGGCTGGCGATCCTGGTGACACTCGCCACGCAGCGCTCCAGCCACCTGATCGGCACCGGCGTGCAGGTGCCGCAGGCGCTCACCGACGGCTTCCGCCTCGCCTACCTGATCGGCGGCGGACTCGCCGCGGCGGCGGCGCTCGTCACGTTCCTGGCGGTGCCCGCCCCCGCCGGCGCGCTGCGCGGAGCGGCGCGCCGCCTGACGGTGGCGATCGGCGTCGTCGTCGTCGGCTTCGTCGCGATCGACACGGAGTTCGCCGGCTCGCACGGCGCCCCCGTGGGGGCGTACACGACCGACGGCGCCTACAGCTTCGTCACCGAGCCCTCGCTGCGTCCCCCCGTGATCCACCGGGACGGGCCCACGCTCGCCAAACGCCTCGCGCCCGGGTACATCCTCACCACCAACTTCTACAACCTCAACTACCCCCCGCTGGTCGGTCAGAGTGGGCCGCTGATCCTCGACGACAACCTGCAGCCGGTGTGGTTCCGGCCGGTGCCGGAAAAGGTCGTCGCCGCCAACCTCAGCCTGCAGACCTACGAAGGCCAACCGGCGCTCGCCTGGTGGCAGGGCGTCGTCACCAACACCGGCTCGACCGAGAGCGGCGAAGACGTGGTCGTCAACCGCCACTACCAGACGGTCGCGCGACTGAAAGGCGCCGACGGCTGGGTACTCACGCTCCACGCGCTGGCGATCAGCGGCGAGGACGCATGGGTGACCGCCAACAAGAACGTCGCGCGGAACCTCTCCGCCTACGGCGGCGCCTACAACGGGGCGCTGATCGACTCGGCGGTGCAGGAGTACGACCTCAAGACCGGCAGGCTGCTGCGCACCTGGGACGCGCTCGAACACATCCCGCCGGGCGACTCCTACGCGACCGTGCCGACCAACGGCTTCCCCTGGGACACCTACCACGTCAACGCGCTCGAGCTGAGCGGCAACGGCATGACGTTCCTCGTCTCGATGCGCAACACGTGGGCCGCCTACCTGGTCGACATCGCCACCGGCAAGATCGAGTGGACGCTCGGCGGCAAGCGCTCGAGCTTCAAGTTCGGCCCGGGCGCGGCCTTCCAGTGGCAGCACGACGTGGCCTTCGCCCCCGGCTCGACCGCAGTGGGGCCCCGCTCGACGATCACGATGTTCGACGACCACTGCTGCCAGCTCACCGGCGGCGGCACCTCCGTGCACGCCACGGGGCCCTCGCGCGGGCTCGTGCTCGAGCTCGACCAGCAGGCGCGCACCGCCACGCTCGTCGCCCAGTACCCGTCCGGCGGCGAATTCGAAACCGAATACATGGGCGACACGCAGCCGCTGGCCAACGGCAACGTATTCGTCGGCTGGGGCTCGGAGCCCTACTTCTCGGAGCTCACCCGCTCCGGCCAGCGGCTGCTGGAGGGCAACTTCCCCGGCTCGGACCTGAGCTACCGCGAGACGCTCGACCCGTGGGTCGGCCTGCCGCTCGCCCCGCCCGTGGGCGCCGCCCGCCGGCAGGGCGGCCGGACCACCGTGTACGCGAGCTGGAACGGCGCCACCCGGGTCGTCTCGTGGCGGGTCCTCGCCGGGCCCGCCGCCGGCCCGCTGACCGTCGTGGCGAACGCCGCCAAGTCCGGGTTCGAGACCGCGATCCCGCTGCCGCGGAGCTATGAAAGCTTCAAGGTGCAGGCGCTCGACGGCGCCGGCCGGGCGATCGGGACCTCGCGGCCACTCACGGGATAGGCCGGGCGGATCGGCACCCCGCGGCCATTCACGGGATAGGCCGGGCGGATCGGCACCCCGCGGCCATTCACACAACGGGCCGGGCGATCGGTACCCTGCGGCCGTTCAAGCGGTGGACCCGCGCGCGGCGAGCGCCTCCAGCACACGGTCCACCGCCGCCTCGATCGCTTCGCCGGGGGCGCCCACCACGACACCGGGCGCGATGGGGGCCTCGTAGGGGGCGCCGACTCCCGTCAGCCCCTGCAGCTCGCCGGAGCGCGCGCGGGCGTAGAGGCCCTTGGGGTCGCGCCGCTCGCACTGCTCCAGGGAGGTGCCGACGAAGACTTCGAGGAACGGCAACTCCTGCTCGGCGTGCAGCGTCGCCGCGAGCTCGCGGTCGGCGGCGTAGGGGCTGACGAGGCTCACCAGCGCGACGGCGCCGCACTCCGCCAGCAGGCGCGCCACGTGCGCGGTACGCCGCACGTTCTCCGCGCGCGAGCACTCGTCGAAGCCGAGGTCGCCGTTGAGGCCGTGGCGGAGGTTGTCGCCGTCGAGCAGGTACGCGGGGCGCCCCGCCCGCACGAGGCGCTCCTCGATCGCGCGCCCGATCGTCGACTTGCCGGCGGCGGGCAACCCCGTCAGCCACACCGTCGCGCCGGTGAGGCCGAGCGCCGCCCAGCGCTCGCCGCGCGTGATCGTCTCGCGCTCCCAGCGCACGTTGGGGCTGCGCTCGGCCTTGGCCGGCGCCCCGCCGCCCCTCGCCCGGCCGTCGTCCCCCGTCCCGGCGCCTGTCCCAGCGCCCGTACCCGCGGGCTCGCCGGACGCCACCTTGGTGTCGAGGAGCGGCTCCGCCGGGCGCTCGGTCAACTGCCCGAAGATCTCGTCGGTGCTCCGCGCGATCTCGCCCATGTCCCGCGCGATCTCGCCGGTGCCCCCCGCGGCGGGCTCGCCGTCGCGGGTGTCGCGGGTCTGCGTCGCCATGCCGGTCTGCGTCGCCATGCCGCAGCAACGGTCGCCGGCGGGCGGGACTTATGGTGGCGGAGCACGAATATCGGACACGCCTCGAGCAGTCGGCTGTGGGTCAGTTTGAGCGCCTGCTGCCCTGCTTCTCTGGAGGCTTGGCTTTGGGTATAGCGATAGTAGGTATAGATAGGCGCTCGGGCAGTGGGTCAGTTTGAGTGCGTACCGCCCTGCTTTCCTGGAGACTCGGTTTGGGTATAGCTATAGTAGGTATATATAGGTGCCTGGGGTTGTTATAAAAAATTCAGAACCCGATAGCAATTGCGCACGGCCTTTTAATTTTTTGTTCAACACCCGCCCTATTGCAATAGCTATACAGCCCCCCTCCCCTACAACCAACTTGACCCCACTTGACCCCACTACCATACAGTCGTGGCTTGGTATCCGCGAGCGGGTACACTGTGGCAAATGGCAACTCGCCACTCCCGCATCCAGGTTCCCAGAGACCAGGCGCTCGACCGCGCAATCGCCCGGGGACGCGGCGTCCTGGGCCCGGGGGTGCCGTCCTCCAAAATTGTTCACGAGCTCGCCGTTCGGGGGGCTGCTGCGCTGGAGCACGACCGCGAGTCCGAGCGCCACGCGCGTGAGTTCCTCCTCAGCGTGGCCGAGGGCACCTCGGGGCTCGATCTCGAGCGCCTTCGAGACGTCCGGGATCGCGCGTGGCGCTGAGCTGGGCCGAGGGTCCCTGGGTCGCCGACACCTCGGCCTGGGCACGAGCGGCGCACTCTGCCGTCGCGCGCCAATGGAAGGCTGCGGCACATGCGGGAGAGCTTGTCGCCTGCCCCGTCGTCACCCTGGAGCTGCTCTACGACGCGCGTGATCGTGAGCATGTCGAGCAGGTCGCCGCGGCGGTGTCTGCCCTGCGCCAGGCACCGATCACGCGCTCGGCGACCGACGCGGCTATCGCGGCTATCCGTGAGCTCGCCGCCCGGGGCGCGGCCGGCAGCCATCGCGTGCGCGTGCCGGACGCGATGATCGCCGCGGCAGCGGCGGAGCGCGGCTTCGGCGTGCTGCACTACGACCAGCACTTCGATCGGCTCACCTCGGTGCTTGGCTTCAGAAGCCAGTGGGTCGCCGAGGCGGGCAGCATCCCGTAGGGGTTCATCTCCGTGACGGTCCGCGCTGCCCTCAAAAGATCTCAAACTGATTTAGACGGCCGCGGGGACCTCGGCCTCGGGGACCCTCGCCCGATGTGGAAGATGGTCTCAATACATTTGAGACTTCCTTAGACCGCGCCGATCACGCCGGAGTTTCCAGCCGCGCCTGCAAGTCGGCCGGGGCGAAACCCGTTAGTGAGGACGGCTGGCCTGGAGCCAGCGGACCCGAAGACGCGTGGAGGGCGACCCCAAGACGCGTGGAGGGCCGGCATGGGCCCGGCCAGCTCCAAGCCCGAGAACCTCGAACCGACCAGAAGGGTGCAATCGATGAGCCGGATTCTCCAAGCAGTGCGCTCCAAGCCACGGGCGATCGTCGCAGTCCTCGCAGCAGGACTGCTCAGCGTCGGCGCGGCCTCCGCGGGAGCCAGCTCGGAAATCGAAGGCATCTGGTCGTTCAAGGGCGGCGAAGTCGCGATCAAGGCGGTCCCCGGCGGGAAGTTCGAAGGCATCGTCGTCACGCCGACGAAATTCGCCGAATGCACGCACCAAGACGGCGAACACATGTGGACCGACATCACGCCACAGCCCGACGGCTCGTACTGGGGCAAACATCAATGGCTGTTTGAAAAAACCTGCGTGCCCAACCCTGAGCTTGGCCCGACGGCATGGCGCGTGCTGCACAACGCCACGGGCGACCGCTACCTGGAAGTCTGCTTCAGCGAACCGGGCAAGAGCCAGCCGACGATCGCCCCCGACGGCACGAGCGCCAACGCCAGCTACGGCTGCGTGACATCCTCACCCACCGCTCCGCTTCCGGTCGTCGTGTCGTCCAGCTCGAACGCCAACGGAGTCGCCGAACACGTCAGCTTCGCCAATACGATCCTGCTGCCGAAGGCGAGCGCCTGCGTGCGCCAGGGCATGCTCGCAATCAAGATCAAGGACCCCAAGCACGATCAACTCAAGGAAGTCGTGATCCGGGTCAAGAAGCGCAAGGTCGCCGACGTGCGCGGCGTGAAGCGGCTCGAGCGGGGCATCGTGCTGAAGGGACTGCCGAGCGGGGGCTACACGCTCAAGATCGTCGCGACGACCGTGCTCGGCCAGAAGCTCACCGGCAGCCGCTCCTACCATAGCTGCAAGGGGAGCGCCTCGCACAAGGTCAAGCTGCACCGAGGCAGGCACTAGGGGCATCGCTGAGCGACACCCGGGCATCGTCACCCGCTGGGCAAGGAGCTGCGGATGACGCACAGTAATTCAACTCCCGGAACCTGGAAGAATCCCGCCGCTGCTGGAGTTAAAGGAGATCATGCCTGCGCGTCACACCGCCTACGGCCTCGACCTGCACGCCTCCTTCCCACTCCTCGGAATGCGATCGGAGAGCCGGGATGGCCTGCCTCGACTCGCGCTCGAGCTGCTCGCGCCCGCGGAGCTCGAGCAGCGCTTCAGCGGCGCGGACGGTCCGCCCGAGTGGAGGGGGCGGCTCGGCGATGGCCGCATCCTGGCGATCGAGCGCGGCATCGGCGGCGATGTCCTGTTCACCTACGGGGATCGTGCCCGCTTTCGCCTCGACGCCTCGCTGGAGCACTTGGAGTGCGCACCCCTGTGCGAGGGGCTGCACTGGCACCAGGCGCTGCTGGGGCGGGTGCTGCCGAACGTGGCGATCATGCGCGGCTATGAGGCGCTGCACGCAAGCGCCGTCGACTCGCCCGAGGGCGTCGTGGCCATCGCAGCTGCCAGCGGAATGGGCAAGACGACCCTCGCGCTCGAGCTGCAGGGGCGCGGGTGGCCGCTGGTCGCCGACGACGTGCTCGCGCTCGGCGAGGGGCCGGAGGGCGTGCTCGCCCATCCCGGAACCCCGCACATGAACGTGGCCGAGGAGCCCTCCGGCGCGATCGACCCGGAGCTGCTGGGCGACACGCTGGGAACACTTGCCGGCGAGCGCTGGATCGCCGCCCACGCGACCGCCACGGGGCCGCGCCCCGTGCGCCTGGTGTGCCTGCTGGAACGCGGACCAGATCTGACGCTCGAGGGCCAGATCCTCCCCCCCAACCCCCTGCCCCTGGCGCCGTACATGCTCGGCTTGGGGGGCGATGCCGAGCGGGAGCGGCGCAGGTTCACGCGCTACGCCGATCTGATGAGCACGACGACGCTGATGCGGCTCACCTGCGGGAACGGGGATCGACCCACGCAGCTCGCCGAGCAGATCGAGCAGACACTCGCCGAGCAGTCGCTGCTCGTGGCCGGGAGCGCCCGATGACGCCTCGCTCCCTGGAGGCAGTCGCGACACCCGCGCCGTCGCTGCAGGACACCGCACCTGCGCGTGGGGCCGAGCTGCCCGCAAGCGGTCGCAGCGCTGCGGCACAGGCGGGCGAATCGGCGTGCCCGCTGGCGCTGCGCGGCGTGAGCAAGCGCTGGCGCAAGGATCTGCCGCTCGTCCTGGACGAGCTCGATCTGACGCTCGAGCCGGGAACGATGACGTGGATCGGGGGGCGCAACGGCGTGGGCAAGACGACGATGCTGCGGATCGCCGCCGGGCTGATCGAGGCCGACACGGGGCGCGCCGAGGTGTGGGGCGTAAGCGCGCGCGAGAACCGGACCCGCTACCAGGAGCTCGTCTCATTCCTGCCGGCGGGCGACCGCGGGCTGTACGCGCGGCTGACCGTGCGCCGCCAGCTCGAGTTCAGCGGCCACCTCGCGCTCGTCCCGCGCGCGCGGCTGCGCACGGCCGTCGAGGAGGCGATCGCGGAGTTCGACCTGCGCGAGCTGGCCGAGCGGCGCGTCGACCGCATCTCGATGGGCCAGCGCCAGCGGCTGCGCCTGGCGATGACGTTCCTGCCCGTGCCGGAGATCGTGCTGCTCGACGAGCCGCTGACGAGCCTCGACGGCGAGGGCGCGGCGCTGCTGGAGCGAGCGCTCCAGCAGCTGATCGCGCGCGAGGGCGCCGTCCTGTGGTGCTCGCCCAGCGGCGAGCAGCTCGACATCCACTTCGACGCCCGCTTCACGATCGAGCACGGCAGGCTGGTGGCAGCA
>DASZIQ010000002.1:0-22713 GCA_035948945.1 Solirubrobacteraceae bacterium
GATCGGAGCGATGAGGGAGTTGTTTGAGCGTGGTTTCTAGAGGGAGAAACGTGATGGGGGCTTGCGCCTTCCCGTTGGGGAGTGATGCTAGATGCGCCAGCTTGGCGCTGTCGCATCTCTCTCTCTCTCTCTCTCTCTTCGCCTAGCGGTCTAGCCGCTGGGTCTCCTCGTCGGGCGCGTTCGCGCCGCCTTTCGGTCCCCACGCGTGGGGTGGGTGTTTGATGCCCGCGCGCACGAGGAGCGGTGTGGCGCGTGGGGCGAGTGCGATCGGGGTCCGCCGGCGCGAGCGGGGTGCTGGGCGCGAGGCGCGGCCCGAGGGCGTGCAGGTCGCTGAGATTCAGCGTTCGCGGCTGCTGGCGGCGGCGGTGCGTGCGGTCGATGAGCTTGGTTGGGCGAATGTGACGGTCGCGGATGTGGTGGCGCGTTCGCGGATCTCGCGGCGGACGTTCTATGAGACGTTCGCCAACCGCGAGGAGTGCCTCGCGGCGGTCTTCGAGGACATCCTCGCCGCGGTCTTGGGTGAGCTTGCGCGGTCTGGCTTGGAGGGGTTGGAGTGGCGTGAGCGGGTCCGCGGCGGGCTGTGGACGATTCTGGCCTTTTTGGATCGTGAGCCGGTGTTGGCGAGGGTGTTGGTGGTGCAGGCGCTGAGCGGTGGCCCGGAGGTGTTGATGCGCCGCGAGGAGGTCCTGGGCCGGCTTGCGAGCGTTGTGGAAGAGGGCCGCGAATCACCGCGTGGTGAGCGGTGTACGCCGTTGACCGCGGAGGGCTTGGTGGGTGCGGCGTTTGGGATCGTGTATGCGCGCTTGTTGAAGGGGCAGCGGCGCCCGTTGACGGAGCTGTCGGGTGAGTTGATGGGCATGATCGTGCTGCCTTATCTTGGGCAGGGCGCGGCGCGCAGGGAGCAGACGCTCGCGGCACCCGGCCCGGTGTCGTCGGGGGTGGCGCAGCGCGCGGTGTTGCCGTCACCTAGCGTGGGGTCCGGCGCGTCGGTGGATCCGTTGGAGAGCGTGCCGATGCGTCTCACGTATCGAACTTCGCGTGTGTTGGATGCGGTCGTGGAGCTCGCGCGTGGTGGGACCCACCCGAGTAATCGTGAGATCGCTGAGAGTGCGGGGATCCAGGACGCTGGGCAGGTCTCGAAGCTGTTGCGGCGTTTGGAGCGGATCGGGTTGCTCGCTAATGGTGGTGCGGGGCATGCGAAGGGTGAGCCGAATGCGTGGGGGTTGACGTTGCAGGGTGAGCAGGTCGCGCGCAGTATTCGTGCGCATAGCCGGCTTGATGGTGGGGTGCAGTGATGCGCGTCCTGGGTGTTCTCATCGGATCGAGGGGCGTCGCTCCTCTCGGAGCAAGAGGAGGAGTTATGTGTGTGGGTGCTCGTCGGTTGCTGTCCGCTGGGCTGGTGTGGTTGTGCGCCGGCCTGGCTGTCGCGCTGTTCTTGCCCGGTGTGGCGCTTGGGGCGCGTGGGCATGTGTTTGGTGGCTCTTTTGGTAAGGAGGGTTCGGGTGCGGGGGAATTCAAGGAATCGTCGGCGGTGGCGGTCAACGAAGCGACCGGGGACGTGTATGTCGTCGACTTCGGCAACAACCGTGTCGAGCGGTTCAGTTTCGATGCGGCGACGAAACGGTATGTGTATGAGGGGCAGTTCAACGGTGGTGGGACTTATGAAGATCTCGAAGAAGCGGAAACAGTCAAAAAAACCACTCCAGCTGGCGAAGGTGGCCGCCCTGACGAAGAACCCACTGGCGTGTTCTTGAGGCCCGAGGCGATCGCGGTCGATAACTCGTGTGCGGAGCAGAAATTGAGCGAACCGGCGTGCAAGGCGAGCGACCCGTCGGACGGCGATGTGTACGTCGAGGATTATCGTCTGGTGGACAAGTTCTCTGCCTCGGGAGAATACCTCGGGCAGATCACAGCCAAGACGGAGGGGCTAAAAGACTCCAACGAAATCATCGCACTCGAGGGTGTCGCGGTCGATCCCAGCGGTAGAGTTTGGCTGCTAGTAAGTACGCTCGAAGGAGGATTTCCCCTGTTCTCGTTCACTAATTCAAGCGAAAATGCGCTCGAGGGATCTCCTATAGAACCACCCAACACGGGCCTTGACCTACGCGGGCTTGCGATTGGCTCCAACGGAGATTTCTATATAAGAAAAAGCCACAGTTCCCTTGTTGCCGAAGGGGGCGCTGTTTTCGAGGTGAACTCCGCAGGCGCTACTTTGAGCGAAGATGTGGGTGGACCGGGAGTCTCGGCGGTTGCCTATTTCGGCATTGCTGTGGAAGCGAGTGGCGATGTTTATGTAGATGAAGGCAACAATGTAGTGCGCGCTCACGTGGGTGAAGCGGCCGAAGTGGAACGTTTCGGCGTCGGACATCTGGCAGCCCACGGTTGTGAAACTGCAGATGAGCTCGAACGCAAAAAAGAATATACGCTTGATGGAGAAGAAGAACGGTGCAGGGGTGGTGTCGCTGTAGATTCGGCGACGGGGCGTGTGTATGTCAGCGATCCTCCTGCCGGGATGGTGCAGGTGTTTGAAGAAGAAGCGCCCACTGTTCCGGGGGTGCAGAGCGAGTCGCTCGCCGAAGTGACGGATGAAAGCGCGACGTTCGCTGCGGAAATCGACCCGCGTAGCCTGGCGGGCGAAGCTGCGACGGAATACTCTTTCGAATATGGGCCGTGTGTTTCGGTGGCAGTGTGCACGACGAGTCCGTACACGCAGACGGTGGCGCCGGGCAGGCTGGCGGCGAGTTTCGAAGTGGAAGGCGTGCGTGCGCACGTGCTCGGCTTGTCTGCGGAAACGGCGTATCACTTCCGGGTCGTGGCGCACAACGGGCTGGGCGAGGCGGTCGGTGCGGAAGAGGTGTTCACGACGCGTGGCAGTGGTGCATTTGCCTTGCCGGATGGGAGGCAGTGGGAGATGGTTTCGCCGGCGGTGCTGGACGGTTCGGTGATCGAACCGCTCAACAGCAGCTTCGACGTTGGTTCGGCGATTCAGGCGTCTGCGAGTGGTGGCGCGATCGCGTATGTCGCCGGTGCGCCGACCGAAGCCGACCCGAGTGGGTTTTCGTTGTTTACGCAGATCTTCTCCACGCGTGGCGCTGACGGGGTGTGGTCTTCGCGCGATCTCTCGGTCCCGCACGGCGAAAGCACGGAAGTTTCGGTTCATGGGCAGGAGTATCGGTTCTTCTCTGAAGATCTTTCGCGGGGGGCGGTGCAGCCGTTTGGGCGGTTCACGCCGTGCCGGGACGCGCAGGGCGCTGCGCAGCCGTGTATCTCTGCGGAGGCCTCCGAACAGACGCCGTTTGTGAACGAACTCGCCGGTGGGGCGTTCGTGCCGCTGGTGAGTGGTTGCCCGGCGGCGGGAGCGTGTGAAGCGAGTATCGCCGGGCATGCCGATGTGCCTCGGGGCACGGTTTTCGGTGAAGAGAGCTTGGTGGGCGGAGGGGGGTGTCCACCGTTGTGCGGGCCGCAGCTCCAGGGAGCCTCGCCGGATTTGAGCCACGTCGTGTTCGGGTCCAGCGTGCCGTTGGTTGAAGGCGCGCTGCCGGGGTTGTCTTTGTACGAGTGGTCGAGCGGGCAACTAGGGTATGTCGGCGAAGGCGAACTCGGGTATACCGGACATAGGATCGTCGGTGCTGACAGACGGGGCGCGGTCTCGGCGGATGGTTCGCGGGTGTTCTTCACCACCACCACCGCCCATGGGAGTCATCTGTTTGTGCGTGTGAATTCGATGCAGCCGCAGAGCCCGGTCGAAGATGGTGTGTGCACGGTGGCCGGGGATGCGTGCACGGTCCAGGTGGATGTGCCGGAAGCGGGGTGCGCGGGGTGCGGCGGCGGGCAGCCGGAGCCAGAATTCCAGGTCGCGACGCCGGGGGGCTCAACGGTCTTCTTCACCGACTCCCAAAAGCTGATCGCCGACGGTGAGGCACACGAAGGTGCGAGCGAGGAGGGCGATCTGTATGAGTGTGAACTGCATGGGGATGCCTGCACCGTGCGAGATCTGACACCGTCGGGGGCGATGCACGATTCGGTGCTTGGGGCCGGTGGCGAAGGTTGCGAAGAGGGCTCGGGTGGCGGCTGTTATGTGTACTTCATGGCGAAAGGGGCGCTCGCCGCGGGTGCGAAAGAAGATACGTGCGGAGTTAACGAAGACGCCGTCCCGTTGGGTACGATCGGCAAGGAGTTGTGCAATTTGTATGTGAGGCATTACAATGGTCGGGAATGGGAACCGATCAAGCTCGTCGCGGTTCTCTCGGGCGCTGACATCTCGGACTGGGAGGACAGCGAACTGCCGGGCCAGACGGCGCGTGTCTCGCCGAATGGGAGGTGGCTTGCGTTCATGTCGCGGCGTTCGCTGACGGGGTATGACAATCGCGATGCGGTGAGCGGCGAACCTGACCAGGAGGTGTATCTGTATGACGGGGAAACCGGGCGGTTGTCGTGCGCGTCGTGCGACCCGACCGGTGCCCGTCCGCTGGGCGTGCGGTACGAATCAGCGGCCCCCATCGAACAGAACATGCCGTTGGAGGGTGGCAACGCTACCTTCCGAGGGGAAATGTGGATTGCGGCGAACGTGCCGGGATGGACGGGATACGGAGACTACCAAAGCGTGTATCAGTCGCGTTATCTCTCGAACAGCGGCCGGTTGTTCTTCGACAGCCGTGGCGGGCTGGTGCCGAAGGATGTCGATGGGACTGGGGATGTGTATGAGTATGAGCCCGAAGGTGTCGGAGATTGCGGTCGTGGCGCGGGCGATGGTGCGGTGGTCTTCAAGTCGGGTGGCGCTTTCGCCGGGGAAGACGGGAGCGGGGTCGAAGGCGCTGGGTGTGTCGGGTTGATCTCCTCTGGGGATGGGAGCGAAGAAGCGGCGTTTTTGGATGCCAGCGAAACTGGAGGGGATGTGTTCTTTCTCTCGACTTCGCAGCTTTCGCCGTTGGATGTGGAAGGTGGCCGGACGTTGTATGACGCTCAGGAATGCACGGCGAGTGTGCCGTGTGCGGTGGCGCCGGTGTCGTCGTCGCCGCCGTGTGTGACGGAAGCGTCGTGTAAAGCGGCGCCGTCGCCGCAGCCAGAGATCTTCGGGTCGCCTGCGAGCGCGACGTTCAGCGGCCCAGGCGATCTCGTCTCCTCGTCGGTGGTTCCGGTGGCTGGGACGGAGAAGGTCAAGGGTGCGGCGCAGGTTCGTCGTGAACGGTTGGCGAGGGCGTTGCGGGTGTGCGCGCGGGAGCGCTCTCGTCGTCGGCGGGCGGCGTGTGAGCGGCGGGCGCGGGGACGGTACGGTGCGATGCGGGTGCGCACGGGGTCTGGTAAGGGAAGGAGGGCCGGTTAGATGCGGCGCGTGAGGATGGCGTTGGTGGTGTGGTTGGCGGGTGTCGCACTGGCTGGTGTGGTGTCGGCGTCGGC
Organism: Solirubrobacteraceae bacterium; assembly: GCA_035948945.1. Taxonomy (GTDB): domain Bacteria; phylum Actinomycetota; class Thermoleophilia; order Solirubrobacterales; family Solirubrobacteraceae; genus Palsa-744. The sequence goes on from DASZIQ010000002.1 coordinate 5,398, forward strand.
GTCGGCGGAAGCTCTTATGCCGTGGTTTCATTTAGCGTCGGTGGATCGTCCGGGGAATCTCGTGCCCGCGACCGCGGCCGGCAGTGAGGTGCAGGAATTGACGGCGGGCCCGGAAGCGTTGTTCGAATTGAACGTCGAAGGCAAAGAAATCGGGTATTTCGAAACAGCGCCGTATCCGTTGGGGGGGGCGGTTCCGAGCGCGACCGCTGCAAATGTGCAGGCGGCGCTGGAAGGGGTGTATGGGCCGGGGAATGTGCAGGTGAGTGGCCCGGAAGGCGCGCTGGTGGTCCGCAGCGTCGGCGAAGATGCGTACGAGGCCGTGAGCCCGGTGAAAGTCGGCGTGATCGAAATCGGGTCGGCGAGCGCGCATGTCGTGACCGGCGCCGTGTTCAAGGGCTCGGAGCTGGCGGTGACCGCGACCAACGTGGGCGATGCGACCGCGGAAGCGGGGAGCGACCCGTTGCGGATCGTTGACCGGTTGCCGAAGGGGTTGCGGGCGTTGTTCGCGCATGGCAATACGCGGGTCAACAACGCGGAATTCGGTGCGGTGAGGTGTTCGGTGCAGGAAGCGGGGCAGCTCGTGGAATGTGTGCTGGGGGGCAACTACGAGGCCAAGGAACTTGGGCGGGAAGTCCCCAAGAAAGTCCTGATGTTTCACCAGGTGGAAGTCTTGGTTGGTGTCGAAGTGGAAGGCGCGGTCTCGGGGGAGCTCAACGAAGTCAGCGTCTCAGGCGCTGGTGCGCCGCCCGCGAGGGCCACGCACGCGATCGTCGTGAGTGGCTCCCCGACCCAGTTCGGTGCGGAAGCGTTCGAACAGGAGGCCGAAGAAGTGGGTGGGGCACCCGATCAGCAGGCGGGGTCGCACCCGTTTCAGTACACGACGACGTTGAATCTGAATGAGGCGATCGGCCCCGACAAGGAGACGGATAATGGGGAAGCGGCGAAACCCGCCGGGTTGGTGAAGGATCTGACTTTCAAGCTGCCGGCGGGGCTGGTCGGCAATCCGACGGCGATCCCACGGTGTCCGCTGAAGAACTTCGTCGCCGAACAGAAATGCGCAACGGACACGGTCATTGGGTACACGGCGGTCACGTACTACGAGGGGCAGATAGGCGGCCAGTCCGGGCTGACCACGGATCCGGTGCCGGTGTTCAATCTGGAACCGGCGGTCGGCGAAGCAGCACGATTCGGGTTCTCAGCAGGTGTGCCAGTGTATCTGAGCGCCAGTGTGAGCAACAGCGAAGATTACAGGGTGACAGTGCACGTGCTGAACGTTCCGCAGGCGATCGGGTTCCTGAACACGACGCTCACGCTGTGGGGTGTCCCCGGGGACACCCGGCACGACAAAGAGCGCAGCATACGGTGCATCAATGCGGCCGCGGGGTTGGAAGCGGAAAGCTCGTGTCCGCTGGCGGGTATCGTCAGCCCGCCGCCGTTTCTGATTCTGCCGACCTCGTGCACCAGCGAACTGCAGAGCGTCGTGGAAGGCGACAGCTGGCAGCAGGAGGGCACCTTCAAAGAGCTGGCGACCTCGCTGATGCCGGGTCTCGATGGGTGCTCGAGTTTGCCGTTCAGCGGCGAAATCCAGGTCTCCCCGGACGTGCAGGCGGCGAGCACCCCGAGCGGGTTGAGCGTCGATGTCAAAGTGCCCCAGCAGGACGCGCTGAACGCGACCGGGCTAGCGCCCTCCGCGTTGCGTGACATCACGGTAGTGCTCCCGGAAGGCGTCGCGTTGAACGCGGCCGCCGCGGACGGATTGCAGGCGTGCAGCGAAGAACAGGTCGGGTTGGACAACGCCCTGGAAGTGGCGTGCCCGAACGCGTCGAAGGTCGCGACGGTGACGGTCCGTACGCCGTTGTTGCCGAACCCGTTGAAGGGCTTCGCGTATCTCGCGCAGCCGCAGAACTTCCCCGGGGCGCCACAGGAGAACCCCTTCCAGTCGCTGGTCGCGATCTATGTCGTCGCCAAGGACCCGGTGTCCGGTGTCATCGTCAAGCTCGCGGGTCAGATCACGCTGAGCCCGTCAGGGCAGATCACGACGACGTTCACGAACAACCCGCAGCTGCCGTTCGAAACGGCGGAACTCTCGTTCTTCGGTGGGGAGCGCGCGCCGCTCTCGACCCCGGCGCTCTGCCGGCTGCCAGGCGGTGAAGGGTATGTGACGGATGCGACGTTCACGCCGTGGTCGGGGACCCCCGCGGCGCCGGAACTGACCCAAGGGAGCTCTGAATTCGATATCACCAGCGGCGCCAACGGCGCGCCGTGTCCTGGTGCGGGCCTCTCCTTCACGCCGACGCTGGAGAGCGGTGTGACGAACGTCGACGCGGGTTCCTTCAGCGAATTGACGACGACGCTCAGCCGCGAAGATGGCCAGCAGAGCCTCTCCGGAGTCCAGCTGGACTTCCCGCCCGGGCTCTCGGGGCTATTGGATGGCGTGAAGCTCTGCGGCGAACCGCAGGCCAACGAAGGAACCTGCCCCGCGGAAAGCGAGATCGGGGAAACGATCGTGTCGGTCGGCCTGGGCGGCGACCCGTTCACGGTCACCGGCGGCAAGGTCTACATCACCGGCCCGTACGATGGGGCGCCGTTCGGGCTGTCGATCGTCAACCCGGCGAAGGCCGGCCCATTCATCCTCCAGCAGGGCAGGCCGGTAGTCGTGAGGGCGCGGATCGAGGTGAACCCCCGCACCGCGGCGCTGACGGTCGTGACCGACCCGGTCGGTTCGCCTCATGCCATCCCGACGATCGTCGAAGGCATCCCGTTGCAGATCAAGCACGTCTACGTGACCGTCAACCGGCCCAGGTTCGTGTTCAACCCGACCAACTGCGACCCGCTGAAGCTTACCGGGAGCATCGAAAGCACCCAGGGAGCCCAGGCACCCCAGGCGCTGCCGTTCCAGGTCACTAACTGCGCAGATCTCTCCTTCAAACCACAGTTCCAGGTCCAGACCGGCGCGAAACCATCACGCACCACGGGCGCCAGCCTGCACGTCACGCTCGACCTGCCCTACAACCCGGGGTCGGGAGCGAACGTCGCCAGGGTCAAGGTGTCCCTACCCAAACAGTTGCCGTCGCCGTTGAAAACGCTGCAGAAGGCGTGCACGGAAAAGACCTTCGAAGAAAACCCGGCGCACTGCCCCGAGGCCTCCCGCGTCGGCGAAGCGAGGGTCAGCACCCCCGTCCTCGAAGGCGCCCTGACCGGCCCGGCGTACTTCGTCAGCTACGGCGGCGCGAAATACCCCGAACTGGTGATCGTCCTCACGGGCGAGGACGGCGTGACCGTCCAGGTGCACGGGGAAACGTTCATCAGTAAAGCGGGGATCACGACGGCGACGTTCGCGACGGTGCCCGACGTGCCGTTCACGACCTTCGAAATGACGCTCCCGCAGCGGGAATACCCGGCGCTGACCGCGAACGGCAACCTTTGCCAGGCACAGGCCGCGGGGAAGCTCCTGATGCCAACCGAACTCGTCGGGCAGAACGGCAGCAAGCTCGACCAGAACACGAAGATCGCGGTCACCGGGTGCCCGAAGAAGAGCAGCCACGCCAAGCACAAGCGCAAGCACGCAAAGAAGCACGCGAAGAAAGGGGTCAGCCGAGCAGCTGGTAGGGCACGTTGAGCGCGCGGTAGGTGCGCTCGGCTCGCTGGTCGCGCGTGAGGAGCTCGAGGTCGTGTTCCAGCGCGGTCAGCGCGATCAGGCCGTCGTAGGTTGCTCCGCCGCTGACGCCGGCGTGGGCGAGACGGCTGTGCGCCTTCGTGTATGTGCTCGCGTCCAGCGTGGCGTATGTCGCTGGGAGGCGTTTGTCGAGTACTGCGGCGGCGGTTTTCGCGTCGACGCGGTGTGGGGCGGGCAATCGTGTGAGGACGCTGTAAGTCTCGACTGCGGCGTGCGCGATCGTGACTTTGCAGCGGGCCAGCGCGTCGGCTGCGGTTGTGTGCGCTGGATGGTCGCTCAGGAGCGCGGCGATCGTGACGCTGCTGTCGGCGGCGTTTCTCACCGGCGCTCGCGCACGGCTTCGAGCGTGCGCCGTAGGTCCCCATCGGTGATCGGTGTGCCGGTGGGGGCGATCGAGGGCCCGTGGGGCCCGGTGACGAGCTCGGCCGGCTTGTGGGGCACCGAGAGCTCGAGGTGCCCGTTCACCACGTCGATCTCCAATGAGACGTCAGGCGAGAGCCCGAGCTCGTCGCGCAGCGGCTTGGGCACCACCACCCGGCCCGCGCTGTCGATTGACACCTGCATGGTAAGAGTCTACCATCCACGATGGCAGCCGCGTACGGGAGTGCGCCGGCTGGAGCCCCTCCGTCGTCCGAGGGCGCAACACTATGATGCGCCGCTCCCCCGGAGAACCGGGTATCGGCACCAGACGAGCAAGGTTTACAAGCGAGCCCTGAAAGGAGAGCCGCATGTCGCTGGGCACCATTCTCGAGGCCCCCGAGCATGAGTTCGACGACGAGGAGTGGGAGGACGACGAGGAGTTCGGCGTCGACGAGGAGGAGCTGGATCTCGACGAGTACGACGACCAGATCGAAGAGGAGGGCGACGAGGACGGCATTTGAGGCGGCGCCCCGCCGGGGACCGTGCACTTGAGGCGTGTCCGCCGGCGCGAGGAGGGAGACGGCATTTGAGGCGGCGCCCCGCCAGGGCCCGTACGCTTGAGGCGTGCCCCTTGCCTCGACCTCGATCGGCCACAGCGTCAGCGTCTTCCTGGAAGCGGCGGGCCAGTTCTTCTCGGACCTGGCCGCCGTCCATTGGGGGGCGCTGGTCCTTGGCCTGGCGTTCTTCGGCCTCAACCTGACGCTGCGCTCGCGGGCGTTCTTCAACAGCCTGCGCGCGGCCTACCCGGCGGTGAGCTTCCAGTGGCGGCGCATCTGGGGCGCGTACTGGGCTGCGGTGGGCTTCAACAACGTGGTGCCCGCGCGCGGGGGGGACATCATCAAGCTGTTCCTCACGCGCAGCTCGATCCCCGGCTCGACCTACCCCACGGTCGCCTCGGCGTTCTTCGTGGAGTCGATCTTCGACGCGAGCGTGGGGGTGCTGGTGCTGATCTTCGCCTTCACCCGGGGCGTCTTCCCCAAGCCGCCCGACTTCTCGCAGCTGGGCTCCTTCGACATCTCCTACCTGGCTGGGCACTTCCGCTTCACGCTCTTCCTGATCACCGCCCTGGCGATCCTCGGGCTGGTGGCCTTCGCGCTGCTGTCGGTGCGCGTGCAGGCCTTCTGGGAGCGCGTCCGCCAGGGTTTGACGATCCTCTACGACCGGCCCCGCTACCTGCGCGAAGTGGCGGCTTTGCAGGCCGCGGGGTGGGTGTGCCGCTTCGCTGCCTTCTGGTTTCTGCTCGACGCCTTCCGTGTCGGCGGCTCGGTGGAGAACGTGCTGCTCGTGTTCGGCGTCAACCAGGTCGCGGGCGCGGTGCCCTTCACACCCGGCGGCGCCGGCGTGCAGCAGGCGCTGCTGGTGAAGGTGTTCGCCACGAGCGCCGCCGGCACCGCGGCGGTGGCCGCGTACTCGGTGGGCCAGCAGATCGCGATCGCGATCTTCACGGCGCTGGTGGGCCTGGGGGCGGTCGTGTTCATCTTCCGCTTCCGCTCCTTCCGCGAGGTGATCGCCGCGGGGCATGCCTCCCGCGAGGCCGAGCGCCGCGCCGAGCGCGCCGGCGTTCTATTGGGGCCCACCCGCCCCGACGAGCCGCCTACTGAAGCCCCTCGCGCGCCTCGCGCACGAGCGTAACGGCCTCGGGGAAGACAGTTGCCATCACCGCGCGGATCTGCTCCGCCTGCGCCTCGGGGCTGCCCTGCACGTTGATGCGGTTGACGGCCGCCACGGTCATGTCGACCGCCAGCTTGATCGCGTTGTCCGCCCACACGAGGCGCTGCTGGCCCTGCATCTGCATCGCGAAGTCGGCCAGGCGCCGCTGCAGCTCCTCGGGGTCTCCGAACAGGTCTCCCAGGCCGCCGCTCTCCATAGGCCCATCCTAGCGGTCCCCAGAGGGTGGCGAGCCGGGCTCCTCCTTTTCGATAACCCATAGACTGGCCTGCCCCATGCCCCGCAACCGCGACAACGACGAGGAGCCGGCCGGACAGGCCGCGAGGCCGGACAAAAAGGCGGTCCGCGCGCGGGTGGCTCACGAGAGCGAGCGCCGCAACCGTCTCGGGGTGCCGTCGATCGCGGGGGGCGTGCTGTTCCTGCTGGGGGGCGTGATCGTCACGACGACCCTGCGTTCGCTGCCGACGGTCGGCACGATCCAGGGACTGGCCCCGGCGCTGCGCGGGGAAGCCAATCCCGCGGTGAGCCCGGGCGCGGCCGAGGTGAGGTTCATCGACCATCATGCTTTCGGCCTGATCGCCGGCAACCTGCTGCAGGCGGTGGCGATCTTCTTCCTCGTCGTGATCTTGCTCTTCCTGCTTGGGGCGGTCCGCTTTCGACGGCCGGAGACGAGCAGGATCGCGCAGCCGCTTGTGCTCTACGGGGGGGCGGCGATGGTGCTCGTGTCGATCGCCCATCCGGTCGCGCAGGTGCTGAACGCGCACAACTTCGTCACCGGCCACGACTTCACCGCCGAAGCGGTCAACCACGCGCTGACCCAGAGCGCGGCGCTGGAAGCCAGCGAGTACGTGGGGCTGGCGGGGGGCCTGGCGCTGGCGGCGGGCATGGTCGTCGTGACACTTGGCGCCACACGCACCGGCCTGATGGCCCGCTGGATGATGTACCTCGGGATCTTCGCTGCGCTGCTCGCCTTCACCCCCTTCGGCCTGGCCCTGGGGGAGGTCCAGCAGCTGATCCCGGCCTTCTGGATGGTGAGCGTGGGCATTCTGCTGATGGGGCGCTGGCCGGGCGGCGACCCCCCGGCGTGGGCCGCCGGCGAAGCGCGACCGTGGCCCTCTCAGGGCCAGCTCCGTGCTGAGCGAGAGGCCCAGCGGAGCGGAGGGCGCGCTGGAGGAGCGCAGCCGAGCGTCGAGGGGAGCGCCAACGGAATCGGCGATGTGGCACCCGAGCCCACGCAGCCAGCTCGCAGCGGGAGCTCCAGGCGGCGGCGCAAGCGCGGCGCGCGCGGGTAGGGATGATTGAGTTTCCCGCTGGGCGGGAATAACCACTCTGAGAACGTGGAATAGCTGCATTCCCCCTTCCCCGTTCGCCAACGATCCACAAAAGCGTCCTGAGCCGCTCCTTGAGGGCTGGCTGGAGGGAGGATCCCATGGAGGCAGCATCTATTCATCGTCCCGACTCGATTCAGTCGATCCCGCGTCGTGAGCCACCCCCCGGAGAGGCCGCGCAGGCGAGCCTGTGGAAACCGGCCGACCCGGGGCCGCTCGGGCTGGCGGGATTTGCGATGACGACGTTCGTGCTCTCGATGTTCAACTCGAACCTCGTCGACGAAAAGGGCGTCCCGGTCGTGCTCGGCCTGGCGCTTGCCTATGGCGGGATCGTGCAGCTGCTCGCTGGTATGTGGGAGTTCCGCACCGGCAACACCTTTGGCGCCGTGGCGTTCTGTTCATTCGGCGCCTTCTGGATCTCGTTCTGGGCGCTGAACGTCTTCTACGCCAAGTCGATCGGCGGCAACGCAGGGCATGCGATCGGCGTGTACCTGTGGGCGTGGGCGATCTTCACCGCGTACATGACGGTGGCGGCGCTGCGCGTCAGCCTGGCGGTGCTGACGGTGTTCGTGCTGCTGACAGTCACCTTCATCCTGCTGGCGATCGGCGCGGTGGGTCCGCACGCGACTGTCACCCACTGGGGTGGCTACCTCGGCCTCGCGACCGCGGCGGCTGCCTGGTATGCCTCGTGCGCAGCCGTGGTCAACTCGACGTTCGGCCGGACGCTGTTGCCGGTGGTGCCTTTGGGCAAACGCGAGTGAAGCCTTCGTACCCTGAAGGCGCCGGTGTCTTTGGGCAGGTGCGACCATACCCTGGTGGCGATGGTGCCTGTGAGCAAACGCGACTGAGAAAGAGGGGCGGAGATGGCGACTGAACCAACGTCGGTTTCTTCAGGCGAGGCGCTCGACCGCGAGCTTGCGGAGCTGCTGGAGGTGCCGACGTTCGAGCCCTCCGCGGAGTTCCGCGAGCAGGCGCTGCTGTCCGATCCCGCGGTGTACGAGGAGGCCGCGCGCGACCCGCAGGCGTGGTGGGCGGGGCAGGCGAAGCGGCTGCACTGGTTCGAGCCGTGGGAAACGGTGCTCGACGACTCCAACCCGCCCTTCTACAAGTGGTTCACTGGCGGCCGGCTGAACGCCTCCTACAACTGCCTCGACCGCCACGTGCTGGAGGGGCGGGGCGAGCGCGTCGCCCTCCACTGGCGCGGCGAGGACGGGCAGGAGCGCGACATCACCTACGCGCAGCTGCTCGCGGAGGTGCAGCGCTGCGCGAGCGCGCTGAAGGATCTCGGCGTGCGCCGCGGCGACGTGGTGGGGATCTACCTGCCGATGATCCCCGAGGTGGTGGTGGCGATGCTCGCCTGCGCGCGCATCGGCGCACCCCACAACGTCGTCTTCGGCGGCTTCTCCGCGGAGGCGGTGCGGGAGCGGATGGAGTTCTCCGAGGCGAAGGTGCTGATCACCGTCGACGGGGCCGCGCGCAAGGGCAAGACGGCGCCGGTGAAGGACCGGGTGGACGAGGTGATGGGCGACCTCGACACGCTCGAAAAGATCGTGGTCGTGAGGAGCAAGGGGACGCCCTGCGAGATGCGCGAGGGCCGCGACGTCTTCTACGACGAGATCCTCGCCGCGGCGGCGGCGGAGTGCCCGGCCGAGCCGCTGGACGCCGAGCACCCGCTGTACATCCTCTACACCTCGGGATCCACCGCCAAGCCGAAGGGCATCCTGCACACCACGGGGGGCTACCTCACCGGCGTATCGGCCACCCACCGCTACGTGTTCGACCTCAAGCCGGAGTCCGACGTGTACTGGTGCGCGGCCGACGTCGGCTGGGTCACCGGCCACTCCTACATCGTCTACGGGCCGCTGTGCAACGGCGCCACCTCGGTGATGTGGGAGGGCGCCCCGGACTATCCCAACAGGGGCATCTGGTGGGAGCTGATCGAGCGCTACGGGGTCACCATCCTCTACTGCGCACCGACGGCGATCCGCGCCTGCATCAAGTGGGGGGCGCAGTGGCCGAACGGACACGACCTCTCGACGCTGCGGCTGCTGGGGACGGTCGGCGAGCCGATCAACCCGAAGGCGTGGCTGTGGTACCACAAAGTGATCGGCGGGGGGCGCTGTCCGATCGTCGACACCTGGTGGCAGACCGAGACCGGGGCAATCATGATCACGCCGCTGCCGGGCATCACCGCGACCAAGCCGGGCTCCTGCACGCAGCCCTTCCCCGGCGTCGAGGCCGAGGTGTACGACGAGTCCGGCGGTCACCCGATCGAGCGCGGCCAGGGCCTGCTGGTGCTCACCCGCCCGTGGCCCTCGATGCTGCGCACCCTTTACAAGGAGGACGAGCGCTACATCAAGACCTACTTCGAGCGCTTCGGCAATGAGACCTACCTGGTGGGCGACGCGGCCCGCCGCGACGCCGACGGCTACCTGTGGGTGATCGGGCGCATCGACGACGTGGTCAACGTCTCCGGGCACCGCCTCTCCACCGCGGAGGTCGAGTCGGCGATCGTCGCCCACCCCGACGTCGCCGAGGCCGCGGTGATCGGCCAGCACGACGAGGACACCGGGCAGGCGATCGTGGCGTTCGTGACGCTGCAGGGAGAGCTGGAGGGCGACGAGCGCGAGATCGAGAGCATCCGCGCAACGGTCGCCGAGCGGATCGGCAAGTTCGCGCGCCCCAAGCGGATCATCTGGGCCGACGACCTGCCCAAGACGCGCTCGGGCAAGATCATGCGCCGCCTGCTGCGCGACATCGCCGAGGGCCGCGCGCTGGGCGACGTCACCACGCTGCGCGACCCCGGAGTGACCTCCCAGCTGGAGGAGCGCGTCAGGGAGCTGCAGGCGCAGGAGGACGGGTAGTAGCGCAGGCCTGCAGTTCTCACGAGACGTTTATATTGGGCTGCAAGGCTTCGCACTGCGGCGCAATGGACGCTGCATCCGCAGGCGGGCGCGTGATGCCCTCGAACAAAGGAAGCGACCGTGCCGATGCCAGCTGACAACGGCGGCGCCCCGGGCCAGATGTCGGGCCACGCCGCGATCGAGACTGAGGGTGTGACCAAGCGCTTCGGCGCCCGTGTGGCGATCGACGGCGTCGACCTGTATGTCCCGCGCGGCAGCGCCTTCGGCTTCCTCGGCCCCAACGGCGCGGGCAAGACGACGATGATCCGCATGCTGCTGGGCCTCACCCGCGCCAGCGCGGGGAACATGAGCGTGCTGGGGCGCCCGGTGCCGGCCGAGCGCGGCGAGGCGCTGCGGCGGGTCGGCGCGATCGTCGAGGAGCCGCGCTTTCACCCCAACCTCTCCGGCCGCGAGAACCTGCGCATCGTCGCCGCCGTGCGCGGGCCCGAGGTGCAGGCGCGGATCGCCCCCGCGCTCGCCCGCGTCGGCCTCAGCGAGCGCGCCGACGAGAAGGTCAAGAAGTACTCGCTCGGGATGCGCCAGCGCCTCGGGGTGGCGCGCTGCCTGCTCGCCGACCCGCTGCTGCTGATCCTCGACGAGCCGACCAACGGCCTCGACCCGGGCGGCATCCAGGAGTTCCGCGAGATGATCCGCGCGATGGTCGAGCAGGAGAACCGCACCGTCTTCCTCTCCTCGCACCTGCTGGACGAGGTGGAAAAGATCTGCGACGCCGCGGCGATCGTCGATCGCGGCAAGGTGATCGCGCAGGGCCCGATCGCCGAGCTTGCCAGTGGCGGCGCGGGCGCCCGCAACGAGCTGATCGTGGGCGTGGACGACGTCGAGCTGGCGCTCGGCACGCTCGAAGGCAGCGAGCTGGTGCGCGAGGCCCACCGCTCCGACGAGGGTCTGCGCGTGGTGCTGGCCGGGGATCCGCAGAGCGCGGCGCAGGTGAACGCGAGCCTCGTGCGCGCCGGCGTCGCCGTCATGCGCCTGGAGCCCGTGCGCCACAGCCTCGAGCAACGCTTCCTGGAGGTCACCTCGCGGCTGGATGCGCCGGCGCAGGGCCTCGATGCTCCCGCGCAGGAGGTGAGGGCATGAGTGCGATCGCGCCCGCAGCCCCCGCTCCCGCCGGCCGCAGCGCCGACGGCTCGCCCGTGACGCTCGCGGCGCAGATGTTCGGCGCCGACTTCCTCAAGCTGCGCAAGAAGCGCGGCACGCTGATCTGGGCGCTGGTGCTCGCGCTCGGCCCGGTGCTGATCTTCTTCCTGGTGACGGCGATCCAGCATGCCTCCGACCCGCAGAAATACGGACCCGCCGGCGGTGTGTCGAACTTCCACGACGGCCTGCGCGTGATCGCGCTCCTGTTCGGGCCGCTCGCGGCCCTGCTGATCGGCGTGGAGGCGGGCACCGGGGATGCCTCCGCCGGCGTCTTCCGCGACCTCGTCGTGACCGGCCGCTCGCGGGTGGCGCTGTTCGCCTCGCGCGTCCCCGCGGCGCTGGCGATGTGCTTCGCGGTGATGGGCGCCGCCTACGCGCTGCTGCTGCTCGGGACGTTCGTGTTCGCCGGAGGTCTGCCCACGCCCGACGGGTCGCTGATCCTCAACGGCCTGGGCTTCATGCTGCTGAGCACCGGGATGTTGTGCGCAGTGTCGGTCGGCTTTGCGGCGCTGACCACCTCCAAGCCGGGCGCGATCATCGCCCTGATCGCGTGGCAGATCGTGGCCAGCCCGGTACTGGCCAACATCGAATCGCTGGGCAGCGCCCGCAGAGGACTCCTGAGCCAGGCGGTATCGCACTACAGCCCGATCCATCTTCCCGAAGGCGGCCACGGCGCGACGGTCACGATGTCCGGCGGCGTCGCCTTCATCGTGCTGGTCGCTTGGCTGGTCGTCTTCCTCGGCCTCGGCGCCTGGCGCACGCGCACGATGGACGCGTAGCGGCAAGCCGCGCCCGATGAGGCCGCGCCCGGTGTCAGCCCCAGCGCTCCGATAGCCGGCTCAAACCTTGCGGTGCTCCGGCACCCACGCCCCGTCGTCCTGGCGCACGAAGTCCTGGAAGAGGTTGGGGGCCTCGGCCCGCATGATGCGGGCGACTTCGTCGAACACCAGGCGCAGCTCCTCCTCGGCGCCCTCGGCGGTGCGCATCTCGATCACGTGGCGCAGGGTGCGGGCGTTGGCGCTCCACACGATGTCGGTGGATAGGCCGATCGGGGCGAGGCGGCGCAGCGCCGAGGTGACCTCCTTCTTGACGTGGAACGGCACCCCCTGGGCGTCGATCCCGAGCTTGGCGGCGGCGCTCACCTGAAACTCCTCCAGCTGCTCCACGATCGCGAGCACCTGCTCGCGCACCGGTTCCAGCGCCGGCGGCACGCGGAAGCCGATGTCGGTGAGGCGCACGTAGCGCAGGCTCTCCTGGCTGAAGGCCGAGCCGGCGCGGTGGCGGACGAGCTCGTGGGTGAAGACTCGCGAGACGTTGCGCAGCGCAAACGAGTAGCTGGCGTGCTCCAGCACGCTCCCGTGGCCGGAGCGCAGGATGTTGGCGAAGTACTCCTGCCGGTCGGTGCGGATCTTGGTGACGTTGGGGTTCAGCCCCGGCTCCCAGCTGCGGTAGCAGGCGCGCCCGCCGAACTCCAGGAGCAGTTCGCCCGCGTTGACTTCCCGGGACTCCGATCCGTGCGTATCGCCGGCTTCGCCGAGGCGGCCCTCCAACCACGACTCTCCGCCTACGTCCTCCAGGTACGCGCGCATTCCCTCCAGGTCGATCGACGGGCGGGCGATCAAGAACACGCGGGGGGTCGTCTCGTGCATCGGGCGAGCGATGCTAGGGCTTCGCCCGGACGATGGCGGACGACGGATATCCTGGCCGGCCATGTCCACCGTCGCCACCGAGCCCACCGACCCGGAGCTGGCGCAGGCCGCCTGGGACCTCGAGCCGCTGCTGGACGGCGAGGGCGAGGCCGGCGTCGAGCGCAGGCTGCAGGACGCGCTGACCCGCGCGCAGGGCTTCGCGGAGCGCTATGCGGGCAAGCTGGGCGAGCTGGACGGCGCGGGACTCGCGCGGGCGATGCGGGAGCTGGCGGAGATCTACGAGCTGGTCGGCCGCGCGGGGACCTACGCGGGGCTGCGCTTCTCGACCGACACCGCCAACCCGGCCAACGGGGCGCTGCTGCAGCTGGTGCAGGAGCGCGAGACGGCGATCGAGACGACGCTGCTGTTCTTCGAGCTGGAGTGGGCGGCCCTCTCGCAGGAGCGCGCCGAGGAGCTGCTTGCGGACCCGGGTCTCGACTTCTGCCGCCACCACCTGCGCAACGTGCGCCGCTACCGCGAGCACCTGCTCACCGAACCCGAGGAGAAGATCCTCGCCGAGAAGTCGCTCACCGGCGCGAGCGCGTGGGCGCGGCTGTTCGAGGAGCTGACCTCGGCGATCGAGGTGGAGCTGAACGATGAGCGCGTCGCCCTCGACGTTGCGCTCAGCCGCCTGGCGCTGCCCGACCGCGAGGTGCGGCGCACCGCTGCCGAGGCGGTCACCGCGGCGCTCGCGCCGGGCTTGCGCACGCGCGCGTACGTGCTCAACACGCTGCTGGTGGACAAGTCGGTGGACGACCGCCTGCGCCGCTACCCCAACTGGCTGGCGGCGCGCAACCTCGCCAACGAGGCCAGTGACGAGTCGGTGGCGGCGCTGGTCGCGGCGGTGCGCGGCCGTTACGAGCTGGCGCGCCGCTGGTACCGGCTGAAGGCGGGGCTGCTGGGGATCGAGCGCCTCGCCGACTACGACCGCATGGCGGCGGTGACGCAGGACGAGGTGCACTTCACCTACGCGCAGGCGCGCGAGCTGGTGCTCGACTGCTACTCCTCCTTCTCCCCCGAGCTCGGGGGGCTCGCCGGCCGCTTCTTCGCCGAGCGCTGGATCGACGCGCCCGTGCGCCCGGCCAAGCGCGGGGGCGCCTTCTGCGCCTCGGCGGTGCCCTCGGCGCACCCGTACGTGCTGCTCAACTACACCGCGCGCCGGCGCGACGTGCTGACGCTCGCGCACGAGCTCGGCCACGGGGTGCACTTCGCGCTGGCGGCGCGCCAGGGCATCTTCCACCAGGGCACGCCGCTGACGCTGGCGGAGACCGCCTCGGTGTTTGGCGAGACGGTCGTGTTCGGGCGCCTGCTGGCGCAGGACACCACGCCGCGCTCGCGCCTGGCGCTGCTGGCCGAGCACCTGGAGGACATCATCGCCACCGTGTTCCGCCAGGTGGCGATGAACCGCTTCGAGGAGCTTGCCCACACCGGCCGCCGCGAGCAGGGCGAGCTCTCGGTGGAGCGCATCGGCGAGCTGTGGACGCAGAGTCAGACGGAGCTGCTGGGCGACTCGGTGGAGATCACCGAGGGCTATCGCAGTTGGTGGTCGTACATCCCCCACTTCATCAACACCCCCGGGTACGTGTACGCCTACGCCTACGGCCAGCTGCTGGCGCTGTCGGTGTACGAGCGCTACGAGGAGCGCGGCGCGGAGTTCGTGCCGCAGTACCTGGAGCTGCTCGCCGCGGGCGGCTCGCGCAGCCCCGAGGAGCTGGGGCGGGTCGTCGACGTGGACCTCACCGACTCGGGTTTCTGGGACGCGGGCCTGGACCTCGTCGAGCGCCAGCTGGAGCTGGCCGAAGCGGCGGCGCGATCCACTGGCGCGGATGCGGGTGGGTCACCGGCTCTGGACGCGGGGTAGGGATACCCCGCGCCCACCCGCGTGGTATGCCACCGACTCGCGCGGACGATCCCCCACTGCCCACCAAGTGGCTGTCCGGCCCCGCGAACCTAAGCCCCGCGGGGCAACCCGTCGATACGGTCGTGTGATCGCTCGCGCGCTGCTCGCCCTGACCGTGACGCTGACGCTCGCCGCGGCCGCCCTCGCGCCCTCGCCGGCCGCCGCGCAGCCGCTGAACTACATGGCGCTGGCCGAACAGGGGGAGCGGCAAAGCGATGCGTGGCGCTCGGGCGACTGGTACTGCGAGTACCTGCACTGCACGGGCGAATACCCGCTGCTGACGACCTGGGGCGATGTGCGCATGTTCGACTCGGTGGATGCGCTGGAGCTTGCCGCGCCCTCGGCCGCGCACCGCGCGCAGGTGGACCGTTTCGGCCACGCCTCCGAGCGCTACTGGAACCCCTACCTGAACGGGTACGCCCCCTACCCGGGCGACCGCTACCGCGGCGCGGAGGCGTGGTTCGACGACAACGGCTGGCTGGGCGTGGCGTTCGTGGACGCCTACCGAGCCACCGGCGAGCGCCGCTACCTGCGCGACGCGCAGCGCGCCTTCGACTTCGCCGCCACGCAGGGCTGGGACGCGGCGGGCGGCGGCGGCATGTGGTGGAACACCGACCACCCCTACCACGCCGGCGAGGCGCTGGCCTCCAACAGCCTGCTGGGGATGCTGCTGTATGGGATCGACCACTCGCCCTACCAGCTCGACGAGGTGCGGACGTTCCTCGACTGGGGCAACGCGCACGACATCGGCTTCCACGGTCTCTACCTGAGCGGCGGCCCGGGCAGCACCGTGATCGACTACGTGGAGGCGCCGCTGATCTACGCCCAGTACCTGCTCTGCCAGGCGACGAGCGATCAGGACTACTGCGCCCACTCCGCGGCGCAGGCGCGCTCGCTGACCGAAATCTACGGCGTCAAGTACAACTTCGCGCCGCTGTACGACTCGATCTTCATGGAGTGGATGATGGCCTACGGCAAGGCGGTCGGAGACAGCCATTGGCTGGAAGTGGCGCAGGTCAACGCCGCCGCGGCTGCTCAGCACGCCACGATTGGGGATGGCCTCTGGCTTGGGAGCTGGTGGGGCGGGCCGATCAGGGACTCGCAGACGCTGCCGGGGATGTTCCGTACGATGGCGGGCACCACGAGCCTGTTTGCTTGGCTGGCGTATTACTCCTGAGCGGAAACCACTCTAGGAGGTGCTTGAGTCAGGCCACTCGCGAGTGAGTCCATACCGACTCGGATAGCTCTAGATGCCGGGAGAGTGGCTTGCGGACCTACTGGGATAGGCCCTTGATCTCCAGCGCATTCACGCCGATCCGCTTCGCGTGCTTGCCCAGACGCTCGTCGAAGGTCAGCAGCGATGCGTGCTGGCGTACGACTCCTGAAAATCGACCCGTTCCATCAACTTCACACAGCTCCGTTTAGGCGCGCGTCGCAGCGGGTATGTAGCAGCTGAATCGTGGCTTGGCCACGCGCGCGAGGCGTGATCGCCGAGGCCGCGGGACGAGGCTCAGCGCGGACAAGGAGACAGATGGCTGCGGTGCCAACCGCCCGGCGCCAGGCGCGCGGGAGGGCGAGGGATGACGGCGATGGCTCGGACGGCGGTGCCAAAGCCGACGCGATCGTTCCTGCCCGTGGCGCAAAGGCCGACGCGGTCGCCTCCGTCCCGGATGCCGTGGCCGCGGGCGCCGAGCCGCCGGTCGCTGCGGCTGGCGAGCGGCGCGCGCGCGAGGCCGGGGACGCGCTGCTGGAAGACCTGCTTGCCGCGCTGCGGGCGGTGCGCGAAGGCGACTTCTCGGCGCGGCTGAGCACGCGCCGCCGGGGGCTGCTCGGCGAGATCGCGGCCGAGTTCAACGACCTGGCGGCCACCAACCAGCGGATGGCGAAGGAGCTCGTGCGCGTGGGGCGCATCATCGGCCGCGAGGGGCGCATGACCGAGCGCGCGGCGCTGGGTGGCGCCAACGGGGAGTGGGCGACGAGCATCGACTCGGTCAACGCGCTGATCGACGACCTCGTGCGCCCCACCACCGAGGTGGCGCGCGTGATCGTGGCCGTCGCCGAGGGCGATCTGTCGCAGAAGATGGCGTTGAAGATCGAGGGTCAGCCCGTGAAGGGGGAGTTCCTGCGGATCGGCACGACGGTGAACACGATGGTCGACCAGCTCTCCTCGTTCGCGGACGAGGTGACGCGCGTGGCGCGCGAGGTCGGGACCGAGGGCAAGCTCGGCGGCCAGGCGAAGGTGAAGGGGGTCTCCGGGACGTGGAAGGCGCTCACCGACTCGGTCAACCAGATGGCCTCCAACCTGACCGATCAGGTGCGCAACATCGCGCAGGTCACGACGGCGGTGGCGCAGGGCGACCTTTCGCAGAAGATCACGGTCGATGTGAAGGGCGAGATCCTGGAGCTGAAGAACACGATCAACACGATGGTCGACCAGCTCTCCTCGTTCGCGGACGAGGTGACGCGCGTGGCGCGCGAGGTCGGCACCGAGGGCAAGCTCGGCGGCCAGGCGGAGGCGCCGAACGTGGCGGGCACCTGGAAGGACCTGACCGACTCCGTCAACTTCATGGCCTCC
>DASZIQ010000003.1:0-11001 GCA_035948945.1 Solirubrobacteraceae bacterium
GCGTGCGCCGCGCCGCGCACCGCCCGGCGGGCCACAGGCACCGGCACGTCTACCGCCTCGTCGAGGTCTCGTGGTACGGAGGCGGCGGCAGTCTCGCCTGCGGTGGCTGGCTGACGAGCTCCACGATGGGCGTCGCCAACAAGACCCTGCCGTGCGGCACGCGCGTAACGCTGCGCTACCACGGGCGCACCGTCCGGGTTCGGGTGATCGACCGAGGCCCCTACGTGGCCGGCCGCGAATACGACCTCACCGAAGCGACGGCGCGCGCGCTGGGGTTCGAAGGCGTCGGAGAGATGTGGGCGATGAACTGACCGCGCGCCGCCCTGGCACTGGTAGTGCATATATGCGTTATGCTGTATGCATGAAGCGCACGACCATCATGGTTCCCGACGATCTGGATGCCCGGATGCGTCAGGAGGCCAGGCGGCAGGGTGTATCGATTGCCGATGTTGCGCGCCGGGCGATCGAGCGGGATCTGCCAAGCCCGGCCAAGGACGGTCGGCTGTCCTTCTTCGCCGTCGGGGAGGGTGGCCCGGACGACGTATCCGAGCATGTCGAGGATTACATCGGACACGCCATGGGCAGCCGCGAGACGATCCCTCCGCAGTAGTGCTGATCCTCGACGCCGGGCCGATCTACGCGGCTTCGGCGACACGCGATCGCAACCATCGACGGTGCGTCGAGCTGCTCACAGGCGCTTCACGGCCGCTGCTTGTTCCCGAGCTGGTTGTGACCGAGGTGTCGTATCTGCTCGGCGATCGCATCGGTCCCCACGCCGAGATCGCATTCGCGCGGGCGATCGCCGGCGGCGAGGTCGTCGTCGAGTCGGTGCGCGAGTCGGAGTGGGAGCGCATCGCGGAGTTGATGGAGCAGTACGGGGATTTGCCGCTCGGCATCGTGGACGCATCGGTGGTCGTCCTCGCCGAACGCCACGCCGCTCGCGAGATCGCCACGCTCGACCACCGCCACTTCACGGTTGTGCGCCCGCGGCACGTGGCCGGCTTTACGCTGCTGCCCGAGGGTGGACCCGTGTAGGGCGCCGTGCGGCGGGCGGATAGAGTTCCCGCCGATAGACACTCCAACGAGGCCGTGACGATGAGCGAGCAAGTTCCCTACGCCAACTACCAGTACGAGGTCTACCTGCGCGGGCTGGGCGGGCAGCGCCCCGCGCGGCCGCTGGACTGGCGGCGCCTCGAGCGCGACGCCTACCGGCTGCTCGCCGACGGCCCGCGCGGCTACATCGCCGGCGGCGCCGGACGCGGCAAGACGATCCGCGCCAACCGCGAGGCGTTCGACCACTGGCGGATCGTGCCGCGGATGCTGCGCGACGTCTCCGAGCGCACGCTCGCGCGCACGCTGCTGGGGACGGAGCTGCCCGCGCCGGTGCTGCTCGCGCCGATCGGAGTGCAGACGCTCGCCCACCCCGAGGGGGAGCTCGCGATGGCGCGCGCCGCCGCCGAGGTAGGGGTGCCGTTCGTGGCGAGCACCGCCGCCTCGCACACGATCGAGCAGATCGCCCAGGCCGCCGGGGAGCTGCCGCGCTGGTATCAGCTCTACTGGCCGCGCGACCGCGAGCTGGCGCGCAGCTTCGTGGAGCGCGCCGAGCGCGCCGGCTACAGCGCGATCGTGCTGACGCTCGACACCTGGCTGCTCGGCTGGCGCCCCGCCGATTTGACCAACGGCTTCCTGCCGTTCCTATGGGGCGAGGGCAACCGCAACTACCTGGAGGACCCCGTCTTCCGCGCCGCGCTGCCGGCCCCGCCCGAGGAGAACATGCAGGCCGCGATCGGCCACTGGGCGTGGCAGTTCGCCAACCCGGCCATCACCTGGAAGGACCTCGCGTTCCTGCGCGAGTGCACCGAGCTGCCGATCGTGCTGAAGGGCATCCTGCACTCCGACGACGCTCACCTCGCGGTCGAGCACGGGGTGCAGGGCGTGCTCGTCTCAAACCACGGCGGGCGCCAGGTGGACGGCGCCGTCGGCGCGCTCGACGCGCTGCCCGGGGTGGTCGCGGCCGTCGAAGGCCGCTGCGAGGTGCTCTTCGACAGCGGCATCCGCTCCGGCTCGGACGCTCTGAAGGCGCTCGCGCTCGGCGCCAGTGCGGTGCTGCTCGGCCGCCCCTACATATGGGGTATGGCGCTGGGCGGCGCCCAGGGCGTGGTCGAGGTGCTGCGCTCGTTCCTCGCCGACCTCGACCTCGCGGTGGCGCTCAGCGGATACGCGGCGATCGACGAGGTCGGACCCGACGCGCTGATCGAGCAGCGCCGGTAACCACGCTCCCCCGTCAACGCATGCATTGAGTAGCTCCCCTCATCGTGAGGATCACGCAAGGAGGTAGAAGGCTACCCCAGTGTGGTAGAATGCGACCAATGTCGTTGAACGTGAAGAATCCAGAGGCGCACGAGCTTGCGCGCGAACTCGCCGAGCTGACCGGGGAAAGCATGAGCTCGGCCGTCACGGTCGCGGTGCGCGAGCGGCGCGACCGGGTTCTTGCCGAGCAGTCGGGTGGCCTGGCGGAGCGAATGCTCGAGATTGGCAGGGACTGCGCCGAGCGTCTGCCCGACCATGTGCGGAGGATCGACCACGGCCAGTTGCTCTATGACGAGAACGGCCTGCCGGCGTGATCGTCGACACGTCGGCCATCATCGCAATTCTTCGCGCCGAGCCGGAGGCGTCGGTATGCGCGAATGCGATCGAGTCGGCGAGCGTACGCCGGTTGTCCGCGGCGAGCTATGTGGAGGTGGGGGCTGTCATCGATCGCGCGGGCGATGCGATTGCAAGCCGACGCGTTGACGAGTTGCTCACCACCGCGAGCATCGTGATCGAACCGGTGACAGTGGGCCAGGCCCGGATCGCGCGCGAGGCATACCGCGACTTCGGGAAGGGCAGCCGGCACCCGGCCGGCCTGAACTTCGGCGACTGCTTCTCCTATGCGCTGGCAAAGGCAACGGCGGAGCCGCTGCTGTTCAAGGGCGAGGACTTCCAGCACACAGACATCGCCTCAACCGTTACGTGGACCTGACGCCCGCCAGAAGGGGCGCTAGATTCGCCGGAGAGTGTCTGCTGAATCTCCCGAGCCCTCCGGGCTGAGCACCGCCCACGTCGATTGCGACGCTTTTGCAACTGCGCTGCTATCGAGCCTCGGGAACCGTCGCGCCCGAGACGTGCAGCTTGGATGGTGCGGCTCAGGCCGTGATCTGCTCGCGCTCGGCGCGCTCGGCTTCGGCGACCATTTGGGCTGCGCGCTTGGGGTCGCCGAGGGCCAGCAGATGCGTTTGCTGGGCGATGTAGAGGGCGGCCGTGCGGTCGAGCGGGACGCGCTTGCCGTCGATCACGGCGTGGACGCGCTTGGGAGCGTCGTTGTTGCTGGGACCACCGTTGTTGGTGTGTTCGGCCATGCTTCCAGGATAGGACATCGGTCAAGCGGATCGGGTGTCGCCGACGAGTTCGGCGATGTGTTCGGCGAGCGGCCGGTACGGGTCGTGTTTGCCGACGAACGCGATGCCCAGCAGCTCGTCGTGCCGGGCGAGGTCCTTGAAGGCGACGATGTCGAGGCCAAGCATGACCAGCCCAGCGTTGAGCGCGACGGTCGTGCCTCTGAGATTGCCGTCGACGAACGGGTGGGCGCGCAGCACCTTGGCGTAGAGGCGTGTGGCGGTGTGAACGGCGCTGTAGGTGTCGCTGCCGGACGATGCGCGAATCTCCGCAGCGGCGGTGTTGAACTCGGCGCAGATCCTGTTCAGCCGGCGCGGGAGTTCGCGCGGGGTGACGCCCCGGTAGCCCCGGTTGTGCACGCCGAAGTAGACGTGCTGGGGCTGACCGTCTCGGAAACCGCGCAGCCGCCCGGCGTCGTTGGGGAACAACTCGCCGAAGATCTCGCGGTGCCAGGAGCACAGCAGCGCGGGCGAGAGCTCAATCGGACCGGCGTTCGCGAGGGTCTCGAGCGTTTCGAGGATGTCCGCAAACCGGTCGACGCTGAGGGTCCAGGTTTCCTCCGGGGAGCGTCCGGCCGCGCAGAAGAACGGCGACTCTTCATCGTCGCGGAATCCCCGGAAGGGTGCGCCGTGGCTGGGGCTCATCGCACGGGACTGTAGGGCGCGCTGCGGAGGTTTCGGGTAATGCCTCAACTGCTCTTGGGGCCCGCCGGATCGGGCGCTAGATTCGCCCGATAGTGTCCGCCGAGTCTCCCGAGCCTTCCGAGCTGCGCACCGCCCACCTCGACGCCGACGCCTTCTACGTCTCGATCGAGCTGCAGCGCCGGCCCGAGCTGCGCGGGCTGCCGGTGGTCGTCGCGGGCAGCGGGCCGCGCGCGGTGGTCACGACCGCGAGCTATGAGGCTCGGCGCTTCGGCGTCGGTTCGGCGATCCCCGCCGCGCGCGCCCGCCGGCTGTGCCCGCAGGCGGTGTTCCTCCCGCCCGACTTCCCCACCTACCGCGAGGTGTCGGGGCGCGTCATGGGGATCGTGCGCGCGCAGGTCGAGCGGGTCGAGGTGGTGGGGCTCGACGAGGCGTACCTCGACGTGAGCGGGCTGCTCTCCCCGCGCGCGGCGATGCGCCGGCTGGTGCAGGAGATCCGGGAGGCGACCGGGATCGTGTGCTCGGTCGGGATCGGCCCCAACAAGCTCGTGGCGAAGGTCGCCTCCGACGCGGAGAAGCCCGCGGGCTTCGTGGTGTTGAGCCGCGAGCAGGCGTGTGCGCGCTTCGGCGGCTCGCCCCCGGGGCTGGTGCCCGGGATCGGGCCGAAGACCGCCACGCGGCTGGCGCAACTGGGCCTCACCACGCTCGCCGCCCTCGCCGCCGCCCCCGAGGCGGTGCTGGTCGAGCGCTTCGGCCCCAACCTCGGCCGCGAGCTGCGCCGCCGCGCGCGCTTCGAGCACGACGGCGAGGTCGGCGCCGCGCGCAAGGTCGTGTCGGAGTCGCGCGAGCGCACCTTCGATCATGACCTCAATGATCTCGCGCAGCTGAGCGCCCTGCTGGAGCGGATGTCAAACGAGCTGTGCGCCAGCCTGACCGCGCACGGGCGCAGCGGGCGCACAATCGGGATCAAGGTGCGTCTCGACGACTTCACGACGGTCACCCGCGCCCACACGCTCGCCGAGCCGACCGCCGACCCGCGGCTGGTCGACTCGGTCGCGCAACGGCTGCTGCGCGAGTACGCCCCCCCGCGCCCCGTCAGGCTGCTGGGCGTGCGCGTCGCCGGCCTCGCAAAGCGGGGGCCCGACGCCGATGCGCACGAGGGGGAGCGTGGCAGCTCGCAAACACCGGCGGAGGACCAACTCGCGCTGCCGGTGTAAGGGAGTCTTGTGAGTGAATCGATCGCCTTCTAGGGCGGTCGATGGGCAAGCGAGGCAAGGACGCAGGGAGCGTGGCGTGCTTTAGCACGCGAGCGACCGAGGACGCAGCATCGCGCCGCCCAGCGGCCGCCCTAGACGAACAGGTAGGTGAAGCCCACGTGGCTTGGGCTGAAGATGCGCGAGCCGGCGTAGGTGGCGTTCGCGCGCCAGTTGCCCGGCGACGGTGGCGTGAAGGGGATCGACGCCGTGCCTTCGTTCACCGTCGCTTCGAGCGTGCGGTAGAACTGCCAGCCGAAGACGGGGTCGAAGCGCTGCACTTCGACCTTCACCGGGCCGACGGCCCCCGGCGTGACGCGGACCTTGATTTCCACCGCCTGGCCCGCGACGCCGTGCTCGGCGCCGAAGGCGACCTTCGTGTGGGTGATCGTGCGCGACTCGCGGGTGAGCGTGAAGTTGCCGGAGGTATGGTTGCGCTCGGAGACGACCGCGTAGTAATGGCCCTTGCGCAGCTGCTGCTGGAGCTTCTGCGAGCCGCTGCCGCTGCACGAGCAGGCGATCAGGCCGCCGTTCTGGTCCCGCAGCTGCAGGTTGAATTCGGCGCTCGCCGGCGCGCTCAGCCGCAGCGTCAGGTTGGAGTGGCTGGTGACGTCCATCCGGTAGAGGCGCAGCACCTGGATACCGCTGCCTTCCAGGCGCCCGCTGGAGCGCCCGTAGTTGCCGAGTTCTTCCCCCGGGGTGATTTGCATGCCGTTGGCCACCGTCACCTGCAGGTGGAAGCGCTGCTCGCCCTTGCGTTCGGGGTCGGGCGTCACCTCGAAGCTGTAGATCCCGCCCTTGCCCTGTCCGGGGGTGAACAGCCGGTAGCCGCCGCAGTTCACGCGAAAGCGCGCGGAGGCCCCTTCGAAGGATTTGGTTCCCGGTCCGAACAGCGCGCCGTTTACGCACCCCCCTTTCGTCTCGTTGACGAGGTTGACCAGGTAGCTGACCCCGGCGTGCATGACGATCGAATAGGCCGCGTTGCTGTTCTGGATGCGATCGACCTGGCCGTTCGCGCCGGCGCTGGGCAGCCGGGGCCCGGGCGGCGCGATGGATGGCGTCGGCTGGAAGACGTTTAGCGTGAAGCCCGCCAGCTGGGAGTTGGCGAGCGCCGCCACGCGAATCTCGTATTCGGTGTTCTTCTGCGCCTTGAACGTCAGCGACGCCTTGCCTTCTTCTTCGGTCTGCTGGCAGGCGACCGGCTGCAGCGCGGAGCGCACCGCCTTGTACACGTCGATCGTGCCATCGAGCTTGCCTCCGGCCGCCAGTTCGACGGCCACCCGCTCCGCAGCGGTGGCGGTGTGCAGGCTGTACCACACCGAGCTGACCGTGTTGGCGACGCAGCTCGACTGCGCTTCGCCGGGCACGGTCGTGGCGCCGACGGTCGTGCCTTCGATGCTGGCCGGCAGCGAGTGGATCGCCTGGGCGTTGGCGATTTCGTCATTCGCCGGCGGCTTCGCGGGTTCGCTCGGCGCCGCGCCGGCCGCCGGCGCCAGGGCAGCGCCGATCGACAGGGCGAGCGTGAGAGCTGCGGTTCGCAGGAGCGTTGTCATTGGCGAATCGTACGGGGGGCTTCAGACGGATAATGCCGGGGTGGCCGCGCGCGAGCTGAGCGTCCTCACCGACGAAGGGGTTTTGCTCGCGGGCGAGGACGCCGGCGAGGAGTCCGCGCCCGCAATTGTGCTGCTGCACGGGCTCACCGCCACCCGGCGCTACGTGGTGATGGGCTCCCGCCTGCTGGAGCGCTCCGGGTACCGCGTGATCGCCTACGACGCGCGCGGGCACGGGCGCTCCGGTCCCGCCCCCGATCCCGGTGCCTACGGTTACGCGCGTCTTGCCCGCGATCTCGAGGCGGTGCTCGACGCCCTGCAGATCCCCCGCGCTGCGCTCGCCGGCGCCTCGATGGGCGCGCACACGGCGCTGCGCTTCGCGCTTGCCCACCCGGAGCGCGTAGCGGCGCTGGGGCTGGTGACGCCGGCGTTCGACCCCGGTGCGAGCGAGATCCCGCCCGAAGGCGATCGCGACGTGCTCGCCCGGGCGCTGCGCGAGGGTGGGGTGGAGGGGTTCGTGCGCGCCTACGACTTCTCCACCGTGCCCCCAGCGTGGCGTGAGACCGTCGAGACCGTCGTGCGTCAGCGGCTCTCCGCGCATGAGCACCCCGCCGCCGTCGCCGACGCGATGGAAGTCGTGTCCCGCTCGCGGCCGTTCGAGGACTTCGCCGAACTGGCAGCGATCGCCGCGCCCACCACCGTCGTCGCCTCCCGCGACGAGGTCGATCCCGGGCACCCGCTCGCGCTGGCCGAGCGCTACGCGGGTGCGATACCCGAAGCGACGCTCACCGTCGAGGACGGCGGCCCGCCCATGCGTTCGCCGATCGCCTGGCAGGGGGGGCAGCTCTCCAAGGTGCTGGTGGAGCTGCTCGCACGGGCCGGGGCATGATCCGCGTCCAGGTGCCACCGGCGGGATGCGCCGCCGACGCACGGTCAGGCGCGTGCGTTATACATAAAGCATGACCGTACGCGAGTGGGACGGAGGCGTCTACGACCGTATCTCCGCGCCGATGGAGGCGCTGGGCCGCGCCGTGCTCGACCGGCTGGCGCTGGATGGCGACGAGACCGTGATCGACGCCGGCTGCGGATCGGGCCGCGTGACCGAGGCGCTGCTCGCGCGGCTGCCCCGCGGCCGGGTGATCGCGGTGGACGCCTCGCCCTCGATGGTGGCCGCGGCGCGCGAGCGACTGCAGGGAGCCGGGATCGGCCCGGAGCGCGTGGAGGTGCGGGAGGGGGACCTGCTCGAGCTGGAGGTGGCGGAGCCCGTGGACGCGATCCTCTCGACCGCAACGTTCCACTGGATCCTCGACCACGAGCGGCTGTTCGCCCGCCTGCACGCCGCGCTGCGCCCCGGTGGGCGGCTGGTGGCGCAGTGCGGGGGGCGGGGCAACATCGACGTGCTGCGCGGGGTCGCCAACGAGATCCTCGCGCGCGAGCCGTACGCCGCGCACTTCCGCGACTGGCGGGCGCCGTGGAACTACGCCGGCCCCGAGGAGACCGAGGAGCTCCTGGCGGGCGCGGGCTTCTCCAGCGCGGAGTGCTGGTTGCAGCCGGCCCCGCAGCAGCCCGAGCACCCGCGCGAGTTCCTCTCCGAGATCGTGCTCGGCCCCCACTACCAGCAGCTGCCGGCGGAGCTGCGCGAGCAGTTCATGGACACCGTGCTCGCCGAGCTGGGCGAGCCGGTGGTCGTCGACTACATCCGCCTCAACATCGACGCCGTCGCGTAGCCGCCGGCCGAAGCAATGGGAGTGGCGGCTGGGCATGGAGGCCCGGCCCACGTGCGTGTGTCGAAGACGATGCCCGCGCGGACGATCCCCAAATACGACGGCTCACGCCAGCGCCGCGGAATCGGTCGCCGCCCGCCCAGTGAGCGCCGCGTAGCGCCCGCCCAGCTCCAGCAGCTCCTCGTGGGTGCCGCGCTCCACTATGCGCCCGGCGTCGAGCACGAGGATCTGGTCGGCGTCGCGCACCGTGGAGAGGCGGTGGGCGATCGCGATCGTGGTGCGCCCGCGCGAGAGCTCGTCGAGCGCGAGTTGCACCGCGCGCTCGGTCTCGGTGTCGAGGGCGGAGGTCGCCTCGTCGAGGATCAGCACGGGGGGGTTGCGCAGGATCGTGCGCGCAATCGCGATGCGCTGCTTCTCGCCGCCGGAGAAGCGATACCCGCGCTCGCCCACGGGCGTGTCGTAGCCGTCGGGTAGCGAGACGATCAGCTCGTGGATCTGCGCGGCGCGCGCGGCCGCTTCGATCTGCTCGTCGCTGGCCTGCGGACAGGCGAAGCGGAGGTTGTCGCCGATCGAGGAGTGGAACAGGTAGGTCTCCTGCGACACCAGCCCCACGGTGGCGGCGAGCGACTCCAGCGTCACGTCGCGGATGTCGGTGCCGTCGATCGCGATGCGCCCGCGCTCGGGCTCGTACAGGCGCGCGACCAGGTAGGCGAGCGTGGTCTTGCCCGAGCCGGTCTCGCCGACCAGCGCGGTGCGCGTCCCCGCGGGGATCTCGGCGTCGATTTCGCGCAGCGTCCACGGCCCGTCGGAGTCGGAGGGCTCCGCGCGCGCGTCGCCGTCCGGGCTGCCCGGCGGTCCACCATCGCTCGAGGCGGCCGCACGGCGGTAGCGAAACCACACGTCCTCCAGGCGCACGTCACAGGCCACGCCGTCCCGGCCGGTCGCCCCCGCGCCCAGCGGCGAGGCGCCGGGGCGCTCCACGATGTCGACGGGCAGGTCGAGGTACTCGAAGATCCGCCCGAACAGCGCCAGCGAGGTCTGCACTTCGAGGCCCACCGACAGCAGGGACTGCATCGGGAACAGCAGGCGGGTCTGCAGCGTGGTGAAGGCGACCACGGTCCCGATCGAGATCACGGCGTGGCCGTGGACGGAGGTGTAGCCGGCGAACCAGTACACGGCGGCGGGCATGATCGCGAAGGACATCTGCACCGACGCCATCCGCCAGCGGCCGGCCATCCGCGCGCGCACCTCCAGGTCGGCGAGCTCGGAGGACTCCGAGGAGAAGCGGTCGACGAGCTCGCCGGAGCGGCCCATCGTTTTCCCAAGCAGGATGCCCGACACCGACAGCGACTCCTCGACCAGCGTCGACATGTCGGCGAGGCGGCCCTGGCGCACCGACTGGATGCGCCGGCGCTCGTTGCCCACGCGCCGCGTCAGCCACACGAAGAACGGCAGCAGGACGAGCGAGAACGCGGTCAGCTGCCAGGAGAGCGCGAACATCGCGACGATCGTCGCGGCGACGGTGGCGACCGTCGAGACCGTCGAGGTCGCGGTGCTCGTCACGACGTCGTCGATGCCCCCGATGTCATACGCGATCCGCGCCTGCACCTCGCCCGAGCGCGTGCGCGTGAAGAACGCCAGCGACATCCGCTGCAGGTGCGCGTACACGGCGGCGCGCAGGTCGTGCATCACGCGCTGGCCCACCTGGTTGGAGATCCACGTCTGCGCGACGCCGATCACCCCGTTGACGATCGCCAGCGCGATCATGCCGGCCACCAGCCACGTGAGCAGTTCGAGGTCGTGCCCGACGATGCCCTTGTCGACCGCTTCGCGCAGCAGGAAGGGCGAGGCGACGCTGAGGATCGAGCCGAACACGATCAGCCCCAACAGCAGCCCGAGCCGCACGCGATAGGGCACGAACAGCCGCCCGATCCGCCGCAGGGAGACCTGTTTGTCGGGGACGTCCTCGGGGCGGAGCTCTTTGCGGCGGGGGCCACCGCGCCCTTCGCCGCCGCGGCCCTCGCCGTGGAAGCTGCTCATCGCCCTGTCTCGTATCGCCGCGCGTTCATCCAGATGACTGTATCCATCGGCCCGACGGGGTGATTGGGAGGGGGGCTCCGGCTCTAAAGAGCCTCCGCCGGGCGGATCGTGTTCGGCTCTTGGCAGTAAGCTGCCGCCGCCGTCCGTACGCTCACCCGGGGATTGACATTTATGAGGCGTCGCGTTACAATCTGTCGGCAGGCCGGTGGTCCCGCTGTGGGAGCCCGGTGAACATAGGGTCTGGTTGGCGTCACACCGCTCTGTGGTTTGACATCAAGCGCTCACAGGGTCGTAGTAGTGGGAGAGGGGCTGGATCGGAGCGATGAGGGAGTTGTATCAGCGTGGTTTCTAGAGGGAG
>DASZIQ010000004.1:0-44450 GCA_035948945.1 Solirubrobacteraceae bacterium
CCAGAGGCGGACAAGCCGGGGGCGGGCGCACCAGAGGCAAGCGGGCCAGAGGCGGACGAGCCGGCGGTGGGCGGGCCGGGGGCGGGCGGGCCGGGGGCGGGCGGGCCGGGGGCGGGCGGGCCGGGGGCGGGCGGGCCGGGGGCGGGCGGGCCTCCAAATCCATCATCGGAGCCCGTGATCTCGGCGATGCAGTGAGGAAGCCGCTTGACCTCGCCCACCAACTCGGCGATCCGCGCCGCCGACAACGTGCCGCGCAGCTCGGCGAGGCGCAGGCCGAGGAGGTAGAGCACGGCTACCTGACAGGTGAAGGTCTTGGTGGCGGCCACGCCGATCTCCAAGCCCGCACGGGTGAAGAGCACCCCATCGGCGTCGCGCGTGGCCTGCGAGCCCATCACGTTGGTGATCGCCAGCACGGTGGCGCCGCGCTCGCGGGCAAGGCGCATGGCGGCAAGCGTGTCCGCCGTCTCACCGGACTGGGAAATGCCGATCACGAGGTCGCCGGGGCCGACAACGGGGTTGCGGTAGCGGTACTCCGAGGCGATGTCCATTTCCACGGGAAGGCGCGCCCACTCCTCGATCGCATAGCGGCCGATCAGGCCGGCGTGGTAGGAGGTGCCGCAGGCGACGATCACGATGCGACCCACCCCCGCGAGCAACGCCTCGTCTAGCGCCCCCGGCTCGTCGAGGCTGACGCCGTCCCCACGGGCGGTGCGGTCGGCGATCGTCTCGGCGACGGCGTCGGCCTGTTCGTGGATCTCCTTGAGCATGAACGTCTCGAAGCCGCCCTTCTCAGCGGCCTCCTCGTCCCACTCGACGGTCTCGACGGCGCGCTCCACCGGCACCCCGTCGGGCGTGCAGATCGTGACGCCGTCGGGAGTGAGCACCGCGAGCTCCCCGTTTTCGAGGTACTGCACGGTGCGGGTACGCGCGAGGAAGGCGGGCACGGCGGAGGCGAGGAACTGCTCACCCTCACCGCGTCCCACCACGAGCGGACACTCGCGGCGCGCCCCGACCAGCGTTTCGGGCTCGTCGAGGGACATCGCCACGAACGCGAAATGGCCCTGCAGCTCGGCGTAGGCGGCGCGCACGGCGTCGGCGAGGTCGCCCGCATAGTGCGCGGCGATCAGGTGGGCGATCACCTCCGCGTCGGTCTCAGACGTGAAGACGCAGCCCTCCGCGAGCAGGCGCTCGCGCAGCGACATGTAGTTCTCGACGATCCCGTTGACCACCACGTGGATGCGATCCGCACTGTCGAAGTGGGGGTGGGCGTTGGCCTCGCTGACGCGCCCGTGGGTGGCCCAGCGAGTGTGCGCGATGCCGGTGGTGGGGGGACGGGTGATGGTCATGACCTGACCCCGCCCACCCTCCACGGCCCCCTCCGCATTAACCCGATCCCGCCCACCCTCGCGCAGCTTGTTTTCAAGCGCGCGGAGATTCCCCACGGCGCGCACCGCCTCGATGCGGTCGTCGGCGATCACCGAGATCCCGGCGGAGTCGTAGCCGCGATACTCGAGCTTCTTCAAGCCGGCGAGCAGCAGCTCCTGGACCGAAGGCCCACCAGCCCGCCTGCCGACGTAGCCAACGATTCCGCACACGGGCGATCGAGTCCTTTCGCGAACGGCGAGCGGCCGGGGCTCCTGGCAGCGCACCGGCTCAACTCTCCGAATGGAGGTCGCCTCCGAAGATACCACCGGTTGGTGGGCCTATAGAACAGGCGTCGACTGCTGTTTGGTGAGACTGCGCCAGGCGGGCACTTGCGGCCAGCGCCGGCGGCCCCGCCCTTTTTAGCGAGAGCTCTGGATCGCCGGTTGCCGTCAGCGCTGTGTAGAGGTCGCTACGGTCTGGATGAGGTCGGTGCCGGTGGGTGTGCGCGCGGGGTCGACGAGCCATTGGAGCAGAAGTCCGTCGAAGACCGCAACCACAACGGATGCCGCCACGCGTGTCTGGGGAGTCTCAGCCTGCCCGGTGATGGTCGAAAGCAGGGTTGCGACGTTCTGTCGCGCCCACTCATAGCTCTCGGCGAGCGCGGCCCGGATCTCCTCCGAGTGATCGGCCTGGGCGAGCGCCTCCACGAAGGCGCGAGCGAGCGGGCGGTTGCGCTCGAACGTGCCCGGCAGCTCCGCGGCGATCCTGGTGAGCCGCTCGAGCTCATTCGCGTCGCCCACGTCGAGAATGACCTGCGCCAGCTCCCGAAACCAGCGCTCGAATCCCTCGACCAGCGCGGCATTCAGAAGCCGTTCGGTCGAGCCGTAGTGATAGCCGATCGCTCCGAGGTTGGCGCCGGAGGCAGCGACGATGTCGCGCGCCGTTGTATGCGCGTATCCCCTTTCCTGCAGGCAGCGCAGCGCTCCCTCGAGCAGCGCGTCGCGGTTGGATCTCTTGCTCATCTGGTATCGCCTTGATCTTGGGACAAATGTATGGTACATATGTACCATGGCCATATCAAAGGAGTTCCCCCCTGCCCCTCGCACTGCTAAACGACACCACGCCCGTAATGGAGCGCGACGCTTCGCGGGCGCGTCGCGCACGCTGCGGCGCCATCCACCAGACGCACGGCCTCCGGGCCCGCCGCTGCCGAAGATCGTTCAGGGCGTTCTGTTCATCGCCAAGGGCCTCGAGTTCCTCGAAGCGTGCCAGCGGCGCTATGGCGGGATCTTCACGCTCCGCCTGCCGGAGTACGGGATCGTGTACTACCTCTCTGACACCGATCTGATCAGCGAGGTATTCGCGGCGGACGCGACGATCATGCACGCCGGCGAAGCCAACTCGATACTCGAGCCGGTGACAGGTCCTCACTCCGTGCTTGTGCTGGACGAGGACGAGCATCTTCGCCATCGCCGGATGCTACTGCCCCCGCTCCACGGACAGGCACTCGCAAGCTATGCGGGCACGATCACCGACATCGCCACTCGGCACATCGACGACTGGCCGGCAGACCAACCGATACGCCTACGTCCACGCTTCCAGGCGGTCACGCTCGAGATCATCACCAGCGCGATCTTCGGAGAAGCCGGCAGCACCCGCGCAGAAGAGCTCCGGGTGCTCCTGGACAGGCTGTTCGACCTCAGCGTCGGCAAGATTCTGCTACTCGGCTTGAGACGACTGCTGTCCGGCGAGCTCGTACCTCCACGTGTACGGGACACACGCGCCGCGATCGACCGTCTGCTGATCGCCGAGATCGAGCGTCGCCGCAGCGAGCACGATCGCAGCGGCATCCTCAGCCTGCTGCTCGACGCGCGCGACGAGCGGGGCGAGCCGCTCACAGACGCCGAAATCTGCGACGAGCTCGTCACACTGCTGCTGGCCGGCCACGAGACGACCGCCACCGCGCTCGCCTGGACCTTCGAGCGGCTGGTGCGCCACCAACCCGAGCTCCAACGCCTGGAACGCGAGCTTGCCGACGACGAGCACCCTTACCTCGACGCGACCCTGAACGAGAGCCTGCGCGTGCGACCGGTCGTGATGGACGTGGGACGGCGCCTCGCGCAGCCCGTGGACCTCGGCGGCTACCACCTCGCCGCCGGCAGCTACATCCTCCCGTCCATCTTCCTCGTGCACTCGAACAGCGAGCATTACGACCACCCGGCCGATTTTCGCCCCGAGCGGTTCCTGAACACCAAGCCCTCGAAGTCCATGTGGCTGCCGTTCGGCGGAGGCCCACGCCGCTGCCTCGGGGCGGCTTTTGCGATGTTCGAGATGAAGCTCCTCGTGCGACTCCTGCTCGAGCGCTACACCATCTCGGCTACGCGCCCGGACGATGAGCGCCCCCGCCTGCGCGGGATCACACTCGCACCGGCTCGCGACTGCGAGGTCGTCTTGAAGCGACGCTTGCCCTGAGCCGTGAACGAAGAGAGTCTGCTCGCGAGCGTCGGCGCAAGGCGAGAGCGACTGGCAAGGAACTGGCTCAGGCCAGCTCGCGCTCGACGAGCACCACGAGGCTGGAGCAGACCCGCTCGGCCTCCTCGTCGGTCGGCGCCTCGACCATCACGCGCACCAGCGGCTCGGTGCCGGAGGGGCGCACGAGCACCCGTCCGCGGCCGGAGAGGGCCTCATCGGCAGCGCGCACCGCGTCGTTGACGGTGTGGGCGCTCTCCAGCGCGCCGCGGTCGCGGACGCGCACGTTGACGAGCCGTTGGGGGAGCTTGTGCATCGCGTCGCGCTCGGCAAGCGGCGCGCCATCGAGCGCCTCCAGCGCGAGCAGCGCGCTGGCGATGCCGTCGCCGGAGCGGTTGAAGCCGATGTCGATGATGTGCCCCGACTGCTCGCCGCCGAGCACCCACCCGCGCGCGCGCAGCTCCTCGAGCACATAGCGGTCGCCGACCTTCGTCGATACGACGGCGATGCCTGCGGCCCGCATCGCGGCGTGGAAGCCGTAGTTGGTCATCACCGTGACGGCCACTCCCCCGCCGGCGAGGCGGCCACCGCGCTTGAGGTGCAGCGCGGCGAGCGCCATCAGCTCGTCGCCGTCCACGACCCCCCCGGCGCCGTCCACAGCGAGCACGCGGTCGCCGTCGCCGTCGAAGGCGAAACCGACGGCGTGGCCGCTGGCGAGCACCCGGGCGGCAAGCTCCTGCACGTGCGTGGAGCCGCAGCCGGCGTTGATGTTGCGCCCGTCGGGACGATCGGCGATCACGCTCACCGTCGCACCGAGACGCCTGAAGATCTCCGGGGCCACATGGTGGGTGGCGCCATTGGCGCAGTCGAGCAGCACGTCGAGCCCGTGCAGATCGAGCCCGGCGAAGCGGGCGTGCAGCTCGCGCAGGTAATCCTCGCCGGTGCCACGCAGCTCGCGGATGCGCCCGATCGCGGTGCCCCCGTTGCCCGTATCGTCCTGCAGCGCCTGCTCGATCTCGAGCTCCGTTTCGTCAGAGAGCTTGAAACCGTCGGGGCCGAAGAACTTGATCCCGTTGTCCTGGTAGGGGTTGTGCGAGGCGGAGATGACGGCCGCAAGGTCGAAGCCGTAGCGGGCGATCAGCAGCGGCGCGGCCGGAGTCGGCAGGACTCCGCCCAGCAGAGCATCGCCCCCGGCGGCGCTGACCCCGGCGGCGAGCGCCGCCTGGAGCATCTCCCCAGACTCGCGGGTGTCGCGGATTATGAGCACCTGGGGGCGCTCCACCTCGGCGAGCGCGGTCGCCGCGCGGCCGAGACCGAGCACAAGCTCGGCCGTCAGGTGCTCACCGGCGACACCCCGTACACCATCGGTGCCAAACAGCTTGCGGGCCACGAGGATGGGCGTCCTACCGCTTGGAGAACTGCGGACGCTTGCGCGCCTTCTTCAAGCCGGCCTTCTTGCGCTCCTTGGCGCGCGAGTCGCGCGTGAGGAAGCCGCGGCGCTTGAGCTCGCCGCGCAGGTTGGGGTCGGCCTCCAGCAGCGCGCGGGAGACGCCGTGGCGCAGCGCCCCCGCCTGCGCGGAGATGCCACCGCCGTGCAGCCGCGCCACCACGTCCATGCGCTCCTCGTAGCCCACGGTCTCCAGGGGCTGGCGAATGTTGCGCTGCAGCGTCGTGCGGGGGAAGTGCTCCTCCAGGGTGCGCCCGTTGATCAGGTAGACGCCGCTGCCCGGACGGAGGATCACACGCGCAATCGCGGTCTTGCGCTTGCCGGTCGCGCGGTAGCGCGCCCCAGCGGCGAGGTCGATCGCCGCGGTGGAGATCGGCTGCGGCAGCTGCTCCTCCTCCGCCTGCTCCTCTGCCTCCGCGGCCTCCTCCCCGTACTCCTCGATCGCGTACGGGTCGGCCGGGGCCTCGCGCGCCAGCGGGTCCACGCCTTCGGGAACGATGTCGACTTCCAGGTGCGCCCCGGGCACCGCGGGCTTGACGCGTGGAGCGGGCTCCTCTTCCTCCTCCTCCTCGAAGTCCTCCTCCTCCGACTCGCCCTCCGCGGCTGGCGCCTCGGCGGCGGGCTCAGCGGGTGGCTGCTCCTCGGAAGACGACTCGGCGGCGGCCTCAGCCACAAGCTCGGCCACGGCCTCCTCTACAACCAGCTCCTCGACAAGCTCCTCGACGACGGCTTCCTCCACCGCAAGCTCCTCCACCGCCTCCTCCGCCACGAGCTCCTCGACAACGGCCTCCTCCACCGCAAGCTCCTCCACCGCCTCCTCCGCGACAGGCGCCTCGGCGACAGGCTCGGCGACCGTCCCCTCCTCGGCAGGAGACTCCTCCACCGCAAGCTCCTCCGCCGCAAGCTCCCCGACGGCCTGCTCCGCTACGAGCTCCTCGACAAGCTCCTCGATGACGGCCTCCTCCACCGCAAGCTCCTCCGCGACAGGCTCCTCCACCGCCTCCTCCGCGACAGGCGCCTCGGCGACAGGCTCGGCGACCGTCTCCCCCTCGGCAGGAGACTCCTCCACCGCTGCCCCCTCGGCAACAGGCTCGGCGACCGCGGGCTCCTCGGCGGACTGCTCCTCGGCGGCAGCCGGCTCCTCGAGCGGCTCCTCCGGCCCGGCGGGCTCGTCGGCCATCAGGCCTCGATCTCCAGCGGCTCGGGCTTCTGCGCCACGTGCGGGTGCTCGGGCCCGGCGTAGATCTTCAGCTTCGTCAACTGCTTGCGCGCGAGGCGGTTGCGGGGCATCATGCCCTTGACGGCGATCCGGATGATCTCCTCCGGCCGGCGCGCCAACATCTCCTCAAAAGTGCGCGAGCGCAGACCGCCCGGGTAGCCGGAGTGGCGGTAGTAGCGCTTGTCGGTGCGCTTCTTGCCGGTCACCGCAACCTTCTCCGCGTTGATGACCACCACGAAGTCGCCGGTGTCGATGTGTGGCGTGTACTCGGGCTTGCGCTTGCCGCGCAGCACGTCGGCGAGCTGCGTCGCCAAACGGCCAAGGGTCTTGCCGTTGGCGTCGACGAGCAGCCAGTTGCGCTCGCGGTCGGTGGGCTTGGCGACGTAGGTCTTCATCGGCATCTGAACGTTAAAAAAGCGCCACGCGAGCACACCACGAGGCGCGAGGGTCAGCATGATAGGGGATCGCGCCCTCCGGCGCCCGTCTCTGTGGAACCCATGACGTCGGTGACCGGCGACATGGCGCTCAGTCGGCGCCACCGGTGGCAGTGTCTCCCAAAAATGTTTACTCCCACTCGATCGTTCCCGGCGGCTTGGATGTGATGTCCAGAACCACCCGGTTGACCTCGCGCAGTTCGCCGATCATGCGCGAGGCGATCGTCTCCAGCAGGTCGTAGGGCAGCCGCGCCCAGTCGGCCGTCATCGCATCGTCGGAGGTGACCGCGCGGATCACGACCACGTGCCCGTAGGTGCGCTCGTCGCCCTGGACGCCGACGGTGCGGATGTCGGGGAGCACGCAGAAGGACTGCCACAGCTCGCGGTAGAGGCCGGCCTTGCGGATTTCCTCCTGCAGGATGTGGTCGGCCTCGCGCAGAACGTCGAGTCGCTCGCGCGTCGCTTCGCCGCCGACGATCCGGATCGCCAGGCCCGGGCCGGGGAAGGGCTGGCGCCACACCAGGCGCTCGGGCAGCCCCAGCTCGGCGCCCACGGCGCGCACCTCGTCCTTGAACAGCGCGCGCAGCGGCTCGACCAGCTCGAAGCGCATGTCCTCGGGGAGACCGCCGACGTTGTGGTGGGACTTGATCGTCGCCGCGCCGGTACCCCCGCCCGACTCGATCACGTCGGAGTAGAGCGTGCCCTGCACGAGGAAGCGCGCGCCTTCGACGCCCTCGCCCACCGCCCCAGTCGCGTCCAACGCATCCGTAGCACCAGCCCCTGCTCCCCCACCTGTCGCCGCAGCCAAGTCCACCGCCCCCACGGCGCCCTCCGCGCCTCCGCCCCCGGCGAGCTTCGCGGCCTCCTCCTCGAAGACGCGGATGAACTCGGCCCCGATCGCCTTGCGCTTGGCCTCGGGCTCGGTGACCCCCCGCAGCCGCTCCAGAAAGCGCCGCTCGGCGTCGACCGCCACCAACGGCACCCTGAAGGTATCGCGGAAGGTGGCGATCACCTGCTCGCCCTCGTCCTTGCGCATCAGGCCGTGGTCGACGAACACGCACGTCAGCTGGTCGCCCACCGCGCGGTGCACCAGCAGCGCCGCCACCGAGGAGTCCACGCCGCCGGAGAGACCGCAGATCACCCTCCCCTCCCCCACCTGGGCGCGAATGCGCGCGATCTGCTCCTCCACGATCGACGCTGCCGACCATGTTGGGGGGCACTCGCACACCTCGGTGAGGAAGCGCTCGAGGATCGCCTGGCCGTAGGGGGTGTGGACGACCTCGGGGTGAAACTGGATGCCGTAGATGCCCCGCTCGACGCTCTCGACCGCCGCCACCGGGGAGGTGGAGGTGTGCGCGAGGGCCGTGAACCCGGGCGGCGCCTCGTAGACGGTGTCGCGGTGGGACATCCAGCAGGTCTGCTCGCGCGGCGTTTCCCTCAGCAGCGCCCCGTGCTCGTCCACCGTCAGGTCAGAGCGGCCGAATTCGCCCACCTCCGCCTGCTCGACCCGGCCGCCGAGCTCGTGCACGAGCAGCTGCATCCCGTAGCAGATGCCCAGCACTGGAACCCCCAGCTCCAGCAGGCCACGCTCCAGACGCGGAGCGTCCGGCGCGTACACCGAGGCGGGGCCGCCGGAGAGGACGATCCCGCGCGGGCGGCGCGCCGCGATCTCGGGCAGCGGCACGTGGTGGGGCACCAATTCCGAGAACACCCCACACTCGCGCACCCGCCGCGCGATCAGCTGCGAGTACTGGCCGCCGTAGTCGATGACGACGACCGCGTCGGTGGCTGGCACTGCGGGATTCCCGGCCGTGGCCGCGGATGCTCTATCTCCATGTGCGGGCACGGGCGGGCCATCTCCCCGCTGGACATTCCGCTCGACGATAGGCACCCGCGGAGAGGCCGTGGCGGCGGCGGGGAGGGACTCGGCGGGGAGGGACTCGGACACAGCGGGCACACCGCCGGCGACGGGCGTCAACACCGTGGCCGCCGGCTCACTCATTGACGAGCGCAGCCGCCTTTCCGTTCACCGCGCCCATGCCGACACCCTGGTCGCGTTGCAGCGCCTTGCCCTCCGTCTGCAGCGCGGGCGCGACGACGACCTCAGCGCGGTTGAACTCGGCGAGGTCCTTGTGGCCACAGGTGGCCATCGAGGTTCGCAGGCCGCCGAACAGGTTGAAGGTGCCGTCGTTCTCGCGCGCGGGGCCCACGAGGATCTCCTCCAGCGTCCCGTTCTGGGCGGTTGCGACACGCGCGCCGCGGGGGAGCGTGGGATGGAACGTGGCCATCCCCCAATGGAAGCCGTGCCCTGGCGCTTCGTAGGCGCGGGCGAGCGGCGAGCCGATCATCACCGCGTCGGCGCCGAGCGCGATTGCCTTGGCGACGTCGCCGCCGTTGCGCATGCCGCCGTCGGCAATCACCATCGAGTAGTCGCCGGTCTCGAGCATGTGCGTGGAGCGCGCGTGCGCGACATCGGCGATCGCCGTGGCCTGCGGCACGCCGATGCCGAGTACCCCGCGCGTGGTGCACGCCGCGCCGGGGCCGACCCCGACGAGCACGCCGGCGGCGCCGGTGCGCATCAGGTGCAGGCCCGTGTGGTAGGAGGCGCAGCCGCCGACGACCACCGGCACGTCGAGGGAGGGGATGAACTCCTTGAGGTTCAGCGGCTCGGAGACGGTGGAGACGTGTTCGCCGGAGACGACCGTGCCCTGGATCACGAGCACATCGAGGCCGGCCTCCAGCGCGATCTCGTGGTAGCGCAGCACCCGCTGGGGCGTGAGCGAGGCGGCGACGACCACCTTCTGCGCCTTGATCTCCTGGATGCGCTGGGCAATCAGCTCGGGCTTGACGGGCTCGCGGTAGATATCCTGCATCTCGCGCGTGGCGAGCTCCTTGGGCAGCGCGGCGATCCGCTCCAACTGCTCATCGGCATCCTCGTAACGAGTGAAGATGCCCTCGAGGTTGAGCACCGCCAGGCCGCCTAGGCGGCCGACGATCCCGGCGGTCTCGGGCGAGACCACGCCGTCCATCGCGGAGGCCATCATCGGCAGCTCGAACTGGTAGGGCCCCAGCTTCCAGGAGATGTCGATGTCGTCGGGGTCGCGGGTGCGCCGCGAGGGCACGATCGCGATGTCGTCGAATCCGTATGCGCGGCGGCCTTTCTTGCCGCGGCCGATCTCGATCTCCATCGCTGCATCATTACAGCTCGCGCGGACGAGCACGGGGGTGACATCGCTCATAGGATGCTCGGATATCCTCGCCGTATGAGCGACGCGAATCCACCCGGCAACGGAGGCGGGCCCGCGGGCGGGCGGGCCTACGATCCCCGCGCGATCGAGCTCCGGCGCCAGCGCGCGTGGGAGGCGCGCGAGGCATTCCGCACGCCCCGGCTGACAGCGGACCGAAGCGGGGAGACACTCGCCTCCGACCGAAGCGGGGAGACACTCGCCTCCGGCGAGCATCCCCCGTTCGACCGAAGCCAGGAGACACGCGCCTCCGGCGGCGTGTACATCAAGGCCTCAGCGCCATTCACCTCCGGCAACGTGCACATCGGGCACGTGCGCAGCTACGCGATCGGCGACGCCTACGCCCGCTTCCAGCGCGCGCGCGGGGAGCCGGTGCTGTTCGCGTTCGGCTTCGACGCCTTCGGGCTGCCCGCCGAGCTCGGGGCGATCGCGGGCGGGGAGTCCCCCGCCGAGTGGGTGGCACGCTGCGCCGAGCACATGACCGGCCAGCTGCGGCGGCTCGGGTTCTCGTTCGACTGGGAGCGCACGTTCATGAGCTCCGACCCAATCATGTACCGGTGGTCGCAGTGGCTGTTCCTCACGCTGCTCGACGCCGACCTCATCTACCACGGCAGCGGCAGCGTGGACTGGTGCGACACCTGCCAAACCACGCTGGCGACGATCCAGGTCGAGGACGGCACCTGCTGGCGCTGCCACAACCCGGTCAGGCTGATCCAGCGGGCGCAGTGGTACCTGCGCGTCAGCGCCTACCTGGAGGAGAACGACCGCCGCATCGCGGAGCTGCAGAAATGGGACGAGACCTCGCTCGCCAGCCAGCGCTTCGTGCTGGGCCGCGCGGACGGGGTCGAGCTGCGGGCGCGCGCCGTGGACGGGCGCGAGCTGACCGTGTTCACCCCCCACGCCGAGGGCATCGCGCAGGCGCGCTTCGTGCTGATCTCCCCCAAGCACCCCGAGGTCGAGCGTTGGAGCGCTGACCCCACGGTGGGGGAGCAGCTGGAGGAGATGCGCCTCGGCGGCTGGGAGCGCAGCTCACGCGGCGCCGAGACGGTCGCGCTGGTGGACACCGGCTGCACCGTGTCGATAGCCGAGGGCCCATCGCTGCCGCTGCTGATCTCCCCGGCGGTTGACGAGCGCTTCGGCGCGACCGCCGTGCTGGGGATCCCCGAGCTGGACCGTACGGACGAGTTGATCGCCGAGCGCCTCGGCATCCCCTCGGGAGGGCCAGATGACACACGCGCCGCAGAGACCCCCGCGGGAGCGCCGGGTGGTGCGCGACCGAAGCCGGGGGACACGCGCCTTCGGCGCGAGTCCCCGTTTCGGCCAGCGGTGCGCTACAAGGCCAACGACTTCTCGATCTCCCGCCAGCGTTCGTGGGGGACGCCGATCCCGATCGTCTACTGCGAGGCGTGCGGGACGGTGCCGGTGCCCAAGGAGCAGCTGCCGGTGGAGCTGCCGCGCGACCTGAAACCGACCGGCGCCGGCAACCCGCTGGCCGAAAGGGAGGACTTCGTCAACACCTCCTGCCCGCGCTGCGGCGGGCCGGCCAAGCGCGAGACCGACACGCTCGACTGCCACTTCGACGCGCTGTGGCTGTGGATCCCGGCGTGCGTGCCCGCCTCCGAGCGCGAGCGCTCGCTGGAGGAGATCCTCGCACTGGAGGACCTGCGCGCGTGGCTGCCCTCCGAGCGCCTGGTGGCGGGCAGCGACAGCGGCAACTTCATGTTCGACCAGCGCATCACGACGAAGGCGCTGCGCGACATCGGCCCGCTCGCGTTCCTCGCCGACGGCGAGCCGTTCGCGGGGGCGCTGATGCACGAGATGGTGATTCGCGACGGGCGCAAGATGAGCAAGCACCTCGGCAACGTCGTCGACCCCGACGAGCTGGTCGAGTCCTTCGGCGCCGACACGGTGCGGATGGCGGTGCTGTGGGCGGCGCGGCCGCAGAAGTCGTTGAACTGGAGCGACAGCGCGGTGCAGTTCTGCCAGCGCTTCCTGCATAACCTGTGGCAGTACTCCCAGGCGCGCTTCGCCTTGCGGGTGGAGGACGACCGCGAGCTCGACCCGCGCCGCACCGAGCACCTGCGCAGGCGCCTGGAGAAATGGTGCGACACGGCGGTGGAGAAGATCACCGAGGAGCTGGCGGAGCTCGAGATGCACAGCGCGGTGCGCAACGCGATCCGCCTGCTGGATCGCATCAAGGACTACGAGCAGCGCGTGCTCAAGCACAGCGGCGCGTTGTGCCGCGAGGATCACGAGGCGCTGCGCGACGCGCTGGGGCTGATGGCGAGGGTGATCATGCCGTTCGCGCCGCACATCGGCGAGGAGCTGTGGGAGTCCTCGGGCCTCGGCGAGCCGGGGGTCGATCCGCGGTGGCCACTGCCGGGCGAGTGGTCGCGCCAGCCCCCCATCGCAGCGGCCCCGGGAGCCCCGCGTGCCGAGCCGGTGCCGGTGGCGGGGGCTGAGGAGTAGCAGGATGGGGGCCCCACCGGCAGAGCCGGTACAGGCCGAGGTGCAGGAGGAGGGGCGCCCCACCGGCGCCGCAGAGAGAAACAGCCACCACCCGTGGCGGCGGGGCATGCAATGCTGCCGGGACGGCGGCGGGGTATACCGAGCCCGACTGTGTGGAAATTCACCGAATATGACCATTTCGCCGACCGCGTCCTCTGCGATGATGTGCTGAGAAGCGGATGAGCACCGCACCGAACCAAGCCGGGGATCTCCAGCACACGCGCTCCTGCGCAACCGAGCTGGTGTGCCGCAAATGCGAGCTGCGCTCGCCCCTCGCCGAGGGCGGGGCGTACTGCCCACGCTGCGGCAAGAGTCTCGATGTCGATTACGACTACGAGCTCGCCGCGCAGCGCATCCGCGAGACCCCGATGCAAGAGCGCCCGCTCAACATCTGGTTCCTGGAGGAGCTGTTGCCGATC
The DNA here is from genome assembly GCA_035948945.1 of Solirubrobacteraceae bacterium. GTDB lineage: Bacteria > Actinomycetota > Thermoleophilia > Solirubrobacterales > Solirubrobacteraceae > Palsa-744. Next base: position 13,107 of record DASZIQ010000004.1, read on the forward strand.
CACGACGCCGTCGGCCCCGCGCGGGTGGGCGAGTTCGCGGGCTTCACGCCGCTGATCCGCGCCGACCGGCTGGGCGCCGCGGTGGGTCTGCGCAACCTCTACCTGAAGGACGACAGCACCTCCCGCCCGAGCCTCTCCTACAAGGATCGCGTGGTGAGCATGGCGGTGGCACGCCTGCTGGAGCTGGGCCGCAGGGAGATCGGGTGCGTGTCGACGGGCAACGTCGGCACCGCCGTGGCGGCGCTGGCGGCGAAGGCGGGCGTGGCGGCCTACGTCTTCTACCCCAACCGCCTGGAGAGCACCAAGGCCCACGCCTGCCGCGCGCTGGGCGCGAAGGTGTGCCAGGTCGAGGGCAACTACGACGAAGCCAACAAAGCCTGCCGCGCGCTGGCGGAGGCGACGGGCTTGGAGTTCGCCAACATCACGCTGCGCCCCTTCTACGCCGAGGGCGCCAAGACCGAGGCGTATGAGATCGTGCAGCAACTGGGGTGGCGCTCGCCCGACCGCATCGTCTCCCCGGCCGCCGGAGGCACGCTCTCATCGCGCATCCACAAGGGCCTGCAGGAGCTCGAAATGGTCGGCCTGGCAGAGACCGCGCACACCAAGATCGACATCGCCCAGCCCGACGGCTGCAACCCGATCGCCGAGGCGATCCTCACCGGCGCTTCGGAGATTGTCCCGGTGAAGCCGACCACACAGGCCCACTCGCTCGGGATTGGCTCGCCCGGCGACGGTGTGTTCGTGATCGAGGCCGTCCGCGGGCGCGGCGGCACCGCGGCGTCGGTGAGCGACAAAGAGATCTTCGCGGGCATCGACCTGCTCGCCGCGACCGAGGGCCTGCTCACCGAGCCGGCCGGCGGCACCACGGTGGCGGTCGTGAAGAAGCTCGCCGCCGAAGGCCGCCTCGACCCCGACGAGACGGTGGTGGCGATCGTCACCGGCAACGGGCTGAAGACTCTGTACGACCACCCCGCCAAGCCGTGGCCGTCGAAGGTGCAGTGCAACACCGAGACGATGCGCTCCGTGCTCGAGGGTTTCCAGCGTGAGGCCGGACTCGTGCCCGCCAGCGAGCGGCTGCACGCGTAGGGCACCCGCCGGCGCGAACCGGTCCGCGCCCACTAGCGAGCGGCCGCACGCGTGGGGCACCCGCTGCGCCGAACCGGTTCCGTGCCCACCAGCCTGCGTGCGCGCGTAGGGCGCCCGCGGCGCGAACCGCGCACGCTGGCTGACGGATGCGGACTGCGCACGTAGAGCGCGCGCTGCATTATGTATATACATTTGTAGGAGGGTAGGTGTTGTGATTCAAAATTTTGAAGAGCGATAGCCATTGCGCACGGCTCATAAAAAGCACAACTACACACGCACGCCCTTGCCGGGCGCCTCGCCCGCCGATCGGCCACCGCCCTCTGCGTCGGCCGCCGCCGTCAGCGCTCCCTCGTGCTCCAGCCCCTGCGGGTGGCCGAGCTGACCGAGCTCCGAGGTGTCGCGGTCGAACAGCAGCGCCACCGTCCAGTCCACGACCAGGCGCAGCTTGCGCCGGCGGCCGGGCATGTTCGCCAGGTGGTAGGTGCGCGCCAAGAACCACGCGGGGAAGCCACGCCACCTGATCCCCACCGTACTCGCCACGGCCTGGTGGCGGCCGAGGTCCACGAACACCCCCAGCGTGCGATATCGGAGCGGCCGCACCCTCCCACCGCCGCCGAGCTCGGCCGCGACGTTGCGCGCCACGCGCCTGCCCTGGCGGATCGCGTGTTGGGCGGTGGGTGGCGAGGGCTCGCCCCGGCGCGCCGGGTCGGGCACCGCCGCCGCGTCCCCGATCGCCCACACGTTGCGCTGGCCGCTGGCGCGCATCGTGCGATCCACCTCGATCCGCCCGCCCTCGCTCAGCGCCAGCCCGAGGCGCGCGACGACCGGGTGGGGCCTCACGCCGGCCGTCCACACCACCGTGCGCGCCGCGATCGTCTCGCCGTCGCTCAGCCGCACCGCGTTGTCGGTGACCTGCGCGACAGTGGTGCTCGTGCGGATCTCGATGCCCCTGCCGCGCAGCTCCCGCTGCGCGAACGCCGCGAGGCTGGGCGCCACCTCCGGCATCACCCGCTCCCGCGCCTCCACCAGCACCCAGCGCATCCCCTGGCTGGCACAGCGGGGGTAGAGGGAGATCACGTCGCCCATGAAATCCTGCAGCTCCGCCACCCCCTCCACGCCCGCATACCCGGCGCCGACGAACACGAACGTCAGGCACTCCGCCCGCGCGTGGGCGTCGTGGATCGTCTCCCCGCGCTCCAGCATCGAGATCACCCGGTTACGCAGCGCGATCGCATCCGCCAGCGTCTTGAAGCCGATCGCGTGCTCGACCAGGCCCGGCACCTTGCGCGTGCGCGAGATCGACCCCAACGCGACGATCAACTGGTCGTAACGCAACTCGTGACGCAACCCCTCCGGGGAGTCCACCAGCAGCCGCCCCCGCTCGGGCTCCGCGCCGACAACCAGCCCCAGCCACAGGTCGGTACGCCGCAGCTGCTCGCGCAGCGGCACAACCACGTGGCGCGGCTCGAGCGTCCCCGCCGCCGCGCCGGGCAGCAGCGGGGTGAACAGCAGGAAGTTCACGTCGCTCACCAGCGTCACGCGCGCGCTGTTGCGGGGCAGCACCCGCTCCAGCGTACGCGCGGCGGAGAAGCCTCCAAAGCCGCCGCCCGCGATCACCACGTCCCATGCCATGCCTTGCACGCTACGACGCGGTCGCGGTAGAGACCAATGTCACGAGAGCCCGCCCGCTTGGGCGAGGCATGCTCCACCGCACACAACGCACGCCGATGTCGGGGCGCCGACCGAGGGACTGGCTGGCCGCACGAGTATGGCCGCGTTACGTCCGTGGTGGATGGCACTCTAAGGTCGTACTGGGACAGGAACAATGTCGACCGAGGCTCAAATCATGGCTCGCGCAAGAGAACCGCATGAGGGCACGTGGATGTATGTTTCGCTGCCACACGGCGAGCGGCTCGAGGACGGCGTGAAAGCGACATGCCAACGACATGGATGGCCGATATTGGCAGCGAGGGACGAGCGCTCTGAGCTGCGGCTGCAGGCGCTGCGGCTGGCCGATGCATGCATCGTGCACGTCTCCTCTGCCAGTCCGGATGCGGGGGCAGAGCTCGCGTTCGCGCTATGCGAAGGGCGGCCGGTGATCGCGCTCTGGAGCCGGATGGGGATGAAGGCGCCGCTGGTCGAGGACCTCATGCGGACTCATCCTGCCGTCCATCGGTTGAGCTGCGACGACATCGAGGAGTGCGTGGATGCGCTGGACCGCGTCCTGGGGGATCCCGCTTGGCAGCGGCAGGTGGCACGGGCGGCTCCCAGTGGCTGAGCCTGAGCCGGCCACACTGCTGACGGTCGGGCACTCCAACCACGATTTGGAGCACTTCCTGGCGCTGCTGCGCACACACGACGTTCAGGGCATTGCCGACGTGCGCTCCTGGCCGGCCTCGAGCTATACGCCATGGTTTGACCGCGAGCCGCTCCTCGACGCGCTGGACGGGGTCGGTGTGCAGTACGTCTTCCTCGGGCGCGAGCTCGGTGGCCGGCCGGACGACGAGCACCTCTACGATGAGGGTGGCCACGTGCGCTACGACGCGGTGGCGAGATCCGAGACATTCGCTCGGGGTCTCGAGCAGCTGCGGCGTAGGATCGCGGCGCTGCGGATTGCGGTGATGTGCGCAGAGGAGAACCCCAAGCACTGCCACCGTCGAATGCTCGTCGCGCGCGTGCTCTTCGAGGAGGGCGCACGCGTACTGCACATACGCGGGGACGGCCGTTTGGAGCCGGAGAGCGGCTTTGTGCGTCTTGACACCCTGTTCGAGGAGCCTCTGCCATGGAGATCTACAGCATCGGTTTCACGCAGACGACCGCTGAGAGCTTCTTCGGTCGCCTGAAGCGCAGCGGCGTGCGGCGGCTCCTGGACGTGCGCCGTAACACGTCTTCGCAGTTGGCGGGCTTCGCGAAGGATCGCGACCTGCCGTACTTCCTGCGGGAGCTGGTCGGCGCCGAGTACGCGCACGAGCCGCTGCTCACTCCGACCGAGGAGCTTTTCAAGGCCTACAAGCGCCAGGGCGCGATGCCCTGGGCGGAGTATGAAGAGCGGTTCATCGCGCTCATGCGCGAGCGCCAGATCGAGCGTCGCCTCGATCCCGGCTCGTTCTTGACGCCCACCGCGCTGCTCTGCTCAGAGGCGACGCCCGAGCTTTGCCACCGCCGTCTGTCGCTTGAATACTTGGCCGATCACTGGGACGAAGTGCAGATCGTCCACCTCTAGCCGTTGGGCACCGTACCTGGAGCGAGGCAGCCGCCGGCCACGCTGTCCCGGTGCCGCTAGCTCGACGGAGCAAGGATCAGGATGTCCCGCGAGCGAATCCTGGTGGTGGCGAACTCACGCAAGACGGGCAGACGCTGTGTGGCTGGCGTCTCGCTCTTCGACGGCCGGCTCGTGCGTCCGGTCTCACCGCACGGGAGCGGGGCGCTCTCTGACAGGGAGTGCCGGGTCGACGGGCACACGCCGCGACTGCTCGACGTCGTGTCGTTTGCGCACTGTGGCCCGGATGGCGACCCGGCACAACCGGAGAACGTGGTGATCGCCGACGCACCGTGGAAGCTCGAGGGCCCCGCGAATCGCAGCCACGCGCTCGCGTTGCTGCTCGAGGTGGCCGCCACGAAATCCCCACTGTTCGTCAACCGCGGACGCGCGGTGCCAGAGACGGTCGCTGCCGAGGGCCTGGATGCCTCGCTCGCCCTGATCGAGCCCGCGCACCTGCGCTTCGGCCACGGATCCCAGGCCCGCGCGCACGCCGGTAGCCCACGCGCGCTCTTCAGATATGGCAGACAGGACTGGAGTCTGCCGGTGACCGACTTCGACTTCGGGCCACGGATCCTCCGGATGCCCGAAGGTGTCCACGGATGGGAGGACCTCGGATTCGACAAACCCGACCGTGCGCTGCTCACTGCGAGTCTCGGGACCGCGCACGAGGGCTGGCACCACAAGCTCGTGGCGGCGGTTCTGCGCTTTGGGTGAGCGCTCGCGCTCGCGAGCTGGTCGTCGGAGATGGCCGGGTACGAGCCCACCACGCCAACGCCGCCGGGCACGGAGGCCCGGCGCCCGCGCGCCCCGCTCGCAACCAGCCCACGTGGACGATCCCTAACGACCCGACCCATTAGGGTGCCCGCTATGGACGCCTCGCTCTACGCCAACGCCCTCGCCCCCTTCGCCGCCGAAGCCCAGGGTCTGCTCCCTGACGGCGCCGAAGTTCTCGACGCCCACACCCACCTCGGCGTCGACGAGGACGGGCGCTCCCTGTCGCTCGCCGAGCTGCTGGCCCAGCTGGACGACGCCGGCGCGCGACGCGCCTGCGTGTTCCCGCTGCACGACCCCGAGCGCCGTCCGGCCTACTCGCTTCCCAACGATCGCGTGCTCGCGTGGGCCGGCGAAAGCGAGGACCGGCTGATCCCCTTCTGCCGCCTCGACCCCTTTGAAGACCCGGTGGCCGAGGCCGAACGCTGCCTCGCCGCCGGCGCCCGCGGGATCAAGCTGCACCCGCGCGCCCAGGAGTTCGCCTTCGACGGCAACGAGCTCGAGGGGATCTTCGAGGTGGCCGAAGAGGCGCGCGTGCCGATCCTGATCCACGCCGGCCGCGGCCTGCCGCCGATCGCGCAGGGGCTCGCCGAGCTCGCGCTGCGCCACCCCGAGGTCGTGCTGATCCTCGCCCACGGCGCGATCTGCGACCAGGGGATCCTCACCTCGATGCTCGCCGAACACCCCGGCGTGCTGTACGACACCTCCTGCTTCTTCGGGCTCGACGTCGTCGAGCTGTTCGCGCGGGTCCCCGCCGAGCGGATCGTGTTCGCCACCGACCCTCCGTACGGGCGCCCGCAGAGCGGCCTCTACATGGTGCTGCGCATGGCCGCGCACGCCGGCCTCGACGAGGCCACCACCCGGCTGGTGCTCGGCGGGACGGTCGCCGGGCTGTTCGACGGGCGCGGACTGCCGCCCGTCACCCCCCCGCGGCGCGGGCCCTCGATCACGCTCTCCGGGCGTCTCGCCCGCGTGTACGGCTATGGCAGCCTCACCGGGCCCGCGCTCTTCGCCGGCGTCCCCGAGCAGGCGCTGGCGATGCTCGAGATGGCGCTCGCCGCCTGCCGCGACCCTTCGCCGGGGGATGTCGGCGAGGCGCTCGAGGCAATCGGCTCCGCACTTGCCGCCGCGGCCACGCTGCTGCAGAGCGAGGACGGCGTGCGGCCCGCGATCGACCTGGTCTACCGCGCGATGGCCCGCGCCGTCACCGAGGTCCCCGACCTCACGGTGTCCGACCCCGCAGTGCCCGACCCCGCCTGAGCTTGCTCAGTCGGCCACCGTGCGCAGCCACACCGCGGCCCACTCGCCACTGGCTCGGCGCTGGTGCTCGTGCATGTTCAACGACTCTTTGAAGGCCGCCACCACCTCGTCAACCTGCTCGGTGAGCAGCCCCCCGGCGATCAGATCGTCCGGGGCGTACTCGATCGATCGCGCGAGGTCCAGCAGCAGTGGCTTCAGCAGGTTGGCGAGCACCGTCGGTGCGGCCGCGCCACCGACGGTCGGCAGGCGCTCGCGGCGCAGGTCGAAGCTGCGCGCCTGCAACTCCACGCCGTTGACCCGCGCGTTCTCGCGAGCCGCTTCGACGCTCTCGGGCTCGTTGTCGAGGCCCACCACCGGCCCAAACCCGAGGCGGGCGGCCGCGATCGCCAACACCCCCGAGCCGGTGCCGACGTCCAGCAGCGGTCCCCTCCCCCGCCGCTCAGCGGCCACTTCCAGCAGCAGCTCCAGGCACATGCGTGTGGTGGCGTGGGCCCCGGTACCGAATGCCTGACCGGGGTCGATCACGATCTCCTCGACGTCGGCCCGATCGCTCGGGGGCTCCCATGGCGGGCGCACGTGCAGACCCGGCACCAGCCCCCCCTGCAGTGGCTTTCCCGGCAGCGTCGTTTCCCCCGCCAGCTCTCCGGCCCCCGAAGCCGCTGGCGACTCGATCAACACGGGGCGGTGAAAGCGCTTCCAGCGCTCCCCCCAGTCGTCGGGCAGCTCACTGGTCGCGACCTCGACCAGCGCCTCCCCCGCCGCGGCGCGCAGATCGGGCAGTTGGGGGAGCTCGCCGGGGCTGCCGTACACCGCGTATTCGACCACCCCGTCTCCGGGCTCCGCCTCCTCCACCCCGGAGGGCGCCAGCTCCAGCAGCTGCGCCAGCACCAGCTCCGCGTCCTCGCGGCGGACGCGCACCGCGAGGCGGATCACGCGGCTCGGTGGTGCAGCGCGCGGCGCAGCTTGCCGAGCATCGACTCCTCGCCGCGCAGGTTCTCCTCGGTGAGCGTCTCCTGCACGCGCTCCATCAGCTCGCGCTGCTCGGCGTTGAGGCGCCGGGGCACCACCACGTTGACGACCACTCGCAGGTCGCCGCGCCTGCCGTTGCGCAGGCTCGGCATCCCCTGGCCGCGCACCGTCAGCACCTCGCCCGGCTGGGTGCCCGGGGCGATCTTCACCGGCGTCGCACCCTCCAGCGTCGGCGCGTCGAGCGTCGCTCCCACCGCCGCCAGCGGGGCGGAGACGTCCAACGCGGTGATCAAGTCGTCGGCTTCGCGCACGAAGCGCTCGTCGGGGCGCACTCGTACGAGCACGTACAGGTCCCCCGCGGGCGCCCCGGCCTCGCCCGCGTGGCCTTTGCCGCCGAGGCGGATGCGCTGGCCGTCGGCGATCCCGGCGGGCACATCCACCGTCAGCGTGCGCTTGGCAGCGCGGCGGCCGCGGCCGCGGCACTCGCCGCAGGGCTGCTTGGCCGTGCGGCCGTCGCCGTGGCAGCGCTCGCACACCACGGTGCGCATCATCTGGCCGAACGGCGTGCGCGTCACCGCCTGCAGCTGCCCCGCCCCGCCGCAGCGCTCGCAGGTCTCGATCGGTGTGCCCGGCTCGGCGCCGTTGCCGTGGCAGCGCGCGCAGCGCTCGACCACCTCGAAGGCGACCTCCGCGCGCTTGCCGCTCGCCGCCTCGCGCAGGTCGATTTCCAGAGCCGCCGCCACGTCCTGCCCCTGCGCCGGCCCCGCTCCGCGCCCTCCTCCGAAGGGGCTGGCGCCGCCAAAGAAGGCGTCGAACAGGTCGCCGATCGAGCCGAACGCGTCGAAGTTCGGGGCATACCCGCCGGAGCGCAGCCCCTCGTGACCGTAGCGGTCGTAGGTCGCGCGCCGCTGCGGGTCGGAGAGGATCTCGTACGCCTCGGCGGCCTCCTTGAACTTCTCCTCCGCCTGCGGATCGTGCGCGTTGACGTCCGGATGCAGCTCCCTCGCCAGGCGCCGGAAGGATTTCTTGACGTCCTGCTCAGAAGCGTCGCGGGCGACCCCGAGCACCTTGTAGGGATCGCGGGGTGTAGATGCGCGGCTCACGGTTTCTGTCGGTGTGCAGTTGTGGACATGGGGAGTTGGGTGTTGACGGACACAGTAGGGGTTCGGTGGAACTCGGCGGGGCGAAGGACGCCGGCACCGCACAGAGCCCGGCCCGCAGCTCAGTTCTCCGCATACGCCTCTTCAACGAAGCGCGAGAGCTCGTGCGCCACCGCCCGCACCGCCGGGATCGCGTAGGCGTAGTCCATCCTCACCGGGCCGATCACCGAGACGATCCCCAGCCGGCGCTGGGCAACGCCATACCCCGCCGCCACCATCGCCAGCGAGCGCATCGCCGGGATCTCGTTCTCATGACCGATGCGCACGTACACCCCCGGCTCGCTCAACGCCGTGCGCAACACGTCCAGCAACGCCACGCGTCGCTCCAGCAGCTCCATCAGCTCGTTGATCTGACCGACGTCGCGCAGATGCGCGTCCGAGAACAGCCGCGCCGTACCGTCGAGGTAGAGCACGTGCTCGGACTCCGCCGCCAGCTCGCCGAACGCGGGGATCAGGCGCTCCAGGAAGGCGCGCTCCTGCGTCGGCAGCGTGGGATCGGCGAGGCGCTGATGGAGCATCCGCGCACCCAAGCCGAGTCCCCTCAGGCGCTCGTTGAGGTACTCCCCCGCCCACGCCACCAGTCCCGCGTCGACCGGCTCCTCGAACGTGGCGAACACCCTGGAGACCTCGCCGGTGGAGGTGATCACGACGGCCACGACCACCCGCGGCTGCACCGCGAGCACCTCGACGCGGCGGATCGTGGCGATGCTCGCCGAGGGCGCGGAGACGACCGCGAGCAGGTCGGTCACCTGCGAGAGCGTCTCGGTGGTCGCCCGCATCGCCTCCTCGACCTCCTGGCGCGTGAGCGAGAGCTCCATGCGCGGCGCCGCCACGAGGCCCTTGCCCGAGGCCAGCATCCGGTCCACGACGTAGCGCTGGCCGGCGTCGGTGGGGACGCGCCCCGAGGAGGTGTGCGGATGCGCAAGCAGCCCGTGCTCCTCGAGCAGCGCGAGCTCGTTGCGTACGGTGGAGGCCCCGCAGTCGAGCTCCGGGTCGGCGGCGATCGTCCTCGACGCCACCGGCTGGCCCGCCAGCAGGTATCCCTCCACCACCTTGCACAAGATCAGCTCCTGCCGGGTGGTGAGCATAAGTCGATTGTATGCGCCGTCGCCGCGCCAGCCGGCGGTGGGGAGTCGCCGCGGGCAGCCGGCCGGGACGCCGCGCCGCAGAGAAGGGGCGGGCCGATGCGGCCCAAGCGCCCTGGAAACTGCTCGCGGCGCGTGGGAGGGCGGGCCGATGCAGCCCAAGCGCCCTGGAAACTGCCCCGGCGCCGTGGGAGGCCCCGGCCCCCGGCGCCGCGCGCGCCCGTTACACCTCGACTTCGGCCTCGGCGTTGCGGATGATCTCCTGCTCGCCCTGCACCGCCACCGTGTCGATCAGCACCTTCCCGTCCTGCGCCTCGCGCACGGTGCCGGTCACGACCACCTCCTGCTCGGGGACGCCCATGCCGCGGAACTGCACGGCGAGGCGCCGCAGATGCTCGGGGCCGCCCGCCGCCTCCGTCTGCGCGCGCGCCACCTGCGCCATCGACCACAGCCCGTGCAGGATGCGCCCGGGGAGACCCACCGCGCGGGCGAACTCCTCGTCGACGTGGATCGGGTTGAAGTCGCCCGAGGCACCGGCGTAGCGGACGGTGAGGTACTTGTCGGGTGTGATCTTCAGCTCGGGTATCTGTGCTCCCGCACTCAGGTCAGCCATTACGCGCTCCTCGAAGGTCGGCCATGCTCACACTCCTCGAACGATGTTGGTCCACGTGCCGCGGCACACCTGCTCGCCGCGCTGGTTCGTGGAGATCGACTCGAACACGTAGAAGCCCTTGCCCTTGTGCTCGTAGATTTCCTTCACGCTCGCCGTGGTGGTGATCTCATCCCCTGCCACCACCAGCGGACCCCACTCGAACTCCTGCCCCCCGTGCACCATCATCGGGAAGTTGATTTCGATCTCGGGATCGAAGATCGGCGGCCCGACCGAAGGGGCGGAGTACACCACCACGAACATCGGCGGCGCCACCACGTCGGCGTAGCCGGCGGCGCGCGCCGCCTCCACATCGAGATGGACAGGGTTGGTCTCGCCCACCGCTCGGGCGTACTCCTTGATCTTCTCGCGGCCCACCGCATACACCGTGGGCTCGTACGTCTTGCCGACCACTTTGTCGTTCACTGGCACCTTCGGATCTCCTTGCACGGGGAGGGTTCGGCGCGGCAGTCTATGGCATCGCCGAGCCCGATGGCATACCCGGGCCCTTAAACACGAAAGGCGGCCCGGGGCCGCCTGCGGGGCGCCGGCACCCGGCGCCCCGCGGCATGCGCTACTGCGCGACAACAGTCCCTGCTCGACGACGGTTAGAACACCAGGTCGATCTCACCGGAGCCGGCGGCGGCGCCCACGAGCTCGCGCTCGTCGTCCTGCGCGCCGCCCTCGCCCGGCTCACCCTCGCCGCGCGCGGCGGGCCGCTCCAGGAACTGGATGGTCTCGGCCACCACGCTCACCGCCTGGCGCTTGCCCTGCTCCGCCTCCCACTCGCGCCACTCCAGGCGCCCGTCCACCGCCACGAGGCTGCCCCGGTGCATGTAGCGGGCCACGTTCTCCGCCAGCCCCCCGAAGGTGGCGACGTCGAAGAAGAGAGGACGCTCCTGGTATTCGCCCTCGGCGGTGCGCCGGGTGCCGTTGCACGCGACCCTGATGTTGCAGACGCTGTGGCCGGAGGGCAGCTCGCGCAGCTCCGGGTCCCGCGTGAGACGCCCGATCAGCACTACGTGGTTGATGCTCGCATACGACATGACTTCGCTCCTTTGCTGTAAGCCACTGCCCCGCCAGAGAAGTTACGCGCTGCTTGGGACGGTACGCTCGCTCGGGGCATCGAATTGCTCCGGCAGCGCGTCGAGCGGAACCACCACCACCCGCTCGTCGGCGTGCGCACGATCGATCGCACGCAGCACCGCCCGCTCGACCTCGGGCGGGGCGAGGTAGAGCACGCCTGCCACGCAGCGCGCCCGCGCCCACGCCCGGCAGATCGCGGCCAGGCGCTCCGGCGCCTTGACGGTCAGCTCGACCTCGACCGCCACCGGCAGTCCACCCGCAGGATCGACCGGCCACAGCACCAAGTCGGGGTGATGGCGCGACCCTCCGCCGCGCGGGCTCATACCGAGCTCGGCGCTCGCGAGCGCGCGGCGACGCTCGCGCTCCTCGCCGCGCAGCTCCCGCTCGCCCTGCACCCGGTGGTCGGGATAGCAGCGCTCCAGCGCGGCTGCCACGCGAGCGCATTCGATCAGGTGCAGCGCGTTCGAGGCGCTCACCCTGCACGGGTCCAGGCCGCGTGCATCGGCCTTGCGCAGGCCGGTGCGTGTGACCGTATACAGCGCCGGGTGACCCATCAGCGGGCGGCAGCGCGCAAGCAGCCGCTCGCCTTCAGCTGCCCGCAGCCGCCCCCGCGCCGAGGCCGTGCTGACGCCGAGATGCATGGCCACGGCCTCCGCCGTGACCGCTCCCATGCCAGCCGCCCAGCGCACGAGCGCAGCGCGGTTGGGCGAGAGGTTGTCGTGCGTGGATTCATAGACCATCGTGGTCCTCCTGTAGTTGTTGTTCAGAGGCCGCGATCGGGCGAGTGCATCCGCGCGATCGCCGCACTGCGTGGGCCGCCGAGGCGGATCACCGCCGCGTGACCCGTGGGGAGGCTCATCACCTCTTCGGCGCTGATGAGGGGCTCGCTGACCCTTGTGCGAGTGGACCGGCCGTCGCTGCTCACCGAGGTGCGCCATGCGCCCCTGCTGCCGGACAGGCGGGCGATCAGCTCGGCCGACGCGGGGACCGCCTGGCGGTGAGCGATCACGGAGGTGAGGTTGCCCAGCACCTGCTCCTGCAGCATCTCGCGGCCGGGCAGGCGCAGGTCGGAGAGCTCTTGGGTGCCCAGCAGCAGGCTGATTCCCGCCGAGCGGGCACGGGCGAAGAGGCCGGCGACGTGCTCGGCGGCGATCGCAGAGAACTCGTCGATCGCCACTACGCACCGCGCCGGGCGCTCCTGTAGCGCCGAGACGACGGTCTGCAGATCCTGCACGATCGCCGCTCCGAGCATCTGCGCGAGCAGCGGCCGGGAGTCGGCGCGGAGGCTGAAGTACACCACCGCCCCACTGCGCACCGCGTGCAGCAGCTCGAAGGACTCGGCGCCCGGCGTGGCGGGGTCAAGCCACGGGCCCACGTCGGACTCGGTCATGATCGCGAGGCGGTCGCGCACGCCACTCAGCTCGCCGCGCTGACGAGCGGTGAGCGAGTCCAGGTAGGCGTGCACCGCCCGCGCGCTCTCCCGCGGGAGCTCCCGCGCGAGCAGCTCCAGGCCCTCGGGATCGAGCGCCTCGACGAGACCGGCGAGGCTGACCTCCCGCCCGGCGGCGCGAAGCGCGCGGACGGCATGTCCGAGGTAGCGCTGCGCCTGGCGCTGATAGTGGGGCTCGGTGAAGCGCTCCCCCGCGAGCGCCTTGTCGGCGACCTCCGTCTCGCCGCCGCGCGCAAACGGGTTGTAGACCGCCGGGCCCTCCGGCGTCCACGTGTGAAACGCCTTGCCCGAGGCGCACGCGGCACGGCGCAGCCGCTCGCGCAGCCCCGTGTCGCCCTTTGGGTCCACCACGATCGCCGACATCCCGTACGCGGCCGCGAGCGTGGTGATCCATGCCTGCGTGAACGTCTTGCCGGAGCCGGTGGCGCCCGCCACCAGGGTATGCGCGCCGCCCTCGCCGCCGAGCTCAATCGACACCGAGCGGCCGCGGCGATCCATGCCGACGCTCAGATGGCTGCCGCGCCACAGGCGCTCGCCTCCCCCCCGGCGCGACACGAATCCGCTCAGCCTGCCGATGACGGAGGCGCCCGCAAGATGCGAGTGCACGCCCGGCCAAGCAGCGCCGCCGCGGGCGGCAAACCACGAGCGCACGCCGTGGACGCCCGTCCGCAGCCCGTCGAGCGGGGTGGTGCGCTCCGCGGCGAGCTCGGCAAGATCGGCGCCGGCCTGCAGGTCTTCGCCGTGCCAACGCCTGCCGCGGACGGCAGCGCCGAGCGCGGCCATGCCCAGCGTCGCCGCGTCGCCCGCCAGCGCGGTGCGGGCGAGCACGACGAGCACGAACGCGCCCGCCGCCCAGCTCCAGTGCAGATGCCAACGGCGCATCAGGCGCGCCGCGAGCAGACCGAGGATCGCGCCGAGGACGACGTGCACAGTTGTGCCCACCAGCCACTGGCAGAGATGCTCCAGCGGAGCCAGCGGGTCGGGTTCACGATTGAGGGTCGTTTCGTTCGGTGGAGACATGGGAGTCCCCTCCTTTCACTAGGGGTGAGCGCCCAGCCAGAGCCGAACGCGGGTTAACGAGCGACGGCGAGCGCGGGGGCTCGCCGTCGTGGGCGCTGCATGAGTGCCACGGGTTTCGAGGACCCGCCGCGGTGCATGGGTCCACGCAGACCCGTCGGGCCCCGAGGGGCGACAGGACGCGTGGCTCAGAAGCTCAGGCTCAGATCAAGCGGTAGCCGACGGCGCGCACGTTGACCACCCACTGCTCGTCGCCTTGCTCGCGAAGCTTGCGGCGCAGGCGACTGGAGTGGGAGTCGAGCGTGCGGGTGGACACCGGTGTGGGGTAACCCCACACGGCGCGCAGCAGCTCTCCCTTGGCGAACACCCGCTGGGGCTCGCGGGCGAGGTGCACGAGCAGCTCGTACTCCAGGTGGCGCAGCTGCAGCGGATGACCATGCAGGGTCGCCACATGAGCGTGGAGGTCGATCGCGAGCGCTCCCACCTCCACGCGTCGCGCGCGGTGGGCGCCGGTGCGCAGCAGCAGCGCGCGCAGGCGGGCACGCAGCTCCAGGTATCCGGGGGGCCGCGCGAGGAAGTCATCGGCGCCCGCGTCGAAGGCCCGCAGCAGGTCGGGCTGCTCGGCTTGAGGGCTCATCACGATCACGGGCAACCCCGCGGGCCAAAGATTCGGAGCACCGGGGCGTGCGAGCGGGCCGCCACGGATCTCAGCCAGCAGTTCGAGGGCGGCTCTCGGGGTCTCCAGCTCGCCGAGCAGCGCGAGGTGAGGAGGGTCGGCTCGCGCCAACACCCGCGCGTGTTCGGTCGTCCGCGCCAGCCGCGCCCGGTAGCCGTCGGCTACGAGCTGCTCGACCAGCGGGCGGGCGATCCGCTCGTCGTGCTCCACCACCAGGACGGGCGGCGGACGCTCCACGCAAGCGCGATCGGCCATCAAAGCTCGACCTCGCGGGGGGAGATGCCGAGGCCCTCGCGCGCGATCAGCGCGAGCACATCGCTGTGGATCCACGGCGTGGGCTGGCCGTCGCCGCCGCTCTCGGGCGCGATGCCGACGCGGCGGGAGAGCCAGCTGGTCTCGCCGCTGCAGTTGCCTTTGCTGTCGCATTTGACCCGCCCGCAGCGAAAGGCGATCTCGCTGAGGCTGAGCCCTTGGGTGCGCAGCGCGTGCAGCACCGCTCGGCGCAGCGCCCGGTTGAGCACGATCCGGCTGGCGTCGATGCGCTGCAGCTCGGAGCGCAGCACCACCACCGACACCCTGGCGTCATCGCGGTGACGCGCCAACGCCCTGACGGTGAGCGCGCGCACGGGTTCGTAGCCGTCCATGCACGCCACCGCGTCGCGCACGCTCTCGGCTCGAGGGCCGCCGCCACTCTCCAGCCGGAGGCCACCGCCACTCTCGGGCCGAGGGACGCCGCCACTCTCCAGCCGGAGGCCACCGCCACTCTCGGGCCAGGGGACGCCGCCACTCTCCGGCCGGAGGCCACCGCCACTCTCGGGCCGAGGGACGCCGCCACTCTCCGGCCGGAGGCCGTTCGCAGGCTGACCTGAGCCGTGCCCGACCTCGGCGGGGCCCTCCCGCCGGCACCAGCGCAGCTCCGGGACCGAGCGGCCGGCGGCAAGCGGCTCGATCCGGTGGCGAGCACCGTGACGGTCGCGCAGCTCCACACTCTCCCACGACGCGAGCAGATCGAGCCCTCCGTCATCCTCCCGCGGCTCGCATCCCTCCGAGAAGGGAGCTGCGAGGAGATCCTCGGGCGCGAGCGGCCGGCAGCGGCACGGGCGGCGATCCCGCAGGTAGTCGCAGCACACCAGCTGTGCGTTCTCCAGAGGCTCGTCGGCGGCGAGGTGCGCCACCAGCCGCCGATCGCCCCAGGTGGCGGCGTCGCGGTCGAGCACCAACACGCTGCCGCCGTGCCCGGGCAGTGCGAGGACCTCGCGCAGGCGGCCGGCGGGGTCGGTGTAGCTGGCGAGCATGCCGGGAGCTGTGCAACGGGCCGCTCGGGTGAGCGGGCGCACCGTCGGGGTGAGGTGGAATCGTGAAGTGTGTGGTGACTTCGCGGGGAGCGTGAGGGGCATGGCGCATCTCCTGGCCCACGGGGCCGTCGGGCTGGTCAAGTGGGAGCGGCTTGTAGGGCTCGCACGGACGGCCGTCAAGCGGCGCGCGAGCGGCGCTCGGGGAGCGGCAGGCGGTCGAGATCCCCTTAGGGGATCTCGTGGCTCACGTGGTATGCGGCGCGCAAAGTCGAAGTTGGCGCGATCGGGTCCATCGAGGCTCCGCGGGAGGGCTCCAACGAACGAGTGCGTGCGGAGCGGAGGAGCGCGACCTCAGAGCGGCGGCGTCGGCGCGAGCCTCGCCGGCGAGCGCGATCCACGATCGGAGCGAGCTGTGAGGCGGTCGATGGGTGCGGTGGGAGAGCGCTGCGGCCTGGGTGAAGGGGAATCGGAGGGCCGCGATCCTAGCGCCATCGGGGGCAAGTGGCGACGCGCGCTGTCTCTGCGTCTGCCAGGCAGCGCAGTCGCCCGCACCGACCCGGTGCGTGTGGCTCAACGGAGCCGCTCGCGGCGCTCAGGACGTGCAGTCGCGGGGGTGCAGAGCGACCAACCCGACTGCACCGGCGAGCGCGCACAGGCCCAGGCGACTGCATATTCGGCGGGGGTAAAGGCACATCCGGGCGGGTGACTGCGCGCGCGATACCGCGCCAGGTTGGAGGATCGCGGCCACGCGTCGAGCGGCATCCGCAGCTCGGCGTGCAGGCGCCCACGTCGAGTGGGGGCAGGACCCCCGCCCTTCGTTACCCTCGAGCCCGCGGGGATCGCGTACGCCCTCGCCGCATACTCTCCATGCGGTACGACGACCAGGTAGTGACCGGGGTCTTCGTGCAGATGCTCGGGCACATGGCGCGCTGCGCCCGTGGGCTCCGCCCGGCCGCGACGTTCGCCTCCCTGGCGGGAGCCGCGCCCAGTTGTGGGCCAGCCCGATTCATACCAAGCTGCGTCAAGCTGAGGACGGCGATCCACGAGCGGTTGGCGAGGATTGGGTGTGGAATGGTCTTCACCTGCTGCTTTGACTGACAACTGGTATCAGACGACCTCCAGCGGAAGATCCGGGTCGAGCCGGCGCAGATCGGCGGGGTCGCTCGTGACCACGCCCTGTCCGTGAATGCGAGCGCACAGGACCACGCTGGCGTCGACCACGTCACTGCCACCACGCCGCCCGAGGAGCATGCCCGCGACGAACGCCATCCGTGCGTCGAGGGGCACGACACGAGTCTGGGGGCTCTTGAGCAGCCTCGCCAAACGTGCCTGGCGTCGCAGATCGCGGATCGCCTGGGCGGCGACCGCGGCGGGGACGTGGAGGACCGCGTCGGGCACAGCGCCGGCACGCTCGATCAGCGCATCGACGAACGGGTCACGCCGTTCCAGCGCGATCAGCGCTCCGGTGTCGAGCGTGAAGCCTCTCAATCGGGCTCCGACATGGCCAACACCCTGTCCGCCCACGCGTATGCTTCCGCGCTGGGCTGCCCGTCCTCCGCGATCAGATCCACGGCGAACGCGGCGAGGCTGTCATCCACCTCGGACTCACGTCCATCGACCGGGGCGACCGCGGCCAGGGCTGCGGAGATGAAGCCCGACACGCTCGCGGCCTCCCCCCGCTCGACAGCCTCCCGCGCCTGCTCGACCTGCTCCCGAGGCAGGGAGATCGTGAGCTTCGCAACCCTGGTCATACCAAGATCATACCGTGTCGCCCCACACTGAGGCGCTCGGGTGGCAAGCGGGAGAAGACAGCCGGGGCTGACGCATCGCGCCTTCCACAACGCCGCGTCGCGCGGACGAAGAAACGCGCGGCGCCCGCGGCGCGGCCACTACCGCAGGGGCACCTCGGGCAGCAGCTCCCGCTCCTCGCACGCCGCCCCACGCGCGCGGGGATCCCCGCCGGCGTCCGCGACGCGCACCGCGGGGGGCAGGCGGGGGACGCCGTAGGCGCACAACATCCCCTCGTGGGCGTCGCGCTCGGCGGCAAACAAAATGGCGGCGCGGCCGGGATACTGCCAGTCGCGGGGGTGTTCGCCGGCGTAGGCGCGACAGGCGCACAGCACGTGGTCGGCCAGGCGGGCGCACTCGCGCGCGCGGGGGCGGTCGCGGCAGAGGAACACCGCCACGGGGCTCCGAGCACCGCGACCGATCGAAGAGCGACCAGCGAAGCGGGGGGTGCACACCGCCCAGCCGGCGAGCAGGTGGTCGTAGCGCTCCAGCTTGGCGGCGGCCGGGCCGACGGGGAGACGATCGTCGCGCTCGATCAGCAAGCACACGCCGCGCAGCTCGATGCTCGCGTCGGGGCGCACGGTCTCGAAGCGCTCGACCTGCACGCGCACACCGGCGGCGTCGGTGCGCAGGAAGTCGTGCGGAGCGCGCCCGCCCGGCAGGCGCAGATCGCCGGGGCCGATCGCCACCCGCCCGCCGGGAGTGGAGCGCAGCGGCGGAGAGAGCGCCGATTCCTCGGGACCTCTTACCCGCAGCGCAGTCCCACCGAGCGCGCGCTCCAGCGCGAGCGCCCACCCGGTGACGTGCACGTCGTGACGGGCCTGGCGCAGCCGGCCGTCGCCCGCGACGGGCAGCGAGGAGGGTGGCAACGCAGAGAATGGGGCAGGTTCGGGTGAATGCACGTCGTGACGGGGCTGGCGCCGGCGATCACCCCCGACGGGCGGCGAGGACGATGGCAACGCGGTGAGCGAGACTGGGTGTGATGAGGATTTGGATTTGGGGGAGGGGTCGCGCAGCTCGCCGACCGGGCGCTGGGCGAGGGCATCCAGGCGACCGTGGGCGCCCAACAGCTCGAGCCCGCGCGGGGCGATCACGTAGCACATAGGAGCGCCTCCTCCGTCGCGGCGATGGAACTGGAAGCGCTCCACGACGGCGGCGTCGGAGAGACGCTTCAGGCGCCGCTGAGTGGTGGTCATCGCCCGCCCGGGGTTGAAGCGCCGGTGGACCTGGCTGGTGAGCACGTGGCGCATCGAGGCCACGAGCGCGAGGATCTCCAGGTCGAGCGGGTCGGGATCGAGCGGACGGGGCGCCTCAACGACCCGCGCCCACCGCACGCGGTGGGCCGCGTCGAGGTCCACCAGCTCGGCGTAGCTCTCCGCGGCGGCATCGGGAAGCGGCGCCCCCGCGTCCCCGCTGCGCTGTCGCACTGCGCCGATGCCCTCCGGCTGGCCAATCGCCCTTCCATCTCGACGCTGCCCACCGACGCTCTCCTTACGCGCTCCCTCCAAGCGGTCCGCCGCGGTGTCCGGCAGTGGCGCTCGGGTGTCCCCGCCGCGCTCGGTATCCCTCTCCGCGGCAGTCTCCGGCCACGGCGCCCCAGCCTCCGTACCGTGCTCTCCATCGCTCGCCGCAACAGTCTCCGGCAACGGCGCACGGGGGTCCCCGCCGCGCTCGGCGGTCTCTCTGCCGCGGGTTCCTTCCCCGGCCCACCCCCCGCCGTCGTGGCGGGGCATGGAGGCCCCGCCCCCACCCGCCTCGTTCCCCCACCCACCCGCGCGGACGATCCCCCCTGACTCCCTCCCGTCCTTCGCCCACCCCGGGTCTGCCTCCCGTTGGCCGAAACGGGGATGCTGGCCGAAACGGGGATTCGCGCCGGAGGCGCGTGTCTCCCGGCTTCGGTCCCAGTGAGGCTGGCTGAGGTCGGCGAGGTGGCGCCCGCCGCGCTCGGCTTGGCGGGCGGCGTGCCACGCGAGGCGCTCGGGGTCGATGCGCAGCGGGATCGTGCTGGCGATGAACGGGGCCTGGCGGCCCTCGGGCGTGACCCAGCTTGCGATCGCGTGGTGCTTGGGCAGGTGCAGGCGCGCGTCGGGCCGGCCGAGCGCAGTGAGACCCGTGATGTCGGGGCGCACTGTGTCGGAGAACTCGGCCATCATCAGCTTCACGGAATCGCGCGCGTCGGAGGCGGAGGCGGTCGCGAAGTACACGCGGTGGGCGAACAGTGCGTCCAGCTGCGCCCGCACCTCGCGCTCGGTCCACTGCGAGTCGGTCTGCCAGCACGCCACGGTCTCCAGACCCGCCGAGCGCTTCAGCGCGAGCGTCTCGGCAAAGCCGCGGTTGAGCACCAACGGGGCCTCATCGACCTTGAGCGCCACGGCCACCCGCTGCTCAGCGGGGACGGTGTCCTGCTGGCGGGCGAGGGCCGCGTCGAGCATCCCCATCAACAGTTGCATCACCACGGAGGTGTTGCCGGCGCCCATCGCCCCGAGCGCGCCCTTGACGACAAGCACCTCCCCGTCCGCGATCACGCGGTCGAGGTCCACCGTGAGGGAGTCGTTGAGCAACACCCGCTTGATCGACGGCGAGTTGAGCAGTCGCGCCAGCTTGTTGACGGGCGCGTCCAGCTTCGCGGTCGTCGTGCTGCGCGAGTCCGCCAGCTGCGCAGTCAGCTCGGCGGTGAAGAACTCTGCAATCTCCTTGTACTCGGGCAGCGTGCGCACGTGGGCGCCGACTCTCGAGCGGTACGCGTAGCCCTCCTCGCCCACGGTGAGCAGGCGCGCAGCGTCCCACAGCGTCGCCCGCCTGTCGTGGGCCAGCACGGCGATGATCGCGTTGCGCAGGTACCGGTCCGAGGAGGCTCGGATGTCGGCATCGGACGACGTCCTTTAGCGGCTACATGCCGATGCCCCCAGGCCAGTGCAGCGTAGCGACGCCGCCGGACCAGTTGCCGTACAGCAATCGCCGCCCTCGGGCGGCAGTCAGCGCCGCGGCGGTTGACCGTGCATCCGGCGATGCGCGCGCTCGTAGACGGTCGGCGCGTGCGAGCCTTGGGGGTGATGGCGCACACCGAAGGACAGCACGTCGAGTGACAGTCGCCCGGTGTTCGGATCGCGGGCAATCAGATACACGATGCCCCACTTCCCGTCGGGCCACGGAACGTAGGTCTTGACGCAGTTGGGCAGGCTGGTCCCATCCTGCGCTTCGGTGTCACAGGCGAGCAACTCGTCGATGGGCTGACCGTCTCGCTCGAGTTCGGCCCGCTTGCTCGCGGCTGCGGTTCGGCCGGCATCGGTGCTGGAGCGCAGATCCTCCTTCCACACCGCCTCGTCGAAGCCGACGGGGGCGTGGGCCCGGTCGCGTGGCATGGTTTACCCCTCGCCGTCAGCCGGCAGGACGGGCCCGTACTCGCTCTCCAGATCGGCGAGCGTGGCCGGCGTATGGCCAAGCCGGCCCAGTATCGCCTCCGCCGAGGTGTCTGGGACGAGCGTCAGCTCGCCATCGGGACGCTCGTCCTTGACGATGTAATCACCGGCGATGTCACCGCTGAGCGTGACGTGAGCCGACTTGCCCATGCCCAGATGATCGCAGGTGATCCGGCCCTTTTGCAAGCTACGGGATTGCGCCTCACTCGCCGACTTGAGTTGTCCTGCGGTGCGCTCTTCACGATGGCACGAAAGTCCAGGCTCGATCAGGAAGCTCACGCCTACCTGGTTGCCCAATCGTCGATCGAGCAGTCGGCCGGCCCCCGGCCCGGCTCCCGCTGCACACCCTGTCACACCCCTTGTGGGTTGACAGGGTGTGCCACGCTACCCCGCGGACGGGGGCCGGGGGACTGCGATCCGCCGCGTTCGGGGCCCCCAACCAGGCGCCAGCCTGGTTGGGGAGCGGCGGACGATCGACCGTAACTTGCCGTTTGCGTGTTTGCTCTCACGCCTCGTCGCGGGGCATGGAGGCCCCGCGCCCGGGCGCCTGGGTGAGACACTGACTCACGTGGATGATCCCCTCCCCTGCTATGTGCTCAGGAGAGCCAGTCAGGAGCCAAGGCCGATCAGCTATGAACAGGTTCTGCACGCAGGATGCTGGCGCTGCCGTCGGCGGCTACGAGCACGACGACGCGGTCTTCGTCGATCGCCCGTCTGATCGCGGCCCCGTGCGCGGCCCATCGACGTTGATGAAGACGGCGCGGTCGGGGTAGGGCGAGCGTTCTTCGATCGCCAGCTCGATCGCTTCCTCCATCACTCGCATCGCGGGCGAGTCGCCATTGTTCGTGCTCGTCTTCTGCACCATGACTCGATCATTGGTAGCAGACCTCGTACGCCGTTTGATCGCCCTTGGCGGTCAAGGGCGGACCTCTCTCGGGTGGTTGACTCGGACCAGCACGGGCGCCTGCTCTGCGCCGGGCGTGATGATGACGGCCTGCCCGGTCCCCAGGCGCTTGATACGGGAGGGGTGGACCTCGTACTCGTGGCCGCGGCGGCGGCTGCCCTTACCGCTCGCGCCGCCGGCGTCCTCGGTCTGCTGGGTCGTCACCCACACCGGCTTCGTTCCCGCCATCGCGGCGATCAGCTCGGCCGACTCGGGCACGTTCTGGCGGTGCGCGATCAGCGTCGCGATGTTGCCAAGCACCTGCTCGCGCAGCGCTCCGTCCTCGGCGCCCCTCAGGTCCGCGAGCTCCTGGGTGCCGAGGATCAGGCTGATGCCCGCCGAGCGGGCGCGGCCGAAGAGCCGCGCGACCGGCTCCGCCGCGATCGCCGAGAACTCGTCGATCATCACGACCGTGGGGATCGGCTGGCGCTGCAGTCGCCCGACGAGCGTGACGAGGTCGATCACCACCGCGCCGGCGAGCATCGCGCTCAGCAGCAGCCGGCGATCCGCGTCGAGGCTCATGTAGACGACGGCGCGATCCTCCACCGCCTGGTGGATGTCGAGCGTCGGGCGGTCGAGGTTCGGCTCGAGCCACGGGCGCAGATCCGACTCGGCGAGGATCGCCAGGCGATCCCGAACGCCGGCCAGCTCGCGCCGCTGGCGCTCGCCGAGGGAGTCGAGGTATGCCTGCACCGGCTCGGCCTCGCTCTCTGGGAGCTTGCGGGCGCTGACCTCCAGCTCGCGGGGGTCCATGTGCTCCATCAGCGACACCGGCGTGACCTCCACGCCGGCGGCGCGCATCACGCGCACCGCGTGGCCGATGTAGCGCTGCGCCTGGCGCAGGTAGTGGGGCTCGGTGAACACCTCGCCCGCGAGCGCCTTGTCCGCGATCTCCGAGTCGCTGCCCTGCGCGTAGGGGTTGTATGCCAGCGGCCCCTCCGGGGTCCACTGCAGGAACTCGGCGCCTGCGCGGTCGGCGGCGACCTGCAGCTCGTGGCAGAGCAGCCGATCGCCCTTCGGGTCGATCACCACCGCGCCGTGGCCCTGCTCGATCAGCCGGCCCACCACCCAAGTCTCGCTCACCGTCTTGCCGGCGCCGGTCGCGCCGAGCACCAGCGTGTGCGAGCCCGACTCATACCCGACCGGGATCGAGACCGCCATCCCGCGCTCGTCGAGGCCCACGATGAGCCGTTCGTTGTGAACCCAGCTGCCTGACTCGCGCAGCTGACGGTCCTGCTCGCGTCGACGCATCACGTCGCCGATCCCCAGTCGGGCGTGCGCGGCCTCGGCGTGGTCCGCACCGTGCGCGATGTCTTCGCGCTGCCAGCGCGCGCCGACGATGCAACCACGCGTCGCCACCGCGAGCACCGCGAACCCCAACAGCGGGTTCAGCTCCCACAGCACGATCCCTGCCGGGAAGCCGAGCATCGCCCATGTCCAGCTGAGGCCGTATTCACGCAGCATCCGCGCGGCGAGGATGCCCCCGCCGAACACAGCGCCGATCCCGATCACGATGAACAGCAGCAGCTCACTGAACATTGATGGCCTCCTTTCCCTCAGCGGCGAGCAGCGCCGCGGTCTCGCCCAGCGGCAGCACCGTGATCTGATCCCCCGCCCGCGTCTCTGCGACCGCGCGGCTCACGGCCCGGGCCGCCTGCGGGGTCGCGAGGTAGTACACGCCGTGCACGTGCCTTGCCCTCGCCCAGCCACGGCAGATCACCGCCAGCCGCGCGGGCGCCTTCACCGACAGCTCTATCTCCACCGCCACCAGCCGTCCCTGCGGCGAAAGGAGCGCCAGATCCGGCCGGTGCAGCGCCGGGCGGCCACCCGGTAGCTCCCCCACCCGCGCTGAGGCCAGCAGCTCGCCCTCCTCGCGCTCGTGCGCTCGGATCTCCCGCTCGCTCAGCACCTGCCAATCCTGTCCGCCATGGTGAAGCGCGACCGCGGCCTGCGCAACCTCCCAGGCGTGCTCGTACCCGCCAGGGCGCACGTGGTGGACGCCGAGGCGCTCCAGACCACGCCAGCGCAGGCCCGCCGCCGTCGCCGCATATACGCCCGGCTTGCGGAACAGCAGCATTCGCTGCTCCAGCAGCCCATCCGAGACCAGCTGCCCCAGCCGCTCGTACGCCCAGCTGCGGCCCATCTCGAAGCGGCCCATCACATGCTCCGCGCCCGCCGCGCCCAGCCGCCCGACCCAACCCACTATCTCCGCGTCCTTCTCGGTCTGCATGATGACTACCTCCGCTCGCAGGGAACCTTCCTTTTCCCTTACTCCGGCCGCCCGGGGGTGAGCGGGACAGTCATGACACGACGCGGGCGTGCGCTATCGCGGCGCAGCTGCGCAGACCCGCCGGCCGCGAGCAGCGAAGCATGCATGACCGCCCGCCCCGCCATCTCGGTCTTTCCGGCTTCGCCCGCCTCTTCCGCTGCTCCCTCACCCTTCTCGCCCGCGCCCCGCCTCTTGCTCCCGGCCTCCCCGTCGCCGTGCCCTCACCACTTGTCTTTCTTCTTTCTTTTCTTTCTTTTTTCTCTCTGCTCTTCCTGTTCTGCCACTCCCCTCTCAGTTCTCTCTTTGGATTCGTCTTCTCACCTTCTCTCATCTCCTCACTCTCCCGCCCCATCCCTGGTTGGTTCTTGACCACCCGCACTCGACGTTGGGAGTGGGTGGTCAAGAAGCGCGCCAGGCCATCGGGTAGGTGGGGCGGGCCGCGTCAGCGGATTTGGTTTCCGCGGTGCGCTCCGTGGGCGAATCCGGGCCTGCCCTGCCCGTGGGGAGGGGCGGGGCAGGTCACCGACCGTCGCCAACCCCACGGCTGAGATCGCCGCGAGGCCGCTCATACGTCACCTCGCTGTGCGCCTACGGCTCGACGCGCACGACAGTCTCAACTCTGTCGATCGCGCGATCGAATGACATGACCCTGCGCACACCGGTGGCCTCGGCGTTGGCGACCAAGTACGCCTCCGCGAAGTCCAGGCGCCCGCGCTCGTATAGCTCCAGGGCGCGCAGCAGGAGTGAGGCATCGATCACCTCGACCGACGGCAGCGCGATCGCGGCCCGCATCAGCGTCGCAACCCGCGCGCGCTCCACTTCGTAGAAGGACTCCAGCACATACACGCACTCCGCCACCACCAGATCAGCCAGCATCAGCTGCTCATCACCGGCCAACGCCGCCGTCGCGCGCGTGGCCATCTCGGGCGGGTCGCCGGTGAGATGCCGGATGAGCACGTTCGTGTCGAGGAACGCGCTCAGCGGCGCCTCTCCGCCCGCGCGTGTCGCGTGCGGCGCAGAACCTCATCCCACGGGGTGCCACGCTTGGCGGCGGGCACCGCCACCGACCCTGCCAGTTGGATGAAGTCCGGCGTCTTGGCGAGCACCGCGCGGCTGTGCTCGACGCGGAACACCACCTCGTCGCCCTCCCTCAGCTCCAGCGCATCGCGCACGCGCTTTGGAATCGTGATCTGTCCCTTCGAGGTCAAGCGCGCGGCGGCATCCATTTCATTCTCCTTACTGAGGCAGAAATGTAAGGATAACACAGCAGTCGGCCCCGCCGAGGCCAGCGTCGCGCCGGCGCTTGCAGTGGAGGGAGCAACCGCGGCCGCGAGAGGGCCCGTCTGTGGCTGGTCCCCCTTTCCCACTCGCGTCGGAGTAAAGAAAGATGGCGAGTGCTGCCACCACGCCGAAGGTTCCCCCGATGCCGCCCGCTGCGATCCTCGCGGCGCTCGACACCTTCGCGCGTGTCACGCACGAGCGCCATCCCGGCGTAGTGCTCGTGCCGCTAGGAGACGTAGGGTCGAATGGGGCCGTTGTCGCGGCCGCGGCGGGGGAGGTCGTCCGGCCCTTCGCCGCGCCAGAGAATCGTGACTCGCTCCTCGACCGGGATGCGGGCGTGGCCGCGCTCGACGATCACCGCATCTATGGAGCTGCCGAGGATGCGCTTGCGATCCTCGATCGGTAGGTCCTCGTAGCCCTCGATGATCTCTGCACTCGGTGCCGCGGCGCTCGCGCGCTGCAGCTCGGTTTGGGCCTGGTTGACCGCGGTGGCGCGCGCTTGCAGGGCGGCGTGGTAGCCGCCGCCGAGCACGCGGCGAGCAGTCAGGTCGCTGGCGAAGGCTGTGAGCTCCTCTTCCGCGGCCTTTAGCGCGGCCACGGTCCGCTGAAGGGCATCGGTGTCCTGTTTGACCGCGAGCGCCTGCTGGGTCATCTGCTCGCGCCAGAGGGTCTCCACATAGCGCTCGAGCTTGTGCCTGGCAATGCTCGCCGGCTCGGGGCAGACGCCGGCGGTGTGGATCGTGCGACAGCGGTACGTGGGGATGTCCCCGCCCTTCGTGCGCGACAGCTGCGGCGCGAGCACGTAGCGGCAGCCGGCGCAGCGGGCGATCCCGCCCAACAGGTTCGGCTGTCTGCTGCGCGGGGCGGCGCGCACGGGGGCGAGGTTGGCGGCCTGCCACTCGGCGGCGCTCACGAGCGCCGGGTGGGCGCTGGCGTTGACGGCCTCTCCCCTGTAGGCCTCACCGAGGTAGACGCGGTTTTTGACGATGCGATCGACCATCGGCGGCGTCCAGCGTCCTGCGTTCGGGCGCGGTGCGAGCTCGTCCAGGCGGCGGGCGATCTCGGTGTGGCTCTTGTGCGCGCCACGCATCAGGAAGGCCTCGCGGATCGCGGGGGCCTCGGCGCTTGGGGTGAGCCGCTTGTCGGCGCCCTTGTCGTAGCCGACCGGCGTGAACTTCGCGATGTGGATCCCACGGGCGATCGCGTTGCTGGTGGCGGTCTCCCAGCTCTCTGAGATGCGGTCGCGCTCCAGCTCGGCGAAGACGAGCAGGATGCGCAGGAACGCCTTGCCCATCGGCGTCGAGAGATCGAGGTTCTCGGCGACGCTGACCAATACCGCGCCGTGGCGCTCGAACTCTTCGAGGGTGCTCAGCGCGCCGACGAGCGTGCGGGCGAAGCGATCGAGCTTGGCGACGATCACCCCGTCGCTTTGCCCGGTCCTGATCCGCTCCATGACCCTGCCGAAGACCGGGCGGCTCATGCTGCCGCCGGATACGTCGAGCTCCGGCTCGTGCCAGCTCAGCTTATGGCCGTGCGCCTTCGCCCAGCGCTCGATCTGCTCGCGCTGCACCTCCGGGGAGATGAAGCTCGCGCCGGTTCGCCCGGCGACTTTCGAGACGCGGATGTAGGCGTCGAGCCTGAGATTGTCGGGCGCCATCTCTATGCCGCATTATCGCATTGTCATCTGTGAATAGGTTTTTTAGAGCTCCGACCACGTAGTCGGCGATCGTGTCCGCAGGCGCGTCCACGGCGAGCGGGTTGAAGCCGCACGTCGGGTGGGCCAGGTCCAGCAGCGTGCACGTGCGCTGCGCCGGCACCGCGCTCACGGCGGCCTCGGCGGCGTCGCCCTTGGGGTCGAGCACGATCACCGCGCACCGCTCTCTGCGCACATCCTCGGCGACGGTCGCCGCCAGGTAGCTCGACTTGCCCTGCTCCACCGCGCCGGGCACGGCGGTGTTCTGGCGGCGCATCTGCGGGTGGATCGTCACCGGCCCGTGCGCGTCGCGCAGCAGCCCCTCCCCCTCGCGGGGGCGCATGATCGCGGGCGGCGCCGGCGCCAGCGGAAGGGCGCTGCGAGCGAACGGCACGGTGGCGTAGTCGATCGAAGGCGCATGCCACAGGGCGGCCAGCTCGGGGGTCGCCAGCACTCCCTTGTGCAGCCCCGGGCAGGGGTTGCCCTCGCCGCGCTGCACGCGCCTGCGGTAGAGCCCGAGCAGGCCGTGGCGCACGGCGGTGCCGTGCTCCACGAGGCGGTTCTCGGCGCCCTCGGCGCGCAGCTCCGAAGCGATCTGCTCGCACGCCTGCCGTGTTGGGGCGAGCACGCGCAGGTCGGCGAAGTACAACGGTCGGTGCTGTACTTCCAGGCCGCCGCGCAGCTCGGCCTCCTCCACCAGCGAGCGGTCGCGCACCCACAGGTGCTCGCGCCGCTCGCGCGAGAGGCGGTCCTCGTGGCGCTTGTACCGCCACTTGGCGTAGCGTTCGAGCGCCGCGGGTGCCGGGGTCAGCGCCAGCTGCACCGTCGCCGGCACCCCGCACGCCCCCATCACGGTTATCAGCCTGTCCATCGGGGGCTCGCGCACCAACTCGTAGCGGTCCAGGTACTTCACGCGCCTGATGAACCCGGCGTGCTTCTTCAGTCGCACCATCGCCGTCGCCGGGAAGCATGGGAGCGCCTCGCCGGGAGGCGTCACGCGGCAGTTGGGGTAGGCGCTGCGCAGCGCCGCCTCCACCATCTTCTCCATCCCCACCGGACACGCGATCGCCAGCAGCGCCCTTCCGGCCCCGTCGCCGGCGCGGATGCGATGCACCTCGAGCGCCACGGAGGGCTGGCCGTGCAGTAGGCGCCGCCACCACCGGCGCTGCAGCCGCTTGTGCAGCGCCTCGTACGCCGCCACCACCCCCTCGACGCTCGTGCGGTCGGTGCGGTAGGGCTCCACCCGCAGGCGCACATAACGCCGCCCCGCCCGCGCACGGGTCCGACTGCCGAGCAGCAATGCCGTACAGCCAAGCGCGAGCACGGCGAGCGACTCGCCGATGCGTGCCTCCGGGAAGCCGTTCGGGGCGTGCGGCGGTCGCGGTGGGAGCGCCGCCCGAGCGACCGATGCACCGCGCAGCGCCGCCCCGATGCCACCGTGCAGCAGCCACTCCAGCGCAGCCGCCCCCACGAGGATGGCAGCCATGCCGAGCAGTCGCCAGAGCAGCAGTCGCGTGAGCATCTCTTTCCTCTGCTCCGTCCGCCGGCTCCAGCCGGGACTGGCGCGCCGGCGCAGCGGTGGGCTACCGCGGGCGCGTGGCCCGCTGCACCTCCACCGCGGGGGTGTGGCCCGCCCGACCTCTACCGCGGGCGCGTAGCCCGCTCCACCTGGCTCTATCGCGGGCGTGTAGCCCGCTCCACCTGGCCGCCGCGGTCGGTGAGGTACCACTCGTTGGAGGAGCCCATGATCTGGCCTTCCCCGATGTTGTGCACCAGCTGCAGCCGCTCCAGGCGAGTCAACAGCTTTGAGATCTGTCCCTGGTCGGCGATCCCTGCTCCTTCGGCGATCTCGCGGTTGTTGGCGCCGGGGTGCTCGCCGATGAAGGTGAGCACGCGCACCGTGCGGTAGGTGAGGCGCATGTCGAGCCCCTCCAACGGATCCTTCACGATGCGCCGCGGCGGCTTGCGGCGCTTGGGTAGCGGGGGCGGCTTGCGGGTCAGCTCGCTGCTCGCCGCGCGGGCGCCGAGGTAGGGCAGCACGATCATGCTCATCAGCGGGCCGAGCAGCGCCGTGAATGGCTCTCTGTTGCGTGACAGCAGGCGCGAATGCAAGACTGCGAACACCGCTCCGATGACGCCTTCGGCGGTGACGTCGGGCGCTTCCTCGATGGCGCGCGCCACGCGGGCGCCGGCGCTCGAACGCCCCTGGTCGACCACTCCTCGAAGCTGAGCGATCACTTCGGTGCGCCGTTTGAGCACACGGGGGCCCGCCCCCAGCGCCTCCACCACGCAGATCCGCGCGAGGCCGGGCTCGTCGTCCATGAACCGCAACATCGCCAGCACACCGGCGCGCAGGCCGTCGCGCCAGCCATCCTCGCGCAGGTACGCCTCGCTGACGAGCGCGCTGATCTGCTCGACGGCCTGGTCGAACACGGCGAGAAAGCAATCCTCCCGATCTTCGAAGAGGTCATAGAACGTCTTGCGGGACACCCGCGCCCGGGCGATCACCTGCGCGACCGTCAGGCGCGCGTAGCCGACCTCCTCGACCGCCTCCGCCGCCGCCGTGAGCATGCGACTGCGCTGAATCTCCGAAACCTGTCCACGCGGCAGGCCGTTGGGACCGGAGCGCAGCCGCGGGCTCGTCGAGCGCGTCTTATCTTTCGAAGCCATTTATTCCGCCTAAGGTCAGTCTTGTTCGCTGTGGACGTTACGGTGGGCGCTGTGGCGCATTCGCGTCACCGCGCCCGGCGAGGATCCGCCGCGCTGCCGCGACGACGCCAGGCCCCCTGGTGCTCTCGACAAAGGTTCATGGGTTGACGCCAAGAAGTCGAGTCGCGTCTCCCACTCGCCGCCGCCGCCTTTCGTGCGACGGGCAAGGTTCCGATAAATCAGATTTGGGGTACGAGGTTGGCTGGAGAATGGGGCCATGCGAAGAGCGCGTTGTCAAACAAGTGTCATTGACAGTGATGGAACGATCGTAACGGGAGCGCCTGACGGACGCTCTGCGGGTGCCACCAGCCCGGACGATCGGGGATGTTCGTTCACGCGCAGCTTCGCCTCGACCGCGCCGCTGCGTCGCCGATCGGCCTGCCCCACGGTGGCGGCACGGCGCCACTCGCTGTCGCGGAACGCCGTGTCCGGCTTCGAGCGGCGCGCGAAGTTCTTTTTGGCGGACGATCTGCTGGACTATCCCGTGATGGCCGCCGACCCCCGCGCCCGGGAACTCCTCGAGCTGATGTCGCGCACGGTCGAGGCCCACCCGGGAGCCGACGCGCGGACGCTCCGTGTGCGGGCCGGCGTCAAGCGAGTGAACGGCGACAAAGCGCTCGAGCTCCTGGAGCGGGCCGGGTTCATCGAGCGCAAGCCGGTCTCGGCGCAGGACACCTACCACAGTCTCAAGCCCTATCGTGCGAGCGTCGAAGCGCCGCGCACCGCATTCGCCAAGACCCACTCTGTGGGCGAGGGGGGCAGCGGGTGACGGGGTCGCCCCTGCCGCGGTGTTCGCAGGGGTCGCCTTGAAACCGCGAAGAGCCCCATGAATGGGGCTCTTCGGGATACCGCCAACGGGATTCGAACCCGTGTTACCGCCGTGAGAGGGCGGCGTCCTAGTCCCCTAGACGATGGCGGCCAGCGCTAGGAGGAGATCCGAGGCTAGCAAAGCGAGCCGTTGCGCAGCCGCGGCAGGGGAGATGCCGGCCCGCCGGATGGCCCGTGCGATATCGTCGCTCCACCATCATGCGGATGTGGCGGAATTGGTAGACGCGCACGGTTCAGGTCCGTGTGGATGTAAGTCCGTGGAGGTTCGAGTCCTCTCATCCGCATTTTCGGAGGGTTGAGCGTCGCTAATAGAACCACGCTGGAGCCATTCCGGCCCGCCGCGCAAGAGAGCATGGAGGCACCGAGGTACTCACCTCCATCTCAACGTCAGTATGCGCGGCCGCGTGGCCTGACAGCGAGAACATCGATCACCCGCTCGGCGTCCCTACGTCCCTACGGTCGAAGATCACCCTCCCACTCGCCTACGCGCAGCCGCCACAGGCGCGGCACCACGCAGCAGCTTGACCTCCCCCTCAGGCAGCACCCCGATCGCGGCGCTGATCCGCTCCCGGTCCCGCCGGCCAAGCCATCGCAGAGACTTCAGTACGGCCGGGCGGATCGATCCGCCATCCATACGACTCAGCCAGC
>DASZIQ010000005.1:0-34162 GCA_035948945.1 Solirubrobacteraceae bacterium
CGCCCCCGGCCCGCCCGCCCCCGGCCCGCCCGCCCCCGGCCCGCCCACCGCCGGCTCGTCCGCCTCTGGCCCGCTTGCCTCTGGTGCGCCCGCCCCCGGCTTGTCCGCCTCTGGCCCGCCCACCGCCGGCTCGTCCGCCCCCGGCTCGTCCGCCCCCGGCTCGTCCACCGACGTGGTCGCGCAGGTCAGGCGGATCGCTGCCCAGCATTGGCAGGGCGAGTTCTTCCTTTACATCGGTCGCCACGTCGGCCTGCCGGTCGCCTTGGAGGGTGCGCTCAAGCTCAAGGAGATCTCCTACATCGCCACCGACGCCTACGCCGCCGGGGAGATGAAGCACGGCCCGATTGCCCTCCTCGACGAGTCCACGCCCGTGGTTTGCATCGCCACGGACTCCCCCGTGCTTGACAAGGTTGCCTCCAACATCCAGGAGGTCCGCGCCCGCGGCGCCCATGTGATCGCCGTTGTCAGCGAGGGCAACGCGCAGATCGTCGAGCACGCCGACGCCGCAATCCCCATTCCCGCGATCGACTGGATGCTCCAGCCGATCCTCGCGGTCATCCCGTTGCAGCTGCTCGCGTACGAGATCGCCCGCCGACGTGGCCTGGACGTCGACCAGCCGCGCAACCTCGCGAAGACCGTCACCGTCGAGTAGGGCCTGCGCCCATTACGATCGCCGGGTGGTCATGGGAGCTCTCCCCGAGTGGTGCCTGCCGCTGCCCGACGCCGAGGCGATGCGGGCGATCGACCGCTGGGCGATCGACGAGCAGCGGGTGCCCTCGCTCGATCTGATGGAGCGCGCCGGGATCGGCGTGGCTCGCGCCGCCGAGCAGCTGGCGCCAGATGGGCTGGTGGCGGTGCTCTGCGGCAGGGGCAACAACGGCGGCGACGGGCTGGTGGCCGCGCGCCTGCTGCGCGACGCCGGCCGCGAGGTCGATGTCCTCACCGCCGGGCCCGCGGAGGAGCTGAAGGGCGACGCGCGCGAGAACCTCCTGCGCCTGCCCGGCGCTCCGCCTGTGCAGATGGACTTCGCGAGTGCCGCCTCCTCCGCGAGCTTGGGCAGTGCTGGAGCGGGGGCGTCTTCCGCGATCGATGGGCCGTCCGCTGCTGCGGGCGCGACATTCTTGCGCAGGCCGGCCGCGGTCATCGACGCGCTGCTCGGCACCGGCTTTGCCGGCGAGCCCCGCGGAGCGATCGCCGAGGCGATCGACGCCGCGAACGCCTGCGGCGCGCCCGTCGTCAGCGTGGACGTGCCCTCCGGGGTGGACGCCTCGACGGGTGTGGTGTGCGCCCGCGCGGTGCGCGCCGCGATCACCGTCACCTTCCACGCCGCCAAGCCCGGCCTCTGGATCCACCCCGGCAAGGCGCACGCCGGCGAGGTGCGCACGCTCGACATCCGCATCCCCCGCGGCGCGCCCACCGGCGCCGGCATCGGCCTTATCGAGAGCCCCGTGCTGTTCCTGCTCCCGAGCCGCGGGGCCGCCTCAACGAAGTTCTCGAGCGGCCACGTGCTCGTCGCCGGCGGCTCGCGCGGTCTCACCGGCGCGCCGCGCATGGCCGCCCACGCCGCGATGCGTGCCGGCGCCGGCTACGTCACTGCCTGCGTGTCCGCCTCGGCGCAGGCGATCCTCGCCACCGGGGGGCTCCCGGAGCTGATGACCCACGGCCTGCCCGACGAGGATGGCTCGCTCACGGTGGCGGGCGTCGAGGCCGTGCTTGAGGCTGCGCGGCGCGGCGGGGCGCTCGCACTCGGGCCCGGCCTTGGGCGCGGCCCCGGCGCATTCGCGTTCGCCCGCGAGCTGGCCCGCCGCGCGCCGGTTCCCACCGTGATCGACGCCGACGGTTTGAACGCCCACGCCGGACGCTTGGGTGAGCTATCGCGGCGGGAGGCGCCCACCGTCCTCACCCCGCACGCCGGGGAGCTCGGACGGCTGCTGGAGCTCCCCAGCGAGGAGGTCGAGCGCGAGCGCCTGCGCCACGTGCGTGCCGCCGCCGAGCTCTCACAGGCGGTCGTCGTGCTGAAGGGCGACGACACGCTGGTCGCCGACCCCACCGGCTCGGGCGTGGTGGCCGTCAGCGCGGGCGGCAGCCCAGCGCTCGCGACGGCCGGCACCGGGGATGTGCTCACGGGCGTGATCGCCGCGCTCCTCGCGCAAGGCCTGCCGGCGTTCACGGCCGCCGCCGCCGGCGTCCAGCTGCACGCCGCCGCCGGGCGCCTGGCGGCGCAGACGGCCGGCAGCGCCGATGGCGTGATCGCCTCGGACGTGGTCGCCGCGCTGCCCTTCGCGCGCGCCGAGGTGAGGCGGCCATGAGCGTCGATCGCGCTGTGGCGCGCGTCAACCTCGACGCGATCGCGCGCAACTGCGAGCGGCTGCGCTCGGAGCTGCGCGAGGGTGTTCAGCTGTGCGCGGTCGTCAAGGCCGACGGCTACGGCCACGGCATGGAGGAAAGCGCGCGCGCGGCGCTTGCGGGCGGCGCCACCTGGTTTGCCGTCGCCGGCATCCAGGAAGCGCGCGAGCTGGCCGACTTCGTGGAGGAGACGAGGCCCAAGGTGCCGCTGCTGATCATGGGGCCGCTGGAGCGCGACAACCTGGAAGAGGTGGTCGCCTGCGGCTTCGATCTGGTCGTGTGGAGCGAGAGTCACCTGCTGGACATCGCGTGGCTGGCCGCGGACATCGGACGCCCGGGTCGCGTGCACGTGAAGCTCGACACCGGCATGGGGCGCTTCGGCACGCGCGACGCGGAGCTGGCAACGCGCCTGGCAATCACCGCCGCGGCCGACCCCAACCTCGATCGGGTGGGGCTGATGACCCACTTCGCCACCGCCGACGAGCCGGGCGACGATTTCTTTGCCGAGCAGGTGCGGCGCTTCGCCGAGTGGACAGCGCCGATCAAGCGGGCGCACCCCGAGGTGCTCGTGCACGCCGCCAACAGCGCCGCCGTGCTGCGCGACCCCGCCGCGCACTTCGACATGGTGCGCTGCGGCATCGCCGTCTACGGCATGGACCCCTTCGGCGAGGACCCGCTCGCGCGCGGCTTGGAGCCGGCGCTGCGGCTGAGCTCCCACGTCGCGGCCGTCAAGCGCTGCGCCGCCGGGGAGAGCACCGGCTACGGCCGGCGCTTCGTCGCCACGGAGGCGACGCATCTCGGGCTGCTGCCGATCGGCTACGGCGACGGCTGGCGGCGGGGGCTCTCGGGCAACGCCGAGGCGCTGATCGCAGGACGCCGCCACCCGCTGGTCGGCACCGTCAGCATGGACAGCGTCGCCGTCGACCTCGGCCCCGACCCGAGCGCGCCGGCGCTGTTTGGCCAGCCCGCCGTGCTGATCGGCGGCCAGGGCGAGGAGCGAATCACGGCCGAGGAGCTCGCTCGGCGGCTGGGCACGATCAACTACGAGATCACCTGCGGGCTCACCGCACGCGTCGCGCGCGTCCACCACGGCGATGACGGGGTGGCGCGCCTTGGCGCCGATTGACGACCCGCTCGAGCTGACCCGCGCCGCGCTCGCGGGCCGGCGGGCGTGGCTGGTGGGTGGCGCGGTGCGTGACCGTCTGCTTGGCAGGCGCACCGGAGACCTCGACGTGGTGCTCGACGGAGAGCCCCGCGAGGCGGCACGCGCGCTCGCCCGTACCGCGCGCGCCGCGGCGTTCGCGCTCTCCGAGGAGTACGGGGGCTGGCGCGTGGTCGCTCGGGACGGCGCCTGGCAGGTGGACTTCGAGCGCCTGCGGGGCGCCTCTTTGGAGGAGGATTTGGAGCTGCGCGACTTCACCGTCAACGCGATCGCCGCGCCGCTGGGGGAGCCGGGCGCGCCTGCCGAAGCCGGGAGACACGCGCCTTCGGCGCTGGCCGATTCGGCCAGCGAGGTGATCGATCCGCTCGGCGGCCTGGAGGACCTCGCGCGGCGGCGGCTGCGCGAGGCCGGGCCCCGTGCATTCGCCGAGGACCCGTTGCGCGTGCTGCGCCTCGTGCGGCTCGCCGTGGAGCTCGATCTCAAAGCCGACGCCGACACGCGCGCCCACGCTCACGCCCACGCGGCGGCGCTTGGCGAAGTCGCGCCCGAGCGGATCTTCACGGAGCTGCGCCGCATCGTCGATGCGCCGCGCGCCGTTGCGGGCCTGGAGCTGATGGGGGAGGTGGGCGCCACGGCGGTCGTGCTGCCCGAGCTGGAGGCGCTGCACGGCGTGACCCAGAGCCACTACCACCACCGCGACGTGTACGGGCACACCCTGGAGGTGCTGGAGCAGGTGATCGCGCTGCAGGACAATCCCACCGCGGCTCTCGGGGGCGACGGGGACTCCGATCGCGAGGGGCTAGCCGCGCTGCTGGCGGAGCCGCTCGCCGACGGGCTGACCCGCGGGGGGGCGCTGCGGTGGGGGGCGCTGCTGCATGACGCGGCCAAGCCGCTCACCCGCGACGTACGCCCTGCGGACGGGCGCGTCACCTTCATCGGGCACGACGCGCTGGGGGCGCAGCTGGCCGCGGAGGTGCTCGGCAGGCTGCGAGCGAGCGGCCGGCTGCAAGCCCACGTGGCGGCGCTCGTGCGCAACCACCTGCGGCTGGGCTTCCTCGTGCACGAGCCCCAGCCGCTGGCACGCCGCAGCGTGTTCGCCTACCTGCGGGCCTGCGAGCCCGTAGAGGTGGACGTGACGCTGCTCTCCGTTGCCGACCGTCGTGCCACCGGCGGCAAGCGTGCCGAGGAGGCGATCGACGCGCATCTGCGCCTTGCGCGGGGGATGCTCGTGGATGCGATCGCCTGGCGCGCGGACGGCCCCCCACAGCCGTTGCTGCGGGGTGACGAGCTGGCGAGCGAGCTCGGCATTTCCGCCGGGCCGCGCCTGGGCGAGCTGCTGGAGGAGCTTGCCGCCTCCCAATACGCGGGGGAGATCGCCAATCGCGAGGAGGCGCTGGCGCACCTGCGACACGGGGGATCACGATAAGCACACGACACCGGCCCGGCGGTGGGCGAACACGGATCAGCGCGCCGGACGCCCACGCACGCGCCGGGTAGGATGGCCCGTGATGACCGATCCCGACTGCATCTTCTGCAAGATCGTCGCCGGCGAGCTGCCGGCGACGATCGTCGACGAGGACGAGCGCACCGTCGCCTTCATGGACATCAACCCCGCGACCCGCGGCCACGCGCTGGTGGTGCCGCGTCGTCACGCGCAGGATCTGCTGAGTATCGACCCCGAGGACCTGTGCGCCGCGGCGGCCGCGGCACAGCGCCTGGCGGGGCGGATGAGCGAGCGGTTGGGGGCCGCCGGGGTCAATGTGCTCAACTCCTGCGGCGCCGCCGCCTGGCAGACCGTGTTCCACTTCCACCTGCACGTGATCCCGCGCTACGCCGGGGATCCGCTGCGGCTACCGTGGCTGCCCGCAGCGGGCGACGCAGACGAGATTGGGAGCGCCGCGCAGGAACTCGGCCGCGGATAGCGAACCGCTACATACCCGTTCTCGGTGTGTTCTATGCCCAATATGATCCGCTCAAGGCCCAAGATGTTCCGCATGGCGCTCATCGCGCTCCTGACGGGGGCGGCATTGACCTTGGCGCAGCCCATCGGCGCGGCGGCGACGCTGTCGGAAGTGGGGGTGATCCCCGCCACCACGCCCCCCACCACGCCGAGCTGCCCGACGTCGTGCCTGGCCATCACGCGCACCACCGGCTACCAGGTGAAGGTGGGCAAGACGCGCAACCTCGTCGCGGCTCCCCGCAACGGCACCGTCGTGGCGTGGACGATCTCGCTCGGTAAGCCCAACGCCACCCAGATCAAGTACTTCAACACCAACGAGGGCGGCACCGCCTCGGCCGCGATCGCCGTGTTGGCGCCCCAGCCCAAGCCCAACCTCACCTACAAGCTGGTAGCGCAGAGCCCGCTCGTGCAGCTGCAGCCCTACTTCGGCAAGACTGCCCAGTTCCCGCTCGCGACCACCCTGCAGGTCAAAAAGGGCGACGTGATCGCGCTCGCGGTCCCCACCTGGGCGCCCGCGCTCGCGCTCGGCTTCACCAACGAAACCTCATGGCGCGCCAGCCGCCTGCGCACCCAGTGCACCAACACCAGCGTTCAGTCGATGCAGCAGCTGGGAACCAGCGTCCAGTACTACTGCCTCTACCGCGAAGCGCGTCTCGCGTACAGCGCCACGCTGATCTCCACGCCGTAAGCGTCGATCCCTGCCCCCGAGACCGGGCGCCATCTCAAGCCGGTGCAAAGGCGTCGAGCGCTTCTGAGTGGCGTCAGGGCGAGCCGAGAATGCTCTGGCTACGGAGCCTGGGCGCCGCCGGTGGGGCTGCTCGAAGCGCCGCCGCCGCCCGCCGCTTCGGAGCCGCCTTTGGCGCCGCTTTCCCCGGTGCCGCCGCTTGCGCCCGAGCTCGCTTCCGGGGTGCTTGTTTTTTCCGCCGAGGCGCTGCCGGAGCTGGTCGTGCTTTCGCTGTTCGCGCCCCCCGATCCGCTGGAGCTCGCAGGTTCTTCGCTCGAGGTGCCCGCCGAGCTGCTCGGGGAGCTCGAGCCACTCTTGGAGGTGGTGGCGACTGTCGAGGTCGAAGTGGTGGGCGTCGCTTCGCTTTCGGCCTGGGTGTTGGTGGGCGGAGTGATTTCGGGGGTGCTGTGCGGCGGCACGTCGGCGGAGTTGCTGCTGCCTCCGCACGCCGCCAGCGTGAAGCCCACCAGGAGTGCCGCGGCGCCCGCGAGGATTGGGGCGAGCGACCGAAGCCGGGAGACACCCCCCTTCGGGGGGAATCCCCGTTTCGAGCGGCGTGCGGTCACGAGCTGAGCGGGCCCATCCGGCGGCCGCAGGTGGGACAGTCGTTGAGGTCCCTCTGCGCGAGCTGCTCACACCAGGGGCAGAAGCGCAGGCTCTCCACCGACCAGGGCAGCTTGGAGGTGGACGGCGCAAGCGGCAGCACCTTGCCCACGACCTCCATCGGCTCGCCGGTTTCCCGGTCGAGGTAGATCTCCTCGGGCTGTGCCTCCAGGATGATTTCCCGCCCGCTCGCCGGATTGCGCAGACGGTACCGCTGCCGCACGCTCATCGCCGAGACTCTAGCGAAGCCCGCGGTTGGAGCGCAGGTAGGCTGGCGTCATCCGCATCCTGATCTTCCACGGCTACCTGCTCTCGGGCACGGGCTCCAACATCTACAACGCGCGCCTCGCGCGGGCGCTGGTGGGCCTTGGCCACGAGGTGCACCTGCTCTGCCAGGACCGTCACCCCGAGCGCCAGCCCTTCGTCGACGCCGCCGGGGATTGGGAGCTGGGAGAGCTGCGCGTGCGCACGCTGCGCGAGCCCGTGCGCTGCACCGCCTACCGGCCCGAGATCGGTGGGCTGCTCCCGGTGTACGTCGAGGATCCTTACGAGGGGATCGAAGCGCGCGCCTTCGCGCGCTGCAGCGAGGCGGAGATCGAGCGCTACCTCGACGCCAACGTCGCCGCCGTGCGCGAGCTGGTCGAGCGCGTGCAGCCCGACGTCGCGCTCGCCAACCACCTTGTGATGGGCCCCGCGATCCTCGCCCGAGCGCTCGCCCGCCGCGTGCCATACGCCGTCAAGGTGCACGGCAGCGCCCTGGAGTACACGGTCAAGCCCGACCCCGAGCGCTTCCTGCCCTACGCCCGCGAGGGGCTCGGGCCGGCTGAGGCGATCCTCGTCGGCTCGCTGCACACCGCGGGCAGCCTGTGGGCTGCGCTCGAAGACCCCGCGATCGAGGCACGCACTCGTCTCGGCCCTCCCGGGGTGGACGTGGAGCTCTTCAAACCGCTCCCGCGGGCCGCGGGAAGGCCGCCGGAGCCCGTCGTGGCGTTCGTGGGCAAGCTGATCGTCAACAAGGGCGTGGACCTGCTGATCGCCGCCTGGCCGCTGGTGCTGGAGCAGGTGCCGCAGGCGCGCCTGGAGATCGTCGGCTTCGGCGGTGACGGCGAGTGGCTGGAGCGCCTGCTGGACACGCTGGCGGCCGGCGAGCTCGGGCAGGCGATCGAGATGGCGCGGGCCGGTCGTGCTCGGGGCTCCGCTGAATCGCAGGCAGGTCGTGCGCGGGGCTCCGCTGAATCGCAGGCAGGTCGTGCGCGGGGCTCCGCTGAATCGCGGGCCGGTCGTGCTCGGGGCTCCGCTGAATCGCAGGCAGGCCGTGCGCGGGGGTCCCCGGATGCCCAGGCAGGCGATCATGCCCAACCCATGCCCCTGCGCCACCTGGCGGCATTCCTGGGAGACCTGCGCGACCAGCGGCGCGAGCGCTACCTGGCGGCGGCGCGCACGCTGCCCGAGCGGGCTCGCTTCGAGGGGCGCTTGGAGCACGAGGAACTCGCCGAGCTGCTGCCCACCTGCGAGGCGCTGGTGGTGCCCAGCACCTTCCCCGAGGCGTTCGGCATGGTGGCTGCCGAGGGGGCGGCGTGCGGCGCGCTGCCGGTGAGCGCTGCGCACTCGGGCCTCGCGGAGGTGAGCAGGGTGCTGGCCCACGCCGTGCCGGCGCAGGCCGCGGGCTGGCTGTCATTTCCCGTCGACGACCGCGCCGTGCCCGCCATCGCGCGGTGTTTGGTCGGCTGGTTGCGGGCCGATCCGGCGCTGCGCGCGCAGACCCGTGCGGGCCTGGTGGAGACGGTGCGCGAGCACTGGTCGTGGGAGGGTGTCGCGCGCGGCGCGCTCGCGGCCGCGAGCGGCGAACTGGATGCGCTGCCTTCGCCGTGAGGGTCGGTTGCTGGCCCTGGAGGCGCTCGCCGAGCAGGCCACGAGACACCGCCCGCCCGTTCGGATAGAGTTCCGGTCGCTGTGAGGGAGCTGGGTAAGTTTGGGACGTTGCTGATAGCCGGTGGCCTCGCGCTGCTCGCGGTGGCGGGCTGCGGCTCGATCAAGCACGGCGAAGAAGCCAACCTCGTCGCCGGCAAGCAGGCGTTCGTCGCCAAGTGCGGGGCCTGTCACACGCTCGCGCGCGCCAACACGAAGGGCACCGTGGGCCCCAGCCTCGACGAAGCGTTCCGCCACGGCGTCGAAGAAGGGCTGGGGCGCAACACGATTCGCTCCATCGTGCAGTACCAGGTCGAATTCCCCAACCCCGAAAACGTGATGCCCAAAGGGCTCGCCGACGGGACGACCCTGAAAGACATCGCCGCCTACGTGGCCTACGCGGCGGCCCGCCCCGGCAGCGACACCGGCCTGCTCGCCAGCGCGGTGCCCTCCCCGAGCTCCGGCAAGCCGGCGGTCGAGAAGAACGGCAAGCTGGAACTGGAAGCCAACCCCGCCGGGCAGCTCGCTTACACGACCAACAAAGCCACCGCCACGGCCGGTCCGCTGACGATCTCGATGAAAAACGTCTCCGGGGTCACCCACAATCTCGCGATCCAGTCCGGCGCCACCGGCCCCGTCCTGGGGGCGACTCCGCTGGAGCCGAAGGGCACCGCCTCGTTCGCGGTCACGGTGAAACCGGGCACCTACACCTACTTCTGCCAGGCTCCCGGCCACCGCGCGGCGGGGATGTACGGGACCCTCACCGTAAAGTAGCCGGCGGCGCATGCTGTCCGAGGACGTTCGCATCTGATCGTCTATCGGTTGGCCGCCCGCGCGCATGCGCCTGCCGCAGACGCGCCGCATGTGCCGGCCCACGCCGAATTCCAAAAGGTGATAAAAAGCCCCTGCGCTGGTGTGAGGCAGCACTTTGCATAGGTCAAACCCCAAGCAGATACCGGTTCCCGTCCTGGAAGGAGACGGCTCGCGTCATGAGAACTCGCCGCGATTCGACGGAGGATGCCTGCGCGGTCGTGGCCGAGCGGCTGCGCGCGCGGGGACCGGAGATCGAGCAGGCGATCCTCGCCGGCGTCCGCGCCGTGCCCGATCCGGCGGGAGGCGGGGCGGTGGGAGGCCGGGACCCCGAGTACCTGGTGGGGCTGCGTGCGGCGGTCACGGCGCTCGTCGAGTATGCCCTGGTGGGCATCGAGCAGGGGGCGGAGTGGTCGGGGCCGACCCCGTCCGCCGCGGTCGCCCAGGCGCACCGGGCCGCGCGCGCCGGAGTCGGCCAGGAAGCGGTGCTGCGCGGCTGCCTCGCCGGCCACGCGCTGCTGGACGACTTCGTCATCCAGGAGGCCGAGCGCGGCGGTTTCCTGGGGGACGCGGCCGCGCTGCGTCGTATGCGCCGGACGCAGGCGGCGCTGCTCGACCGCCTGATCGCCGCGGTCGTCGAGGAGCACGCGCGCGAGTCACGGCGTGCGCGCGGCTCCGCCGAGCAGCGGCGCGCCGAGCGCGTGTGCAGGCTGCTCGCCGGGGAGCTCCTGGAGAGCGCGGAGCTCGATTACGAGCTCGAGGGCTGGCACACCGGCCTGATCGCCACCGGCGCCGAGCCGGCGCCCGCCCTGCGCGGTCTCGCGGGCCGGCTCGGCCGGCCGCTGCTGTGCGTGGCGAGGGGCGAGAACACGGTGTGGGCGTGGCTCGGCGGGCGGCGGGCGCTCGCGTTCGCCGACCTCGAACGGGCGCTGCCGGTCAACGGCTCCGCGCGGGTGTCGCTGGCCGCCGGGGAGCCCGGCTGGGGGATCGAGGGCTTCCGTCTCACCCACCGCCAGGCCCAGGCGGCGCTGCTGGTCGCGCTGCATCAACCACAGCGGCTCACGCGGTTCGCCGACGTGGCGCTGATCGCGCCCTGGCTGCGTGACGACGAGCTGGCCCGGTCACTGGTCGAGCTCTACCTCTCGCCGCTCGACGGCGCGCGCGACGGCCCGTTGCTGCGCGAGACGCTGCGCGAGTACTTCGCCGCCGGGCGCAACGCCAAGACGGCCGCCGCCGCGCTGAAGGTGGACCGCGGCACGGTCGGCAAGCGCCTGCGCACGATCGAGCGCCTCGGCTGCCCACTGCACGAGCGCATGGCCGAGCTGGAAGTCGCGATGCGTCTGGAGGAGCTGGGCGCAGCCCGCGACGGCGCCGGGGGCCCCCGGGCCCCCGGGCCGGCTTGACGGCAGGCGGCCGTCCGTCCGTAATAGTTCCTCCGACGGGCGTACGATTCCACATGTCGGGCGAGTTTGCCCTTAAAACCCCCCACATTGGTCTTGCGGCGGGCCCCCGACTACTGATATTTCTTGCACAGACTGACTTGGAGGCACCTCCCCCGAGCCGGGACTCGCGGCGAGGCCGCTCAGGGCGAGGCCGCTCAGCTCGAGCCGGGCCGGTGGTTCGCGCAACCGTTCAACGCAAAGGAGTCTGGTATGACGCGCGTGTGCTCCGCGGCAGTACGGCAGGGCGGGCTGGGCCGCCGCTCGTGGCTCTTCGCCGCCGCGACGGCCATCGCCCTGCTCGGCGCCTGCCTGTGGAGCACCGCGGCCTCCGCCTCCTACGAACATGTCTGCTCGCCGACGGCGTCCACCGAAGACGCGATGTGCTACGTGCTGCTCGACAAGACCGAAGAAGGGGTCAAAACGTACACCAGCG
Source organism: Solirubrobacteraceae bacterium (assembly GCA_035948945.1). Taxonomy (GTDB): domain Bacteria; phylum Actinomycetota; class Thermoleophilia; order Solirubrobacterales; family Solirubrobacteraceae; genus Palsa-744. The sequence continues at coordinate 11,389 of DASZIQ010000005.1, forward strand.
GCAGCGGCGAGCTCGGCGGGTTCTCCCCGAGTGACCTGCGCTCGGCGTACAAGCTGCCCGCCAAGGGCGGTTACGGGCAGACGGTCGCGATCGTCGACGCCTACAACGACCCGAACGCGGAATCGGACCTGGCGGAATACCGGGCGCATTACAAACTCCCCGAATGCACGAAGGCCGACGGGTGCTTCAGGAAGGTGAACCAGAAAGGCGAAGAACGCGCGTATCCCGAAGAAAGCCCCGGATGGTCGCTGGAGATCTCGCTCGATCTCGACATGGTGTCGGCCGTATGCCCCGGCTGCCACATCCTGCTGGTCGAGGCCAGCAGCGAAAAAATGCGGGAATTGGGCGCGTCCGACAACGAGGCGGCCACGCTGGGCGCGACCGAGATCAGCAACAGCTACGGCAGCCCCGAAGAATGGGATCCCAAACACGAAGGCTATAGGGAGTACGACTCCGACTACGAACATCCCGGCGTCCCGATCACGGTGGCCGCCGGCGACTACGGCTACGACAACTGGGAACTGGAATTCTATACGGGCGAAAAGGTCATGTCTCCCAGCTTTCCCGCGGCGTCCCCCGACGCGATCTCCGTCGGAGGCACGACGCTGCTGCCCGCGGAAGGGGTGCGCGAATGGGCCGAGACGGTCTGGACGTCGAGCGGCGGCGGCTGCAGTCTCGAACAGGAAAGGCACCTCTGGCAGGCGTTCTACGCCGGCTGCGAACTCCGCATGGACAACGACGTCGCCGCCGTGGCCGATCCCGCCACCCCCATGTCGATCTACGACACGTACGGCATCAGGGAAAAATGGCATGACGTAGGCGGCACGAGCGTCGCCGCGCCGCTGATCGCCGGGCTCGAGGCGCTGAGCGGCAGCCGCGCCCGCTCGCTGCCCGGCGCCGAAGCGCTCTATCTCGGCTCGGGCGCGATGTTCGACGTCAAGGTCGGCACCAACAACGACCGGGAAGTCGGCTGCGGGCAGGCGTCGAACTGCAACGCCGGCGTGGGCTACGACGGGCCGAGCGGGAACGGGACGCCCGACGGCCTGCTCACTGTGCCGCCCGCGGCGAGCGAATACGCGCTGCCGTCGGGGAGCGAACCACTCGGGGCTGCCGCTGGTCCCGATGGGAATCTCTGGTTTGCGCTGGAAGGGGCGGGCAAGATCGCGAAGGTCACGCCGTCGGGCGCGGTGACGGAATACAAACTGGGGAGCTCCTCGGCCTGCCCGAGCTACCTCACGGCCGGCCCGGCGGGCGAAGGCGCGCTGTGGTTCACAGACAAATGTCTGAGCAAGATCGGGAAGATCACGACCGCGGGCACGGTGACGGAATACGCGCTGCCGTCGGGGAGTCTGCCGTACGGGATCGCGGCGGGCCCGGACGGGAACCTCTGGTTTGCGGAGCTCGGGACGAACAGGATCGGGAAGATCACGACCGCGGGCACGGTCACCGAATACAAACTGCCCTCGCGCAGCGACCCGGTCGGGATCGCCGCCGGTCCCGACGGGAAGCTGTGGTTCACCGAGTTCGGCTCCAACAGGGTCGGGAAGATCGCGACGTCGGGCTCGATCACCGAATACAACCTGCCGTCCGGCAGCCAGCCCGGCCTGATCGCCGCGGGGCCGGAAAAGGAAGGCGCGCTCTGGTTCCCGGAGTCGGGCACGAGCAGGATCGGGAAGATCGCGACGTCGGGGACGATCAGCGAATACGCGCTGCCGGCGGGCAGCGACCCGATCGAAGTCGCAGACGGCCCCGAAGGCGACCTCTGGTTCACCGACTACGGCACGAGCAAGGTGGGGCGGATCCTGCGCTCCGGAGGCGTCGTCGAATTCGCGCTGCCGGCGGGCAGCGACCCGGGTGGGCTCGTCACCGGCCCCGACGGCGACCTCTGGGTCACGGACACCGGCGCCGCCAAGGTCTCGAAGCTGAAGCTCACAGAAGTGAGCGAATACGGGCTGCCGTCGGGGAGCGAACCGCTCGGGGCGGCTGCGGGCCCGGATGGAAATCTGTGGGTTGCGCTGGAAGGGGCGGGCAAGATCGCGAAGGTCACGCCGTCGGGCGCCATGACGGAATACACACTGGGTAGCTCCTCGGCGTGCCCGAGCTACATCGCGGCCGGCCCGTCGGATGAAAGTGCGCTATGGTTCACAGACAAATGTCTGAGCAAGATCGGGAAGATCACGACCGCGGGCACGGTGACGGAATACGCGCTGCCGTCGGGGAGCCTGCCGTACGGGATCGCGGCGGGCCCGGACGGGAACCTCTGGTTTGCGGAGCTGGGGACGAACAGGGTCGGGAAGATCACGACTTCGGGCACGGTCACCGAATACAAACTGCCCGCGCGCAGCGACCCGGTGGGGATCGCGGCGGGCACGGACGGCAACCTCTGGTTCACGGAGTTCGGCACGAGCAGGGTCGGGAAGATCACGACGTCGGGCACGATCACCGAATACACCCTGCCATCGGGGAGCCGGCCGGGTCTGATCGCGCCGGGCCCGGAACGGGAAGGCGCGCTCTGGTTCGCGGAGTCGGGCACGAGCAAGATCGGGACGATCACGACGTCGGGGTCGATCAGCGAATACGCGCTGCCGGCGGGCGCCGACCCGATCGAAGTCGCCGACGGGCCGGAAGGCGATCTCTGGTTCACCGACTTCGGCACGAGCAAGGCCGGGCGGATCACGACCTCGGGGATGGTCAGCGAATTCGAGTTGCCGGCGGGCAGCGACCCCGGCGGGCTCGTCACCGGCCCCGACGGCGACCTCTGGCTCACCGACACCGGCAGCGGGCAGATCGGGCGACTGGCCCCGCCGTAAGAGAGGGCCGCAGTTCGGTCAGAATGTTTCTCTCTTCAGATCTGATCGAACAGTCGGGCAAATGAATGGTACATTTCTGACTATGGAGCCTCCCGCCATCGCCGGACATGCGGCCGGCCGCGACGGACGCGAGCCCGCTCGACGCCGCGCGTCACACAGGACGCGGAGGGCAGCCGGCCTTGCGGGGCTCCTCGCGCTCGCGCTCGTTATCGGCCTCGTCCTCAGCGCTGGCGCCGGGTCCGCGTCTGCCGCCGCGCCGCTGAGCTGGTCCGCGCCGACGCTGATCGACCCGCCCCTGCCCGCGCCCGAACTCGCCGCTGTCTCCTGCCCGTCGGCGTCGCTGTGCGTGGCAGTCGATCGGTACGGGGGCGTCGTCAGCTCGACCGACCCGGCCGGCGGGGCGAGCGCCTGGCAGTTCGCGCAGGTCGGCGGCGAATACAGCCGGCGCGAGGGCTGCGACGAAGTCCCGCTGTGCATGCTGGGCATCTCCTGCCCATCGACGTCGCTGTGCGTCGCGGTGGGCGCCAACGGCCGCGTGCTCGTCTCGAGCGATCCCACCGGCGGCGCGGGCGCGTGGTCGCAGAGCGAGGTCGACGAAGGCCGCGCGCTGACGGCCGTCTCCTGCCCGTCGACGTCGCTGTGCGTCGCCGTCGACCGGGCCGGGAACGTGCTCACCTCGACCGATCCCGGCGGTGGCGCGGGGGCGTGGAGCGCGGCACAGCGCATCGAAGGCGAAGAACGCCCCCTGTTCGCCGTGTCGTGCGCCTCGTCGTCGCTGTGCATGGTCGTCGGCGAGGGGCACGGCGCCTTCGTCTCCGCCAACCCGACCGGCGGCGCCGGCGCCTGGTCGCGCGAGGCGATCGACGAAGGCAGCAGCCTGACGGGGATCTCCTGCCCGTCACAGTCGCTGTGCGTGGCCGTCGACCAGGGCGGCGGCGTGCTCACCTCGACCGAACCGGCCGTCGCGACGAGCTGGAGCAGGGCCGAGGTCGTGGAACACGCGATCATGAACAACGTCTCCTGCGGCTCGGAATCGCTGTGCGTGGCGTTCGACAAGTTCGGCGACGCGCTCACCAGCACCGATCCGACCGGCGGCGCCGGCGCCTGGACCAAGATACGCGTCGAACACGAGAGCAGCCTTGTGGGGATCGGGCTCTCCTGCGCGGCAGCGGGCCCGTGCGTCGCTGCCGACGGCAGCGATCTGATCGCCTCGAGCGCCCCGACCGGCGGCGTCTGGAGCATGGCCTGGGTGGATCCCAACGACCCGATCCCGCTCGCGCTCGACGACGTCGCCTGCCCCGCAGCGTCGCTGTGCGTCGCGGTCGACAACGCCAGGCAGGTGCTCACCTCGACCGACCCCGCCGCCGGCGCGTGGGGCGTGACCGGCAGGCTGTTGGCCAGCCCCTGGGGTGTCGCCTGCGCGAGCGTCTCGCTCTGTGTGGCGGGCTCCGCATTCGCGATGATCGCGTCGGTCGAACCGACCGCCGAGGGCAGCTGGTACGCGACCGAAGAAGACGCGCTGCCGATCTGGCCAAGACCGGCGCACTGGGCGCCGCACCTGCGCGCCTCCTGCCCCTCGGTGTCGCTGTGCGTCGCCGTCGAGGCCGAAGGCCAGGTGCGCGTCTCGACCGATCCGGCCACGCCGCTCGGGCCGGGGCTCGGACCCGAAGAATCGACGTGGAAGCCGGCTGACACCGCGGGCTTCATATTTCCGCCGAGCGAAATCAAAGCCGGCGAAATCGATCCGGTCTTCGGCGTCTCCTGTCCGACGACGTCGTTCTGCGCGGCGGTCGACAGCTACGGCTACGTGGCGATCACGACCGATCCCGCGAACCCTGCGAATGGCTGGGTCGCGACCGAGATCGACCACGGCACGCCCTTCGAAGAAATCTCCTGCCCGTCGGTGTCGCTGTGCGTCGCCGTCGACGAAGACGGCAACGTCGTCGCCTCCAGCGAACCGCAGGGCGGCGCCGGCGCCTGGCAGGTCGCGAGCGTCGACCCGGGCCACGCGATCACGGGCATCTCCTGCCCGTCGGTGTCGCTGTGCGTCGCCGTCGACGACGCCGGCGACGTGCTCGTGTCGACCGAACCCACCGGCGGCGCCGGCGCCTGGAGCGTCACCGATGTCGACCATCCTCACCCCGAAACGCCCGTGGACGCGTTCTCGAGCGTCTCCTGTCCGTCGGTGTCGCTGTGCGTCGCGGTCGACCGGGCCGGCTACGCGGTGATGGGGACGGCGCCGGAAGCGCCCAAAGGCGGCCCTGGCGAACCCGGCCCCGGCGAAACGAATCCCGGGAGCGGCGGCCCGCAAGGCTCGCAGCCCGGTACCGGCGGCGGCGAAGGGACCGGCGGGGGAGTCACCTCCGGCGTCTTCAAGATCATCCGTGCGCGGGTGACGAGCAGGGGTAGGATCGAACTGCGCCTGGAGGCCCCCGCCGCCGGCTCGTTCGACGGCAGCGCCGTCGTGCCCCCGACGCGTACACGGGCCGGCGGCGCGGGGCGGGGCGTCGCGCGGGGTCGCAGCCGCCGCGCGATCGCCTACGGGCGGGCGTTAACCGCCGTGCGGGCCGCCGACACCACGACGCTCGTGATCGAGCCGAGCCGGGCGGCTCTGCGCGCGCTGCGCCGGGCGCAGCGGCTGCGGCTCGAGGTGAGCGTGACGTTCACCCCGCGCGGTGGCAGGCCGAGCAGCAGGGGCTTGACGCTCACGGTCGGGCGGTAGGGCTCCGGGGGAGCGGGGAGCCGCCTGGCGCGCGAAGCGCCTGGAGCCCCGGGGTGGTGGCGGCCTGCGTCGTCCTGCGCTGCCAGGCGGCAACGAGGCACCCACGGCAGGCCGCGGGCGCCGCGCCGATCCGGCCCGAGATAGCTAAGGGGAGAGGATCTCGAGGTAGTGGTTGTTGTGCACTTCATCGACGCCTTCGAGCGCCGATTCCACGTAGGAGGAGTTGCTGATGCTCGTCTGCAGCGCGTAGCGGACGCCGCTTAGCAATTTGGTCCATTTCGCCACGCCGCCGGCCTGTTCGAAGATGAGGTTGTTTTTGGTGGCCATCGTGTTCACTTTTTCAATTTCACCGAGCATGGCGCCCTTGACCTTCACTTTCGTCCCCGTGAGCAGGTGGCAAGTGAATTCCGCGATCGGGCCTTCGACGGTCACCGGTTCCAGCGCCAGTCCGGCCTTGTGGCTGGTGGCTTCCAGACGCCCGAGCGTGCCCTTCAGTTCCTTCGACTTGATTTCTTCGGCAGCGCCGTTTTGACATTCGACGCCCAGCGTGATGTCGCTGCAGCCCTTGAACGTGGCGGACATCTTGGCGATGCCTTTTGACCCACTGAGCTGCCCCGAGGCGGTCAGCGACTGGCATTCGATTTCCTGTTCGCTCGTGGTCACGAGCAGCTCCGGCCCGCTCGCCAGACCGATCGTTTCTTCGCCGGTCGTGGGCGGGGCTTTGGTTTCATAGCCCCCGCCGCTCTGCCCTTCGCTGCACTGTTCGTTTTTCCACTGCCCGCCGGATGTGACTTTTCTGCATTGCACGAAGTAGGCGCTCTTTGTTTCTTCCGCCGAGGCGCTCGCCACAGCGATCATGCCCACCGCGAACATGGCCGCAAGGCAGGACCCGACGATCTTCAGATTGCGCATTGTAACGCTCCTTTATAGAATGGTTCCATCTACCAGACTAATTACTGGTGGGCGCACTATAGCCAATCATCTGGTGTTTTGCAAATAGACGAAATCACGCAGGAAGCGCGAAGCGCAGCTTCAGAGAACAGCGCGCGCGATCAGGATCACGGCGATGATCACCGCGAACACGACGATCACGTAGAGCAGCAGGCGAAACATCTCGCCCTCGGAGCGCAGTGGGTTGAGCACGGGCTCAGATTATGTAGACGGTCGTGTAAACCACGATCCACATGATGTCCACGAAGTGCCAGTAGATGCCGGGCACCTCGACGCCGCGGTGCTCCTCGGGCGTGTAGTGCCCGCGCCACGACCTGATCGTGACGATCGCCAGCAGGATCAACCCGATCGTCACGTGCGCCCCGTGCAGGCCGGTGAGCGAGTAGAAGATCGTCTGCTGGGCGGCGTCCTGGGGGGCGAAGCCGATGTTGGCGTACTCGTTGACCTGCAGGAACAGAAACGTCACGCCGAGCAGGAACGTGGTGAGGATGCCCGCCTTCAGCCCGAAGCGGTTGCCTTTCTTGATCGAGGTCTGCGCCCAGTGCATCGTGAAGGACGAGGAGATCAGGATGCAGGTGTTGACGAGCGTGGGGTACACCGGCAGCTGGGTGCCGGGCGCTGGCCACTGGTCGCCCTGGGCGACGCGGATGAAGAAGTAGGCCGTGAAAAAGGCCCCGAAGATCATGATCTCCGAGATGATGAAAAGCAGCATCCCCAGCAGCTGCGGATCGACCCGCGAGCTGCTGTGCGCCGGCGGCGGGCCGTGGTGCTCGTGCTCGGCGGGGCCCCCCCCGGGGGGGTGGGCGATGCTGGCGGCCTCCATGTCCGGCTGCGCTCCCCTCTAGCTCCCCGCGCCGGCCGCCGCCGCGGCCCGCGTCGTCGCCTCGAGATCGACCACGACGTGCTCCACCGGCACCGTGGCGGCGCCGCGCACGCGCTCGATCAGGTTGGAGCGCATCCAGCCCGAGCGCTCGTCGGGCAGCGTGGAGATGACCACGTCGTCGACCCTGAACAGCTCCAGCGCGTTCATCGCCGCCGTGTAGGGGTCGGGGTCGCCGATCATGCCCGAGCAGAGCAGGCCCGCGGCGCGCAGCTTTGCGAGCATCGCCTGCAGGCGCGCGCGCGCCTCGCGCGGGGCGGCCCCGTGGCCGCCCTGCTGGGGGACGACCGCGATGAAGAGGTGGCGCTCTCCGTGGGCCGCCTTCTCCTGCAGGCGCTCGATGAGCTCCTCGCCGCTGGAGGTTTTGTTGGCGATCACCAGCGTCACGCGGAACGGCAGCCCCTCGGCCTCGAGGTCGGTGACGATGTGCTCTACGGGCAGCCCCGAGGCGGCTTGGACGCGCTCGATCAGGTCGCGCCGCAACCAGCCGGAGTGCGTGGTGGGGTGCGTGGAGATGATCACCTCGCTCGGACGGTGCTCGCCGATTGCGTCCATCGTCGCGAGGAACGGGTCGGCGTCGCCCACGGCGCCGGTCGCCTCGATGCCGTCGTCGGCGAGCAGCGACACTGCGAGGTCGATGCGCACCTGGCCGGCGTCGCGCACGGCCTCGTCGTAGATCACGAGGCCCGAGGAGGGCTTGCTCGTCGGAACCACGATGCGAAAGCGCACGTCTCCGGGCGCCGCCAGCTCGCGCACTCTGTCGAGCAGCTTCTTGCCGCCGAGCGTGCGGTTTGCGACCACGAGTATCTCCTTCATCGCGACCCACCTCCTCTGGTGTGCTGTTTGAGCCTCACTGCTTCCAAGGCGCTCACTCGCCCCCGCTCGGCACCGGCACGTTGCCGGCCGTCTGCGTTCTCACTTCCGAGGGCAGCGGCGCCGGCGTGAAGATGCCGTGCACCGCGCCGGGGACGCCGTACTCGTACGGCCCGCCCACCACGGTGGGCACACGGTCGAAGTTGAACACGGGGGGCGGCGAGGAGACCTGCCACTCGAGCGTCAGCGCGCGCCACGGGTTGGCTTCGGCGCGCGGGCCGCCGCGCCAGGAGTTGACCATGTTGTAGAGGAAGATCAGCGTCGCCGCCCCGAGGATCCAGCTGCAGATCGAGATGAACAGGTTCATGTCGGCGAACTGGGCGGCGTAGGTGGCCACGCGGCGGGGCATCCCCTCCAGGCCGAGGATGTGCATCGGCCCGAACGTCAGGTTGAAGAAGATGAACGTGCTCCAGAAGTGCCACTTGCCCAGGCGCTCGTCGTACATGCGCCCGGTCATCTTCGGGAACCAGTAGTACACGCCGGCGAAGATCGTGAACAGCGAGCCGCCGAACAACACGTAGTGGAGGTGGGCGACGATGAAGTAGGAGGCGCTCACGTGGATGTCGAGCGGCAGCATCGCGAGCATGATCCCGCTGATCCCACCCGCCGAGAAGGTGATCAGGAAACCGAGCGCGAACAGCATCGGCGTGTCCACGTGCAGCACCCCGCGGTACAGCGTCGCCAGCCACGAGAACACCTTGATGCCGGTCGGCACCGCGATGATCACGGTCGTGATCGCCATCGGGATGCGCAGCCACGCGGGCATCCCCGAGGTGAACATGTGGTGCGCCCACACGGTGAACCCGAGCAGCACGATCGCCAGCAGCGAGAAGGCCATCATGCGGTAGCCGAAGATCGGCTTGCGCGACTTCACGGCGAGGATCTCGCTGATGATCCCGAAGCCGGGCAAGATCATGATGTACACCGCCGGGTGCGAGTAGAACCAGAAGATGTGCTGGTACATCAGTACGTTCCCGCCCTTGTCGGCGTCGAAGAAGTTGAAGCCGAGCGCCCGGTCGAGCAGCACCATGAACTGCGAGGCGGCCACGAACGGGGTGGCGATCACGACCAGCAGCGAGGTCGAGAAGTTGGCCCACACCAGCAGCGGCATGCGGAAGAAGCTCATCCCCGGCGCGCGCATGGTGATGATCGTCACAAGGAAATTGAGCGCGGTGGCGACCGAGGAGGCGCCCGCGAACTGCACCCCGATCGAGAAGAAGTTCTGGCCGATCGGCGACACGGTCGAGAGCGGCGCATAGGCCGTCCAGCCATCCGAGAACGAGCCGCCGGGCGCGAGGAAGCTCAGCAGCATGATCGCGCCGCCCAACGGCAGCATCCAGAAGGAGAGCGCGTTCAGGCGCGGGAACGCCATGTCGGGCGCGCCGATCATCAGCGGCAGCACGAAGTTGGCCAGGCCCGCGAACACGGGGATCACGAAGAAGAAGATCAACACCGTGGCATGCACCGAGAAGAGGCCGTTGTAGGTGTTGGCGTCGACGAACTTCGACCCCGGCTGCGCCAGTTGGATGCGCATCAGCATCGCGATCAGCCCGCCGACGAGCAGGAAGAAGAAGGAGGTGACCACGTACTGGACGCCGATCACCTTGTGGTCGGTGTTGACCTTGAAGTAGTCCTTCCAGCTGTAGGCCCCGTGGTTGGCGTGGCTCTCGGGGCGCGTCGGGCGACCGGAGACCCAGTAGAACCAGTAGTCGAAGGCGCCCAACCCGATCAGGAAAAAGATCGGACAGCCGATCAACGACACCGTGAGGATCGCGTCGGGGCTGAGGTAGTGCGTGTAGGTCGTGTGCCCCGTGGACATCCGCACCACCCACGTCAGCGCGGCGGCGAACGCGATGCCGAACGCCACCCCTGCGAAGGCGCGGTAGAAGCCGGGTGCGCGAAGCCTCGTGAGAATCATTTGAGTAGCTCGCATACGTTACTCCTAGCCCGTCGCCACGGTCGAGGGTTTGCCCATCTGGCTTTTGATCCACGCCTTAAACTTGGCGGGCGTGACCACGTGAATCGCCGAGCGCATGAACGAGTGTCCGACGCCGCACAACAGGTTGCACACGACCGGGTAGGTGCCCAGCCGGATCGGCGTCGCGCGGTAGTGGGTGGTGATGCCCGGCACGGCGTCGATCTGCAGGCGGAAGGCGGGGATCCAGAAGGCGTGGATGACGTCCTTGGAGTGGATGTCGAAGTACACCGACTCTCCCTTGGGAACGTACAGCGAGTAGCTCTTCAGCGGGGCGCCGCCGGTCACCGAGGATGGGTATTCGTAATCCCAGAAGAACTGCTGGCCAGTCACTCCCACCTGGATTTCCCTGCCGGGCAGCTTCTTTTCGTTTTCGTGCAGCACCACGAACGAGTAGGAGACGAGGCTCAGCACCAACGCGGCGGGGAGCGCCGTCCAGAAGACCTCCAGGCGCGTGTTTCCATGCATCGGTGGCCCGTCCATCAACTCCTGCCCCGGCCGCATCCGGAACTTCCAGACGCAGTAGAGGATCACGGTGGCGACCAGCACGAAAATCGGGATCGAGGCGATCACCAGCACGTGGTAGAGCCGGTCGGTGTTCTTCGCCTGCGCGGACGCCTCGGGCGGGAACCAGTGGATCACGAAGCTCAACACGATCCCGATCGCCGTGGCGAGCACGCCGGCGATCGCCGTCAGGATCACCGAGCGCCGGGACTCGGGCGTCTCAGGCACGCGCCCTCAGCGCTCCCGGAAGCACGGTCCCGGATAGGACAATCCCATGATTTACAGCAGACCCAACCATCCCGTACGTGATCCTATTGCCTTCGGCGGAGGAATGGCAACTCGGTCTCGATTGCCCTCGCCGGGTAGGTGGGTGGGCCTCGCCGGGTAGGTGGGTGGGCACTGCCCGGTCTCGATTGCCCCGCCAGGCGGATGGACACAACCCGGTCTCGGCTGCCTGCGCCCAGGGGTTCGTGGACCTGATCGCAACTCGGCCCTTGACAACGCGGGCGAAGCCCACTACATTGAGGCAATCGTTGCAATCTCTCTGCCCAATAAGGGAAAGGAGCAGCCGATGCAGGTGCACGAAGGGATGAGTCCAATGATCGTGACGGCCGGCCCGCGTCACACCCTGCGGGAAGCTGCTCGGTTGATGTCGGCACGGAGCGTGGGCGCGGCGATCGTGATGGACCCGGAGGGGAACGGCCCGGGGATCCTCACCGAGCGCGACATCCTGCACTCAGTGGGGGCTGGGCAGGATCCCGACCGAGAGCTTGTCGCTGAGCATCTGACCAGCGAGGCGGTGTATGCCGCGCCCGACTGGTCGCTCGAGGAGGCTGCCGCCGCGATGACGCGAGGCGGCTTCCGGCACCTGATCGTCGTCGAGGGAGGGGAGACCGTGGGCGTCCTCTCCGTTCGCGACATCGTGCGCTGCTGGACCGCAGATGGGGCTGCCTGTCCCGTTCCGGCGAGCGCCGCGGTGGGGTAGGAGAGGTGCGGAGCGCCCGCCGGGGGACGGCGCGCTCCGCCGATGGGGCCGCGCATGGATGAGGGGCCATGCGCGGCACTCCACCGAGATGTTTTTGTCCCTGCGCCCGCTGGTCGAGATCCGGGCGCGACGCCGACGTTGACGACCAAGCACGTGGCACAAGCACGTGGCAGTGGGTCAGTTTGAGCGCGTACTGCCCTGCTTCTCTTGAGACTTGGCCTTTGGGTATAGCGATAGTATGCATCGCAGGTGCTGGGGTTGTTATAAAATTCAGAGCCCGATAGCAATTGCACACGGCTTGAATTTTTTTATAACACCTCTCGCCCTATTGCAATGGCTATACAGCCCTCTCTCCCTACTCCAAACCGACCGGCTCAGTGGCGATGATCGAGGGGGAGCTCGTCGATTTCGCGGCGCGTGTCTTTGATCCAGCGCGCTACGCACCACACCGTGAGGATCACGCCGATCACCGTCAGCTCGATCATCGTCGTGATGCCGACCAGCGCGAGCGTGATCCCGACCGCGGTCAGCAGCGGCAGGAGGCTCGGGCCGGGGAGGTGGACCTCCTCGCCGACGGGCGGAATCTCAGGATCGAGTGGGCTCATGCGACGCTCCGCCGCGAGCCTTCCCGGGTGCGCCGATCCAGCGGTGCCACCATGTGCGCCCGGCGGTTCACGAGACGTACAGAGCGGCGACGACGAACGTGATCCCGAACATGAACAGACAGATCCCGCTGACGATCAGCGCCATGCGGATGTTCTTGCGTGCGAGGCGGCGGTCCATGAGATGGCAGTTTATAGATGCAGGTGGGCGTCGAGCACCATCGCGCTGAACAGCAGCGCCAGATAGGCGAGCGAGTAGAGGTAGAGCTGCAGGGCGCTGCGCCGATCGGCCCGGCGATAGAGGCGCACGGCGCCGCCGATGAAGCCGAGGCCGAGCACCAGCGAGGCCGCCAGGTAGATCCCCCCGAAGCCCCCGGCGCAAAACGGCAGCTGTGTGACCGCGTACAGCAGCACCGCGTAGAGCAGGATCTGCCGGCGCGTCTCGGCCTCTCCGCGCACGACCGGCAGCATCGGCACGCCGACCTTCTCGTACTCCCCCTTCATCAGCAGCGACAGCGCCCAGAAGTGCGGTGGGGTCCAGAAGAACACGATGAAGAACAGCAGCACCGCGGTGGCGCCGATCGAGCCCGTCACGGCGGCCCATCCGACCAGCGGCGGCACGGCCCCGGCGGCGCCCCCGATCACGATGTTCTGCGGGGTGCGCCGCTTCAGCCACACGGTGTACACGAGCACGTAACCGAGGAAGCCGGCGAGCGCGAGGCTGGCGGCGAGCACGTTGACCGTCAGCGAGAGCTCCAGGAACGACCCCGCGGCCAGGCAGCAGCCGAACGTCAGCGCGGCGTTGGGGGCGATCCGCCCGGCGGGGATCGGACGCGTGGCGGTGCGCGCCATACGCGCGTCGATGTCGCGGTCGAACCAGTGGTTGACGGCCCCCGCTCCCCCCGCCGACATGTAGCCGCCGAGGCAGGTGAGCGCCACCAGCAGCAGGGAGGGGTCGCCTGCCACGTACATCGTGGTGATCGTCGTCAACAGCAGCAGCGACTGGACCTTCGGCTTGGTCAGCTCCAGGTAGTCGCTCGCCAGTCGTCGTGCGTGCGAGGTCGGCCGGCGCTCACGCGCGGCGACCGGGCTCTCCCGGCCGGGTGGGCCCGGAAGCGGCACGGCGCCGGGCAGCGATGCCTCAAGCGCCGGGGTGGCCGTAAGCGGTGCCGATGAGCCCTCCATCGCAGGGAGTCTAAGCCTAAGCCGTTGGAGCGGTCGAGGCGCTGATCGATCGAGCAGATGCTCTCGCCGATCGGCCCGCAACGCTACACGCCCACCTGCGTGGCCCCGACGGGCACGGTCGCATGGCCGGGGGCCGGCTCCGCGGAGGTGCGGCGCTCGATCTCCAGGCGAATGTCCTTCATCGGTTCGGCGGAGCGCACGCGCGGGATCGTGTCGAAGTTGTTGACGGCCGGGGGCGAGGTCGTGAACCACTCGAGCGTGTTCGCTTTCCACGGGTCGGGCCCGGCGATCGCGCCCCGCTTGAGGCTGCGCAGGACATTGAGCACCGTGACCAGCACGCCGGCGGCGAGGATGAAGGAGCCGACCGTCGAGATCAGGTTGTAGAGCGCGAGGTGGCCGACGTTTTCGTACTCGTACACCCGTCGCGGCATCCCTTCGAGGCCGATCGCGTGCTGGATCATGAACGTCACCAGAATGCCCCAGAACATCAGCCAGAAGCTGAGCTTGCCGAGGCCTTCGTTGAGCATTCGCCCGGTGATCTTGGGGAACCAGAAGTAGATCGCCGCGAAGATCGGCATCACCGCGCCGCCGACCAGCACGAAGTGGATGTGGGCGACCACGAAGTAGGTTTCGTTGAGCTGCCAGTCGACCGGGAAGATCGCCAGGAAGACGCCCGAGATGCCGCCGATGATGAACAACGCGATGAAGCCCACGCAGAACATCAGCGGCGTTTTGTATTCGATCGTCCCGCGCCACAGCGTGCCGATCCAGTTGAAGATCTTCACGCCCGTGGGGATCGCGATCAGCATCGAGCTGAGCATCGCGAAGACGATGATCGCCTCGGGCAGCGGCGTCGCGAACATGTGGTGGGCCCACACCAGGAAGCCGAGGAAGCCGATCGAGACGGTGGAGGCGGCGATCGCCTTGTAGCCGAAGATCGGCTTGCGCGCGAACACGGGCAGGATCTCCGAGACGACCCCGAACGCGGGCAGCACCATGATGTACACCTCGGGGTGCCCGAAGAACCAGAAGAGGTCCTGCCACAGCAGCGGCGAGCCGCCCTGGGAGGCGTCGAAGAAGTGGGTGCCGAAGTGCCGGTCGGTAAGCAGCATCGTGACCGCCGCCGCGATCACCGGCAGCGCGAAGATCAGCAGCACCGAGTAGGTGAGGATCGTCCAGATGAACAGCGGCAGCCGGCCCCAGCTCATTCCGGGCGCGCGCATGTTGGCGACCGTCACGTAGAAGTTGATCGCCCCCACGAGCGAGGAGAGCCCGGTGAGGTGGATCAGGTAGATCCACGCGTCCTGCCCCCCGCCGGGGGAGAAGAAGGCGTTTGAGAGCGGCGGGTAGCTGGTCCAACCCGCTTCCGGGGGGTTCCAGAAGATCGAGGCGTAGAAGACGATGCCGCCGGCGAGCAGCAGCCAGAAGGAGAGCGCGTTCAGGCGCGGGAAGGCCATGTCGCGCGCGCCGATCATCAGCGGCAGGAAGTAGTTGGCCAGACCCGCCATCATCGGCACGACGAACAGGAAGATCATCGTGGTGCCGTGCATCGTGAACAGCTGGTTGTAGGTCTGCGGGGCGACCAGCGTGTTCTCGGGAGCGCCCAGCTGCAGGCGGATCATCAGCGCCTCGACGCCGCCGAGGATGAAGAACACGAACGTGAGGACCATGTACATGATCCCGATCCGCTTGTGGTCGGTGGTCGTGAGCCAGCTCATGAAGCCGCGCTCCTCGCGATCGACGCGGTGGGCGACTACCTGGGGTGCGGGGGCGGTGTAGGTGGCCATGGTCGGTGTTTGCTTTCTTTCTCTTTTTTCTCTTGCGGGCGCGGTCGCGGATCTGTCCTGTGGGTTCTTGTTCTGTGCTCTGGTGCTGGGGCCTGCGATGCGTGGGGCTGTCGGTTATCGATGGTCGGGTCAGGGGTTCTCGATGCCCGCCGCGCCGGTCTGGGAGTTGAGCACCGCCCGTTCTTTGGCCGCGTCGCCCTCGGCTTCTTCGAGCATCCGCTTCTGGTTGGCCAGCCAGATGTCGAATTCGGCCGGTTCCTCGGCGCGCACGATCGCGATCATGCGGGCGTGGCCGCGACCGCAGAGGTTGGCGCACTGCCCGCGGTAGACGCCTTTCTTGTCGATCTTGAACCAGCCGTAGTTGTGGTAGCCGGGGACGGCCTGATACTTGCCCCCGAGCGCGGGGATCCACCACGAGTGCACCACGTCCGAGGAGACGATGTTGAGCGTCACCGTGGTTTTCGTGGGGACGACCATTTCCGTGTAGGAGTAGGGCGCTCCCAGCCCGTCGGGGTTGCTGGCCCCGGGGTAGACGTACTGCCAGATGAACTGGCGGCCGATGACCTGGATTTCCAGCGATTTGCCGTTGGGCGGCAGGTGCTTGTCGGCGGTGGCGTACAGCTCGCCGCTTTCCGCGGCGAGCACGTCGCCGCCGGGGCTCGAGTTGGGGGGGTCCTGGATCGAGGAGAGCTTGACGAACGTGAGCACCGAGAGCACGACCAGGATCAGCGCCGCCCCCAGGGTCCAGCCGATCTCCAGGCGGGTGTTGCCGTGGATTTGGGCCGCCACGGCGCCCTTGCGCTTGCGGAACTTCCAGAGCGCATACCCAAGCGCCCCCTCGACGGCCACAAAGATCACGAGCGCGATGTACAGCGTGATCTTGTAAAGGCCGTCGATCTCGTTGGCGTTCGGCGAGCCGCCCGACTTCGGGACGAAGAGGGAGGCGAGCGTTGTCGGCAGAAGATGGTGCAAGGCGGGCGGGATTCTATTCAGCCTCGGGCGGAACGCGCTTGATGACGTTTGCCACGAGGGATTTGGGGCAGTGGTTCAGTTTGAGCGCGTACCGTCCTGCAACTCTTGAGACTTGGCTTTGGGTATAGCGATAGTATGTATAAGTAGGTGCTTGGGGTTGTTATAAAAAATCCAGAACCCGATAGCAATTGCGCACGGCTTTTGGATTTTTTGTTCAACACCCCGCCCTATTGCAATGGCTATACGGCCCACTCCCTACTCCAACTGACTCACTACCGGCTTTGGCCCGGCTACTTGCCGGAGAAACGAGCGGGCCGCTTCTCCACGAACGCCGTCGCGCCCTCGACGAAGTCATCGCTGCCGGCCATCTCCTGCTGGAGCTGGGCCTCGAGCTCGAGCTGCTCGTCCATGCGCGTGTACAGCCAGCTGTTGAGCAGGCGCTTGGAGCCGGCGTAGGAGCTCGTCGGCCCGCCCGCGAGGCGCCGCGCGAGCGCGGCCGTCTCCCCGGCGAGCTGCTCGTCGGGGACGACACGGTTGATCAGCCCCCACGCGAGTGCCTGCTCGGCGAGGATGCGTTCGCCGAGCATCGCCATCTCGGCGGCGCGCGCCATGCCCACGCGGGTGGGCACGAACAGCGAGGAGCCCCCGTCCGGCACCAGGCCGATGTTGACGAAGGCGAGCAGAAAGTAGGAGCTCTGCGCGGCGATCACGAGGTCGCAGCAGAGCGCCAGCGAGCAGCCGATGCCGGCGGCGGGGCCGTTGACGCTCGCCACCACGGGCTTTGGCAGCTCGCGGATCGCGTGCATGATCGGGTGGTAGCGCTCGGTCAGCACTTTGTAGATGTCGGGCCGGCCCTCGGGGGTCGTCTCCACGCCGAAGTCCTTCAGGTCGGCGCCGGAGGAGAAGGCGCGCCCGGCGCCGGTGATCACCACGGCCCGCGCCGCCTCGTCCTCGCCCGCCTGGCGCAGCGCGGCGAGCAGGTCGCGGCCGAACTGCTGGTTCCAGGCGTTCAGCGCCTGGGGGCGGTTGAGCTCGATCGTGGCGACCCCGTCGGGGTCGATCGACAGGTTGACTGTCTCGAAAGCGGTGCTGGCATGGGTGTCGCTCATCGCGGGCTCCTCTGGACGGTGGCGTGCGTGCTGGGCTTGCAGGCTTGTTTGTGGTGTGGGCTTGCGGATGGCATCCTATGGTGCAGATGCCCCGTCCCGTGATCGGAATATGCACCGCCCTGGAGCGCGCTCGCTGGAGCGTGTGGGATCAGGAGGCGGCGCTGCTGCCGCGCAACTACGTCGAGGCGGTGCAGAGCGCGGGTGGGCTGGCGGTGATGATCCCGCCCGATCCCGTGCTCGTGGAGGACCCCGGCGAGGTGCTGGACCTGCTCGACGGAGTGGTGTTGGCGGGCGGCGCGGACATCGACCCCGCCTCCTACGGCGAGCCGCGCCACGAGGAGACGTTGAGCACCGTGCCCGAGCGCGACGCCTTCGAGATCGCGCTGGTGCGCGCGGCGATCGCGCGCGGGCTGCCGGTGCTGGGGATCTGCCGCGGAATGCAGCTGATCAATGTGGCGTATGGAGGCACGCTGTTCCAGCATCTCCCCGAGCGCTTCGGCCACCACGAGCACTGCCGCGTGGCGGGCAGCTTCGACGACGCCGACCATGACGTGCTGCTCCAGGAAGGGTCGCTGGTGGCGCGGGTGGTGGGCGACACCCGCCACGCGACCAAGTCCCACCACCATCAGGGGGTGGACCGCCTGGGCGAGGGACTGGTCGTGAGCGGCACGTCGACACTCGATGGCCTGCCCGAGGCGATCGAGCTGAGCGGCGGGCGCGCACCCATCGACGTGTCCCGGCACTTCGTGCTCGGCGTGCAGTGGCACCCGGAGGCCGACGAGACGAGCCCGATCGTCGGCGCGCTGGTGGCGGCGGCGCGGGGAGAGGCCGAGCTGGCCGGGACGGCCGTCGCCGGGGTGGCGGCGAGCGGGACCGCAAGCGAAGTGGCGGGGGCGGCTCCCGGCGAGTGAGCCTGAAGGGTCCGAAGGACGGGATCGCGGGGGCATGACCAGGGGGCGGGACCGTATACTCCCCGCCCTGTGCGGAGGAGGAGGGCGATCAGAGCAACCGCCTGGGGAGTGGTCGCGGCGGGGGTGATGGCGCCGCTGGTGCGCAAGAGGGTGACGGCGCCGCCGCTGGTGACGCAGGCGGTGGCGTTCTGCGCGCCGATCGGCCTGTGCGTTGCGATGCCCCGCTCGCGCACGCGAGATGTGGCGACCTGCTGCCTGCAGATGTGGGCGTACGTGGCTGAGTACAAGTCGCCCAACGACAACCCGAGCGAGCAGGCGCGGCGGGTGCACATCGACTATCCGATCGCGATCGACCGCGCGCTCGGTGGCGGCGCGCTCCCCACCACGCGTCTGCAGCGCCGACTCGCGCGGGTCGGCCCGCACGGCCCCGAATGGCGGACGCTCGACAAGGTGCTGGTGTGGGCGCACTGGTCGTGGTTCCTGGTGCCCCACAGCGCGCTGGTGTACATCATGCTGTGCCACCCGAGGCGCTTCGACCGCGCGGCAACGCTGACCTACGCGGTGTTCGACATCGGCGCGATGATCTACTGGGTGCTGCCGACGGCCCCGCCGTGGTATGCAGCGGCTGCTCCCGAGAGCGGTCGCGGGCCGGCCGCCGGCGGAGAGGGCACCGCATGGAGCGCCGTGGACCGCCCAGCCTGGCAAGACGGTGCGGCGGTCGGCGGGCATCCGGCGCCACACCGCATGATCGAGGTGCGCCGCATGATGGTCGAGTACGGGGAGTCGTTCTGGCGTGACGGCTGGGGGCCTCTCTACAGTGTGTTTGGAGGCAACCCCTTGGCTGCGATGCCCTCGCTGCACTTCGCCACATCCGTGATGGCTGCGCTGCTGCTCAGCGAGAGCGGGCCGGTGGCGGGCGCGGTGGGGTGGACGTACGCCTCGACGCTGGGGTTCGCGCTGGTGTACCTCGGGGAGCATTACGTCGCCGACCTGCTCGGGGGGGCGGCGCTGACGATCGCGGTGCGCCGCCTGGCCCCGCGGGCCGCACCCGCAGTGAGACGCTGCGCGCGCGCGGTGGCGGCGCTGGAGGCGAGGGCGCACGGGGACAGATATGCCCGGTAGAGAAGCCGGTGTGGGAGTGTGCGCCGCAGACGGCACGCAGGGGCCGAGCGGTGGGGTGTCGAAGGAGAGTGGAATGGCTGTGTTGCAGGCTGAGCCCGTGGGCGCCGTGGGCGCCGACAGTGGTCGGATGAGAGCACCTGCCTCCCCGGACGGAAGGCTCGCGGGCGTTCGCCCTGCGGGCAGGCTCGCGAGCGTACGCCCCGGACGGATCGTTGAGCGTCGGCGCACCGAGGAGCGGCCGAGCCACGAAGAGGTGCTGCGCGTGCGCCTTACCGGCCGCCGGATGCTGCTGTTCGGGATCTTCGTGGCGGCGGCGCTGGCGTTCCTGTACTTGGTTCTGCCGCAGCTGGGCGGCGTGAAGCACACGTGGGACCGCCTCAACGAAGGGGACGCGTGGTGGATCGCGGTGGCGGTGATCGTGGAGATCGTGTCGATGGCCAGCTACATCGCGATCTTCCAGGGCGTGCACGTGCCGAGGGGCTCGCCGATCCGCTGGCGCCACAGCTACCAGATCACGATGGCGGGGCTGGCGGCGACGCGCCTGTTCGCGGCCGGCGGCGCGGGCGGAGTGGCGGTGACCGCGTGGTCGCTGCGGCGCTCGGGGATGGAGAGTCGCGAGGTGGCGCAGCGGATGATCGCATTCCTCGTGCTGCTGTACGGGGTATACATGGTGGCGCTGGTCGTGTGCGGGGTGGGCCTGTATACAGGTGTGTTCCC
Source organism: Solirubrobacteraceae bacterium (assembly GCA_035948945.1). GTDB lineage: Bacteria > Actinomycetota > Thermoleophilia > Solirubrobacterales > Solirubrobacteraceae > Palsa-744. The sequence goes on from DASZIQ010000005.1 coordinate 31,494, forward strand.
CGGCCCGCACCCGTTCGCGATCACGATGATCCCGGCGATCGTTGGGGCGGTGGGTCTGCTGGCGATCCTGGCGGTCGCGTTCGTCCCGCAGGATCTCCAGGAGCGGCTGGAGCGCATGAGCGCCCGCCACCGATCGCGGCTCGGCCAGAAACTGGTGGGTCTGCTGGGCAGGCTCGCGAAAGGCCCCGCATCGGCCTCGGGGGGAGTGCGCTTCGCGATGAGCAAGCTGCGCCACCCGGAATGGGCGCTGCTCGGAGTTATGACGTGGTGGGCGTTCAACGTCGCCGTGCTGTACGCGTGCTTCCGCGCTTTCGGAGAAGCGCCGCCGGTGGCGGTGCTGGTGCAGGCGTACTTTGTGGGGATGCTCGCCAACCTGCTGCCGCTGCCCGGCGGAATCGGCGGGGTGGACGGCGGGATGATCGGGGCGCTGGTCGCCTTCGGGGTGGGCGGCGGGCTGGCGCTGATCGCGGTGCTGACGTATCGCCTGCTGGCCTTCTGGCTGCCGAGCATCCCGGGCGTGATCGCCTACTTCCAGCTGCGCCGCACGGTCGGCCACTGGGAGCTGCACGGCGAGGACCGATCGGAGATCGGCCAGCGGGCAACGGTCCCGGCGCTGTGATCGCGTTCGGTCTGGATCGGCCGCTTGCGAAACGCTCTACGATCTCCAGTGAGGGAGCATCGCCAGCCTCGGACAGATAGTCTACAGACGGAAAGTCGCAAAGGAAAACCGCACGAGGGACGGAGAGAGAAAAAAGGAGGGAGGGGAGCTCGAGAGGACTTCGGAGCGGTCGCCATCGCGGACCGGCTCCACCAAGCGCCGGCGCTGACTTCCTCCAAGGGCATGTCATGCGCTGGCTGGCCGGCGCCGGGGTCATTCCTTCCTTCCCCGGCGCCGGCCGCCCTACGCGCCGTCCCCCGGCCTCCTATCCGCTGTCTCCCGGCCTTCCTACCCGCCGTCCGGTAGCAGGTCAGTTTGGGGTGGAGAGGGCCGTATAGCCATTGCAATTGGGCGGGGTGTTGAACAAAAAATTCAAAAGCCGTGTGCACTTGCTATCGGGTTCTGAATTTTTTATAACAATCCCCAGCCCTACGGCGAGGCGAGGAGGAAAGGATGCCCACCCTCCCCGCCTGTTCACCGCCCGCCACACCCACCCCGGGGCCGTCGGATAGGGTGGGGGACTTGGCAGAGCGCGTGCTGATCCTCTCCTGGGAGTACCCGCCGGTGATCGAGGGCGGGCTGGCACGGCACGTGCGCAAGCTGGCGGAGGAGCTGGTGCGCCAGGGCATGGCGGTGGATGTGCTGACGCGCGGAACGGGAGACTCCCTGGAGGTCGAGGAGCGCGCCGGCGTGAGCGTGTACCGCGTGCGCGAGCCGAACTGGCCGCGCGACCTGGAGCGCTTCGTGGGGTGGGTGGAGCGGATGAACCGGGACATGCGCCAGGCGGGCGAGGCGCTCGCGCGGGAGCGCGGGTCGGAAGGGCGCGGATACGAGCTGGTGCACGGCCACGACTGGCTGGTTGCGCACGCGGGCGCGGCGCTGGCGGAGCGCCTCGGGGTGCCGTACCTGACGACGATCCACGCGACCGAGCACGGGCGCCACCAGGGCTGGGTGCAGGACGAGCCGCAGGCCCACATCCACGCGGTGGAGAAGTGGATGGCGGGGGGCGCGGACTCGGTGATCACCTGCTCGCACTACATGCGGGGCCACGTGGCGGACATCTTCGACATCGACGAGAGCCGCATCACGGTGATCCCGAACGGGATCGACCCACGCGACCTGCGCCCGGTGGGCGACCTCGATGCCCTGCGCCGGGAGTTCGCGCAGCCGCAGGAGCGCCTGGTGGTGCTCGTCGGGCGCCTCGTGTACGAGAAGGGCTTTCAGCTGGCGCTGGACGCGCTGCCGGGCGTGATCGAGCGCGTCGGCAACGTGCGCTTCCTGGTGGCGGGCAGCGGCACGCACGAAGCGGAGCTGAAGGCTCAGGCGGAGCGCCTGGGGCTGCTGGAGCACGGCGCCTTCCTGGGGTGGATCGGCGACGACGCGCTGCACTCGCTGTACCGGATCGCGGACCTGTGCGTGGTGCCCTCGATCTACGAGCCGTTTGGGCTCGTGGCGCTGGAGGCGATGGCGTCGGGCTGCCCGTGCATCGTCGCGGACACGGGCGGCCTGCGCGAGGTGGTGCCGGCGGGCGAGCGGGTGGGGCTGCGCTTCAACGGCGGCGACGCGGCGCACCTCGGCACGATGATCGAGCGCCTGCTGACCGACGAGCAGCTGCGCGAGCGCCTGGTGGTGGAGGCCAGCGAGCACGTGCTCGGCTTCGACTGGAGCGACGTGGCGCGCCGCACGCGCGGGGTGTACCGCGACTTGACGGCTGGTCGCAACGGAGATGTTGGTCGATTCGGGGATGCTGGCCGAAACGGGGACTCGCGCCGAAGGCGCGTGTCTCCCGGCGTTCGGTAAAGCGAGTGTCTCCCGAATCGGTCGCAGGCGAGTGTCTCCCGGCACAGGCCTATGCGTGTGATGTGCTCGGAGTCTTTTTTATTTGGATGAGGGCCGGGCGGGTGGGCCTCGGGCGGGTGGGGCCCGGGCGGGTGGGGGCCGGGCGGGTGGGGGCCGGGCGGGTGGGGGCCGGGCGGGTGGGGGCCGGGCGGGTGGGGGCCGGGCGGGTGGG
>DASZIQ010000006.1:0-1567 GCA_035948945.1 Solirubrobacteraceae bacterium
CGCCCTCGCCGGGGTCGACTTGTCCCTTGACCAGGGAGAAGTCGTCGTCGTCGTGGGCCCGAACGGCGCCGGCAAGACCAGCCTGCTGCGGGCCTGCGCCGGCCTGCTCCCGGTCACCTCGGGGGAGGCGTCCGTTCTTGGCGTGGATCTGGCTGCGGACCACACCGCCGTCCGGCGATTCGTCGGCCTCTTGGGCCACGCCGCCCCCCTCTATGACGAGCTCACGGCGGCGGAGAACGTCCGCTTCGCCGTCCGTGCCCTCGGCTTGCCCGGCGAGAATGCCGACCAGGCACTCGAGCGCCTCGGGATTACCGGCCGCCTACGTTCGACACCCGCCGCCCGTCTCTCGGCGGGCCAGCGTCGCCGGGTTGCCCTCGCCGCGCTGCTTGCCCGCAATCCCGCGCTCTGGCTGCTCGACGAGCCGCATGCGGGGCTCGACGCGCGTTCCCGCGCGCTTCTCGGCGAATTGATCAGCGAGGCCGTCTCCTCGGGAGCGAGCGTGCTCCTTTCTTCACACGAACCGCAGCTCTCGGTCCCGTTGGCCGACCGAGTTGTGTCCATGGCGGGAGGGCGCGTCACCGCCCAGGAGCCCGGTGGGCGTCGTGTCACCCTCACCGCGGTCCCCACCGCTGAGCCGGAAGAGGGCGCGGGGGACGTGGGGGCATTTCATGTTGCATGACGCCGTGCTCGTCGCGGGCAAGGACCTGCGAATCGAGGCGCGCTCGCGGGTCGCGCTTTGGCAGGTGGTGCCGTTCGCGCTCCTCGTGCTCGTGTTGTTGGCGTTTGCCATCGGCCCCGACCAGGCGTCGCTGCGTCACGCCGCACCGGGGATCTTCTGGGTGGCGCTGCTCTTCTCGACCGTGCTGGCGATCCAGCGCAGCGTGGCCGTGGAGTCGGGCGAGGGCACGCGCGACGGGTTGCGACTTTCAGGCATCGATCCGGCCGGCATTTTTCTCGGCAAGGCGGCGGCGATCGGGGTGCAGCTCTTGGCGCTGCAGCTCATCCTGTGGGCGGGCGTGACCTTCTTGTTCGACGTGCGCGTGCATGTGATCTGGCTCGCGGTGGTGGCCTGCCTTCTCGCCACCGTCGGTCTTGCGTGCGCGGGCGTGCTCTACGGTGCGCTTTCGGCCGGGCTGCGCGTGCGCGACACATTGCTGCCGCTACTCGTTCTGCCGGTGCTCGCGCCGGTGTTGCTCGCGGGATCCAAGGTGTGGCAGGCGGCGCTCGACAACAACGCCTCGTCGGGCACCCAGTGGTTGAAGATCCTCATTCCCTTCGCTGTCGTGTACCTCATGGTGGGCATCGTCCTGTACGGGCCGCTGCAGGAGGCGGCATGAGCACCAGCATGAGCACGAGCGGCGGCGCGGTCCGGACGCCTTGGCGCCCCCGTTGGCTCGCGGTCGTCGGCATCGGGGCCGTCGTCACGACTGCGCTCACCGTCTGGTTGGGGTTGTGGGTCACCCCGCCGGACGAAGTGCAAGGCAATCTGGCGCGGCTGCTCTACATCCATCCGGCGGTGGCCACGGTCGCGCTCTACTGGGCTGGAGGCGTCGCGCTGTTGGGCAGC
>DASZIQ010000007.1:0-1593 GCA_035948945.1 Solirubrobacteraceae bacterium
GAGTCCGATCCCGAGATCGAGGTTGTCGGCGAGGCGGCGAACGGCGAGCAGGCCACGGCCAGCACCCGGCGCCTGCGGCCCGACATCGTGTTGATGGACATCCAGATGCCCGACGGTGACGGACTCGAGGCCACGCGGCGGATTACCGAAGACGGCGAGCTGCACAGTCGTGTGGTGATCCTCACCACGTTCGAGCGTGACGAGTACGTGTTCGAGGCCCTGCGGTCGGGTGCCAGCGGCTTCCTGCTCAAGAACGCCCCACCCGAGGAGCTCCTGTACGCGGTGCACGTCGTGACGGCCGGCGAGGCTCTGCTCGCCCCGTCGGTCACGCGGCGCATCATCGAGCAGTTCGCACGCCGGCCGGTCAGGCCGGAGCTCGGCACGCGGCTGGACGCCTTGACACAGCGCGAGCGCGAGGTGCTGACGATGCTGGCGTGCGGAAAGAGCAACGCCGAGCTGGCCGCCGAGCTGTTCGTCACCGAGGGCACGATCAAGACCCACGTCTCCAGCCTGCTCGCGAAGCTCGGGCTCCGTGACCGAGTTCAGGCCGTCGTCCTCGCGTACGAGAGCGGACTGGTCACGCCCGGCGCGTAGACGCGCCTCTGTCCTTCGGCAGAGGAGCGAGCGGCAAAGATCTGCGCTGAGGAGGAGCGCAGACGCGCCCTGCGGGCGATGACAGGCGCAGGCGGCGGTCCCAGGCTGATCCCCAGGCAACTTGCACCAACCTGAGGAGCAGTGATGACCGCACCACACGCCGTATCGGACTTGGCATCGGTCTGGCGATCGCCGCCACCGCGCTGCTACCACTCAGCCAGGCGCTCAACGGCAGCCTCCCATACATACCCGCGAGACCATTCGCCGCGATCCTCGGCATCTCAGCGCTCCTGGCGCCTTTGGCCCTTGCGCTGCCAACCAGACGAGGGCTCCGCGCCCGGCCCGTTGAGGCGGTCGGGGCGCGAGAGTAGATCAGGACTTCTGGACCGCCCCCGATCGGCGGACGCTGATTTTTGAGGGCTCGCGTCGATCTCCAGCCCTTCTGCTGCAGCGCCCTCGAGGCGGGAGTTGCGACACGATGAGCTCCGGCGCTTTCGCCCCCGTCGGAGCCAAAGCAGGACTCACACATGACGCCGGCCGCACGTCATTCTCGCCAGATCCGCTCAGCGCTGCCTGTCTGAACGCGTGCCGCCTCGAATTTGCGCTTGACCGCCGCGATCGCGACCGGCAGCGTCAAGCCCGAACGCGCGGCTCCTCACCGGACGCGCGTCATCGGCCCGACGAGCAGCACTTTGGAGTCCCGCCTCCTACCCAGGTAGGAGCCCGGAATCGTCGCCTCGTATGAGCCCGAATCCAGCCTGCCGACGATGCCGATCCCAGCGTCGCACGCAAAGGTTCGTGGCATCGAATCGACTCGGAAAAGGACCGCTCATGCAAGCCCCAACCACCCGACCACTCCCACCTTTGAACCGGAGACAGGAGCCATGACTCCAGTGACGCTTCAGACGCGCGAGCTCGCCGCCCGCGAGAACGACGGCATCCACGTCCTGCTGCTCTGGCACCCCCGCCAGGACGCAGTGACCGTCTCGGTCGACGACA
>DASZIQ010000008.1:0-34708 GCA_035948945.1 Solirubrobacteraceae bacterium
CTACAACCTTCACACGCTCGCCATCCGGACCAGATGAAACCATCACACCGCTCGATCAGAACAGAAAACCATTTGCCCGGAACGGCCGCGCCCGACAACGAGCGCGGCCGTTTTGGTTCAGCCGTTTATCCGGGGCAAGTAGATAGTGCCGGGAGACCGTCCGGGGCGGGTCCCGGCGCGAGCCCAGCTACCAGTAATAAGTACGTACCATGCTTGACAACTGACTACCGCCGCGCGAGGATGAGCGCCCGCTGACCGCTACCTGAAAGGGGGCAAGAGCGGGATGAACGGGAGATGACGGGAAGGCTGTACGGGCTCGGGCGCTTCTGTGTCCGCCACCGCTTCGTCGTCTGCGGCGTGTGGCTGGTGGCGGCGGTGGCGCTGATCGTGGTGTCGCACAGGTTGGGCGAAACCACGAGCGAAGACCTGTCGCTGCCCGGCACCGACAGCCAGCGTGCGAGCGACACCCTCGCCAAGTCGTTCCCCAACCAGGCCAATGGCTCCAGCCCGATCGTGCTGCACGCCGCGCACGGCAAGCTAACCGAATCCCAGTATGCAAACGCGGTCAACCAGGCGGCCGCCGACGTGGCGAAGGCGCCGCACGTGGCGTCGGTCGCCAACCCGCTGACGCCCCAGGGCGCCTCGGCGCTTAGCAAGGACCAGTCCACCGGCTATCTGTCGGTCACGCTCAGCGAGAGCCCGGGCGCACTCTCGGTGAGCGAAGCGCACACGATCATCGACGCTGCCAACCCAGCCGAGGCGGCGGGCCTGGAGGTGCAGACCGGTGGCCAGCTGGGCCAGAAGGTCTCCAAGCCCTCGACGGAGATCAGCGAGCTGATCGGGATCTTCGCGGCGATGGTGATTCTGACGCTCGCGTTCGGGACGATTGCCGCGATGCTGCTGCCGATCCTAAACGCCGTCCTCGCGCTGCTCACCTCGCTGGCCATCATCCGCATCCTTGGCCATGTGACGACCGTGCCCAGCGTGGCGCCGACGCTGGCGACGATGATCGGGCTGGGCGTGGGCATCGACTACGCGCTGTTCATCGTCACACGTCACTTCCGCGGGCTGGGGGACGGCCTGGACTACGACGAGTCGATCGCGCGTGCCGCCGCCACCTCGGGCGGGGCCGTGTTCTTCGCCGGCAGCACCGTCACGATCGCGCTTGTGTCGCTGGCAGTGGCCGGCATCCCGCTGGTCACGACGATGGGCCTGATGGCGGGCATCGCTGTCGTCGTCGCGGCGCTCGCAGCACTGACGCTGCTGCCGGCTGCGCTGGCGATCGCCGGTCCGCGGATCAACGCGCTGCGCGTGCGCCGGCCCCACCGCGACCTGCGCCCCGAGGCTGCCACCGAACAGGGTGCGTGGGCGAAATGGGCACGCGTGATCGCCCGTCACCCGATGATCGCCGGGCTCGCGGCGCTGGCGATCCTGATTCCGCTGATGATTCCGCTGCTGTCGCTGCAGCTCGGCCAGCAGGACACCGCCGCGCTCTCCACCTCCACCACGGCGCGCCAGGCGTACGACCTGCTGTCCAAGAGCTTCGGGCCGGGCGTCAACGGCCCGCTGATCGTCGCGGTGTCGTTGGGGTCGCCCGCTAAGAATGCAGAAGACCCCCGCCTGCGGACGCTCCAGCACGACGTCGCCACGACGCCCGGGGTTGCAGCGGTCACCCAGGTCCAGGTGAGCTCGACGGGCAGCACCGCGTACTTCAACGCGATCGCCGCCACCGGGCCAGCCGAAAAAGCGACCGAAGAGCTCGTCGAACGCCTGCGCTCCAGCACGATTCCCAAAGCCGAGCAGGGAACCAACATGCACACGGACGTCGGCGGCAGCACCGCCGGGTACGTCGATCTGGCCGCACGCATCTCCGACAAGCTGCCGCTGCAGATCCTCGTCGTGATCGCGCTCAGCTTCGTGCTGCTGATCCTGGCGTTCCGCACCGTCGTGATCCCCGCCCAGGCGGCGATCATGAACCTGCTGTCGATCGCCGCCGCGTACGGTGTGCTCACCGCGATCTTCCAGTACGGGTGGCTGAGCGGCGTGATCGGACTCGAAGGGCCGGTGCCGGTCGTCTCCTACGTGCCGCTGTTCATGTTCGCGGTGCTATTCGGGTTGTCGATGGACTACGAGGTGTTTCTCGTCAGCCAGATCGAGGAGCACGTCAACTCCGGCCAGGACAACCGCGAATCGGTCGTCTCCGGCCTCGTCACGAGCGCGCGCGTGATCACCTCGGCGGCCTTCATCATGGTGTTCGTGTTCGGCAGTTTCGTGCTCAACGGGGACCCCACCGTCAAGCAGTTCGGGGTCGGCCTGGCCGTCGCCGTGATCCTCGACGCGACGGTGGTGCGCTGCCTGCTGGTGCCGGCGCTGATGCTGCTGATGGGGCGTGTGAACTGGTGGATGCCGGGCTGGCTGGGGCGGATAGTCCCGCACACCAGCATCGAGGGCGCCGAGTTCTTTCAGGCTCGCGACACCGCTGCGCGGGCCAAGCTCACTACGGAGACTCCGGCAGCAGCGTCACCGGCTCAGCGTTGACCAGCTCGATCTGCCAGCTGCGCACTACCGCGATGCCTGCGCGGCCGACCGACCGACCGGCTCATGGTCGCCGTGGAGAACGTCGGGATCGAGGTCGTAGCCGTTCGGCCATACGACGGTGCCAAGCTCGGAATCGACGCTCACCCGATGGAAGTAGGCGGGGTCTTGCAGCGGCTCGGCCATCGGCCCCCAGAGATCGCCCGAGAGATCGACCTCGCGGACGAGGCCGTCGGTGAACGTCAGTCGCAGCCGGAAGCCCTCGAGCGGCTCGACGGCGGTGACGCGCGCAAGTGGGCTGGTGTCGCTCATGGCAATGGATCAATGCTAGCGAGGGGCTCGCGGGCCTGGGCGCGCTCCCAGTCATCCCCCAGCTCGCCCCGATGCAGCTCGACCCACTCGCGAATCAGCCGCACAGCTCGGATCGGAAGTCGACCGGCCAGTGGAGTGCCGTCGTCGATGACGATCTGAGCCTCGTACTCCCCGTAGCGGGCGTGGAAGTGGGGTGGCGCGTGGTCGCTGCTGTACATCGTCACGACGATCCCGTAGAACGCGCTGATCCGTGGCATCAGGCAGCCCGCCCGGGGCGTCGCGGCTGGGTGGTTTGGGGGTCGGTCGCTCGTGGTCGTATCACTGTCGCTCCTTCGCTCGACGGCAGCGCCGCTCGCTGGTCAGCGCCTGGTGGCGGACGCGCAAACGGGGCTACTAACATCGCTTAACACATAACTCTGTACCGGTGTGGCAGCATAGCGGATAAAGCGGACATTTGTCTGGCGGACACTGAGCTGTGACAAACAAGGCACAAAACGGCACATAACAGTAGGTAGACAGTTGTCTTGCGCACTCTAGGTTGCGATGAGATGGCGACCTATAGAGAGGAGCGTGCCGCGATTCTGCGTGACTTCGGCCTGAAGGTTGCGAGGCTGCGCGCCCAACGCGGCTCGCAGGAAGCCTTTGCTCACACGGACAAGGTGCGTTTGCACCGCAACGCGATCGGGATCATGGAGCGCGGCGAATGCGAGCCGGGCCTGCTCACGCTGCTGATCCTCGCCGACGCGTTCGAGGACGACTCGTTCTGGGAGCTCCTCAGAAGTCTCCCGGTGCCTCAGCAGCGCAGGCCGCGACGACTGCGGGTCATCCCTCCAGCAGCAGCGTCACCGGCCCGTCGTTGACCAGCTCCACGACCATGTGCGCGCCGAATACCCCCCGCCGCGCGCCGGCGGCGGCGCAGAAGCGCTCATACAGCGGCTCGGCGTGCGCCGGCGCAGCGGCCGTGGTGAAGCTCGGGCGGTTGCCTTTGCGCGCGTCGCCGTACAGCGTGAACTGACTGACGCAGAGGATCTCCCGCTCGCCGAGCGGCTCGTTCATGCGGCCCTCCCCGTCGGCGAAGATGCGCAGCGCGCGCACCTTCGCCGCCAGTCGCTCGGCGGTGGCGAACTCGTCGTCGTGGGCGACCCCCAGCAGCACCAGCAGCCCCGGGCCGATCCGCGCCACCTCGCGGCCCTCCACGCTCACCGCGGCGCGGGTGACTCTCTGCAGGAGCGCTCGCATCGTCGCCAGGGTACGGCACCCCGCCCGCAAATCGGCTCTGCCGCCTTTTGACGCAATGGCGGGGCCTGCCGGCTCGACACTGGGCCGAACGCTCGCCCGCGAAAGAGGTGCCGGTGCCTCGTAGAGGGTGACGCCGCACCCACTCAGGAGGATCCCATGCTCGTGACGATCAGTGCTGCGCCCGTGTGCCTATGGCGACGAGGATCGCTGCTTGCAGCTTTTGCAATCGTGCTCGGGGGAGCGCTCCCCACCTGCGCGGCAGCCGAATCGATGGGCTACTCGACCCCCGGCGCACACACCTTCACGGTCCCCGCCAACGTGGACCAGATCACGGTCTCCGCGAGCGGCGCGGGCGGCGGTATGGGAGGGCGTGATGGCGTGGAGCCCTGTACGCCGGGCAAGGGCGGCAACCTGGAGGCTACGTTCTCCGTGACGCCCGGCTCCATGCTGTCGATAGTGGTCGGCGGAGCGGGCGGTGAAACTGCCACCTTCGCAGGCGGGCAGGGCGGCGTCGGAGGCGGCGGCGCCGGCGGTACCGGCACAGGCGGGTTCGGAGGGGGAGGAGGAGGGGGAGCCTCGACGGTCGCCAACGCGAGCGGCGCCCCGCTGCTGATAGCCGGCGGCGGAGGTGGTTGCGGGGTCTTCCAGATTGGTGCCGAAGGCGGCGGCAACGACGGTGTGGCCGGCGGCAACGGAGCTGCGGCGCACGGTGGTGCGGCCGGCGGCCAAACGAATGGCGGCGCGGGTGGAGCGAGCGCGAACGGCTCCGATCCCGCGGGCGGCAACGGCCAGGGCGGGCAGGGCGGCGCGGGCGTCGCCGCTCAGAACGGTGGTGGTGGTGGTGGCGGCTTCTTCGGTGGCGGAGGCGGTGGTGGCGTCAGGATCGAGGAAAGCGCGGCCGGCGGAGGAGGCGGTGGCAGCGATCTCTTCGGCGCGGGCGCCTTCGACGTGTCCAGCGACCTGGGCTCTAACGCCGGCAACGGCCAGGTCACGCTCACTTACACGGGCGGGCCCGTGCCGGCTCTGCCTGTCGGCCCTCCGGGGGCCACTGGCGCCCAGGGGCCCGCGGGTCCCGCCGGCCAGCAGGGACCGCCCGGCCCCGCGGGGAAGGTCGAGCTGGTCACGTGCACCACGACGAGCAAGACCGTCGAGGTTCACGGCAAGTCCAAGCAGGTCAAACAGAAGAAATGCTCGACTCAGCTCGTCACGACGACGGTCAAGTTCACCACCTCCAAGCTGACCCACGTGGCTCTGGAGCGCGGGGGGCTCCTCTATGCGGAGGGCACGGCGAACCGTGTCGATGGCATCGAGCGCCTGACCCTGCGCGCACGACGCGCGCTGCCCGCGGGGCGCTACACGCTGACGTTCCGCACCCACCCCGGCGACCCGCCGGCGCGAACCACGATCATGATCTCCTGACACGCTCACCGCGACGCGGGTCGCTCTCTCACGAGCGCTCGCATCCAGTGTCAGGTTATTGGCAGTCAACCCGTGGAGGACACCAGCGAGTCGTCCCCGATGTGACTCACCAGCCACGGCGTGAGCTCCTCGGCCGGCGCGGGGCGTGAGATCAGGTAGCCCTGGCCGGCGTCGCAGCCCATCTCGGCCAGGCGCTCGCACACGTCGGGGGTCTCGATCCCCTCGGCCACGACATGCAGGCCGAGATGGCGGGCGAGGTCGATCGTGGTGCGCACGATCGCCTCATCGCGGGCGCTCTCGCACATCGGGGTGACGAACGAGCGGTCGATCTTCAGCTCGCCCACCGGCAGCTTCGCGAGGTAGGCGATCGAGGCGTTGCCGCTGCCAAAGTCGTCGATCGATACCCCCACCCCCAGCGCGCGCAGCTCCTCCAGCACTCCCACCGCCGTGGCGGGGTCGGCCATCGCGGCGCTCTCGGTCACCTCCAGCGTGAGCGCCGCCGCGGGGACCGCGTGGCGCGCCAGCGCTGAGGCGATCTGCCCGGGAAGCTCGGGGTCGTGGAGGTTGCGCGCGGAGAGGTTCACCGACATGCCCAGCTGCAACCCGGCCTGCCGCCAGCGCGTGGACTGGCGCAGGGCGAGGTCGATCACGTGCAGCGTCAGCGGTCCCACCAGCGCGGTCTGCTCGATCAACGAGATGAACTGCAGCGGGGGGATCATGCCCTGCTGCGGGTGGCGCCAGCGCAGCAGCGCCTCCACGCCGGTGACGCGCCCCGTGCGCAGCGCGATTTGGGGCTGGTAGAAGAGTGTGAACTCGTCCCGCTCCAGGGCGGGGCGCACCTCGCCCAGCAGCGCCAGTCGCTCCGCGCCGGAGTGGTCGCGCTCGGGCGCGTAAACCTCCACGCGCCCGCGCCGCACGCGCGCGCGGTCGAGCGCCACGTCGGCACGCTGCAGCAACTCGTCAGCCGCGTGGGCGTGATCGGGCGCCAGCGCGATGCCGATGCTCACCTCGACGTTCAGCGCCACCCCCGCAACCGTCACCGGCGCCTGCAGCGCCGCCTGCGCCGCCGCGGCGATCGCGAGCGCCTTATCCACCCCCTCGATCCGGGGGGTGAGGATCGCGTACTCGTCGCTGCCCAGCCGTGCCAGCAGCACGCCGGGGTGCAGCTGCGCCCGCAGACGCGCCGCCACCTCGCGCAGCACCGCGTCGCCGGCGCCGTGGCCGAGCGTGTCGTTGATCTGCTTGAACGCGTCGAGGTCGAGCAGCATCACCGCGAGCTTCCCCGCGCTCGCGGCGGGCGGGATCCGATCCACCCGCGCGCTGAGCGCGCGTGCGACGCGCTCGCGGAACAGCGTGCGGTTGGGTAGTCCGGTGAGCGGGTCGTAGCGCGCGAGGCGATCGTTCTCCCGTGCTTGGCGGCGCAGCCGACCGGAGGCGCTGGCGACGATCCGGTAGAGGATCGCCCACAGCAGCGCCAGCCCGAGGAACACGACCAGCGCGATCGTGCGCTCGTCGTGGCTGACGGTGGCGGCGATCGGCGCGTAGCTCAGGTAGATCTCGAAGGCTCCGGCAGGAGGGCCGGAGCGGGCGAAGCGCAGCGGCACGTACACCTCCACCAGCCGCCCCAACCCGACCTCGCTGGCGGTCTCGGTGTGCGGGGCGGGTGTGACCACCTCGGCCGGATTGGGATGCCCGGCGAGGGCGTCGTGCAGGTCGTCGTCGTCCGCGCCGAGGCTGCGCCCGATCAGGGCGTGGTCGTCGGAGTACACGATCCGGCCCGCTGCGCTCCAGATCTTGATGCGCGCGAGGTCGCTCACCGACCGCGCGCGCAGCTGCTCGTCCAGCGCGTGGATGCTCTGCGCGCTGAGCCCCTCGTGCAGGTCGCGGGGGGTCAGCCAGGGCTGGACCCCCAGCCGGGCGACCAGCTGCGCGGACTGGCCGGCGTCGGCGAGGGTGCGCTGCACGATCTGCGTCTGCAGCACCCGTGCGAGGACGAGTCCAAGCGCGACGATCGGTATGAGGCTCAGCAACGCGACCTGGGTGGTCAGGCTGAGGCGCGCGCGCCTTGCTCGCATGCGCGAGTAGTCGGCATCCTGCCATCAACCTGAAGCGCTGGCATCCTCATCCCCCTCGTACAGCGACTCGGCGGCGAGCTGCTTGCCTTTGTGGCTCCACAGCTTGATCTCCAGCAGGTAGTGGCGGTAGTCGTCGGGGGCGATCAGCGTGAAGCGGTTCTCAGCCAGCTCGCACTGGTCGACCGCGAGGTCGGCCAGCTCCGCTGTGACGATCGCGCCCCCCGCCACCAGCGGGCGGCCCCACACGAGCGTCATCGCTGCCACGTCGCCGCCCGGCCCGCGCCAGCGGCCGATCACCTCGTCGCACAGGTCGAGGCTCCATTGCGGGTTGGCGGCGGCGGTCTGGTCGGTGAAGTCCACCTGCGCGGTGAAGTCGCTCGGCTCGCCGTCGTCTTCGCTCGCGGGCACGTAGCGCACATACCCGTACAGCTCATACCCCCCCGTGGTGGTCGCGGTGGCGGGCACGTACGTGCGCCCATGCCAGCTGCGGTCGGGGTACCACGCGATCTCCCCCGGCTCGCCGAGGTCCTCGTGCTCGTCGGTCAAGCCCGCGCACGCCGCCAGCAGCTCCCGCTGCAGGCGCTCCGCCCAGCGGCCGTACGGCAGCCCCTCCTGCGGGGGCTCCGCCGCGAAGCGGGGTACGAAGCGTTCGACCGGCGGCATACGTCGGGAGACTACCGGCCCTCACGCCTCGCGCAGGCGCGCCGCCGCGTCCTCGGGGGCCACGATGTTGAGGTTGACCCCGGTGGAGAGCTCGAGGCCCGCGAGGTGGGTGAGGCGCGGCAGCACGTCGATGCGCCAGCAGAAGCGCTCCGCCCCGCGCGGCGCCGTGCGCACCCACAGGTTCAGCGGCGGGCTGGCCCCCAGCAGGCGCGCGAGGCGGCGCAGCCCGTCGTGCAGCAGCGCGGCCCCGCTCGGTCCCGCCTGCTCGAAGCGCGCGCGGGGGCGCCGCGGCGCGAGCATCAGGTGGTAGGGCACCCGCGAGGCGTACGGCGCCATCAGCACCGCCTCTTCGTCGATCGCCACGACCCGCTCGCCGCGGCGCACCTCCTCGGCGACGAGGTCCCCCAGCAGCTCGCCGCCCATCGTGCGCGTCGCGTACGCCCCGGCGCGCTCGCGCTCGCGCGCCACGTCGGCCGGCACGAACCCCAGCGCATACAGCTGCGCGTGCGTGTGCGGCAGTGACGCTCCCGCCTCGCGGCGCTCGTTGACGATCAGCTGCACGCATGCGCACTCCGCGTGGGCGCGCATCCGCTCGCGCCACACCTCCACGGCCGCCGCCACCTGCTCCACGGGCAGCTCCGCGAGCGAGTACACCGACTGCGGCGCGTTCACGATCACCTCGTGCGCCCCGTGCGCGGGCAGCGCGGTGAAGAGGTCGGGGCGGGGGTCCCGCTCTCCGTGCTGCGTCGCCGAGGCCACCGCGGGGGTCGGCGCGGGAGGGGCGCCGCCGGCGAGTGAGGGGGTTGGGATGGGCGGCCCCCCTCCGGGGCCGCCGGCGGGGTCGCGTGGTGGTTCTATCGGAGTGAGCGCGGGGAACAGGTTGGGCACCACGCGCACCGTCCACCCGGGGGAGTCGCTCGGCCCGCCGCCGGGACGCACCGCGTACAGCTCCGGGGGCGTGCGGTCCTCGTGACCCTCCGCGAACGGGTCCTGCTCGACGTCGATCGGCTCCGGAGGTGTACAGCGCGGCTCGCCGCCCGGCCGCCGCGAGCGCTCCCCCGCCACGATCGTCTTGTGCCCGGTCAGGGGGTCCACGCGAATCTCAGGCACTCAACCAACCTCGGCGTAGCGCTCGACGTCGCGTTCGAGCGTGGCGACGCTCGGGTAGGCGCCCTGGCGGATGTAGTTGCGTTCGCCGCGGCGGTTGTAAAAGATCGTGGCGGGCACCAACGTGGAGTCCGAGACTTCCACGCCGATCTGGGTGGAGGGGTCGAAGTAGCTGGGGTAACTCACGGGGAAGGAGTCGAGGAATTCGAGCGGCTTGGCACGAGAGGTGTCGCCGGAGTCGATCCCGATGAACGCGACCTTGCGCCCGAGGTTGGTCGCGGTGCGCTGGAACACGCCGAACTCGGCCTTGCACTGTTCGCACCACGAGGCCCACTTGTCGAGGACCACGGGCCACCCCTTCAGCGCCGCCAACCGCGCTCGCAGCGCGCGCGCGCCGCCGCCCAGCAGCTCGTCGGCCTGTGCGTGCAGGGCTGCCAATGGCGCCGGCGAGCCCACCAGGCGCGCCTGCATCTGCGCGGGCGTCAGCCGCTGCGCCGCCGGGGTCTCCGAGGGGGTGGGACTGCGCGCGAGCTGGACGACACCGACGACCAGCACCACCGCGAGCGCGAGCCCGCCAATGAGTGCGATGAGGCGCTTCGGAGACATCGCGCTGAGCATGCCAGATCGGCGCTGGATCGCGCCCCGCTCGATGTACTGCGCCACGGCGTCGACCCTTGGTGCCCCAGCACGGACTGGTCCCCTGAGGCGCCCCCTTCAATCCGGCCGCGGAGTGCTGTATCTTGGATGTACTCGGAGCCAGGTTGCTCCGGGTAACCGGGGGTCTGCCGGCGTCGTCGGCGCCCCGAGCCACGCCGAGCTCTCATTCTGCGGCGGCTCCATCTCGAAGTCCATTGCCTCTATGGCCGAGTCCACACCAGTGGCCCTTGCGGTCGCGTCCATCCCAAGCTCCGCTGACATCGCGCGTGCGGAGGAGTTCGTGCGCGAGCGCTTCCTGCACGGGGGCGAGGACGCCGCCGTCGCGCTCGCCTCCGGCAGCGCGCGCCGGCGGGCGCTGGACGCCGCGCTGGCGGAGCTCGAGGAGCCCGTCCGCTACCCCTCGACGGCGTGGCGGCGGGAGTTCTCGCTGCTGTTGGGGCTGGAAAGAGTGCTCTCCGACCAGGAGCCGCGGCTGCGCGACGGCACCCTGCTGTCAGCCCATCAGGTGGACGCCCTCTCGGGCACCCTCACCGCGCTGCTGGCCGAGGCCGAGCGCTCGGGCGCCAACGGCAACGGTCGCGCCGCCGCGGCCTCGCCGGAGCTGTTGGCCTCGGCGGCGATCCTCGGCAACGGCAAGGCTTCCCCCGATGGAGCCTCCCCCCACTCGGCGCGGCGGGCCGCGGACGAGGATGGGGCGGGGGAGCAGGAGGGGGATGACGACGAGGAGCGGATCGAGGCTGAGGAGGACGAGGCGGGAGTTGGGCTCGCGGACGAGGATGAGGACGACGAGGAAGTCGAGGTCGCGGAGGAGGATGAGGACGAGGAGAAGGACGAAGAGGGGGAGCTTGGTGACCTCGAGGACGAGCTCGAGCCGCTCCCCGAGAGCGACTCCGGGGAGGCCGAGGAGAGCGACGAGGAGCCGCTCGACTGGGTCGACGAGGACGAGGAGGACGTGCTCCCCGACCAGCCCGAGGACCCCAACGCGGCGAAGCGCTTCTGGTTCGAGCACGCCACGGGCGCCGGCAAGACGGTGGCGGCGCTGGGCTTCGTCGAGGCCTCGCAGACCGGCGGCATCCTGATCCTCACCCACCGGCGCAACCTCGTCGACCAGTTCCTCGGCGAGCTGCGCGCGCGCGGCTACTCGCGGCGCATCTCCCGCCCGCTGTACATGGGCGAGGACTCCACGCAGGGCCCCGTGTCGGTCGAGACCTACCAGTGGTTCGTGCGCAACGCCGGGCGCATCTCGAGCGCCTACACGATCGTGATTTGCGACGAGGCGCACACCGCGCTGGGGGAGAAGACCAGCGGCGCGATCCGCGCGTGGACCGGCCCGATCTTCATCGGCATGACCGCCACTGGCGCGCTGATCGCGCGCCACGTCACCGACCTGTTCCCCACGCAAACCTCGCGCTTCGATCTCGCCCAGGCGGCTCGCCGCGGGGTGATCGCGCCGCTGCGCTGCGTGCGCATCCCGCCCGGTGTGGGCGTGCGCACGATCGCCAAGGTGCCCCTGAGACGGGGTGAGGTGGACGTCGAGTTCGACCAGGAGGAGCTCGCGCAGCTGCTCGACCAACAGCCCTTCAACCTGGCGATGGCCAACCTTTACCGCACCCGCTTCAACGGCGTGCCGGGGGTCGTGTACGCGGCGGGCGTGCGCCACGCCTATAACCTCGCGGAGGCGTTCCGCGCCGAAGGGATCAAAGCGCAGGGGGTGTCGGGCGAGACCCCCAAGCGCGAGCTGGCGAGCATCCTCGCGCGCTACGAGCGGGGCGAGATCGACGTGCTGATCAACGCGCAACTGCTGGCGGAGGGGTGGAACAGCCCGCGCGCCACGGTGTGCGTGCACCTCGCGCCAACGGCGTCCAAGCGCATCTACCAGCAGCGCGTGGGCCGCGTGACGCGCCGCAACCCCGGCAAGGAGGCGGGGCTGGTGGTGGACTTCGTGCACCCGGCGACCAAGCACGACGACCCGGTGGTGACGCTGCACTCACTGCTGGACCGCGACGTGTACCGCGGCGGCGCGATCGTCGTCGGCCCCGTGCGCCGCGGGCGCGGGCGGCGGATGCGCGTGGAGCGCCGCGTGCTGCCGGTGTGCGCGGAGGAGGAGCGGCGCTTCGCCGTGTTCGAGCGCGAGTTGTGGCGGATCGCCGTGGAGAACCTCGACTACGGCGAGCAGCACGTGTGGGCGGCGCTCGCCGGGGCGCGCGTCTCCGCCGCCGGCTGGCGCCGCGCGCGGGCGATGCTGCACTTCGACCGCGCCGGCGAGCTCAAGAGCCGCTTCCTGATCACCGCCGTGCAACGCAACCCCAGTCCGCAGCTGCGGCTGCGCGCGCTGGCGGACATCGCCGCCGGCCGCGACCCCGACGCGTTCGACACCGCCGTCGACGTGATCGGCGCGTGGCCGCGTGAGGAGCGCCGCGAGGCCTCGAAGATCATGCTGCGCGCCCTGGTGGAGCGGCGCATCGGCCGCCGCGACCAGGCCAGCGCGTGGATTTGGCGCCTGGCGGAGTACACGCGCGAGCTGCACGAGGAGTACGCGGTGCAACGGTGGCCGGAGACCAAGCGCCTGCTGGGTCTGCTCGTCAACTCCTCCGGCGGCGCCCACGCGCGCAACGCGCGCCGGTTGATCCACGCCTCGCGCAAGCAGGACCGCCGCCTCGCGGCCGCGCTGCTGGCGGCCGCGCTGGCGCACACCCCCGAGGCCGAAGAGGCGCTGCGCGGCGCGCGCACGCGCATGGCGCGCAAGCCCCCCGCGCTGGCGCGTGAGCTGCTGCGCAACTTCCCCAAGCGCCGCGCGCGCAACACCAAGCGCAAGCGCAAGGGCCCCAAGGGCGCGGGGGGAACCGTGGCACGGGCGAGGCCCGGGACGGCCGCGGTGACGATCCCCGTGGACAGCGAGGCGGAGAGCATCGCGCTGGCCGTCAGCGTCGCCGAGGGCGTCGGGGAGGCGGGAAGTGCTGTCGAGGTCGGGGTCGCCCAGCCGGCGGTGTCAGGGCCGGAAGACACGGCCCAGGCGGGGTCAGGCGACGCCAAGCCAGTATCGAACTCCGGGTCGCGGGGCACACAGCTCGAGGGCAGGGCACAGCCCCTGGACTCGCCGGAGGCGGCAGGCAGTGCGGAAACGGACGCCGAGAAGCCGCAGAGCGTGCCCGACGCATCGGGCACGACGGCCAAAGCTGCGGCCGGGCCGCGCGCACGGCCCAAAGCTCGGGCCCGCCCCGCCAAAAAGCCGACGGAGTCGCCCAAGGAGGCAGTGGAGTCAGCCGCTGCGCGCGTGAAAGCCGCGAGCGCCGCCCCGCCGGCCGAGGAGCAGAAGAAACCCGTCCGCGCCAAACCGGCGGCGCCTGCCAAACGCGCCAAAGCGGCCAAACCAAAGGCCTCCGCGGGCAAGACGTCCGAGGGGTGAGCGCCGCACACGCCCGCGATCACGGCGTATCGGGCACGCGTCGGAGGGCTGATAGCTGAGTGATCGGCGGGCAGGCGTCCGAGGGTCGAGCGGCCGATCCCCGCGGCTTCCGGGACCCCGTCGGTCGATTTGCTCAGCGCAGCGCCCGCACCGGGGCGGCGCTCGTCATCGATCGCATACCGCCGCGCGCCGCGTGGCCGACTCCCACACTCGCATCACTCGCATCCTCGCCCAGAACTGCCCGCATGTCCAGCTCGACCGTCTCCTGGCTTAGATACGGGTCAGCTGAGGCCCGGTTCGGCTCCCGCCTGTCTCGCTGCTCTCGTCGCCGGTCTTCAGCGGTCATGTCTCTGCCTATCGCCGAGGGCTCCGCAGCAAAGAGCGCGCCGTCGCCCACGTCCGCGGACAGCGTGCCAACCGCTTGAGCCGTGGCTGGGCCCAGGGCCTCCTGTTCTTTGCTCATCACCTCGCTCGGATCGGCGCCATGCCGGCGCCGAAGCTCAAGGTGCTCGCGGATGGCATCGTCTAACAACCCCATTTGCGCAGCCGTACTTTAGCGGTCGGCCAGGCGCCTTTTTTCGCGGCGCACGGCGAGGTCAACCAAACCGATGGCGCAACCCACGCGACATCGCGGCGCATCAGTCACGGCTCGGGTGCTACCAGAGCGATCTCCCGCGGGAACTCGCGCAGCAACTCGAGCATCAGCACGGGTTCGGGGTCTCCCCGCTCACCGCGAACTCCGTTGGAGACGAGCGCGAACAGCCGCTCCACGAACCTCTCCCAGTGCAGCGCCGGGCGCATCTGGATACGGAGATGCACACGCTCGTCGGTGGGGTTCCACGCCAGGTGCGGTACACCGGGATCGGCGACCACGACCTCACCCGGCCCTGCGGTTCGCTCACTGCCAGCGATGCGAAAACACGCGGTGCCGGAAAGGATCTCCCAGCGCTCCTGCATCTCGGGATGAATGTGAACGGGCGCCCGGTGCCCGCGCTGCGTCCAGAAGTCATCCATCTCGAGCAGCTTCCCGCCAGTGTCCGCCGCAGTCTTGCGGAACACGATCCGCTCACCGGTGATCGGGTTAACCAGCTCCTCTCCCGCACGCGCCATCGACTCGATCTTGCCATACGCGTCGTCGTGGACGCGCGAATCAAAGGCGTGGGCGAGGCCTCGATCTTCGATCGAAAGCAGCGACAAGCCGAGACCTCGTCACCCGGGCACAGCATCCCCGGCAGTACCCGCCAGAGGAATCCGCTACCATCGGCCACTGTCCGCGCTGCTGCGCCGCTTGCTTGGAGGCACGAGTCCTGTTGCCCGGAATCCCGAGAATCGGTACCTTGGTGGTGTGCACGGGGCTATAGCTCAGTTGGGAGAGCGCCTGGATCGCACCCAGGAGGTCGGGGGTTCGAGTCCCCCTAGCTCCATTACCCACCCGAAGGTCGAACCGCCAACCTTCTGGTTCGACTGTCGTCCGCTCCCGTCCATTTCACCGGCACAAGTGTGCTGGTGTAAACCAGACGCCCTGAGAGCTGCCCCGCGCCGACCACGATGCCGCCCTTACCTGCGGGCCTCATCTGACTCCTCCCCCATCGTCTTTTGCCGGAGGCGCATCGAGGCGGGCGTCTGCCCCTCGAGTAGCGGCTCGTCCTCGATCTCGACTCTGGTCGACTCGAGCAGGCGGCTGACCATGTTGTAGTAGCTGACGAGCAGGATCAGCTCGGCCGCCTCGCGCGGCCCATAGCGGTCGACGATCTGCTCGAGCGCCTCGTCGGAGAGCCGCACATCCCGGGTGACCTCGTCCGCCACGCGGCAGATCAGGTTGCGCTCCTCGTCGAGGCTCCTGACGGGCTCCTCGCTGCCGATCGCCTCGATCTCTTCCTCACTCACCCCAACGTTCCTGGCGAGCTGCTCGTGCTGAGCCCACTCGTAGGGAGCGCCGGTGGCGTGCGCGACCCTCAGCACCGCGATCTCCCGCCGCTGGGCGTCGAGCGCCGTGGACAGCACCGCGCCCCCGAGCCCCAGGAACGGCCGCAGCGCGCGGGGGGCGCCGGCAACCATACGAAACACGTTCAGCCGCGGAAGGCTGGCGAGCAGTTCGCGCTGCTCGGGCTCGAGCTCCTCATCGGTGGGGAGCGGGATCTTCGGGGGCACCATGTCTCCTCGCGGTGGGTGTCCGACAGGCTACATGTCCGCTCCTGCGCGAGCTTCGCTGGTGCCGGCGAGGCTTGCAAGCAGTTGGGCCGCCGTGGTTTCGAACCGCTTGATCGCACCGTAGGGTCGAGCAACGAGCATGGCGCCCTCAAGGCCGCTGACGATGCTCCTCGCCGTGTCAGCGGCTGTGTTGCTGAAGCGCAGGCTTCCATCCTCGCGACCGTGTTCGAGGACCAGCGCGAGCCACGCCTCGTTGTCGTTGAGGAATGCAACCACGGCATTGCGGATTGTGCTGGGGAGGGTCTGGTACTCGGCGGCGAGCATGCCGCAGAGGCACATCCGTTCTTGGCGCAGCACTTCGGCATACAGATTCGCGTACGCGTCGAGCTTGGCGGGGGCACTCGTGAGGTTTGCGTCGATGGCTGCGAGCGCGTGCGCGAAACGCTCCGCGTAGCGGACGATGAGGGCCTCGCCCAGCTCGGCCTTGCTGGGGAAGTGATAGTGGAGGCTGGCCTTGGTGACGGAAAGCTCGGCGGCTACGTCCGCGTAGCTGAAGCCGTTGAAGCCGCGGACCTGAACGAGCCGTTCACCGACGTCGAGGATACGCGAGCGCGTGTTCGCGGGCCGCTGTTCGGTGTCAGACGCCTTGGGGCTGAGCCTCGTGTCGTGCGCTCTTACGGCCATTGCGGCATCCTCGCAGGCGTGCTTGACTTCTTACCTATCGGTAGGTAGGGTAGCGGACCCCAACGATGAACGGAGGAGTTATGTCTCGTAAGTACATCGACTGCCGTGAGATGCCGAGCGACAACAACTGCGATCTGGCGATGGCGGGAAGCGACAAGCACGTCCTCGACGCGGCCGTCGCCCATGCGGTGACGGCACACGGGCACGAGGACACGCCGCAGCTGCGCGAGCAGATCTCACAGATGCTCAAAGACGAGCACCCGGGTGCGATCGCTTAGCTGACCCGCTGAGGAGCATTTGGGCCGACGTAGGATCGAGGGCCCACCGAACTGGAAAGGGCTGACTCGCAGGCGCACGTAGGCGCCAGGTGAGATCGGATGCTGCGAGATCGCTAATGTGCCTACCATGCGCTCGACCTGCCTACTTGGCGCTCTCGCTGCGGCCGTGGGCGTCTCGCTCACCGTGAGCGCGCCGGCACCGGCCGCCAAGTACATCGAGTGCCAGCACCCCGTCGGAACCGGCGTCGAAATCTCACACCTCCGCCACGTGAGCAGCGCAACTGCTTGCCCGGTGGCCCTATCGCTGTATCGCTGGGAGAACAAAGACGACCACATGCCAAAGCTGTACAAGTGCGCTGGCAACCCGCCAGGCACGCCGGTGCTCAAGTTGCACACCTTCGATGGTTGGGGGCTGAGCATCGCGAAATCTGGTTACTTCGAGATGTCGCGTGGCCAGAGCTCGTTCTACGTGACCGGCACCGACTTCCCGCTGGCCTGCAACTAGCGAGACCCGAAGAAGCGCCAGAAACGGCTCTAACAAGCCAAATGCTGTTCGCGTCCTTTCCGCCTCGATCCCCGCAGATACCGGGTTTTCCCGTTGGATTTGGCCCACCAAACGGCCCCGGTGGGCCAAAGTCGAGCGGCGGTGTGAAGTGTCCATGTCCAGCGCGGGGGACGCCTATCACCACGCCAACGCAACATACTGTATGATTCGTTGGGTGCTGCAGGGGCGGCCCCTATACGACAACCCAGCCGACGCGAAATACTACGTCATGCCGCCCGAGTGGGACGCAGTCGTTCGTGCGCTGGACCGCAGCAACAACACCATGATCTGCGGGGAGCGCGGTGCCGGCAAGACCTCGCTGCTACGGCAGGTGCAGCTGACGCTTCGCAACCGCGACGAGCTGGTCGTCTATGTCGACGCGACTGCTGTCGCCGAGCCGCTCGAGCTCGTCTTTCGCGTCCGCGACGCGGTGAAGGGCCGACCGGGGATTGCGCAGACTGGAGCGGGCACGGTCTCCCGGACCCTCGTGCAGATGGCGGGTGACCAGTCCCCCCCGCCCGGAGGGGTGTCGCGGCTGCTCTACGACACGCTCCTCAGCCTCGGCGAGGAGGTCGAGCCGACGATTGTGCTGCTCGACGCCACCGCCGCGGCGCAAGCGGTCTACGGGGTCTTCGGACGCATGCGCGACACGATCTGGCAGCTCCCCCACCGCTGGCTGGTCGCGATCGACAACGACGATCGTGCCACGGCGCTCAGGCCTCCGGCCGACACGTTCTTCGACACCGTGATCGAGCTCAAGCCGCTCTCGATCGAGCGACTGACGACGATTCTGCACAACCGCACTGACGAGCTGCCGCAGAAACTGCTCTCACAGGTTGCCGCTGACGCGCGTGGCAACCCGCGCGCGGCGATCCGCGCAGCGAACAACGCACTCGTGCACGGAGCCGACCCAGCCGGCGAACTCTCGGGCCGCGCACGGCTGCTCGATGCGGCCGCGCAGCTCGGGCGTCCACAGGGAATGCTGATGGCCGAGCTCCTGGACCTCGGCCAGGCCAGCCCATCGGACGAGGCGCTGCTCGACCGCCTCGGCCTGACGCGAGCACGCGTGAGCACGCTGCTGCAGCAGCTCCTGGCGGCAGACCTCGTAGAGTCGACGGCCGAGCGATCGGATGGCCCCGGTCGCCCGCGGACCGTGTACCGGCCAGCACTCCGAGGTGGGACTTGAGCGTCGAACAAGTAGCACGCATCGCCGATAGGGCAGCGTTTCGGCCCCGCAGTCGCCTGTGGGAGCTCCATGAGCTGCACGTCCCACTGGATGAGCTCACGAGCAGCAACGCCTATGAGCAACGCGCGATCACCCGTATCACCGATGGGTCGTGCGTGGCCGTCGTGGGGCCGAGCGGCGCCGGAAAGTCGAGCGTAATCGCCTGGGTGTGCTACCAACTGCCGGCAAGCCACTTCGCGCTTCGAATCCCAATCACCGGGGTCGAGGATCCGGGCAGCGTAGGGGAGATCGCGCGGCTCGCTCTCTCGATCACCCTTGACGAGGTCGTGCTCGACGCCACCGCCCAAGGGGAGCTGGAGAGGACTCGCGCCACATCACAGACCACCGTTCACACACCGTCCGGGATAGCGAGCGCAAAGCTCGGGGGAGGGATGATCCCCGCCGAAGTGAACCTTAACGTCGCATCCCTTCGCGAAGAGTTCACCCAGGACCGACTCGGCAGCGACCACCTGCTGGCCCTCACTGGACGCCTCGTCCCCACCCTCGCCGACGCGGGAACCACACCCGTGTTCGTGTTCGAGGACACCGAGGCCACAGTTGGAGGCGCGGACGATCGACAGCGCGCAGAGGCCTTCTTCGCCGGACCTCTCAGCGCGTTCGTCGATCAAGTCGACGCGCCGACGATCGTGGCGGTGCAAACACACCTCATCGATGGATCACGCGCCTTCGGTCGGCTCGCGCCGGTGATCGAGCGAATCGCTATCCCGCTCCTGAGTGATCTCGCCCGCAAACGCCATCGAGACGATTCTCACAAGACGCACCGAGCTCGCGCTGACAGGCGTAAGAATCGCCGAGATCATCGACGCTGCGGCACTCGACGCGCTCACGGCGTTCTACACAAACTCAGGCGGCGACCTGCGCCGTGTGCTCGCCGCTGCACACGAAGCCGCCGAACACGCCGCCGCTGACCAGGCCGAGCAGATCAGCCTCTCGCACGCCCGCTTCGGAATCGCCCAATGGCAGTGACCCGGCAGCCTGCGCGACAAGCCCTTCCTGGGCCGGCGGGCGACTCAGTTCAACCCCAACGCCTTGAAACCCGCCGTGCGGAGATCGCCGTAGAAGATCGGGTCGATGTTCTCCAACACATCCCCCGCCACGTCGAGGAAGTTCCGCTTGTTCTCGATCGGGATCAGGGCCCGCTTCGCACCGTTGTCCATCGCCACCTGCAACGGCTCCACAAGCGAGCGGACGGGCTTGATGTTGCCCTGGATGCTCATGTCGCCGAGCACGAGCAACGCCGGTTGCACCTGGGCTCTGCGCAGCACCGAGTACGCGGCCACGAAGAAGGCGACGCCGAGCTCCGCACCGACGCGGTCGCCCAGGAGATCGATCGCCTCGACGTGGAAGTCCGACGTGTCGACCTCGCGCTCCACCCCAAACGCCGTCTTGTTGGCGAGCAGGTGGCTGAAGGCGCGGGCGATCGACTCCTTCATCGCACCGGCGACACCCCCCGCCGGCTTCAGCTTGCCGGTGCCGGCCGAAAGCGTCACCTCCAGCCGATACAGGCCCACCGTTCCCTCCCCGCTCACCGAGGCCGCGTAAACCGTGCCCGGGGGCAGCGGATCGGAAGAGATGAGGTCCCGCCCCCCCTGCTCGGGGACGCCCACGAAGCGCTCCTCGCCGGTCTCATTCACGAGGTAGCTGAACGATGTGTGGTGATACTCGAATGCACCCATCTTCTTGAGCTGCTCCTTCACCCGCCGCCTGCCCTCCAGCGCGAGGGCAAGGATCTCCTCGAGGTCCTCGCGAGAGACCTCCCCGTGGGGGTGCAGGATCTTCATGAAGCCCGAGACGGAGCGGCGCACAGCCTTTCGATCGCGGGCGTTGAGGTGGGCTCCGAGTGAGAACTCGCGATCGACGATCTCCGTGTAGTTGAGCTTGCGCAGCTCACGCAGCGCCTCCGCCAGATAGTCCACGACGAAGCCGTAGTGGTCGGTGAAGTGCTCGTTGCGCATCTTCGGCACCTCCCACCCTGGCAGGTAGCAGTGGAGTCGATCGATGAACGCCATGTCGTTGCGGATGACGTCCGGCAGCGGAGCGAACAGGTGCCCGGTCTGGACCATCGCGTCGACCGGCTGGTCGGTGTTGCCGAACATGGCGATGCTCGCGCTGGAACTGCCCCGACTCGCAGTAGGTCTTCAGCGTGGTGATCACCTCGCGGGGCATCTTCTGCAGGTCGGCGACCTCGTCGAAGCCGACGACGTCCCAGATCATCACCATCCCCTTCTCGCGCCCGTTCATATGGCCGAAGAGGTTGGCGACGGTCGTGGGACCCGTCAGCAGGGCGGTGTAGGGCGAGAGCTCCTGTACGGCGTAGCTCTTGCCAGTTCCCCGCGGCCCGAGCTCGATCATGTTGTAGTTGCGCTCGCAGAGCGGGATCAGGCGGATCAGGAAGAGCAGCTTGAGCCGTCTGTCCATCAGCGAGGGCTCGTAACCCATGCTGCGGATCACGAGGTCGAGCCACTCCTCGGTGGTGAACTCCGCCCGCAGCCGGCGGTACTCGTCGAGGTCGAACGTGGCGAGCTGGATCGGTGTCAGCGTCTCGATCCAGAACGGGTTCTTGCCCCGCTCCTCCTCGTCGTACTCGAAGCGCATGTCGATCTGCGCCCAGATCCCGCCGGTGAGCAGGCGATCGAACTCGCGCACGTAGCGGTCGGGGATGTGCACGTGCCGGTGGCCGAAGTTCGTGACCTCCGCCCAGTAGTGGGAGTCCACGAGGCGCACCTTCACCTTGTCGATGAACGTGTGCCTCCCCCTCTCCTTGACAAGACTCTGCGCCTTGGTGGACTCGTCGGGCCGAATGTAGTTGTCGGCAAGCGTGCCGTTGGCGACCTCCAGCCCCATCCGGATCGCCAGCTCGTCCGAGGAGGCGCAATACTTGCCGAGCAGGTACTCGAGCACGAACACCGGCACGTTCGCGCCCACCTTGACCTTGCGCACGAGGTCCTTGCGGACGACCTTGCCGGCGAACACGCACGCGAGCTTGTCGTCGAGCTCGTCGCGCAGCGGGATCAGCTCGTCCGCGACGGTCATATCCCAAGCCTCACGGAGATCTCCGCGGAGCGCGCGAGGACGGCGTCGGTGGCGGGATCCTGCACCACGACACGGACGCTCTGGCAATCCTCGACGGCAAGCATGATGCCCACGTTAGCTTCCGAGCCGAGCTGCATCGTGATGACGCCCGAGGCCCCGTCGAAGTCGGCGCCATGAGCCATGCCGACCTGGCGATCGCCGGCGATCAGCACGACGCGCAGGGCGATCGACTCCGTTGCGAGGAGGTCGCCGATGGCCACGAGGCGCACGCCAAAAGTGCGATTCGTCAGCTGCTCGGGCACGTCGGCGAGCTGCAACGCCCGTTGCGGCGACTCCGCTTCAGCCGCTTTTGGAACGCGGAAGCTCACGACCGGGACCACGATCTCCTGGAGGCTGGCCGCGCCGTGGTGATAGGACAGGCTGCCGCCCGCCTTGAACACGCCGAGGCCGGTCGGGAAGATGAAGTCGAGGTCCGTGTCGTATCCAAGATCCACTCCGGTCAACCGGACGGCACCGGGAGGCGTCGCGCCGCCTCGCCCCACCCAGCAGCGACGGTGCAGGGCGACCGTGTCTCCGCCGGGGGAGTCGGTGCGCATGTCCTCCTCCCTGTGCAGCGAGAACAGGTGGCCGTGGTCAGCGGCAACGACGAACGACTCGACGCCGGCGGATGCGAGCCTGCGCACAGCACGGGCGACGTTGCCGATCAACGTGTCCATGACGCTGCGCGCAACCAGCTCGCTCATCTCGCCTACGAGGTCGATCTCCTGCGAGCGGACGACGATCAGCGGCGCCTCTTCGACGGCGGAGGAGAGCTTTTGTACCGAGGTATCGAGCACCTTTTCCAGCTTGATGATCACCGACTCCGAGAAACCCGGGACAGATCAGGGCCTCCAACATTCCCTGGTCGGTTCAATTGTCCGACCTCTTGTTGCTGGGACGACATCTCGCTCACTCGAAAATCGCGCCTTCAGCGACGTATTTGGTCGTCGCAAGGCACAAAAGACTAGTGATGGAGCCAAATGCAGGGTGCACGCATGCCGTCCTCGATATGCGCGACGAAGACGGTACCAGTGGCAGGCCACGACCCAAAACGCAAGCTAATGTTCCGAAGGGCGTAATTTACTAGCCCCCGAGGCTGGCTTTGGCCCACCGTTTGGCCCACCGCTCAGTTTTGCCCCCCCTCCAGCGACTTTGCCATCGGCCGAGAATTTGGCTTAGATACAGGGGAAACGACCAATGGGCACGGGTGGTTTCGAACCACCGACCTCTCGCGTGTGAAGCGAGCGCTCTCCCACTGAGCTACGTGCCCTTGAGACCGATTCTATTGGGCTGCTGAGCGGACGAGCTGTGCCGCGCGCTGGGGCTGACCTTGGGGTGATCCTACGGCACGACCTACACCACCACGCTGGGCGCCGGATGCGGCTCCAGGCCGGCGGCGGGGATCGAGTAGGCACGCGCCAGCGCTTCGATCTGGCTCTGCGTCAGCGAGGCGCCGAACGCGGGGGCGCCCCCGAGCTCGCGGTAGGCGCTCTTGACCACCTTCCCGATCAGCGAGAGGTCGTAGTGGCCGTCGTACACGCAGTAGATGTAAAGCGGCGCGTTGGCGCGCAGGAACCGTGCGGCTGCCGCGCTCGCCCCGCCGCCGGACGCCGGCGTTGCGCCGCCCCCGGCGCCCGGCGCTGCCTGGTGGGCGTGGGCTTTCGTACCCGTCGCAGCGATCCCCGGCCCCGCGCCGAGTGCCGCCGCGAGGTACTGCCAGCCGCGCTGGGTGAGGCGGACGTAGGACTTGAGCATGCCGGCGAGCTCCGCGGCGGGCCCCGTGACGCTGCCTTCGGTGGTCACTTCCGCGGGCAGCGTGAGCGCCGCGGCACGGCGCTCCGCGGTGGCCACCTCCACGCGCAATGCGGGGACGACGGCGCGGGGAAGCCCGCCGGCGAGAGATGGCCAGGCCGTGCGCGCGGCGGCTACCTCAGCGGCGGTGGGGCTCTGCATTCGCTGCAGGGTGTGCGCCAGCTGCACGAGGTCCACGCGCTCCACGCGCAGCGCTGCTGGTCGGGGGCGATGTCCTCCGCAGCCCGCGACCCCCGCGACGGCGACGCTTGTGAGCGCCGCCGCGGCGAGGCGCGCGAAACGGGACGTCGCCCCGGCTTTTATGCCGAAAGCAGGTCGACGATGAAGATCAGGGGAGCATTCGGCGGGATCTTGGGCGGCGACCCCTTCACGCCGTAGGCCAGTTCAGCGGGGATGATCAGCTCGCGCCTGCCACCCACGCGCATGCCGACGACGCCCTGGTCCCAGCCCTTGATGACCTGGCCCTCGCCGAGCGTGAAGGTGAAGGGTTCTTTTCGCAGCCACGAGGCGTCGAACACCTTCCCGTTGCTGTACAGCGCGCCGACGTAGTTGACCGTCACCGACTCCCCGGCCTTCGCTTCGGCGCCGGTGCCCGGGATGATTTCCTTGGTCACCAGCTTCGTCGGGGCAGCTCCCTTGGGGGGGGTGATCGTCGGCTCGGTGGCGAGCGGGCCGCTGGTGGGCGTGGTGCCAGTGGTGGTTTCCGGGGTCTTTTCGACGACGGCGTTAGCCGCGGTGGACTCGTTGCCGACGCCGATCGTGCTGGAGCCGCTCGAGCCGCAGCCGGCGATCAGCGCCGCTGCGCCGACGGTGGCCAGGCAGAGTCCGCGGCGGGGGAAGTTGAGTTTGGAAAGGTTCATCACGGTTGCGCAGCCTAACGGAACGCGACACTTTTGTGGTGCGCCACCCCTTGGGCCCCGCTCCGAGAGCCTGAGCGTGTGGGTGCGTCTTCGGCCCTGCGGACGGGGGATCTCGCCAGACTCCTCTGCACGCTAGGATCTACCGTGGACCGTGCTAGGCGGGGAGGTAGCGGTGCCCTGCACCCGCAATCCGCTCTAGCGGGGCTGAATTCCCCCCCGAGGGGCGTTTCGCTCCGGTCGCTCCGCCGTGCGGGGCGTCGATGGCTCGGGTCCCGCGCGGTGTCGGCTTGCGAACCAGGTCAGGTCCGGAAGGAAGCAGCCTTAAGCGATCCCCGGCAGGCGCAGCGGGCGTTCCCGATCCGGAGTCGCGAGCGGCGATCGGCGATCGGCTGTGGAGCCTCGACGGGGGGTGCACGGTCCACTCGTGGCGCTCGTTGCTGGGCATGGAGGCCCAGCCCCCACGCGGCTGGCGGTCGCTTGCCCGCGCGGACGATCTCCCCTATCCACCACTCCCCGTCCCTGCGCATCGCTGGAGGATCCGCCACGAGCGGTTGGTGTGCGTCACCGTGAAGCCGGCGGGCACCGCGACCGGCTGGTGGGGGTCGTTGCGATCGAGGATGTATTCCTTCTGGACTTCCGCGTCCGCGGGGTCCACGAAGGTGCCGTGGGCGATCTTCGTCGTCTGGAGGTTGGCGATCGTGCTCGGGGGGGCTTCCAGCCACAGCGCCAGCAGCGGCAGCGGCGCGTGGTTGGTCACGCCGATCGGCTCGCAGCTGGTGGTGATCGCGTCCGCGCGCACGAGCGCGGTCAGTTCGTTCTGGATGCGCTGTTGGCGGCCCAGCGCGTTCAGTTCGCGGTGGTTGAGGCGGTACTGCGAGGGGATCGACGCCAGCAGCGCGACCACCGACACGGCCGCCGCCGCCATCCACCAGCGCCGGTGGGGGTCGTCGCGTGGCAGCTCCATCCAGCCGCACACGGCCGCGCCGGCGAAGACGCACAGGATCGCCGCGGCGAGGAAGGCGTAGCGGGTGTCGATCGGCAGCCCCACGCTCGCGAAGGCGGCGAACACCCCCACCGCCACGATGCCCGCGATCGCGCCGGGGAGGGCGCGGGCGCGCAGCCACGCCAGCGCCAGCACCCCGCCGAGCGCGGCCGCCACGAGCGCGAAGGGCCCGAGGATCTCGCCGATCCGCCGCGGGATGTACTCCGGCACCTTGCCGATCCCCGTCTCGCGGTGCAGCGTTTCGGCGGTGTGTCTGGTGTTGGTCAACGACCACAACGGGTTCCCGGTCACCAGCCAATCGCTGGCGACCCACACGATCGGGGCGGCCGCGGCCAGTAGCGCGAGGCGGGCGAGCTGGCCGGGGGTGCGCGGCGTCTCCGTGACGGCCCCCCGTCGGGCGCGCACGGTCGGCAGCGCGAGATACAGCCAGTACAGCCCCGAGAACGCCCACGCCTCCGGTCGCAGCAGCCCGGCGAACGCCAGCAGTGCCAGCACCGGGGCGCCCGCGCGGCGGCGGCGGGTCTCGACGATCAGCGCGCTCAGCACCAGCAGCAGATAGGGGACGTCTACGTAGGCGCGCACCCCGTAGGAGAGTATCGGTTCGCGCGTGAGCAACAGCAGCGCTGCGACGGCGCCGGCGGGGCGGTTGAACCACAGCGCGCCGAGCCGATACACGGCCCACCCACACGCCGAGAGGGCGAGGAAGCCGAGGGCGACGGTGATCTGCGAGGCGGTGTGGGGGCCAAATGGAGCAGCCACCACTCCAAGCGCCTCGACCAGCGGGTGGGGCGTCGGCGCGATCGGGATTCCGTACTGCGGGGTTTCCCCGCGCGTCAGTTGCTGCCCCCACACGAGCGCGTACAGGGTGTCGTAGTTGGCAAACCCTACGCCGCTGATGACCCGCAGCAGCACCGCCCCCGCGACGATCGCCAGGGGTGTGGCGAGGCGCGTGGGGAGAGGGGCGGCGTCCGCGCCCAGGCCCTTCGCATCGCCTCCCGCGACGCCCCGAGAAGCGTCGTTGGCTGCTGGAGGAGTGGTTGGGGGGCTTTTTGAAAGCTTTTTCGTGGGTGACGCCACTAGTGCGCACGCTAGCCGCTGAGCGCGGAGAGCGGCCGGATAGACTCACCCCCTAGGTGCCGGTGAGCGATAATCAGCAACAGCAGCAGCAGTCCCTCTACCGCCGCAACCGCCCGCGCACATTCGCCGACGTCGTCGGCCAGGAGCCGGTCGTGCGCACGCTGCGCGGCGCGGTGGAGCGCGGGAGGGTGCACCACGCCTACCTGTTCGTGGGCTCGCGCGGCACCGGCAAGACCTCGATGGCGAAGATCCTCGCGGCCTGCCTCAACTGCGAGCGTGGGCCGACCACGGAACCGTGTGGGGAGTGCGAGTCCTGCCGCGCGATCGCCGCCGCGCGCTCGCTCGATGTGATCGAGATGGACGCCGCCTCCAACAACTCGGTCGAGGACATCCGCGAGCTGCGCGAGAGCGTCGCCTTCGCGCCGGTGAGCGGGCGCTCGAAGGTGTACATCCTCGACGAGGCCCACATGCTCTCGCAGGCGGCGTGGAACGCGTTCCTGAAGACGCTCGAGGAGCCGCCGCCCGACACGGTGTTCGTGCTGGCCACGACGGAGGCGCAGAAGGTGCCGGCGACCGTGGTGGACCGCTGTCACCGCTTCGACTTCCAGCGCCCCACCGTCGAGCAGATCGCGGGCGTGGTGCGCCGCGCCGCGCAGGCCGAAGCGATTGAGATCCCCCCGGAGGCGGCGGCCGCCGTGGCGCGCGCGGCCACCGGCAGCTTCCGCGACGCGCTGGGGACGCTCGAGCAGCTGCTCACCTACAGCGGCACCGAGGTCGTGCTGGAGGACGTGCTGGCGGTACTGGGGGTGACCGACTCCCAACTGCTCGAAGAGACGATCGACGCGGTGCAGCGGGGGAGCGCCAGGGAGGCGCTGCTCGCGGTGGCGCGCTGCGCGGAGGGCGGCAGGGACGCGGGCGCGTTCACGGCCGACCTGGAGGGTCGCGCGCGCGAGCTGCTGGTGGTGCACACCCTCGGCGAAGTGCCCGCCGAGCTGTCGCTGACAGCGGAGGCGGACGCGCGCCTGCGGGCGCAGGCGGAGCGGGTGCCGCAGGCGACGGCGGTGCGCCTGCTGGAGCAGCTGGGCGGGGCGCTGGAGGCGGTGAAGGCCGGCGGCGAGCCGCGCACGCAGCTGGAGCTCGCGCTGGTGAAGGCGGCGCGCCCGGAGACCGACGGCTCGCTGAAGGCGCTGCTGGCCCGGATCGAGCGCCTGGAAAGGCAGCTCGGTGGATCGGAGCCCCTCGCGCCGCACCCCGCCGATGCCCTGCTGGCGGTCGCCGTGCCTGAGCAGCCGCCAGCGCCGAGTCCAGAACCGGCGCAGGCCGAGGATGGGGGGGATTTCGATTCGCTCTGGCGGTCCACGGTCGAGTTGGTGGGCGCCGAGAACAAGTTGTTGAGCGCCGTGTTGAAAGACGCGCGGGCGGTGGCGATGAGCGATGAGGAGCTGACCGTGGCGTTCGCCGCGACGGCGTCGTTCTTGAAGAAGAAAGCCGAGGACAATGCCCACCGGGCGACGGTGACCGAGGCGCTGCGCCAGCTGACCGGGCAGCAGCGGCTGCGGGTGGTGTACGAGCTGCGCAGGGAGCTGCCCCCGCCTGCGGGTGGCGAGGCCGAGGAGGCGCCGAGCAGCGAAGAGGAGTGGGTGGCACGCTTCAAGGATGAGCTCGACGCGGAGGAGCTCGTCGGCGCCGGCGAGGCGATCAGCGAAAGCGAGTGAGGAGCGAGCACGATGCCCCAGCAGAAGCGACCCAACATGCAGCAGATGCTCCAGCAGGTGCAGAAGATGCAGCGCGACATGGAGCAGGCGCAGGAGGCGCTCAAGCATGAGACCGTCGAGGCGGCCGCGGGCGGGGGCGTGGTGAAGGTGCAGGTGTCGGGCGATCTGCAGGTGCGGTCGGTGACGATCGCCCCCGAGGCGGCCGACCCCGAGGACGTGGAGATGCTCGGCGACCTGGTGCTGGCGGCGGTCAACGAGGCGCTGCGCGCTGCCCAGGAGCTCGCGGCCGAGCGGATGGGCGGCGCGACCGGGGGCCTCGACCTGGGCGCGCTCGGCGGGCTCGGGCTGCCGGGTCTGTGAGCACCTTCGCGCCCCCCGTCCAGAAGCTGGTCACCGAGCTCTCGAAGCTGCCCGGCATCGGCAACCGCACGGCGCAGCGGCTGGCGTTCCACATCCTGCGCGCATCGGGCGAGGACGCCACGGCGCTGGCGCAGGCGATCCTCGACGTCAAGGAGCGGATCGGGCTGTGCGAGGTGTGCTTCAACCTCACCGACGAGCCGCGCTGTCGCATCTGCCGCGACCCGCGCCGCGAGCACGCCGTGATCTGCGTAGTGGAGGAGCCCTCCGACGTGATCCCGATGGAGCGCACGCACGAATTCGAAGGCGTGTACCACGTGCTCGGCGGCGCGCTCTCGCCGATCGACGGGGTCGACCCCGAGGACCTGAAGATCGCCGAGCTCTACGCGCGCGTGGCGGGGGCAGGGGAGGCGGCGGTGCGCGAGATCGTGCTCGCCACCAACCCCACCACCACCGGGGAGGCGACGGCGCTGCACATCGCGCAGGGTCTGCACGAGCGCGCCCCCGAGCTGCGGGTCACGCGGCTGGCGAGCGGCCTGCCGGTGGGGTCCGACCTCGAGTATGCCGACGAGGTCACCCTCGGCAAGGCGCTCTCGGGTCGCCGTGCGGTGTAGGTCCCCAACGCGCCCACAGCCAGCTCGACAGTCGGACCGCGCGGAGGCGTCAGCCCGTGGTGGGCGTGGCCGCGCGGTGCAGGTTCCCGTCGCCCTCCTGCGCCGGCACCGGCGGGCAGGGATCCTCGACCAGTTCCTCCACCAGCGTGTCGGCCGCGCCCTCGTCGATGGGGGTGGAGGGCGCAGGCCGTCGCCCATCTCCGCCCGACTGGCGCAGCTTGGAGACGATTGCGTCGAGCTCGAACGAGGCCCAGCAGGCTCGCGCGAGCTCGTGCCCGTGGTTGGCCCAGGTGGCGTTGATCACCTTGAAGCCGCGCGATTGCAGCCACTCCACGGCGGGCAGGTAGTCGGTGTCGCTGGAGACGAGGATCGCCGCGTCGAACGCGCCCTCGCCCGCCAGCGAGAGCAGCCCCGTGACGATCGCCGTGTCGACGCCTTTCTCGGTCGACCAGCGCAGCGTCTCCTGGCAGTTGGGGCACTTCTCGATCGAGTGCTCGCACGCTCTGCAGTACACCGATCTCGGTTTGGAGCGGCGCACGCGGGTGGCGACGCGAAAGCGCGGCTGCTTGTCGAGGAATGCGTCCAGCCAGCCCTTCAGCTTGCGGCCGGGGTCGTCTTCGTCGTAGGAGGCGTACACCAGCGCCTCCTCGAGGTGCAGCGCGTCGCCGAAGCCGGCGAGCTGCAGCTGCCGTTCGCTCTCGCCGAGCAGCTCCGCGGGGACCTTTCTCCAGTCGATCAGATCGCCGTGGGCGCGGTTTCTCCATTGCAGGGAGAAGTTCCAGAAGTCGATGAAGATGCTTGTGCGGTAGGCCACGCCCTACCCCCTATCGAATCGATTGCTCATTGACATTGACCTCCCAGGATAGGCATTGGCGCGATTCCCGCCGCCGCCACCGGGAGAGGTCCTATCCTGCGTGCGTGTCCAACATCGTCGTGATGAAGTTCGGCGGCACCTCCGTCGCCGACGCCGAGCGGATCAAGCGCGCCGCGCGGCGGATCGTCGAGCGCCGCGAGGGGGGGGCCAACGTGGTGGCGGTGCTGTCGGCGCGCGGCAAGACGACCGACGAGCTGATCGCGATGGCCGAGGAGGTCTCCGCCGCGCCCGACCCGCGCGAGATGGACATGCTGCTGTCCACAGGCGAGCGCATCTCGTGCGCGCTGTGCGCGATGGCGATTCGCGACCTCGGCCACCGCGCGATCTCGCTGACTGGGTCGCAGGCAGGGATCGTCACCGACAGCTGGCACACCTACGCGCGCATCATCGAGGTGCGCGCCGACCGCGTCAAGGAGGCGCTGGAGGAGGACCACATCGTGCTGGTGGCCGGCTTTCAGGGCGTCTCGACCGCCACGCAGGACGTCACCACGCTGGGGCGCGGCGGCTCGGACACCACCGCGGTCGCGGTCGCCGCCGAGCTGGGCGCGGAGGTGTGCGAAATCTACACCGACGTCCCGGGCGTGTTCAGCGCCGACCCGCGGGTGGTGCCCGACGCGCGCAAGCTGGACACTGTCACATACGAGGAGATGCTCGAGATGGCATCCTCCGGCGCCGGCGTGCTGCAGTTGCGCTCGGTTGAGTACGCGCGCAACCATGGCGTGCGCATCCACTGCCGCTCGTCGTTCGACGATCGTCCCGGTACCTTGGTGGTGTCGGAAGGAGAGAACATGGACCCTGCAGAGCGACCCATCGTCAGCGCCGTCACCCACTCGACCTCGGAGGCGATCGTCAAGCTGGTCGACGTCCGCCACAGGCCGGGCATGGCGGCCCGCATCTTCACGGCGCTCGCCGACGCCGGCGTGGAGGTGGACATGATCGACCAGGGCCCGCCGACGGGGGAGCTCGCGCAGATCGCCATCACGATCCCCCGGGACCGCATGCGCGACGCGCGCGCGGCGCTGCAGCCGCTGGCGGGCGAGGTGTTCGCGGAGCTGGTGCCCGACGAGAACGTCGGCAAGGTGTCGATCGTCGGCGCCGGCATGCGCACCTACCCGGGCGTGGCGGCGAAGATGTTCAACGTGCTCGCCGCCGAGGGCCTCAACCTCGACATGATCACGACCTCGCCGGTCAGGATCTCCAGCGTGATCCCGCGCGACCGCGTGGACTCGGTGGTGCGCGCGCTGCACGCCGCGTTCGAGCTCTCCGGCCCGGATACGATCCGCGTCGAAGAGACCTTCGAGCGCCAGGGAGCGGGGTAGGTGACCGACCACAGCCCCAACGTGCGCTGGCAGCGCCCGGCGCTGAGCCGTGAGCGGCGCTGGGAGGCGCTGGGGTGGGCGGGGGCGACGGTGTGGTTCACGGGGCTGCCGGCGGCGGGCAAGTCGACGCTGGCGAGCGCGGTGGAGGAGGGGCTGGTGGAGGCGGGCCGCCCGGCGTTCCTGCTCGATGGCGACAACCTGCGCCACGGGCTCAACGGCGACCTCGGCTTCGACGAGCGGGCGCGCCGCGAGAACGTGCGGCGCACCGCGCACGTCGCGAAGCTGCTGGCGGAGTCGGGGTCAATCGCGCTGGTGAGCCTGGTGAGCCCCTACACGGCCGACCGCGAGGCGGCGGCGATGTTGCACGCCGACGCGGGGCTGCAGTTCATCGAGGTGTTCGTGGACGCTCCCCTGGAGCTCTGTCAGGCGCGCGATCCCAAGGGGCTGTATGCGCGGGCACGGGCGGGCGAGCTGTGCGGGATGACGGGCGTGGGCGCTCCCTACGAGGCGCCGGAGCACCCCGACCTGGTGGTGCGCTCGGGCGAGGAAGCGGTAGAGGAGGCGGTCGAGCGGGTTATGCGCTTACTGGAGATTCGCTCGCTATGTCCAGCGGCCCCAAACGGGGCGAGTGGCCGTAGAGCTCAAACGCTCTGAAGCCGGCGAAGGTCTTGTGCTCGGAGCCGTGGAAGTCGGAGGAGCCGGTCGTGAGCAGGTCGAGCTCGGCCGCGATCTCGCACAGCAGACCCACCTGCGAGGCGGTGTGGGTGGGGTAGAAGGCCTCCACGCCATCGACCCCGAGCGACGCGAAGCGCTCCAGCATCGCGCGCACCGTCCCGGGCTCGGCCACGTCCCAGAAGGGGTGCGCCCACACCGCGACCCCGCCGGCGGAATGGATCAGCTCGATCGCCTCCGCCACGGTGGGGCGCGTGCGCGCGACGTAGGTGGGCACGCCGGGCACCAGGTAGCGGGGAAACAGCTCCTTCAGGCTGCCGATCCCCTCGGCGGCGATCCGATCGGCGTTGGCGGGGTGGTCGAGCAGCGCGTGCGCGAGGTGCGGGCGTCCGAGCACCTCACCGGCGGCCTGGCGGCGGCGCAGCTCGGTGTCGTCCAGCTCGAAGCCCTCCGCGCGCAGCAGGTCGGCCATCGCCAGCACGCGCCGCTCGCGGTCGCCGCGCAGGTCCTCCAGCGTGGCCGCGAAGGCGGGGTCGTGGTGGCGTACGAGGTAGCCAAGGATG
Source organism: Solirubrobacteraceae bacterium (assembly GCA_035948945.1). GTDB lineage: Bacteria > Actinomycetota > Thermoleophilia > Solirubrobacterales > Solirubrobacteraceae > Palsa-744. The sequence continues at coordinate 32,255 of DASZIQ010000008.1, forward strand.
TGCAGCTCCTCGTAGGCCTCGTCCACCGAGGACAGCTCGGTGGCGGGGACGACGCGCACGCCCGCGCGCGGGCCCTCCTCCAGAGCCTCCTGCACGCCCGCGACCGAGTCGTGGTCGGTGAGCGCCAGCAGCTCGACACCCGCGGCGGCGGCGGCGTGCACCACCTCAGCGGGCGCGAATTCGCCGTCGGAGTGCAGCGAGTGGGATTGCAAATCAAAGGTCGGGCGCATCGAGCTGCGAACCGTACAGGTCAGCCGTCGAGCGAGCGCTGCAGCGACTCCAGCACACGCACGACGCGCAGGCCGGAGTGCCCGTCCGAGCGCGGGGTGGCGCCGGTGCGCAGGCACTCGACGAAGTGCTCGCACTCGACGCGCAGCGGCTCGACGGGAGGGATGGGCGGCGAGAAGATCGCCCCCGAGCGCGCGATGTACTCCCCCCACGAGCGAACGTCCTCGTCGAAGCCCTTGTCGTAGAGCGTGAGCTTGCCCTCCAGGAGCATGTCGTCGAACGTGGCCATCCGCCGCGCCCCGACGACCGTCAGGCGCCGCTCCTTGTGGGGGTCGAGCCAAGAGAGATGAAGGTGCGCGACGATCCCGGAGGGGAAGCGCAGGTAGCAGAAGACGACGTCCTCGACCCCCGCGCGCACGTAGGAGCGCCCGTGCGCGACGCACTCGCAGGGCTCCTCGCCGATCAGCGAGAGGATCACCGAGACGTCGTGCGCGCCGAGGCTCCACAGCGCGTTCTCGTCGGCACGCAGCTTGCCGAGGTTCAGGCGATTGCCGTATACGTAGTACAGCTCTCCCAGCTCCCCGCCGGCGAGCAGCTCGCGCAGGCGATCGACGGCGGGGTGGTACTCGAGCAGGTGCCCCACCATCAGCACCCGCCCGGCGCGCGCCGCCGCGGCGACGGCCGCTTCGGCGTCGTCGGCGGTCGTCGCGAGCGGCTTCTCCACGAAGCAGTGCTTGCCGGCCTCCGCCACGCGCACGGCGAGCTCGGCGTGCGAGGGCACCGGCGTGGCGAGCACCACCGCGTCGAGCTCGGGGTCGTCGAGCAGCTCTCCCAGCTCCCCCGTGATGCGCGCGCCGGGGAACTGCGGAGCGACGCGCGCGCGCGCCGGCTCGGAGGGATCGCACAGCCAGCGCAGCTCGCAGCCGGGGATCGCGGCGAAGTTGCGCGCGAGGTTGGGCCCCCAGTAGCCGAGGCCAGCGACCCCTACCCGAACGAGAGAGTGCCCGTCGTCACTCATTGGAGATCGTCCGCGCGGGCAGGTTGCGCCCCAGGCGTGTGGGCGGTGGGCCTCCTACCCACCGTCGAGGCGATGTGCGGCGTTCAAGGGCGCTCACGAGGCGAGCGTATCGATCGCCTGCACGCAGCGCTCGGCGGCGTGCCCGTCTCCATACAGCTGCGCGCGCTCCGCTGGCGGCGGGCGTTCGAGCGCGGCGAGCGCGGCGGCGGAGTCGAGGTCAACGAGCGTGTTCCACCCCGCCGCCACGGTCTCGACCCACTCGGTGGTGGAGCGCAGCGTGACGCAGGGCACTCCCGCCAGGTAAGCCTCCTTCTGGATGCCGCCGGAGTCGGTGAGCACGGCGCGGGCGTTACACAGCAGCGCGGCCAGCTCGCCGTAGCCGAGTGGCTCGCAGAGGCGCAGCCCCTCGATGTCGGCCATCTCCTCCAGCAGCTCCTCGTCGCGCAGGCGTGCACGGGTGCGGGGGTGAAGCGGGAACACCACCGGCGGCGGCAGCGCCCGCACCAGCTCCACCAGCGCGCGCAGGCGCTCCGGCGGATCGACGTTGCCGGCGCGGTGCGCGGTGAGCAGCAGGTACTGGCCGGCTCGCACACCGTGCGCTTCCAGCGCGCCCACGTCTGCGCGCGCAGCGGGCTGCAGGCGCAGCGCGAGGTCCACCATCACGTCCCCCACCACCTCGACCCGCCCCTCGATCGACTCCCCAAGCACGTTGACGGCGGCGGTGTCCGACGCGCATAGCAGCAGCTCGGAGAGGTGGTCGGTGAGCACGCGGTTGCGCTCCTCGGGCATCGCGCGGTCGAACGAGCGCATCCCGGCCTCCACATGCACGACGGGCACGCCCACATCGGCCGCGGCGAGCGCGCCGGCGAGCGTAGAGTTGGTGTCGCCATACACCAGCACCGCGTCGGGTCGCTCCTGTTCGATCAACGGTTCCAGCGCGGTGAGCATCCGCGCGAGCTGGGAGGTGTTCGACCCCCCGGCGATCCCCAATTCCCGCTCGGGCCGCGCCAGCCCCAGCTCGCGGAAGAAGACCGCCGAGAGCGAGTCGTCGTGGTGCTGGCCGGTGTGCACCAAGAACTCCTCATGCCGCGCGCGCAGCGGGCCGGAGACCGCCGCGGCCTTGATGAATTGGGGGCGGTTGCCTATGACTGTGAGGATCTTCACGGTCGCGCCCTGGATTGACACGGGGGGAGGTCGGGAGGGGGGCC
>DASZIQ010000009.1:0-36991 GCA_035948945.1 Solirubrobacteraceae bacterium
CTACGGATTTGTTTACTTAGTAAAAGGACGTCCCGGTGAGTACAAGATTGGCCGAACTAAGTTCTTAGACAGGCGAATGTCCGAGCTGGGTGCAATGGCACCCACTGAGCAGAAGTTAGATCACAAGATAGAGACCGACGACCCGAGCGGCATAGAGGCTTACTGGCATAGGCGTTTTCGAGAGAGACATATGCGGGGTGAGTGGTTCCGACTGAGTGCGGCCGACGTTAAAGCATTCAAGCGTTGGAGGCGTATCTATTAGGCTTGGTCGCCCAATGGCCCTTGGACGACAGTGTCGAGATGTCCGCCGTTTATCATCTGTGGCTGTATAAGCTAATCCCGCCGGGCGATCAGAGATCGCACGGCGGGAGGGCATCGCTTTCGCTGCACTGATCCGCTTCTTCCGCCGACTCTGCGGCGACTAAAATTCGCCAGTCGTCTTGGGTGCTTAGTGACGGATCGCGGCGAAGGACTTGACAAACCACCTCGCACACCAAGTCGGTCAATACTGCGGCAGGCGAGTCGGCTGTCTCAAAGATCGCGTCTATCGGCCGTACCAAGACGAGTCTCTTATTCCCAGCGACGAGGTCATGCAGGATAGCGGTCTGTTCCTCCGCTGTCCGATGCTCGAAAACGTCGATCGCTACAACATGAAGGGAGTTTGGGGTGCGCCCTTCGTCAAGCTCATAGGGCAGGCGGTCGAGGAACTGCTCTCGGACATCAAAGATTAGGGCCGGCAAGCTGGCCCCCTCCACATAGGTGTGGGTGTCCAGCATGTCGTATGCTCTTTCTATCCGATGTACAAAACTCCTCGCGCCGAAGCCAAGGATGCAATTTTATTTTCACGTAACTGCATCACCCAGTCAATACCCATTAGGTACCATCGTCAAACAACGGCGGCGTGCTTGCGCTCTGCTCCATGCCAAAGATCATCTTGGCCAGTTGGTCAATTGCGCGTCGCTCGTGGTAGCTACGAATGGTGCCCCAGGTCACCGTTTGCCTTCCGCGGCGAAACTCGAGACCAGCTTTTTCCCGTCTTTCCCTAAGAGATAGCTCCAAGGTGCCGGGCTCCAAGCTGAGCACAATACGCAGGATTATTCGGCTCTGCTCTGAGCCGAGTTTCTCGATCGCGTCGCGCAAAAGCTCCCGCAGTGCCTCGAAGAGCTGCTCCTCGTCGGGTTCTGCACCTTCTGGCAACTTCTCGCGGACACAGGCAAGGCGCAAAAGGTCTTTCCCGACTGCCTCGACCCACCATGCGTCTACTCCGTGTCTCACCAAATTAGTGAGGTTCTTGCGAATCGTTATCGGCGACGGAGAGGCCATACGCAGAGTTTAGCGGGTTTGAACAGGTCCATACAGATATGGACCGTATTCAACGACTCGCCCCGGGATCTCGCTGGTGGTGCCTGGGAGCCACCGTAGACAACCGCTTGTGACCTAAATGGCCTGCAAATGGCGGGGAAAGGAATCGGTCGCCGACTCTTGCTTTCCGTCCATCTCAGGGCAACAATCCGGCAAGTGCGGAGCCTCACCGCACCGGCTACAGCCGTGCCGATTGAGGCTCGACCACGAAGGACACCATGACAACCGCCAACCCAACACGCCGAACCCCCAGCCCGGACATCGCCCTTGCCAAGGGGTTCGGACATGCGACGAGGCTGCCACCTCGTCATCGAACCAGGCCACAACCCCCTACAGAAATGAGGTCGCATGATTGGCCTAGCTCGTCGGCGCACTGTGCGCCGGTCAAAGAGACTACCAGCGGGTCTCCCGGAAGAATCGTCCTCATGTCGCATACTCCGACAAAACTTTCCCACGCAGGCTACGAACAGCCTTCCCGCAATGCCGTCGCCGCTCTGGTGCTGCCACGAAATGCCAATCGACTTCTGCCCGGAGTGTGGTCGGCCTTGGGACAAGGAAGTCCCGATCTCGGCACAGGGTCTGCTGTGCTGACATAGCGCACGGCCGAAGCCGGAGATCCAAGTACGAGGAGCGAGCTACTTGCCGAGCAGACCGAGGAGCTTCTGCCGCTGCATCCGCCCCAGCGGCCCCAGCAGCATCCGAACCAAACCCTCAACCTGGATGTTCGGGTTTCGTTCGCGTCCACCCTGCCGCATAGTCTGATTTGCAGGGGAGTGCCCGAGCCGATCGGCTGACCAGCAGACGAATCGCTTTCAGGCAGCAAGCTGGGCCTGCATCGCCTCAGCCAGGGCCAGCGCCCCCGACAGCGGCCTGACCATCACGACCAACTCGTCGATCAGGCCGTCCTCGTTGGTGTGCAGAAAGTCGCACCCCTCGATCTGCCGGCTGCCAACACGCGCTTCGAAGACGAGCGCGTGGTCGTGCGCGTCGGGAGCGCCGATCTCACGGATGTAGCGAAAGTCCTCGAACACGCGAGCGACGGCCTGCAGCAAGGTCGAGACATCCTCACGCCCACGGTAGGGCTTGAACACGATCGGGCTACGGAACACGACATCCTCGACCAGCAGGCCCACCGCTCGCTCGATATCTCCGGCTTCGATTGCGGCGCGAAATGGAGTCATCGGGACAGATTACGCCGACACGCCATCTCACGCCACCCCGGCCGGCACCGCGCGCAGGCGTGCGATGGCGGCGAGCACCGCTTCGCGGGCGTCCTCGGGCTCCAGCACCGCCGCGTCCCCGGCTTCTCTGAGGACCTCGCGCACCAGCCAGCGCACGCCGGCGAAGCTCAGCTCCACCACGACCGAGCCGTCGGCGCGCTCCTCGACCACGCGGCGGCTCTCGCGCGCCCAGCGGGCCCGCTCGGGAGAGATCCACAGGCGCGCGATGCGCGAGGCCTCCACCTCGCCGGTGCGCATCCACCCCTCCACTTCGGCCGCCGGATCGACCTCCGCACGGGGATCGAAGCGCTCATCGGTGACCTCTACGCGCCTGATGCGATCCAGGCGGAAGTGGCGCACGTCCTCGCGCGCGGGGTCGAACGAGGCCACATACCAGCCCTCGCGCCCGTTGACCAACGCATAGGGCTCCACTCGCCGCTGGGAGAACTCGTCCTCGTTCTCCTTGTAGTAGTCGAGCTCGACCAGCCGGTGCTCGATGATCCCGCGCGATATCTGCCTGGACACATCGGAATCGTCGCTGCGGCCGTGCGCCACCTGCAGGCCCTGCTCCATCGGGTCGCCTCCGAGCGCGGCGACGATCTTCTCCCGTGCGGAGGTCAACGAGCCCTCGGGGATGTGCTCCCCGATCAGGTCGATCGCCGCGATCAGCGCCTTCGCCTCCACCGGCAGCAGCCGCGCAGGGCGGTCGAAGTTGTCGCTGTAGGGCTCAGGGTCCACCTCGATCTCACCCTCGTCCTCGAGGATTTCCGCATACAGCACGTACGAGCCGCCGCCGAAGTTGACCACGTTCAGCACGTCGATGTCCTCGCGCAGCTCCTCCTCGCTCAGCTGCAGGCGCTCCTGCAGCTCGGCGAGCGACTCGCGCCGTCCCGCGCGGCCCGCGTGGATCAGGATGCCGGCGAGCGTCACCAGCCGCGCGAAGCGCTCCGGCCGGATCGCCGCCTCCACACGACGCGGCTCCTCCGACGAGGCCTCTGGATCGGTGGGCGACCCGCTCCGCCGGCGACGGCTCTTCGTGGGCGGTGCCTGCGCGGCGCTGCGGGGAGCGCCGGTCGAGCCCCGCTCGTCGGAATGAATGGGCAGGTGGTCCAGGAGCGGGCTCTCCGCGTGCCGTCGCTCCAGCAGCTCGATGCGCCCCGCCAACTCCTCGGCCAGCTCGGGCGGACCCACCAGGCGAGCGTGCTCCCCCAACCCCAACACCCACGAGACAAGCATCCGCGGCGCCGCATAGGGGGTTAGGAAGGTCCGATCCCCCGATCCCTCCTCGTCCATCGCCCGGATCTCTCCGTAGCGGCCGAAGTGACGTTCGATCTGCCACGCGATCCGCTCGGACAGCAGGATCTCCGCGATGCCCCGCTGCTCGCCCAACTGCCACTCCGCCCGGTTGGCGTAGGCGCGCGGGTCGAAGTCGGTGGGGCGCCTGAAGTCGTGCTCAGCCTTGGTCGCGTACGCCACTTTGCCGCGGATGCGCGAGAGACGGAAGACGCGGATCGCCTTGCGCTCATGCGCATGGCCCAGCAGGTAGAACTCTCCCCCCTGGAACAGCAGATGGAAGGGGTCCACGCGCCTGCCACCCAGCTCGTCGCGCTCCATCGAGTAGTAGTCGAAGGTGATCGTCTTCTGGCGGAAGATCGCCGTCTCGACCTTCGCCAGGCGCGCCGAGAGCTCGTGGCCGCCGGCAGACGCCGTGATGCCGAGCGCCACCGAGCGCTGCTGCTCGGGCGCCCGCAGGGGGCTGGGCCGTCCCCAGGTGATCTGCTGCAGCGCCAGCCGCAGCGGCTCGGCGTAGGCGAACTCCCCGTCGAGCAGGTGCAGGGCAGTCTGCAGCGCCGCCAACTCCTCGTCGGTGAACTCGATCGCGGGCAGATGGAAGCTCTCCGAGCGCAGCGAGTAGCTCTCCTGCTCGGCCGCCGCGTCCGCGGGACGATCGACGGTGAGGTGGATCCCCAGCGATTCGAGCTCGGCGCGGTCCGCGTAGAAGCGCCGCGCAAACGCGTCCTCGTTCATTGCGCTGTACCCCTCCACGTCACGCCGGATCTCCAGAGCCGTGACCGGCCGGCGCTCGGCCATCAGGTAGGAGATCAGCGAGAGCTGGCGGATCAGCTTCTCGGTGTCCTTCGCCATCCTTGCTCAAAGATAGAACCCGATGGCGAGACTGTGCTCGCGCCCGGCGCCCACCGGGCGCTATTTGCGGAGTTTTGGGCCCGCCAACAGCGAGCCCGTGGGCCGTTCCCGGGGCGTCGCTACGCGGCCTCCAGCGCTTCCGACTCGAGCTCCCGGCGCTCGGGGAAGTAGGCGGCGGCGCCAAGCGCGCGGTCGAGCTCCGACCAGTGGCGACCGGGAGCCAGCTCCTTCTCCAGGCGATCGAAGCTGCCCAGGCGCCCACCGAGGTTGTCGATCATGTGCACCAGCGTCGCCTCACGCGTGCACGGCAGTACCGGGCTGCCGTGCTCGAGCGAGCCGTGGTGGGAGAGGATGATGTGCAGCACCGCCCACGCCAGCTGTTCGGGAAAGCCCTCGATCTCCTCGATCTCGCGGCGGATGCGGTAGTAGCCGAGCGCGATCTCCCCGTGTAGGCGGCCGAGGTCGGTGAGGTCGATGGCGCGGATGTCCTCTGTATAAGCCTCGAGCTTGCCGATGTCGTGCAGCAGCGCACCGGCGACCGCCACGTCGCGGTCGATCCCGGGGAAGGTCGCCGAGGTGGCGCTCACCGCCTGGGCCACCCCGAGGCAGTGCTCCAACAGCCCGTGGGGGTAGGCCTGGTGGTAGTACTTCGCGGCGGGCGCCGTCCGGTAGCCGGGCCACATTTGTGAGCCCTCCCCGAGCACCCGCTCCAGCAGGCGGCGCAGGTGCGGGTCCTGGACTGTGAGGATCAGCTCGCGCAGGTCACGCTCCATCTGCCCCGCCTCGCGTAGCGGCCCGGCGAGCAGGTCCCCTGGTGAGAAGCTCCCGGGGACGGCGGCGTCGAGCCCGCGCAGATTGATCTGCGGCCCAAAGCGGGGGTGCACCGAGTAGCGCCCCCGCACATGCACGGGCTCCCCGGCGCGGGCCACCGCCTCGGCCTGCTCCAGGCCGTCCCACACCATCGTCGGCACTGCCCCGGTGCGGTCGCCCAGCAGCAGGCGCAGGTAATCGCCACCGTCGCGGCGCGGGCGGCGCTCGAGCTGGCGCACCAGCAGCACCTGGTCCAGCTCCATGCCGTCTGTCAGCTCATTGATCAGCATGGGATTCAAGGTAGACACCGCTGCGGACGGTACGGTGGCGCAGCGCTCGCGGGCAGCCCAGCGCGTCCATGCAGTACAGACGCGACCCGGCGCGATCCACGCGGCGGCCCAGCAAGGGCGCCCCCCGCAGCCACGACCACCTGCAGGTCAGGGCAGGCAGTGTTCACCAAAACCATTGATGAGCTCGGTATGGCCATGTGCCGAAACGTCCAACTACCGTCGCCAAAATCGGCCCCCCGGTACCTAGACGTTCCAAAGCATCTCCCCTACCTTATGTTGTGTAAGGCAGAGTTTTGTAAGTCAGCGTTTATTCGTAGCGCCGGGAGGAACGGAGATGACGATGACAACGACAGCAACAGAGAACATGCGGATGGTCAGCTGGAACGTAAACGGGATCCGGGCACGGTGGCCGCGCCTGACCGAGCTGCTCACCTGCGAGCGCCCCGACGTGGTGTGCCTGCAGGAGACCCGCTGCTCGGAGTGGCACTTCCCGAGCGAGCGGCTGCGGGAGATGGGCTATCAGTCGCGTCACAGCCCCGGCTCCCAGCAGGGTGGAGGCGTGGCGATCCTGGTACGCGAGGATCACCCGATCACCGACCGCAGCGTGGAGCTCGACCACCAGCGCGACATCGCCCAGGGCCGCTGGATCGAGCTCACGACAGAAGGGATCACGATCGTCTCCGTGTACGTGCCCGCGGGCGCTGCGGCCGGCGAGCAGGGCGATGCGGGCAAGCTCGCCTTCCTGGAGGCGGTCGCCCGCCATGCCTGCGACGAGCACTCGCGCCCGCTGCTGATCGCGGGCGACTTCAACGTCGCGCCCGCCGACGAGGACGTCTACGAGCCGGCGTGGTTCGCCGACTCCTACCAGACCGGCGAGGCCGAGCGCGCCGACCTGCGCGCGATTCTCGACGAGGGGGAACTCGTGGACGTCTACCGCACGCTGCACCCCGATGAGCACGGCTACACCTGCTGGGAGCAGCGCGAGGGCCACTACGGGCGCGACTACGGAGTGCGCATCGACCTGGTGCTCGCCAGCGAGGGCCTCGCTCCATACATCGGCGACTGCGCGGTCAACCACACCTACCGCAGGGGCTTTCGCCCATCCAACCACGCGCCGGTGGACGTCGAACTGCAGGACGTACGGGCCTGCGCCAGTTGCCTCGGGGGCCAGGAACAGCTGGTCGGGATGCAGGAGCAGCTCAGCGGGCTGCAGGGAGAGCTGATCGCAGCCTGAGAGAGGGGTCACGGACCGCGGTCGCGCTTCCCGGCACACCAGCGACCGCGGTCCGTTTGGCGCTGGTACCGGCCGTTACCCGACTCCTTCGACCCGCCAGTTGCCGCCTTCCTTGACGAGCTTGAGCGTGTTCGTGCTGAGCTTGCCAGACCAGGTGCTGCGCACGCGCGCCGTGGCCGTGGCGCCGCTGACGGCGATCTTCTCGACGGTCAGTTCGTAGTCGTCGATCGACCCGAGTTGGCGTTTGAGTGCCTGCTTGCAGGTGTTGCCGGCGGTGCTCAACCGCGCGCGGGCGGCGCGCGAGAAGTCCTGTTCGCAGATCTTCTGCTCGCTCAAGGCCGAGACGTCCGACTGCAGGTCGGAGATGCGCTGCGCCACCGCGTGGGCTTCGCCCTTGAAGCTGCTCGTGCTCACGGTGCTGCCACAGGCGCCGAGGCCGAGCGCAAGCAGAACGGCAGCGAACAGTGGGGTGGAGCGCTTCATCGAGATCTCACCATTGTGCCCGAGCGGTGCGTGCCGAGAGCGCACGCCATCCGAACAGTGCCCTGGGACATCCCCACCATGAACCTACGGCTCCAGCCGGTTGGGGCCGCGGTAGAGGAAAGTCACCTCGCGCACGTTGTCCTGCCCCAACATCTGCATCAGCAGGCGCGTAAGGCCGAAGCCGAAGCCGCCGTGGGGCGGCGCGCCGTAGCGGAAGAAGTCGAGGTAGTACTGGATCGGCTCGGTCTCGACGCGCTTGTCGCGGGCCTGCTCCAGCAGCACCGGGAGGCGGTGCTCGCGCTGAGCCCCGGTCGTGATCTCGATTCCGCGCCACAGCAGGTCGAAGCTCTTGGTCAATCCCGGCCGCTCGGGGTAGCGCATGTGGTAGAAGGGCCGCACCGCGGTCGGGTAGTCGGTGACGAACACGAACTCGTGGCCGCGCTGCTCGGCGACGATCGCGCACAGCGCGCGCTCGCTCGGCGGGTCGAGGTCGTCGTCGGGGCCCGGCACGTGCTCGTGTCCGTGCTCGCGCAGCAGCGCCTTGGCCTGCTCGATCGTGAGGCGCGGGAACGGTAGGCTCGGCACCACGACCTCGACGCCGAAGGTCTCGCGGATCGCGTCGCCGTGCTCGGCCGCGACGACGCCAAAGACGTGGGCGAGCCACGCCTCCTCGAAGGCCATCACGTCCTCGTGCGAGTCGATCCAGGAGATCTCGACGTCGACGCTCGTGAACTCGGTGTCGTGGCGCGAGGTGAACGAGGGGTTGGCGCGAAACACCGGGCCGATCTCGAAGACCTTGCCGAAGCCAGCCGCCATCGCCATCTGCTTGTAGAACTGCGGCGACTGCGCGAGGTAGGCGGTGCGCTCGAAGTACTCGACCTTGAACAACTCCGCGCCGGACTCGCTCGCGGAGCCCATGAACTTCGGCGTGTGCAGCTCGAAGAAGCCCTCCGCCCGCCAGTGCTCGCGCATTGCGTGCTCGACCGTGGTCTGCACCTCGAAGATCAGCCGCCGGTCGGGCCGGCGCAGATCGAGATAGCGCCAGTCGATCCGCTTGTCGAGTGCCGACTCCGGCGTGACCGGCAATTCGGGCTCGGCGGGGGAGTCGACCTCGAGAGCATGCAGGCGGATCTCGACACCGCCGAGGCGCACACGCTCGTCGGCAACGACCTCGCCGGCAAGCGTCACCGCGGACTCGTCGGTCAGCACAGAGATGCGCTCGTTGAGCTCGCTCGGCGGGTCGGGCTTCTCGAGCACGACCTGCGCGAGCCCGGTTTCGTCGCGTAGGATCAAGAACTGCATGCGCTTCTGGTCGCGCACCGCGTTGACCCACCCGCGCAGACGCACGGTTTCGCCCACCGATGCTTGAAGATCGGCTATCAGGATGCGCTCCACGCGGCCGATCGTATAGAAGGCCGCACCCGATAGCCTGCACCCTGAGGATGATCCGGCGGGAGCAGATCAGGATGGAGGCAGATGAGGTCGCCGCGTTCTTGGAGCAGGAGCGCACCGTGGTGTGCGCCACTGTCGGGCTCCGCGGGTGGCCGCACCTGATGCCGCTGTGGTACGTGCTGCGCGAGCGCACCGGCGGACGGCCGGGGCCACAGTTGTGGTCGTGGACGTACGCGGCTTCGCAGAAGGTGCGCAATCTGGAGCGCGACCCGCGCGCGACGCTGCAGGTGGAGGCGGGTGAGGTCTACCAGGAGCTGCGCGGGGTGATGCTCGAATGCGAGGTGGCAATCCACCGCGACCTCGAGATCGTCAAAGCGCTGGGGCACGAGATCTTCACCCGCTACGCGGTCCCTCGTGGAGAGCCGGCGCCGGCGAAGCTGCCACAGGAGGTGGGCGCAATCGTCGACCGGCAGGCCGCCAAACGCGTGGCGCTGCAGTTCATCGAGCTCGACCGGGCAACGTGGGATCACCGCAAGCTCGGCGGGGTCTACTGAGTTGAGTGAGACCGAGATGGAGCCGCTGAAGGGTTTGATCCTCTCCGGAGGCAAGGGCACACACTCAGCTGGGGGAGGGCGGGCCCTCCCCCAGTACCCCCTCCCAGCAAGGATGGAAACCAGATGGAGCACTTGAAGGGACTGATCCTCTCCGGAGGCAAGGGCACGCGCCTGCAGCCGATCACGCACACCAGCGCCAAGCAGTTGGTGCCGGTGGCGAACAAGCCCGTGCTGTTCTACGGGATCGAGGCGATGGCGCAGGCGGGGATCGAGGAGGTGGGCATCATCATTGCCCCCGAGACCGGCCCCGAGATCGAAGCGGCCGCGGGCGACGGCTCGCGCTTCGGGGTGCGGATCACCTATGTGGTGCAGGACCAGCCCGCGGGCCTGGCGCACGCGGTGCTGACCGCGGAGGAGTTCCTGGCGGGCAGCCCGTTCGTGATGTACCTCGGGGACAACCTGCTGCAGGGGGGCATCTCCGACCTCGTGGCGGCCTTCCGGGAGCACGCACCCGACGCGCTGATTCTGCTGACGCCGGTTGCGGACCCCGAGAACTACGGGGTCGCGGAGCTGGCGCCGGCAAATGATCGTGCCCACCCACCAAATGATCGCGCCCACCCACCCGCAGGTACGGGCCGGGTGGTGCGGCTGGTGGAGAAGCCGGCGCAGCCGGCGACCGACCTGGCGCTGGTCGGGGTGTACATGTTCACCTCCCAAATCCATGACGCCGCGCGGGCGATCCGGCCCTCGGCGCGCGGCGAGCTGGAGATCACCGACGCGATCCAGCACCTCGTGGACGCGGGCCTGCGCGTGGAGCCGCACATCGTGCGGGGCTGGTGGAAGGACACCGGCCGCCTGGAGGACATGCTGGAGGCCAACCAGCTGGTCCTCGACAACATCGTGCGCAGCGTGGAGGGCGAGCTGATCGACTCGCAGGTGGAGGGTCGCGTGGTGGTCGAGCGCGGCGCGCGGCTGGAGCGCACGCGGGTGCGTGGCCCGGCCGTGATCGGCGCGGGGGCACAGCTGCGCGACTGCTACATCGGCCCCTACACCGCGATCGGCGAGGGCTGCGCGATCAGCGGCGCGGAGGTGGAGCACTCGATCCTGCTTGCCGGCTCCTCGGTGTGCGACCTCGATGGCCGCATGGAGTCCTCGTTGCTGGGCCGCAACGTGACGGTGCGCCGCGGCGATCGCCAACCGCGGGCCTACCGCTTCATGGTCGGCGACAACTCCGACATCTCGATCCTGTGATGAGACACCTTTCGTCTTCGGAGCCTACGTCCAAGTATCTGCCGGCTCGGATGTGGCCGCTCCTGAGCCTGCATCGAAGCCCTCATGCAATGGAAAGTCGCGGCAGATGAAGATCTTGATAGCCGGCTCCGCCGGCATGTTGGGCCGCGATGCACGGAACACAGGCGAGCGCGCGGGACACGAGCTGGTGCTGGTGGATCTGCCCGAGCTGGACATCACCGACGCAGGGGCGGTGCTGGCGTTCCTGCGGAAGCACCAGCCGGAGGCGGTGCTGAACTGCGCGGCCTGGACCGACGTCGACGGGGCCGAGACCCATCGCAAGCAGGCTTACGCCGTCAACGCGCAGGGAGCCGGCAACCTCGCGCGGGCCGCGGCCGCACTCGAGATCCCGATGCTGCACATCTCGACCGACTACGTCTTCGACGGCGAGGCCCCGCGCGACGCGGAGGGCCGCCCGCGGCCGTACGTGGAGTCGGACCCCACGGGCCCGCGCTCGGTCTACGGTCAAACCAAGCTCGAAGGCGAGCGTGAGGTGCTCGCGGCCTCGCCCCGCCACGCCGTGGTGCGCACGGCGTGGCTGTACGGAGTGCACGGGCGCAACTTCGTCGACACGATGCTGCGCCTGGCCGGGGAGCGCGAGGCGGTGCAGGTGGTGGACGACCAGATCGGCTCCCCCACCTGGTCGGGCCACCTGGCGCCGGCGGTGCTCGGGCTGCTGGAGCGCGAGGTGAGCGGGCTCGTGCACCACACCGGCGCCGGCGCGATCTCCTGGAATGAATTCGCGCAGGAGATCTTCCGCCAGGCCGAGCGCCCCTGCCGCGTGGAGGCGATCGGCAGCGAGCAGATGGCGCGTCCGGCGCCGCGTCCGGCGTGGTCGGTGTTGGCGAGCGAGCGCGCCGACGTGCTGCCGATGCCCGACTGGCGCGAGGGCTTGGCGGGGTATTTGGCGGCGCGAGCTGGAATCATGCGCCCATGAGCCCACATGGCCGGGGTCGTTCGACTCCCGAGGTTCGAGCATGAGACTGCTGGTATGCGGCGGCGCGGGGTTCATCGGCTCGCACTTTGCCCGGGTGCGCGTGCACGAGCACGGCGACGAGGTGGCGGTGCTCGACAAGCTCACCTACGCGGGGCGCGAGGAGAACCTACAGGACATCGCCGACGCGGCCGGCTTCCGCTTCATCCGCGGCGGCATCGAGGATCCGCGGGCGGTGGCCGAGGCGCTCGATCGCCCCGAGCGCGGACAGCGGCCGGAGGCGATCGTGAACTTCGCCGCGGAGACGCACGTGGACCGCTCGATCGCCGAGCCCGACGCGTTTGTGAAGACGCACGCGCTCGGAACCTACGTGCTGCTGGAGGCCGCGCGGGAGCGGGGCCTGCGCTACCTGCAGGTGTCCACCGACGAGGTGTACGGGTCGATCGAGGTGGGCACCTTCAACGAGTCCTCGCCCCTGCATCCGTCCTCGCCGTACTCAGCCACCAAGACGGGGGCGGACCTGCTGGTGCAGAGCTACTTCCACACCTACGGCCTGCAGGCGAGCATCTGCCGGGGATCTAACAACTACGGCTCCCACCAGTACCCGGAGAAGCTGATCCCGCTGATGATCCTCAACGCGCTGCACGGAGATCCGCTGCCGGTGTACGGGGACGGCAGGCAGGTGCGCAACTGGATCCACGCCAGCGACTTCGCGCGAGCGATCGGCTGCGTGCTGGAGCAGGGCGCGCCGGGCGAGGTCTACAACGCGGGCGGCCCCGATGAGCTCGCCAACATCGACGTGGTGAGGCGCATTCTCGAACTGACCGGCGCGGAGGAGTCGTTGATCGAGCACGTCACCGATCGCCCCGGCCACGACCGCCGCTACTCGCTCTCATCCAACAAGGTGCGCGCGTTGGGCTGGGAGCCGCGGGTGCGGTTCGCGGAGGGACTCGAGCAGACGGTCGCCTGGTACCGCGAGAACGAGTGGTGGTGGGAGCCGATCCGCTCGGGCGATTACCGTCAGTACTACGAAAACCAGTACGGCCGCGCACTCAGCTGAGCACGCGGCCGTTGGTCGGAGAGTTACTCCTTCTCGTCGTCGCGGCGATAGCCGAGGCGCGCCGAGATGCGGTCGGCTGTTGAGACGAGGTGCGGCCCGAGGTGCTCGACGAGCTCCTCCAGGGAGATCATCGAGCTGTGCGCCGCCATGTTCACGGCGGCGATCACCTCACGCGACTCCGAGCGCACCGGCGCGGAGATCGAGTGCAGGCCGGGCACGAGCTCCTCGTCGTTGACCGCGAAGCTCTCCTCGCGCACGTGCTCGAGCTCCGAGCGCAGGCCCTTCTTGCTGGTGATCGTGTTGGGACCGCGCTTGGCGAGCTTCATGTCGCCGAGCAGGTTGCGCTGCTCGTGCTCGGGTAGGTAGGCCAGCAGCAGCTTGCCCATCGAGGTGCAGTAGGCGGGTAGCCGCGAGCCCAGCGAGAGCCCGAGGTCGATCTTGCTCTGTCCGCGGCGGAAGCTGCGGGCGCGATCGACGTAGAGGATCTCCGGCCCGTCGAGTACAGCCAGGTTGACGGTGTAGGAGGTGCGCTGGCGCAGTTCCTCCAGGTACGGACGCGAATGCTCGCGCAGCCCGGTGGAGTTGAGCGCCGACATCCCCAGATCGGTGACGCGCAGCCCCAACCGGTACTTGCGTGAGGCTCCCTGCTCGAGATAGCCGAGCGCGACGAGCGTGATCACGTAGCGGTGGGTGGTGCTGCGGCTCATGCCCAATTCGTCGGCGATGTCGGCAATTCCGAGCACCGGCCGCTCGGGTGTGAAGCACCCGAGAATCGCAAGCCCGCGCTCCAGCGACTGCGAGTAGCGCGGTTCGCGCAGGCTGGGGATTGCGGGCACCCATTCCCCGTCGGCGTTGAGTCTGTCAGTATGTGAGCTTGTTCTTGGCATTTGTTCGGTGGACCCCTGTCCTTAGTCCCGTGTGATCTGGACCCCCTGCTGGGGCCAAGCATGTCTGAACAACGATCATACTTCGAAGTTCGGATGTTCTCAATCATAAGCACGGGCTTTCTACGGACGCTCGTCTGGTATTCGCCCGGATCGCAAGCGATCTCGACGCTGACGCCCCGTTCCGCGCACCCCAGCGACCCCCGCGACGTACCCGCTCCGGCGGCGATCCCACCGTGGATGGCACCGGTGCAGGCGGTGGGACCCGCAGCCCCGAGCGGCTCGCACACACAGACCCACTCGAGAGCGCACGAGTCCTCGCACACCCAGGAGTTCGCACGCCTGCGACGGCCTCGCTGGCCCCGACGGCGGCTCTGAATCCCGCGCCGCGTCTGGCCCACATCCAGGCCGTCAGTCATGTGTGCGTCAGCCTTCGGAAAAGGCCGACCGGCTAGGGCACATACGCGCCAGCGCGCACTCGCGGCAGGCGGGGGCCCGCGCGTGACAGGTGCGGCGGCCGTGACGCAGGAGGTTGACGTGCAGCTCCAGCTCCTCCCCGGGCGGCGTGAGCGCGAGCATCTGGTCGTGCAGCTCCTCGAATGGGGCGCCCGCGCGCAGCAACCCCAGACGCGTGCCGACGCGCGAGACGTGCGTGTCCACCGGTACGTCGCGTAGACCGTATGCGAACAGCAATACGCACGCGGCAGTCTTGCGCCCAACCCCCGGCAGGCTTGTCAAGTAGTCGCGCGCCTGCGCCAGCGGAACGTGCGCCAGCCACTCCAGCGAGAGCTCGTCCGGGCGCTCGCCCGCCTCGAATGGAGCCCCACTCAGACTATCCTTCCCCGCTTCGGAGATTGCCCGCAGGATCGCTTGGATGCGCCTGGACTTCACCTTTGAGATGCCACCCGGGCGGATTGCCTCCTCGACCTCCTCCAGCGGCGCGTCGCGCACCGCCTCCCACGTCTGCAGGCGCGTGCGCAGCCGCAGGTAGGCCACGTCGCGGTTGCGGTCGTTGGTGCTCTGCGAGAGCACCGTCAGCACCAGCTCCGCCAGCGCGTCGCCGTGCGGGGCCATGCGCGGGATGCCATACACCGCGCGCAGCCGATCGCGCACCGCACGCACACGGCGGCGGGTCGGCGGGGTCCAGGCGACGACGGTGGGCACCGCGCCACGGTAGGGCATGCGGCCCGCGTGCGCCGCGCCGCGCAGGGCACGCGGCCCGCGTCTCCCGGAGCCGGTATATGCTCGGCTCGGTGCCAGCTGTCAGCGAGCACACCGCCCAGCTCGGCGAGCTGCCGATCTTCTGGCGCAGCGCGCCCTCCCCCGGCAACGGGGCCCCGGCGCTGTATCTGCACGGCGTGCCCACCAACTCGGATGACTGGATCGGCTCCCCGGCGTGCAGCGGAGAGCCCCCACAGTCGCGATGGCGGCGATGGCCGTGGCGGTACCCGCGGCGCGAGGCTGAGGCGAGGACGGGATTCCTGGAACGCAGCGGTGGTCTCGCGCCCGACCTCCCCGGCTTCGGGCGCTCCGGCAAGCCAGGACACTTCGAGTACACGATCGACGGGTATGCGCACTTCATCGAGCGGTACCTCGACATGCTCGAGGTCGAGCGCGTGCGACTGGTCGTGCACGACTGGGGCGCGGTGGGACTCGCCTTCGCCCAGCGCCACCCGGAGCGAATCGAGCGGCTGGTGGTGATGAACGCCATACCCTTCCTCCCCGGCTACCGCTGGCACCGCACGGCGCGCCTGTGGCGCAGGCCGCTGCTGGGAGAGATCGCGATGGGCGCCACCACGCGCTTCGTGCTGCGCCGCTCCACCCTCGATGCCAACGCCACCCCGGGTCCGCTGCCGGACGCATGGCTGGACTCCGTGCTCGACCACTTCGACCACGGCACCCAGCGCGCAATCCTGCGCCTTTACCGCAGCTCCCCGCCCGAGGTGCTCACCCATGCGGGCACCGAGCTCCACCGGCTGGAGATGCCCGCGCTGGTCGTGTGGGGCATGCAGGACCCCTACATCCCCGCCCGCTTCGCCGCCGAGTATGCGCGCGTGCTGCCTTCCGCGGAGCTGCTCGAGCTGCCCGACGCCGGCCACTGGTGGTGGCTTGACCGGCCCGACGCGATCGAGCGGGTGGTCGGCTTCCTCGCGAGCCCGTGAAAGAGCGGCTGCTGGAGCCATGGGCGCTCGCGCTGGCGACCGCGATCCCGCTGACGATCGTCTACCTGATCGTGCAGCCGCCGAGCGGCGACCTGGCGGCCGCCACGTACCGCGGTGAAGTCTTCGCTCACTCCGGCCTCACCCTGTGGGACAACGGCTGGTATGGCGGCCACTACCTCCCCGGCTACTCGGTGTTTGCCCCTGCGCTGGGAGCACTCGTGGGCGAGCGGCTGCTGCTGGGGCTCTGCACGATCGCCGCGGCCGGGCTGTTCGGTGTGGTCGTGCAGCGCGTCTTCGGCATGGGCGGAGCCCGTGTCGCGGCCGTGTCGTTCGCGCTCGGCGCCTCGGTGACGATGCTCTCCGGGCGCGTGGCCTTCAGCCTCGGGCTGGCGGTGGGATTGCTCGCCGTGGTGGCACTCCAGCGCAAACGGCCATCGGCGGCGGTGGCACTCGCGGTGCTCACGAGTCTCGCAAGCCCAGTCGCAGGCTCATTCCTCGCGCTCGCCGGGCTTGCCTACGCCCTGGCAGGAAATACACGGCGCGGGCTCGCGATCGCCGCCGCGGCGCTGGCGCCGATCGTGCTGTTTGCGCTCGCCTTCCCCGAAGGGGGATATGAGCCGTTTGCACCGTCGGTGTTCTGGCCGGGCGTGGCCGGCGTGGCGCTGATCGCGCTGATGATCCCCCGCCTCGACGACGACCGAAGCCGGGGGACGCTCACCTGCGGTGAGCAT
Source organism: Solirubrobacteraceae bacterium (assembly GCA_035948945.1). Classification (GTDB taxonomy): domain Bacteria; phylum Actinomycetota; class Thermoleophilia; order Solirubrobacterales; family Solirubrobacteraceae; genus Palsa-744. The sequence continues at coordinate 16,552 of DASZIQ010000009.1, forward strand.
CCCCGTTTCGGCCAGCGGCCCCGCGCCGCGCGCGTGCTCACGTGGGGGGCGTGGCTATACGCGCTGGCGCTCGTCGGTTCCTTCGTGCTGCACACACCGGTGGGCAGCAATGCGGCGCGCCTCGGCGAGCTGTTCGCGGCGCCACTGGTGGCGGGCGCGTTGTGGGAGCACCACCGCCTGGCACTGCTGGCACTCGCGCCGGTGCTGGTGTACTGGCAGCTGGAGACCCCCATCAACGACGTGTCCGAACTGGTGGGGGACCCGTCGGTGAACGCCTCCTACTACGCCCCGCTGCTCGGCGAGCTGCAGCACCGCACGCATGGGGCGCCGCTGCGCGTGGAGGTGCCGCAGACAGGCGCCCACTGGGAGTCGGTGCACCTGCCCGAGCACGGCTCGATCCTGCTGGCGCGCGGGTGGGAGCGCCAGCTCGACACCCGCTATGCCGCGCTCTTCTACGCGCCCACGCTCACCCCCGCGGCCTACCGCGCGTGGCTGTATGAAAACGCGATCTCCTACGTGGCGCTGCCCGACGTGCGCCTGGACTTCTCGGGCACAGCCGAGGGGCGCCTGATCGCGCGCGGGCTGCCCTACCTGCGCGAAGTGTGGCGCTCGCCGCACTGGCGCCTGTTCGCGGTCGCGGGAGCGCCCGGGCTGGCGGCGGCGCCCGCGCGGCTCACCGCCGTCGGAGCCGACTCCTTCACGCTCGCCGCCCCGCGCGCGGGGAGCTACGCGGTGCGCGTGCGCTACACCCCCTACTGGGCGCTGCAGCAGGGGCACGGATGCGTGCGCAGCGCGCCGGGCGGCTGGACCACGGTGCAAGCTCACATGGCGGGCACGATCCGCGTGGGCATCGACTTCTCGTTGACGCGCATCTTCGACCACGGTCCCCGCTGCACTTGAGAGCATCCGGCAGCCCCATCCTCCGGCAGCGCCATCCGCCGGCACGCACCCACCGCATCGACTCGCTCTTACGCGCATCTTCAGTCAGGGTCGGCGTTGCGCCTGAGCATCGATTAGGCTACCCCGATGGTCGCTCGGCTCCGCGTAGCGCAGGCACGCGCACTGCCCAATGGGGGGCTAGACGTGCTTCGCCAGCTGGCGCTCTTCGGAACTGCCTATCTGGCGTACCGCGTGGTGAGGGGGATGGTCGAGGGGAGGGCCACCGCCGCCTTCCAGCACGCGCGCGAGCTGATCCACATCGAGGAAACGCTGCACGTTTTCGTGGAGCCCTCGATCCAGGCGTGGGCGGCCAGCAGCCATCTGCTGATGGACGTGTCGAGTTGGCTGTATGTCAACGCCCAGACCAGCGTGACGGTGGGCGCGCTGATCTATCTCTACCTGCGCCACAACCGCTCGTTTTACTTCGTGCGCAACATGTTGATGATCTCGATGGCGATCGCGCTCGTCGCCTACGCGGTGTTCCCGACGGCGCCCCCGCGGTTCATGCCGGAGTGGGGCTTCTTCGACCCGGTGGCGGACTTCACCGGGGTGCACATCGAGACGGCGCACGGCGGCGGTGGCACGACCACGGCGCTCACCAACCTGTACGCCGCGGTGCCCTCGATGCACGTCGCGTTCGCGCTGCTGATCGGCTGGCCGCTTGCGCGCCTGGTGCGCTGGCGGGTGCTGCGCGTCGTGTGGTTGCTGTACCCACTGCTGATGGCGTTCGTGATCATCGCCACCGCCAACCACTTCATCCTCGACGCCCTGCTGGGCGCACTGACCGCGGCAATCTCCGCCTACGGCGCGCTGTGGCTGGCGCGCGCGCGACCCGCCGCGTGGCGCTTCTCCCCGGCGCGCTCCCCAGCGCGGTTGGAGGGAGCGAGCACGTAGGGCTAAGGTGTCGTCCAGGGGGACCTGCACCGCGCGCGCCCTCCCGCGACCACCCGCACGCTCCCCGCCGACTGAGATGCCCCCCCGACACGCCCCCCCAACGAGACCGGCCGGGCGACGCAGCTCCGGGCGAGCCCCGATCGGTGCGGGACGGCGGGGTCGCCGCAGAGACCGGCCGGCCCGCTCCGGGCGCGTCTTTCGCGCCGGTGGGCAGCGCCGCGAGCTGGTGCGCAACCGGCTGATCGAGTCGCGACTAACCCCCAACACGATCTCGCTGACGGGTCTCGCGCTGAACTTGGTGGCCGCCGTGCTGGTGTGGGAAAGCCTGTTCTTCCTCGGCGGGATCGCGTTCGTGGTCGGCTCGGTGATGGATACGCTCGACGGCCGTTACTCGCGCATGTCCGGCAAGGGCACCCCGTTCGGGGCGTTCCTGGACTCGACGCTCGACCGCATCGAGGAGGGGATCGTGCTGACCGCCGTCGCCGGCTACTTCGCGCTGCAGGGCAACCGCGTGGCCGCCGCCGCGGTGGTGGTGGCGGTGCTCGCCTCGCTGATGGTCTCCTACACCCGCGCCCGCGCGGAGGCGTTGGGCGTGGAGTGCAAGGTCGGGATCGCCACGCGCCCCGTGCGCGTCGTGATCCTCTCGATCGGGCTGATCTTCGCCAAGGGCGCGTCGCTCGGGCACTTCGAGCTGCTGCAGGCCGCGGTGTACGTGCTGGCGGCGCTCAGCGTGGTGACGGTCATTCAGCGCATCTGGCACGTGCGCCGCGAACTCTCGCGCCCGCCGGCCTGAGAGCGGCTCCGCCGCAGCTCGATGTCGGGTTTGCAATGCGACCCGTGCGGAGGGTGTTACCGAGCGGCGCGCGCAGAGTAGTCTCCGGGGATGACTTCAACTACCGACAACGGCGCTGCGACCAACGGCAAGGCGCGTTACCAGCCCGACAAGGTGCGGGTGGCGATCATCGGCGTGGGCAACTGCGCTTCGGCGTTTGTGCAGGGCGTGCACTACTACGCCGACGCCGACCCCTCCCACCGCGTGCCCGGCCTGATGCACGTGGATCTCGGCGGCTACCACGTGCGCGACATCGAATTCACGGCCGCCTTCGACATCGACCGCGCGAAGGTCGGCAGGGACCTCGGCACGGCCATATGGGCGGGGCAGAACAACACGATCAAGTTCGCCACGGGGAGCCGGGGGGTCCCGAAGAAGCTCGGCGTGCCGGTGCACCGCGGGATGACCCACGACGGGCTCGGGAAGTACCTCAAAGAGAAGATCACGAAGGCCCCCGGCGAGACCGCGGACATCGTGAAGATCCTGAGGGAGACCCACACCGACGTGGTGGTCTCCTACCTGCCGGTGGGCTCCGAGCAGGCGACCAAGTGGTACGTGGAGCAGGTGTTGGAGGCGGGCTGCGCGTTCGTCAACTGCATCCCCGTGTTCATCGCCCGCGAGGACTACTGGGACCGGCGCTTCAAGCAGGCGGGCCTGCCGATCGTGGGCGACGACATCAAGTCGCAGGTGGGCGCCACGATCGTGCACCGCGCGCTGGCGCGCCTGTTCGGCGACCGCGGCGTGCGAATCGCGCACACCTCGCAGCTGAACGTGGGCGGCAACATGGACTTCTACAACATGCTCGAGCGCGAGCGGTTGGAGTCGAAGAAGATCTCGAAGACCAACGCCGTCACCTCGATCATGGAGGACGCGCTGCCCTCAGACGACGTCCACGTGGGGCCGTCGGACTACGTGCCGTGGCTGACCGACCGCAAGTGGGCGCACATCCGCCTGGAGGGCCAGGCGTTCGGCGACGTGCCGCTGACGGCGGAGCTGAAGCTCGAGGTATGGGACTCCCCCAACTCCGCGGGCATCGTGATCGACGCGGTGCGCTGCTGCAAGCTGGCGCTCAACCACGGCGTCGCCGGGCAGCTGGACGGGCCATCGTCATACCTGATGAAGTCCCCCCACCGCCAGCGCCCGGACGACGAGGCGCGCACGGAGACCGAGAAGTTCATCGCCAAGTACGCACGCGGATCCGGCCCCCGCCCGCCCGGGCAGTCAATCGCACCGGCGCCGGCGCGCAAGGCCACGAAAGTCGCGCAGGCAGCCCGCGCAGCAAAGTAGCTGCTGGAAGTCGCGAGACCGCACCGCGAAGTAGCTGCCGGAAGTCGCCAAGACCGCATTGCGAAGTAGCTGCTGGCCTGCCTGCGGGCGTCGGCCGCGGGCAGCTCAACTAACCTGGAGCCGATGGCCCCGCCGTTCGCGATCGCCCACGTCACCCCCTACCCGTGGGAGGCGCAGGAGAATGAGGTCAACGCGTACGTGCGGGGTGTCGCAGGTGAGCTCTCGCGGCGCGGGCACCGCGTGCTGATCCTCGCCCCCTCCCGCTCGCAGGAGCGGGTGCGCGCGTCGCGGCGCGCACTGCGGGCAGCGCGCGAGCAGCCACAGAGCCTGCTGGAGGGCACCGACGGCGGCGAGCCGCGGGTGGCGGCGGTGGGAGAGGTGCTCGACGTGCCCACCGGATCGAGCAAGCCGACACGGGCACTGCCAATCGACGTGGCGCGCACGATCGAGGAGCTGCTGGGCACCGTCGAGCTGGACTTCGTGCACGTGCACGAGCCGTTTGCGCCAAGCACCGCCAACGCGGCGCTGCGCCACTCGCGGGCGCTGAACGTGGGCTCCTTCCACGCGCCGACCGAGCGGCTGCTCTCCACGCTGCTGGGGCGCCGCTTCGTGACGACGTTCTTCGGCCGCCTCGACGCGCGCACGGCGAGCTTCCCCGAGACGGCGCGGCTGATGGAGCGCCACTTCCCGGCCGACTACCGGCTGCTGGCTCCTGCGAGGGAGGGGGGCAGAGAGGACTACGCAAACGCCAGTCCAGGCGGCTCACCCGGCGCAGGGGAGCGCACATGGGGCGAGGTGGCGGATGAGATCGAGGATGTGTACAGCGAGCTGGCCGCGCGCCGGCGGGATCCAAACGGCGATCCCGAGCTGCGCCGGCGCTTGGCAGCCAGGCCGACGATCGATGTGGATCTGCACATGCACACCGACCACTCCCACGACTGCGCCACGCCGGTGGAGGTGCTGCTGGCGACTGCCCGCGAGCAGGGGTTGGGGGCGATCGCGGTGACCGATCACAACGAGGTGTCGGGGGCGCTGGAGGCCCGTGCGCAGGCGGACAGATCCGGCCTCCACCCGCCCGTCAAGGTGATCGTGGGCGAGGAGGTGAAGACCGCGAGCGAAGGCGAGGTGATCGGGCTGTTCATCGAGGAGCGCATCCCGCGCGGCCTGACGCTGGCGGAGACGGTCGCCGAGATCAAGCGCCAGGGCGGCGTGGTGTACGTGCCGCACCCGTTCGACCGCATGCACGCGGTGCCCGACTACGAGCACCTGCTGCCGGTGCTCGACGAGGTTGACGCGATCGAGGTGTTCAACCCGCGCGTGGCGATCGGCGCGTTCAACGAGGAGGCGGCCCGCTTCGCCGCCAAGTACCGCATCCCGGCGGGCGCCGGCTCGGACTCCCACGTCGCGCAGGGCCTCGGCTCGGTGCGGGTGAGGATGCGCGACTTCGAGGGCCCGCAGGAGTTCCTGCAGTCGCTGCGCGACGCCGAGATCGTGACGCGCCCGACCAGCCTGCTGTACGTGCAGGCGCTGAAGTTCCTTGAGACCCGCGCCACGCCAGCCTCGGCCCGCCGGGCGCGCAAGGCCCGTCGCGTGCGGCGCGCCACCAGCAACAACCCCAAAATGACTCCATGATCGGCGAAGCGAGCCACGAGGGGGTCGAGGGTCGAGCTGAGCAAGGACGCAGTGAGCGAAGTGTGCTGGCCGAAACGGGGACGCGAGCGGAGCTCGTGTCACCCGGCTTCGGTACACGAGCGAGCGAGGACGCAACTCAGCGAAGGCCATCGGCCGCCTCGCAAGACGGGGTGCAGCGCCAAGGACAAGCCGCCGCGCCGTCAAAACCAACGGCGTCGATGCCGGCCACCGATGATGAGATCCGCGAGAAGTACCTGGAGCGAGCGATCCGCGAGCTCAACACGCTCACGCGCGACCTGCAGGCGTGCCCGCATTGCCCGCGCGGCAACCTGATGCCGGTGCTCGGCAGCGGCCACCCGCAGGCCGACGTGATGCTGCTCAAGCACGCCCCGATGCCCTCCGAGGTCGAGGAGGGCGTCGCCTTCTACGGCCGCGCGGGGAGCGCGTTGATGAAGTCGCTCAAGCGCCTGGCGATCGACCCGCTGGCGGTGTACGGCACGCTGTGCGTCAAGTGCCCGCTGGGGGACTCCTCGCTGGCCGAGCCGGAGTGCGTGGCGCGCGTGGGCGAGGAGATCGCGATTGTGCAGCCGAAGATCATCGTGGCGATGGGCGCGGAGGCGCTGACTGCGCTCAACGACCTCGAAATCCCGCTCGCCCGCCCGCTCGCGCCGCGGCTGGGCGAGATCCAGCAGCTGACCCCCTCGATCGACGCGCTGTACGTGCCCAACATCGACGAGTCGCTCGACGGCCAGGAGGCAAAGCGCGCCTTCTGGGAGGCGTTTAGGACGCTGGGCGAGTGGTGGGCCGCACAGCCTCCCTATTGAGCCCGCTGCCGCGTGCGGCAGCGGGTCAAGCGGTGCATGCACCGCTTGATGCACCCGCACATGTGCGGGTGCAGGCAGGCCCGCATGCGGGCCTGCCACGGGGCAGCGCATGCGCTGCCCCGGACCCCGCCGCATGCGGCGGGGTCAACCGATGACGAGCACGATCTTGCCTAGCTTGCTGCCCGCGGCGAAGCGCTCGTAGGCCGCGGCGGCATCGTCGAGCGGGAAGGCGGCGGCGATCGGTACGGCGAGGGCGCCTGAGGCAAGCAGCGGCAGCACCTCGCGTTCCAGATGGCGGGCCACGAGCGCTTTCTCCTCCAGCGGCCGCGCGCGCAGCGTGGAGCCATGGATGCGCGCGCGCTTGCCCATCAGCGCGAGCAGGTTGAGCTCGCACTTGGCGCCGGCGGACACGCCGATCACGACGATCCGCCCGCCGGTGGCGAGCGCGTTCAGGTTGTCCACCATGTTGGGTGCGCCCACCAGCTCGAGGATCACGTCGAACGGCCCCCGCTCGGCGAAGCCCTCGGGCGCGATCGCCTCGGCGCCGAGCGCCGCGACCTCGGGGCGGGACTCCTCGTGGCGCACGGTGGCCGTCACGCGCGCGCCGCTCGCGCGGGCGAGCTGGATCGCCGCGGTGCCGACTCCCCCGGCGCCGCCGTGCACGAGTAGGCGCTCGCCGGGGCGCAGCTGCGCCTGCGCGAAGAGCGCATCGTGGGCGGTCGTGAACACCTCGGGCACCCCGCCGGCCGCCGGCCACTCCAGGGCGTCGGGTACCGGCATCAGCTGACGCTCGTGCACCACCGCCAGCTCGGCCTGTGCGCCGCCGCCGACAATCGCCATCACGCGCTCGCCCGGCGCGAAGCGCTCCGCCCCCGGGCCGAGCGCGGCGACCTCACCCGCCAGCTCCATCCCCGGGATGTCCTGTGGCGAGCCGGGCGGCGCGGGATAGAGGCCGCGACGCTGCATCATGTCGGCGCCGTTGAGCCCCGCCGCGCGCACGCGCACCAACACCTCACCCGTTCCCGGCGCCGGGTCGGGGTGCTCCTCGATCACGATCTCCTTGTCGCGGATGGTGGCGGCGCGCATCACGTGGGAAGAGTACTCGGAGTCCATGTTCACCCAGCGGCTTGCCGAATCGTTCGTAGCATGGATGCCGCTTATCCCGTGGAGCACCCTCGTGTCGGTGGAACACTTTCATGTCGGCGCCGTTGAGCCCCGCGGCACGCACGTGCACGAGCACCTCGCCCCCCGGGTTGGGGGGTGCTTTTTGATCAAAGCAGTACATCGCTATACTTGTATTCGCGTCATGGCTCCTACCACCAAGCAGAGTGTCGCGTTCCGCTTCGACCGCCTCACGGTGGCGCGCCTGAAGCAGCGTGCGCGGGAGACCCACGCCCCACAGACCGCCCTGGCGGAGCGCTACATAGAGGAGGGCCTGCGCCACGACGAGCATCCGCTCATCTACTTCCGCGCCGGCGAGGCAGGCCGCAGGCCCGCGTTGCTCGGCACGCGACTGGACGTCGCCGACGTCGTCACGACCATCAAGCAGAACGGCAACTCCATCGAGGAGGCCGCCGACTACCTGGAGATCCCGGTCGAGCACGTCGATGCGTGTCTGCGCTACTACGCCGACTACAGGGAGGAGATCGACGCCTGGATCGAGCGCTCCCACGTAATCGCACAACGCGAGCGTGAGCGCTGGCGGCGCCGGCAGCAGGCGCTCGCGTGAGGCTGTTGCTCGACGAGATGATCTCCCCCCGGATAGCCCGTGAACTGCGGGAGCACGGGCACGACGTGCAAGCCGTCAAGAGAGACCGACCCGATCTCGCAAGTCGCGGCGACCGCGAGCTCGTTCGCCAGATGTCCGCCGAGCGACGGGTGATCGTCACCAACGACATCGCGAACTTCCAGGCGATCCACGACCAGCTCCTGGCCGCAGGCGATGGGCACCATGGGATGATCTTCACCTTCGACGCGACGATGCCTCGCACCAAGGACGCAATCCCTCAGTGGGTGCAGACGCTGTCCAAGCTGCTGGCACATCACAGCGACGAGGACTCCCTGCGCAGCCGGGTCCACCATCTGTCCTGAGCCAGGCACCGTGCTCGCGCAGGCTGGCGCCGTGCGTACGTGAACCACGGGCGCCTACAACGCGGCAAGGCGCGTGTGCACACGCGCTCCGCCCAAGCGGCCGCTGAGCATGAGGCGCTGTTTCGAGGATCGGCGAGGCGGCGCCGCTCCCGATCTCCTCATATTGCAGTGCGTGTGTCAGCCGCGCAAGCGGCGCGGCATCGCCATGGGCGGCCGCCGCGATCGCGGCCGGCGTGAGCTCGCGCGTCCCCTGCGCCAGGTCGAGCCCAGCCAGCAGTCGCAGGAGCCCGCGTTCGGTGACGCGTGCCGGGCGCAGCCCGTGGGCGTCGTAGATCCTCGTGCGCCCGGGCAGCTTTACGGACCACACTGAGCGTCCTATATCTGCGTTCTTCCTGGCGCTCGACCTGCCGCAACGCCCGCCTCTCGCCCGGCCCCTCGTACGGCTTGAGTAGGCGCAAGATCGCCGCTTCGCGCGATTCTTCGGACGACCCAACATACCCTCCCGATTCGAGCGCCTCTGAGCGCGCGAGGAATCCCGTAGTGCTCTGCGGTAGCGCCGCATATGCGCTCGCCTTCCACGCCTCAATGTCAGCGCACAAGTCCGGCTGCGCTAGCGCCACGAACGCCGCTTCTTCAGCGGCCTGCCCGCGGACGAGCCGCGTGAGCCTGCGATCGCTCCAACTCAGCCGGCCGATCGCCCGAGCGAAACTCAGCGTCGTCGCGCTCATGGGCGCGAGGCCCGCATAGAACAAGGTCGCGCTCGCCTCTTCGCCGATTTCGCCGAACGCCGTGTCACGAGGAGCGTAGGTGAGAGCGGACGGGCATTCTCCAGCGATCTCGCTCGCACGGGCGTCGATCGCCGTTACGGTCGCCCCGACCGCAGCGCTCGCGCCACGCGCGTACGCCTCGCTCGCGCGCAGATACGCCTGCGTGGCGGCCGCGTCATTCGCCCGTCCGGCCGCAAGCGCCGGCGCCGACACGTACAGCGCTCCTACGCACGCAAGCCCGGCGAGCAACCTCACCACTGTCAGGAATCGCAAAGCCGTTTGACCAATTTGTGAAGGACGACCGCTGCGGGCAATCGACGCTAGCCCGTCTTCTTCTTTAGGTGCCCGTCCGCTACTTGGGATGCGCTTCTTCGCTTCGCGTTTGGCGTCGTTGTGGTATGTGGCGTATTCCTATCTTCATGATGCTGGCGAACGCTAACCTTTGGCCTCCGTTAATGCAACAGATGTTTCTCTCTCGATCGTCCGACTGGGAGACTCGGAAGGATCTACGCAATAATGGGAGGGAACGTATATCCGGTGCCCTACGCCCGCTCCAACAGCGCAACGCACTCCACGTGGTGGGTCTGCGGGAACATGTCCACCGGGCGCACCTTGCGCAGCGCCCACCCGGCCTCCACCAGCTGCGCGGCGTTGGGGGCGAGCGTGGTGGGGTTGCACGAGATGTACACGATCCGCCGCGGGCCGGACTCGATGATCCGGCGCACCACTTTCTGCGAGAGCCCGGCGCGGGGCGGGTCGACGACGAGCACGTCGGGGCGCCCGGCGCGGGCGAGCAGCTCGGGCAGCGCGAGGCGGGCGTCGCCGGCGAAGAAGTGGACGTTCGCGATCTCGTTACGCCGCGCGGCGGCGATCGCGTCGGCTACGGCCTGCTCGATCAGCTCGATACCCCACACCTCGCCGGCGCGGGGAGCGAGCGTCAGCGCGATCGTGCCGGTGCCGCAGTAGAGGTCGTACACGCGCTCCCACCCCTCCAGGGCGGCGTACTCGGCGGCGATCCCGTACAGCACCTCCGCCATCTCGGTGTTGGTTTGGAAGAACGCCTCGGGGGAGATGCGCAGCTCAAGCTCTCCCAGGCGCTCGGGCAGCTCGGCGTCGCCCCATACCAGCTCGGTCTCCCCGCCGGCGGTCGTCTCGGCGAGCTGGCGTGAGCGCGTCCACAGCACCCCCGAGAGCCGCTCCCCGAGCTCGGCGGCGAGCGCCGCCGCCAGCGAGGGCGCGTCGAGCTCGCCCTCTGTGGTGACGATCCGCACCTGCAACCTGCCCGTGCGCCGACCCTCGCGCACCACGAGGTTGCGCAGCAGCGCGCGTCCGTCGGGGCCGGGGCCGGTTCGCTCCTCCCCACGCGCCGACCCCCGTCGGCCTGGATGGGCAGAGCCAGACCTGGTCTGCTCCTGCGTCGACGCGGACTCGCCAGGATGGGGTGCGCCTCTGCCCGCGAGCTCGTCGTCTGGCGCGCTGCCGTTCTCACCGATGCCGCTGTGGGCAGCATCGCCGGGGCGATCGCCGAGGCCGCCGCCCTCCTCGCCGCCGCGGCTCCACGCGCGCAACCCCTGCTCGCGACACCAGCCCATCGCCACCCGGCGGGCGTGGTTGCCCTGCTCGGAGGCCAGCAGGCAGTCCTCGATCGCGAGCACCATGTTCCAGCCGGCGGGGGCGTGGAAGCCGCACACCAGCTCGGGTGGGCTGGCCCTATTCGAAAGGTCGTGGCCGAAGGAGTACTCGAGCTTGTTGCGGTAGCGCCACTGTTCGAGCGCCGGCACGATCGGCTCGACCGCGAAGCGCTCGAAGCCGCCCAGCCGGCGCAGCGCATCCTGGGCTTGGGTTTGCTTGATCTCCAGCTGGCGCTCGTAGGGGAGCACCTGCCACGGCACGCCGGGGTGCTCGGCGCGCGGGGCGATCCGCTCGGGGCCGGCCTGCAGGATCTCGAGCGTGCGGGCGTGGGCGTAGTTGCGCTTGCGCTTGTACACCACCGCGCGCACGCGGTCGCCGGGGACAGCCCCGGCGACGAACACCACATAGCCGTGCTCGCCCAGGCGCGCCACGCCCTCGCCTCCGTAGGCGAGCGAGTCGACGGTCAGCTCCAGCTCCTGGCCGCGCTCCGGGCGCTCAATCATGCTCAGCGCCCGCCACCAACAGCTCCAGCAGCGCCTTCTGCGCATGGCGGCGGTTCTCGACCTGCTCCCATATGCGCTGGCGCGGGCCGTACATGACCTCGGGCGTGATCTCCTCGCCCGGGTGGGCGGGCAGGTCGTGCATCGCGAACGCGCCCGGCGCCGCCGCGTCCAGCAGCGCGTCGTCGACGCGGTACTCCGCCAGCGCCTCGCGCCGCTCGCCGGCGGTGGCCTCATCGCCCATGCTCACCCACACGTCGGTGTACACCGCGCAGGCTCCCTCCGCCGCCTCGTAGGGGTCCTGGTGCAGCGTCAGCCGCCCGCCGGCGCCGGCGGGCAGGGCGAGGTCGGGCTCCAGCGTGTAGCCGGCGGGCGAGGCCACGGCGACGTGCATCCCGGCGAGCGTGCCCAGCACGGCGAGCGAGCGAGCGACGTTGTTGCCGTCGCCCACATACGCGAGCCGCAGCCCCTCCAGTGCCCCGTACGCCTCGCGCAGGGTGAGCAGATCGGCGAGCGCCTGGCAGGGATGGTGGCGAGCGCTGAGCATGTTGAGGACCGGCGCCGTGCTGTAGGCGGCGAGCTCTTCGAGCAGCTCGTCCGCACCGGTGCGCAGCCCCACCGCCGCGACGTGTCTGGAGAGCACCAGCGCCGTGTCGCGCGGCGACTCTCCGCGCGAGAGCTGCAACTCGTCGCTGCGCAGCACCACCGCGTGGCCGCCAAGCTGGTGGATGCCGACCTCGAACGACACGCGGGTGCGCGTCGAGGGCTTCTCGAAGATCAGCGCCACGCTGCGTCCCGCGAGCGCGCGCGAGGAGAACGGCGCGGCCTTCAGCGCGGCGGCCCGCGCCAGCAGCCCGTCGAGCTCGATGGCGCTCAGCTCCGCTCCGGTGAGGAAGTGGCGCGGAGCCGTGGGCTCCCCGGGCTCCCGCGTCTCAGCGCTCTGGAGCGCAGCCGCGCCGCTCGGTGGCGATTTGTGAGATGCCATGGGAGCGCCAGTCTAGGCTAGGCTGGGCCGATGCAGTGGCGGAGGGGTGGAAGCGTGAGAGGGGCTCTGTCCTTCGCGGCCGTATGCGGGGCGCTCGCGGTGGCCGTGGGCTGCGGGTCGAGTGGGTCGACGACTTCCAGTGCGACTTCGAGCGCAACTCCGGGCACGACTCCGAGCACCACCCCCGGCGCCACGGCGACGTCCAAAACCGCCGCCGCCGGCGGGCTGAAGGCCGTCACCACCCCGAAGTACGCCTCGCCCTCCCCCTCCGAACCGGTGCAGAGCGGCGTCGTGCCGATCGCCTACCGCAACATCGCGATCGACCCCGACACGATGCGCGCCAAGGTCGGCAGCACGATCAGGTGGACCAACGAAGATCCCGACAAGTGCAACGTCACGAGCGAGGGCGGGCCGTACAAGTTCGCCTCCAAGGATTTCGGCGAAGGTGGCAGCTTCGAACTTAAGCTCACCAAGCCGGGCGTCATCCACTACGAGTGCACCTACTACCCGACGACGATGAACGGGACGATCGAAGCTGTGGGGTAGCAGCAGCCTCCGCACACATCACCGCGGTCGTTAAACGGCGGGAGGGGGCCCAGGGGGAGGGCCTGCCCTCCCCCTGCCTCATTGCGGGACGATCGAAGCTGTGGGGTAAGGCGCTCGGGAGCTCGGGTCATGTGGGGAACTCGGCGAGTCCCTCATCCGGCGTGGAGGCGGTGGCGTAGAGACGACGAGGGATACGACCGGCGGTGCTGGCAAGGCGTCCGGCCTCCACGGCGTGGCGCATCGCGCGCGCCATCCGCACAGGGTCCTCGGCACGCGAGATCGCCGAGGCGGCCATCACCGCGTCGCAGCCGAGCTCCATCGCCAGCGCGGCATCCGAGGCGGTGCCGATGCCGGCGTCCAGCACCACCGGCACGCGCACCGCCTGACGCAGGAGGGCGAGGTTGTAGGGGTTGCGGATGCCCATGCCGCTGCCGATCGGGGCGCCGAGCGGCATCACCGCGGCGCAGCCGACGTCCTGCAGGCGCCGAGCGAGGACGGGATCGTCGGTCGTGTACGGGAGCACCGTGAAGCCCTCGTCTACCAGTTCCTCGGCGGCGCGCAGCAGCTCGGGGGCGTCGGGCAGGAGGGTGTCCTCGTCGCCGATCACCTCGAGCTTGATCCAGTCGGTGGCAAACGCCTCGCGGGCGAGCTTGGCGGTGAGCACGGCGTCGCGCGCAGTGTGGCAGCCGGCGGTGTTGGGCAGCAGTCGCACGCCGGTGTCGGCCAGCACGTCGATCAGCGAGCCGCGCGCCTGCGGATCGACACGTCGCAGGGCCACGGTCACCAACTCGCTGCCGCTCGCCCGGATCGCCTCCGCCATCAGCTCCAGCGAGGGGAACCCCCCCGTGCCGAGCAGCAGGCGCGAGCACATGGCGCAACCGGCGATCGTGAGCGGATCGGTGTCGGCCTGGGTGGGAGCGGGGGACGCCATCGACAGATCATCCTCCCTGCATTGCGGTTAGCACCTCCACGCGGGCATCCGCGGCGAGCGCGAACGTCTCCCACGCCGCGCGGGGAACGACCTCGCCATCGACAGCCACTGCCACGCCGCGCGCATCCGTGGACAGCCCGAGCCGGGCAAGCGCGCCGGCGACGGTCTCGCCGGCCGGCAGGTCGGAGGCCTGCCCATTCAGGCATATCACGCGAGCAGCTCCCCCAACAGGCGGGTCACGCGAGCACCCCCACCAACGCCTCCGCTACCAGCTCCGCGGTGAGGGGCGCGAGCAGGATGCCGTTGCGGTGGTGCCCGGTGGCCCACACCAGCCCATCCACGGCGCCGGGGCCGATCACCGGGGTATTGTCGGGGGTGGACGGCCGGAATCCGACGGAGAGCTCCTCGATCTGCAGCTCCAGCACGCCGGGCACCAGCTCGCGGGCCGCGCGCAGCAGCTCGTAGACGCCGCCCGCCGTCGGGCGCTCATCGAAGCCGCGCTCCTCGACGGTGGCGCCCAGCACGTAGTGCCCGTCGCCGCGGGGCACGAGGTAGCCGCCCTCGAAGCGCACGGTGCGCTCCAGCAGCCCGGGGCCGGCGGGGTCGCGCAGCCGCAGGATCTGTCCCTTGACCGGGCGCACCGGCACGCGCGCATGCGCCGGCAGCCCCCCGATGTCACCGCTCCACGCGCCGGCGGCGAGCACGACCTGCGCCGCGGCGATGCGCTCCCCGTCGGCGAGAGCCACGCCGGTGACAGCCTCATCCGGCCCGTTCAGCTCGACGTGGGCCACAGGAGCCTGCTCGCGCACCGACACCCCGCTGCGTTCGCACGCATGGCGCAGCGCGGCGAGCACCAGCCGCGGATCGACGCTGTGGTCGTCGGGCGCTTCCAATGCCAGCCGCACGGTCGGCGCCAGCGCCGGCTCGAGCTCCCGCGCAGCGCTGGCTCGCAGCCGCCTGGCGCGCAGGCCAAGGGACTCGCGCAGCACCAGCTGACGCTCCAGCTCGCGCGCCTCGTCCTCGTCGCGCGCGAGCACCAACGTGCCGCTCTGGCGCAGCCCCACGTCGACGCCCGCGGCCTGCTGCAACTCATCCACAAAGCCGGGCCACATTTGCGCCGAGCGCAGACCGAGATCGAGCACGCGCCGTCCGGCCTCCCCGAACTCGACCTCGGAGACCGGGGCCAGCATCCCGGCGGCGACGCCCGTAGCGCAGCGCGCGCTGATCGCGCCGCGCTCCAAAACGGTCACCGACAGCCCCTGCTGCCGTGCGCGCCAGGCCACCGCGAGGCCGACGATGCCGCCGCCGACGATGACCACATCAAACGCTTGGTCGTTGCTGGGCATTGGTTTGATGCTAGCCCCAGGCGGCCGTGCGAGACTTGGGTCGATGCCCACCCACGACATCGGCGCCGGGCGACGGGCGCGCCTGGCGGCGGCGCGGCTGTATCTGGTTTGCGACTCACAACCCGGAGGGCGCGAGCTGTCCGGAGTCCTGCGCGCGGCGATCGCCGGCGGTGTGAACATCGTGCAGCTGCGCGAGAAGCGCCTATCCGACCGCGAGCTCACAGAGGTTGTGCACACTGCTCGCACGATCTGTGTACAGCTGGGCGCGTTGCTGATCGTCAACGACCGCCCCACGGTGGCCCTGGAGGCAGGCGCCGACGGGGTACACGTGGGCCAGCAGGACGTGCCGGTCGCGCAGGTGCGGGAGCTGGTCGGCCCGGACATGCTGATCGGCCTCTCGACGCATGTCCCGGCGGAGATCGACCACGCGGGCATGGCGGATGTGGACTACATCGGCGTGGGTCCCGTCCACGCGACGCCGACCAAGCCCGGTCGCCCCGCGGTCGGCCTGGAGCTCGTCCGCTATGCCACGGGGCACTCGCGATTGCCGTTCTTTGCCATCGGCGGTATCGACGGGGACAACATCGAGGCCGCGATCGAGGCCGGCGCCCGGCGTGTGGCCGTGGTACGGGCGATAGCCGACGCGACGAACCCCGAGGTGGCTGCACGCACTCTGCGCAAGGCGCTCGATTCCGATACGCGCTCCCGCGCGCAGCTGAGGGACGAGCGCGCCCGCGCCGTGCTGACCCCGCTCGCCGAGGGCGAGCGGCCCACGGCGCTGCTGGTCGCCGTGGCGGTCGCGGCGCTGCTCGCGATCGGGGTCCTGGTAGGGGCCCTCACCATCCACAACCTGCGCAGCCACGGCGGCTCGGTCCCCGGCGGCGTGTTCCTCACGGTGGTACTCGCGGCCCTGGCGGTGGGGATGTACCGGCGGCGCTACTGGGCGGTGCTCGGCTTCGAGGCGCTGCTGGCCTTCCAGATCCTCGTGACCTCGCTGGCGCTGGTGATCGCCACCACGATCCTCGCCGCCGCCGCCTGCCTGCTCAGCATTGGGCTGAGCGGCTGGCTGTTCTGGAAGCTGGTGCGCGTGATGGGCCGCATGCAGGCCGGCGAACGGGATGCCGGTGAGCTGCGATAGGCTCGCCCCACCGTGGCAGGCACCTCCTACGACTGCATCGTGATCGGCGCCGGACCGGGCGGGTATGTCGCCGCGATCCGGGCTGCACAGCTAGGCAAAAAGACAGCGGTGATCGAGAAGGACAAGGTCGGGGGGCGCTGCCTGAACTACGCGTGCATCCCCGCCAAGGCGGTGCTGCGCTCGGCCGACCTGCTGTCTGAGATTCGCGATGCGGAAGAGTTCGGCCTGAAGGTGAGCGGCGTCGAGGTCGACTATGCGGCCATCCAGGCACGGCGCGAGAAGGTCGTTGGCACGCTCACCTCGGGCGTGGCGGGCCTGTTCAAGAAAAACGGCATCGACGTGATCGAGGGCGACGCGGAGCTGACGGCGGACGGCGACGTGCTCGTGCGTGCCGACGGCGCCCTCCAGACGATCGCGGCCGGGAACGTGATCCTGGCCACCGGCTCGGTGCCCCGCTCGATCCCGGGGGTGGAGCTGGGCGGGCGCGTGATCGGCACCGAGGAGGCGTGGGCACTGCCCGAGGTGCCAGCGCGGCTGACGGTGGTCGGTGCGGGCGCGTCGGGAACGGAGATCGCCTCGGCGTTCGCGCGCCTGGGCAGCCAGGTCCTGCTGCTGGAGGCGCTCGGGCGCGTGCTGCCGACGGAGGACGCGGACATCTCGCGCCTGGTGGAGCGTGGCCTCAAGCGCCAGGGCATCGACGTGCGCACGGGCACCCCTGTGGCGGACGTGCGCGTGAGCGACGACGGCGTGAGCTTCTCCCACGGCTCGGATTCGGCCGAGGCGGACTACCTGGTGATCGCGGCCGGCCGCAGCGCCGACGTCGAGGGCCTGGGGCTGGCGGCGGCAGGCGTGGAGCTGGACGATCGCGGTCTGGTCAAGGTGGACGGCGCGCTGCGCACGAGCCGCGCGGGCGTGTACGCGATCGGCGATCTGGTGGAAGGCCCCGCGCTCGCGCACAAGGCCTCCGACGAGGGCATCGTCGCGGCGGAGGACTCCGCCGGGCTGCCCACCCACCCGCTCGCCTACATCGACATCCCCCGTGCTACCTTCTGCACGCCCAACGTCGGCTCGTTCGGCCTCACCGAGGAGCAGGCGCGCGAGCAGAGCCACGACGTGGTCGTCGGCAAGGTGCCCTACGGCGCCGTCGGCGGCGGCATCGTCTACGGCGACCGCGCCGGCCTGGTCAAGCTGGTGGGCGACGCCAGGTACGGGGAGCTGCTGGGCGGCCACATCGTCGGCAGCCGCGCCACCGAGCTGATTCAGGAGCTCGTCAACGTGCGCGCCCTGGAGGGCGGCTTTACCGAGGTCGGTCGCATCGTCCACGGCCACCCCACGCTCTCTGAGGCCGTGATGGAGGCCGGGCGCGCCACGGACGGCTGGCTGATCCACGGCTGAGGGCTTATCTTCATAGATCCGGGCTCATATGCCCATGAGGGCCGGTTCCTCGGTACTTGGCTGAAGTGGGTTCCCAGATCACGAACGTCTCGTCGTCGTAGGCTGCCACGATTACCGCCATAAGCGACCTGACGACCGCGCCCGCGATATCCGAGTCCAGATCTGCCCCATCCACCAACCCCAACTCCTGCGCCGACGCCGATGCGACAAACGCATTCAACGGATAGCCATGAGAGCCGCGATCCACCGTGAGGATCGCTGCCTCCGTGCCATCCGCAAGGTCCGCCCAGTGAAGCACCTGTTCACCAACGAACGCCGTCAACAGCAACCCGTCCAAACTCGGTTTCGGGTCGCGCCGCCGACCGAGCTCGTCCTCAACCACCACGCACGATCCGCCCCGCCCAGTAAGCCTTTCGAGCTCTCGCGCAAGAGCCTCCTGTGGAGAGCCTGCTCCCGGTTTGATCACTCCCCCCTCACGGGGTTCCGTTAGCCGGGCGGGATCAACCCTCTCTGGCGCGAGTGTGTAGGCGTGGCCCTCGTGGTCCTCGATGAACTTGAGTGCCGCAGGTGACACGATCTCTCCTTGGCCTAGCGAGTAACGCAACCAGCCGAGCGCGATCGCCTGGTCTATCTCAGTGGGGATCACCACGTTACTCATTACTTGGCTTCAATCCCGCCATCGGGGTAGAGGCGATACTTTCCGGCCGGGCCCTCGTAGTCGTAATGAGAGCCGTGATCCGGGCTCTCCACATGCGGGTACAAGCGATACTGGTTGTGGGCCGACCGTAAACGTAGCTCATGACCGGTCGTGAGTGGCTTAAGCGCCGTCTTGGTCGTCATTCCGCCAAAGCATGATGTCTACCTCAATGGCTACGCACTGGTCTGCAGCCCATTGCACAACCGCAGATGGGAAGTAGACAGAAGGAGTCTCTGCAGAGACTGGTTCAACGGCGCATGTAAGTGTCGCCTCAAGTCCTAGCTCGCCGCAAAGCTCCTTCATCCGTTCGCTGCCCGGAGCCATGCGTGCCAGCAACTCGTCGAGCATGCCGCCTATCTGCACAGTATCTCGTGGACCGATAGTGACTCGCCACCTGTCCTGCCGACGCCTGCCCTTATCACCAACAATTGGATCACCGGCTCGATGGTGGGAAGTCGGCACGATGCCAAGCCTTGCGGTCAGCTCGTCGGGGTCAAAATCGCCTCCCATAATCGTCAAGGAGAGCCAGACGTGCGGTAGAGCATCAACTGTCATTTACATTCTATTCCAGTTCTTTGATGTTGATGCCTGTAGGCTCACCAGGACCCGCGCCGCCTATCGACTTTTCATAGATATTGCCGTCACGGTCGACGTAGAGGTCGGTCCCCTGTCCGCCTTCCTTGAAGTCATGTGGATCAAGCCCCGCTTCCTTGAGCTTTTTGATCTGCCCAGGGCTCAGTTTCTTGTCCTGGGCGGGTGCCTAACCAAGCCACTGATCGGGAACCTACTCATCGTCCTCGTCGCTTGTTTCGAGCTCCACGCCAAGCACGGCTCCCATGTCGGCGATAGCTCTCAGCTGATCAGGGGCGATTTCCACGCCCATATGACCATCCGAGCTTTCCTCAACAAGGGAAAGGCGTACCGGAATCCACTTGCGGCCTTTGGCCGGCGGCTGGAAGTCGTCCGCTCGTGCCCGCTGGACAAACGCACGCAGCGCATCCGACGCCGGACTCAGGCGGCCGAGCAAATCCTCGAGGTGAGCTAGCAGGCTGGCTGAACGGTCTATATGCGATTCGAACGCAACTACGCTGTGGGGATGCACGTTGCCCGGTTGCCTTCCCCGTTGAGTTCCCTGTTGCCGCGACCCGTCCGGCGGGAAGGGAACGAGTTGTTCGAGTTCCTGTACGGATAGAATGCGACTATAGATATTGAGCGTCGCGCGCGACCGCTTTTCAACCTTGTTATCCATGAGCCTCGTCGATTATGTTGCCGATAAGCTGGCCGGTTTCTTCGTCATACACGTTCCCGTCTGGGGCGATCCTGGTGTTCGCATTGTTCGGAACCCCACCGTGCTCCTTTAGTTTGTGCAACGCGTCGCTTAGTTTGCCTTTTGAGAGGCCTGTGTCTTTCTCAAGTTCGCGATAGGCTGCCTTCGGCGGCTTCGAGCCGGTCGGGATTTTTCCGCATGCGCTCTCGGCTTCCTTCGCGCGAAGTTCCGCTTCCCCTTCGTCGCCAGCTTCTTCGTTTTCGGTGATCGCGTTCCAGCCTGATTCGATGCTTTGTTCCGCGCCTTGAGCGGCTTCTTCGAGGCCTTGATTGACGGCTGGTGGGGTGCATGGCCAGCTGCACGGAAGTCCTTCGGGGAGTTCTGCTTCCCACGTGAGTCCTGTTCGGTCGGCCTTGTTGAGGGGGTTATCAGTCGCGTAGTTATAGGGTGCGCCGGTGAGCCCTACCAATGGATCTACGCTCAGGAACTGCGCGGTTGCGGGATCGTAGACGCGTGCCCGGAGGTAGATCAGGCCCGTGTCGGAGCTCGTGTATTGGCCGTCGTAGCCGAGCGGCGTCGTCGCGGTGCCGGTCGAACCGGTCAGGTTGCCGTAGGGGTCGTAGGTCATCGTCGCTTCGGTCGCGCCGGTCGTTCCGGTGAGCATTCTGATTGAGCCCTGCTGGTCGTGGTGGAGGAAGAGGACCTTGCCTTCGCTGCCGATCTGCTCGACTGGGGTC
>DASZIQ010000010.1:0-25136 GCA_035948945.1 Solirubrobacteraceae bacterium
GACCCCAGTCGAGCAGATCGGCAGCGAAGGCAAGGTCCTCTTCCTCCACCACGACCAGCAGGGCTCAATCAGAATGCTCACCGGAACGACCGGCGCGACCGAAGCGACGATGACCTACGACCCCTACGGCAACCTGACCGGCTCCACCGGCACCGCGACGACGCCACTCGGCTACGACGGCCAGTACACCAGCAGCGACACCGGCCTCATCTACCTCCGGGCACGCGTCTACGACCCCGCGACCGCACAGTTCCTCAGCGTAGATCCAGCCGTGTCGATGACACATGAGCCATACGCCTACACCGGCGATAACCCACTGAACAAGGCCGACCGAACAGGACTCACGTCGGAAGCAGAACTCCCCGAAGGACTTCCGTGCAGCTGGCCATGCACCCCGCCAGCCGTCAATCAAGGCCTCGAAGAAGCCGCTCAAGGCGCGGAACAAGGCATCGAATCAGGCTGGAATGCAATCACTGAAAACGAAGAACCAGGCGACGAAGGCGAACAGGAGCTTCGCGAAAAAGAAGCTCAGAGGAAACAGTGCGGCAACCCGGCAGAACCTCCCGGGCCGGGGTGGGAATGGAAGGGCAAAGGGGAGCCAGGCAGCGAAGAAGGATCATGGTTCGACCGGGAAACGCGCGAATACCTGCGGCCGGATTTCAAGCCGAGCTCGCACGGCCCACATTACGACTATCGTGGCGCGGACGGCACGGAATACCGGATATACCCGGATGGACGGATCGAACCTAAGATAAAAGAATGAATAAAACCTACGAACTGGTTGAGCTGGAGCAAGCGGCGGCGTTGCCATGGCTGCGCCATTCGCTTGGGCAGGGCGAGGTCTTTTCGCCGGCGACGCTTGAGACGATCGAACGCTGCGATGGTCGCAGTTATGCGATTTTGCCAGGGGACTTGAAGCCCAAGCTAAATTTGGATTTCGACGGTATTCTCGGCCTCGATGGCGGCCCTGCCAACAGGGCTATGGCGAAAGTGCTCGAAGATGCAAGTACGCGTGACGCTGGGTGCGTCGTGATCGAGGACGAGATGTCCGAGAAGGGAGACCCAAATCCTAGTTGGGGAGGGCGACTGCTGACAGCGTTCGTTGGCCGAAATGTGATTCACTGGGCCGGGTTGGGGCCGGATGGCGGCGATGCTGCCGTCGCGGCGCTGAATGCCGGGTCGACGGGATACCCGCTGAATGCGTTTGTCACGTCTTCTAGTGCGGATGAGCTGGGGCTAGTCGACGGAGCAGAGCTCGACAGCGACGTGGTTAGTGCAGTCGTCAATTCAATGGTGGCAGTAATTGTTGGGGCATATGACGGCGTGTCGTTCGTCATCTGGGAACGAATATGCAGAGAGTCTTCGCAGGCTGTATTTGGAAATATGTCAAAGCCATGACAGGCTTGGTTATACCCACTGAGGTAGATCAGACGGTCGCGCTGGTGGAAGACGCGATCATTGTGGTGCATCGCGGGTCGGGTGGCTATCCGACCAACGCCTTCGTCACGTCGGCGTCGGCTGAGGAGTTGGGGCTCGTGGATGGCGCAGACCTCAACTCTGATATCGCGGTCGCGGACGTCGGGTCGCTCGTGGCGGTGATCGTGGCCGCGTACGACAACGAGACGTTCTTGATCTGGGAACCCACTCGAGCCATGTGGGCCAAGACTAGGCAAACTATCAAATGACAAGCGCGCTCCGACCCATCGAGGTAGATCAGACGGCAGCGGGAGAGTGAAGCGCGGCGGGCGCCCCGAACGGCCCCAGGCACTCCGGCAGCAAGACCGAGCCGTCCTCGCGCTGGCCGTTCTCCAGCAAAGCGATGAGCGTGCGCCCGACCGCGACCGCGGTGCCGTTGAGCGTGTGGAGGATTTCCAGCTCTCGTCCGCCCGCCCCGCGACCGCCCTTCTCGCGGCGCACACGGATGTTCAGGCGCCGCGCCTGGTAGTCGGTCGTGTTGGAGCACGATGTCAGCTCGCGATAGCGCCCCTGGGAGGGCAGCCACGCCTCGCAGTCGTACTTCTTGGCGGCGGGCGCGCCGAGGTCGCCCACGGCGATGTTGACCACGCGGTAGGGCAGGCGCAGCTCGCCGAGGATCTCCTCCTCGATCGCGAGGATCCGCTCGTGCTCCGCGCCTGAGGCGGCAGGCTCGACGAAGCTGAACATCTCGACCTTGTCGAACTGGTGCACGCGGAAGATCCCGCGCGTGTCTTTGCCGGCGGCGCCGGCCTCGCGCCGGAAGCAGGGGGAGAAGCCGGCGTAGCGCAGCGGCAGACGCTCGGCGTCGAGGATCTCTTCGTCGTGCAGCGAGGCGAGCGCGACCTCGGAGGTGCCGACCAGGAAGAGCTCGTCCGCGGGCAGGTGGTAGATCTGCTGCTCGGTGTCGGGCAGGAAGCCGGTGCCGTACAGCGCCCGCTCGCGCACCAGCACCGGCGGGATCACCGGCTCGAAGCCGTGCGCGCGCAGCTTCTCGAGGACCCAGCGCACGAGCGCCAGCTCCAGCAGCACGAGGTCGCCTTTGAGATAGGCGAAGCGTGCGCCCGACAGCTTGGCGGCGTGATCCATGTCGATCAGCGAGCCAGCCAGCTCCAGGTGGTCGCGGGGCGGGAATTGGAGCCCACCGGCACCAGCCCCACCGGCGCCAGATACGCCCGCCCCGGAAACACCTTCCTCGGAACCGCCTTCCCCGGAACCGCCCACGCCAAGCCCACCCAGCCCGGCCTCGCCCACGACCCTCACCAGCTCGTCCTCCGGGCCGGGGGCGGCGGTCGGGTCGGGCAGGTTGGGCAGCGGCAGCAGCGCCGCGTCGAGCTCCGCCTGCACGGCGGCGAGCTCGTGCGCCAGCGCCTTCTCCCCCACGCCCAGCTCGCGCTGTTCGGCGATCGCCGCGGAGGCGTCCTCGCCGGAGCGCTTGGCCAGGGCGATCGCGTCGGCGGCGGCGTTGCGGCGCGCGCGCAGCTCCTCCAGCTGGGGGATCAGCGCGCGGCGGCGCTCGTCCAGCTCGATCACGTGGTCGAGGCCGGCGGCGGCGCCCCCCTCGCCCACCCCACGTCGCGCAAGCGCAGCACGCACAGCGTCGGGTTCCTGCCTGATTCGCTTGAGATCCAGCACCCTCGGGAGCCTACCCGTACGCGCCCGCGCCGTCAGTCCTCTGGGCGGCGTCCTATTTGGCGGTGGTCGTGGAGCTTTCGGAGGAGCCGGGGATCGCGGTGTTTTCGATCGACGGCACCTTGGGCGCCTGCAGGCCGGCGTACTTGGCGAGGAACGCGGCGACCTGTTGGGCCTGGACGCCGAGGACGATGTTCTGCGGCATGATCGCGCCAGAGAAGCCGCCGTTGCGGATCGCGTAGAGGACCTGGTTGTACTGCTCTTTGCGGAAGTCGAAGTTGGGGCCGTTGGTGCGCAGGCGATCCTTGATGCTGGTCGCCGAGCCCTCGGCGCCGACCGTCGAGAGCGTGTGGCAGCCCGAGCAGCGCTGCAGGAACAGCGCGGCCCCCTTGTAGTAGGGGCTGGATTTGGAGAGCTGGATGCCCTGCGTGCCGCAGGCGCTGACGCCGACGGCCGCGACGGCGGCCGCGGCCAGCGTGGCGGCGAGCTTCAGCGGGGCGCTCATGCGAGTCCTCAGTCGGGCGCTCATGCGACGCGGAATATATAGGCTCGCCGGATGCGACCCCGGTCCCTCGCAGCGGCGCTGCTCGCGGCGCTCCTGATGGCGGGCTGCTGGCCGATCTCCGATCGGTCCACGCGGACGGCGCACGTGACGGGCCACCGTCTGGCGCTCACGCTCGAGGAGTACCGCATCCTGCCGCAGACGGCGAGCGTGCCGGCGGGGGCGCTGACGATCACGGCCTGCAACCGCGGCATCCTCACGCACAACGTGGCACTGCAACGAGGGACCCTCGACTCCGACGAACGGACGACGCTGACCGACATCCCCACGCTGCTGCCCGGCCACTGCGGGTCAGTGCTCACCCAGCCGCTGGCGGCGGGCCGCTACCTGCTGGCCAGCACCGTCGGCAACCAGGCCGTGCTGGGAATGGCGGCCACGCTGATCGTGCGCTGACCAGCGGTACGATGGCACCCCGATGATGGTGCGCACTCAGATCACCCTCGACGCCGACATACACAGGCGCGCCAAGCACCGCGCCGCGGACCTGGGAATCTCTTTTGCGGAGTACGTGCGCAGAATGCTGGACCGGGATCTCGGCATGGAGCCCAAGGGTGACATCAGCGAGATCATCGGCCTGTTCGACTCGGGGAGATCCGATATTGCACAGCACAAGGAGCAATATCTCGACGAAGCGGCCAGGAAGGAGTACCTGCGGGAGGTGGGCCGCTGGCCACGCCGCGAGCGGGCGTTCGAAGTACGGCGCTGAACGCCTGATCGCTCAAACCCCATGCGCAGTTTCCGCCGCGCGCAGCAGCAGGAACACGACCACAAGGGCGGAGAGGGCCATGATGCCCTGCTCGCGGCGGACGATCGCAGCAACCACGGCCTGCTGCTTGGCCTCCGGGAGTTGGCCAACCTCCTGGGCGCTGCCGAGGCCGCGCTGGTCGAGGATCGTTTGAGCAGAGGTGATGCGCAGCTGCTCGGCGACGAAGGCGACCGCCAGCGGGAGCAGGGCGTAGAGGTAGAAGAGGCGTTCGCTCGAGGTGTGGCCAGCGGCGGCAAGCACGCCCACTGCGAGCGCGAACACCACGGCGGCGCCTTGGCCGATGCGCAGCAGCACCCAGAAGGAGCGGCTGGGGTGCCAGCGGTACCAGCTCCAGCCACCCATCAGCGCGGGGAGCGCGTTAACCGCGGCGGCCGCGAGCGCGCCCACGACCACCGCTTCGTTCACCGCACGCCCCCCCGGGCGGGGCGGCAGGGATGAGGGAGGAACACGAAGCGCCCGGCCGCGCAGCGGAGGCCGGATGCAGCGCCGCCACAGCCGCCCGATATCGAGCCGATCGTCACTATGTAACACTCTGGCACAAGCATCGGCGTGCGGTGGTATAACAGCCGCGGTGCTGCGTTCCTATCTCCCCGCGCTCGTGTTCCTGATCCTCGGTGGCGCTGTCGGCGGGGCGTTCACGCTACTCAATGGAGTGCTGGGGCCGCGCCGGGCGATCAAACACAAGCAGGATCCGTACGAGTGCGGCCTGCCGTCGGAGGTCAAGCAGGGGCTGCGCTTCGGGATCAGCTTCTACCTGATCGCGATGTTGTTCATCCTGTTCGACATCGAGGTGATCTTCCTGTACCCGATCGCGGTGCAGCTGCGCGCGTTCGGGAGTTATGCGCTGAGCGAGACCGCCGTGTTCATCGTGTTGCTCGTGGTCGCGTTCGTGTACGTATGGCGGAGGGGTGCATTGGAGTGGAGGTGAGGCGCACCCCGATCGCCGGCCCCGGCGCCGCCAGCCCCGACCCCGGGCGCGCCGCCGGCGGCGCGCGGGTCGATCCGGGCAACCTGCAGGTGCGCAGGCTGAACGCGCCGCAGCTGCTGCGCGGCGGCGAGATGGACGGCCTCAACCTCCCCGCCCACCTGGAGGGCACGGAGCTGGAACGCCACGTCGAAGAGCGCGTGCTGACGACGACGCTCGACCGGGCGGTGGCGTGGGCGCGCTCCAACTCGTTCTTCCCGCTCGGCTTCGGGCTGGCGTGCTGCGCGATGGAGCAGTTCCAAACCGCCGGCCCGCGCATGGACATCGCGCGCTTCGGCTTCGAGGCATTCCGCGCCTCCCCCCGCCAGGCCGACCTGATCATCCTCGCGGGCCGCGTGTCGATCAAGATGGCGCCGATCATCCGCCGGCTGTACGACCAGATGCTGGAGCCGAAGTGGGCGATCTCGATGGGCGCCTGCTGCAGCTCGATGGGCGTGTTCAACAACTACGCGCTGGTGCCGGCCGACAAGTTCATGCCGATCGACGTGCACGTCCCCGGCTGCCCGCCCCGCCCGGAGGCGCTGATGCACGGCATCCTCAAGCTGCGCAAGCTGGTGCAGGACGACCCGGACGGCAGCTGGCGCGAGCGCTACGAGGCCGTCGGCACGGAGGAGAACGTTGTAGCGGGAGGGGGGCAGGCCCCCCTCCCGACCTCCCCCCGAACAGGGCGCGATGCCTGACGCCACCGGCCTGGAGCTCCTTGCACGTGGGCTGCGGGACGAGCTCGGCGAGGAGACGGTTCGCGACACGGTGTTCTTTCGCGAACGGGCGACGATCGAGATCGACCCGGCGCGCGTGCGGGCGGCGCTCGCCCACCTGCGCGGGCAGGGCTACGCGTTCATGGCCAGCCTGCACGGCGTGGACTACCACCCGCACGAGCCGCGCCTCGGCGTCCACTACGAGCTGCTGGACATGAGCCGCGTCGATCGCGTCACGGTGCTGCTGCGCGTGCCCACCGACGCACCCGAGGTCGAGTCGGTGACCGCGGAGTGGCCTACGGCCGACCACCAGGAGCGCGAGGTGTACGACATGTTCGGGGTCGTCTTCGAGGGCCACCCCGACCTGCGCCGGATCCTGATGCCCGAGGACTACGAGGGCCACCCCCAGCGGCGCGACTTCCCCATCGGGGGCGAGCCGGTGCGCTTCACCTATAACGACAACCCCACGCTGGGGGCGCCGCGATGAACGTCCTGAGCCCCCATGGCGGCGCTGGACCGATCGTCCGGGATCGGCCAGCGTCCTCGGTCGCTCGCGTGCAGAGCACGCCACGCTCCCTGCGTCCTTGCCCAGCTTGCCCTGGGAACTCAGGATGGCGTGCATGGGAGAAAAGGCGGTGAGCACGGTCTCCGACTACCGCCGCCGGGAGCAGAGCTTCACGCTCGACCAGTCGGGCGTGGGCGGCGCCGCCGGGGTCAGCGCCGACGCGGTCGCCACCAGCGACGAGGCCACGCACGAGCTGCTGACGCTCAACTTCGGCCCCCACCACCCCGCCACGCACGGCGTGCTGCGGCTGCTGGTGACGCTCCAGGGCGAGGTCGCGCGCGACCTCAAACCGATCATCGGCTACGTGCACACGGGGATCGAAAAGACCGCCGAGGACAAGGCCTACTGGAAGGTGATCCCCGTGATCGAGCGGATGGACTACCTCTCGTACTACTTCAACGCGATGGCCTACTGCGGCGCCGTCGAGCGGCTGCTCGAGTGCGAGGTGCCCAAGCGCGCGCAGTACCTGCGCGTGATCCACCTGGAGCTCAACCGCATCGCCTCGCACCTGATCTGGCTGGGCACCTCCGTGCTCGACCTCGGCGCCACGTCGATCTTCCTGTACTGCCTGCGCGAGCGCGAGCTGATCCTCGACCTGTTCGAGATGTCCTCCGGCGCGCGCATGCACACGCGCTACTTCCAGGTCGGCGGCGTGATCGAGGACATCCCGCGCGGCTTCGAGGCCAAGGTGCGCGAGTTCCTGAAGATCATGCCCAAGCGCGCCGACGAGTACGGCGCGATCCTCAACTCCAACGAGATCGTGCTGCAGCGGCTGCGGGGGGTGTGCCCGCTCGACGCCGACACCCTGCTGGGGCTCGGCGTCACCGGCCCGCTGCTGCGCGCCGCCGGCAACCCGTGGGACCTGCGCAAGGCCGACCCCTACTCCTCCTACGAGGACTTCGCCTTCAAGATCCCCGTCGGCACGGTCGGCGACAACTACGACCGCTTCGCCGTGCGCATGGCGGAGATCTACGAGTCGGTGCACATCATCGAACAGGCGCTCGACGGGCTGCCCGAGGGGCCGCACATCACCGAGGACCGCAAGGTCGCGCTGCCGCCCCGGCATGAGCTGGCGACCTCGATGGAGGCGCTGATCCACCATTTCAAGCTCGTCACCGAGGGCTTCCGCGTGCCGCCCGGGGAGATCTACAACCCGATCGAGTCCCCGCGGGGCGAGCTGGGCTGCTACGTGCGCTCCGACGGCTCCTCCAAGCCCGCGCGGGTGCACATGCGCGACCCCTCGTTCGTCAACCTGCAGGCGCTCGCGCACATGACCCGCGACGCGTACATCGCCGACCTGATCGCCACCACGGCGATGCTCGATCCGATCCTGGGGGGTATAGATCGATGAGCGCGATCGGCGCATGCACCCACCCGAACGGCAGGGGGCACGTATGAGCAGCGTTCCCCGCTTTCAGCACGGCTCGCGCGTGCCCGGCTGGGATATGGCCGCCGACCTCGACAAGGACCCGGCGACGATCCCCGGGGTGGGCGGGTCCCCATCCCCGGAGGTGCCGGAGGGGCTGCGCGCGGACATCGAGGCGCACATGGCGCTCTACCCCGACCCCCGCTCCGCGATCCTGCCCGCGCTGGAGGCCGCGCAGCGGGTGCACGGCTGGTGCTCGCCGGAGGCGATCGACCAGGTCGCGAGCGTGATGCGGCTGACCCCCGCCGAGCTGGTGGCCGTCGCGACCTTCTACGACATGCTCGAGACCACGCCCGTGGGGCGCCACTCCGTGTACGTGTGCACCAACATCTCCTGCTCGCTGTGCGGCGCCGACGAGCTGTACGAGGCCGTTCGCGCCGCCGCGGGCGACGATCCGGAGTTCAACGTGCGCTCGTTCGAGTGCCTCGGCGCCTGCGACATCGCGCCGATGGCCTCCGTTGACGGCGCCTACGTCGGGCCGCTCACGCTCGCCGACGTGCCCACCCTGCTGGAGGACATCCGCGCCGGGCGCGAGGTGCTGCCCGAGAAGCAGCTTGCCCGCCGGCCCTGCGCCGACCCGGGGGCCGGCTCGTGAGCCCGCGTCTCGATGCCATGTGCCTACCTGCGCGCCGCCCCGTGAGCCCGCGTCTCGGTGTCCCATGCCAAGTGAATACGCTCCCGTCGCCGCGGGGCACGATGCCCCGCGCCCACGACCGTCGTTTGCAACTCACCCGCGCGGACGATCCCAAATGAACCCCCTCGGATGACCACCACCCTCCTCTTCGACCGCATCGACGAGCCCGGGCTGCACACGCTGGAGGTCTACCGGCGCCGCGGGGGCTACGAGGCGCTGCGCAAGGCGCTGGCGATGCCGCCCGAGGCCGTGCTGCACGAGCTCGAAGCCTCCGCCCTGCGCGGGCGCGGGGGGGCCGGCTTTCAGATGGGCAAGAAGGTCTCGTTCCTGCCCAAGGGCGGGATGGACAAGTACCTGGTGTGCAACGCCGACGAGTCCGAGCCCGGCACGTTCAAGGACCGCGAGCTGATGCAGAAGTGCCCGCACATGCTGCTCGAGGGAATCGTGATCGCCGCCCACGCGGCCGGCGCCACGCGCTCGTTCATCTACATCCGGGGCGAGTACGTGCTGCAGGCCGACATCCTCGACGCCGCGCTCGCCGAAGCGCGCGCCGCCGGGTTTGTGGGCGAGCAGATTCTCGGCTCCGACACGTCGCTCTCGCTGGTCGTCCATCGCGGCGCCGGCGCCTACATCTGCGGCGAGGAGACCGGCCTGCTCGACTCGCTGGAGGGCAAGCGGGGCAACCCGCGCCTGAAGCCGCCCTTCCCCGCCAACCAGGGTCTCTACCAGGGGCCGACGTTGATCAACAACGTCGAGACGCTCTGCACCGTGCCCACGATCGTGACCATGGGCGGCTCGGAGTACGCCAAGCTGGGAGTGGAGACGTCGACGGGGACGAAGCTGGTGTCCGTCTCGGGGCACGTGCAGCGGCCCGGCAACTACGAGATCGAGCTCGGCATCCCCTCGCGCGAGATCATCTACGGTCTCGCCGGCGGGCCGCCCGAGGGGCGCAGGGTCAAGTGCTGGTTCCCCGGGGGCTCCTCCTCCCCCGTGCTCACCGGCGAGGACCTCGACATCCCCTACGACTTCGACTCGATGGCGAAGGCCGGCACGATGCTCGGCTCGGGAGCGATCATCGTGGTGGACGACTCCACGCCGATCCTCGACGTCGCGCTGAAGGTCGCCAAGTTCTACCGCCACGAGTCCTGCGGCAAGTGCACCCCCTGCCGCGAGGGCACCTCCTGGACCGTCACGATGCTCGAGCGGATCGACGCCGGCGAGGCGACGCCGATGGACCTCGAGATCATGGCCTCCGTGCAGGAGCACATCATGGGCAACTGCCTGTGCGTGCTCGGCGACGCGATGGCAATGCCGATCGGCTCGATGATCGCCAAGTTCCGCCCCGAGCTCGAAGCGC
Organism: Solirubrobacteraceae bacterium; assembly: GCA_035948945.1. Lineage (GTDB taxonomy): Bacteria > Actinomycetota > Thermoleophilia > Solirubrobacterales > Solirubrobacteraceae > Palsa-744. The sequence continues at coordinate 10,099 of DASZIQ010000010.1, forward strand.
ACATGGCGACCGCGCGGATTCGCAGCGGCGTCGGCGGTGGTGCCGCGACGGAGGGTGTGCTCGCCGCCCAAGGAGCGCTCGTCGGCGCCGGCGCCGGACCCCACGGGGAGGCCCACTGATGCCACGGCCCGCCCCGCGCACGATCACCTTCACGATCGACGGCCTGGAGGTCCAGGCGCCCGAGAACTCGATGCTGGTCGACGCCGCCAAGCACGGCGACATCGAGATCCCGGTCTTCTGCTACGAGCCCAAGCTGGGGAACCCGGTCGGCGCCTGCCGCATGTGCCTGGTGGAAATCGAGGGCATCCCCAAGCTGCAGACGGGCTGCTCCACGCCGGTCAAGGACGGCATGGTCGTGCACACGCAGTCCGAGCGCGTGAAGGTGGCGCAGAACTCGGTCGTCGAGTTCCTGTTGATCAACCACCCGCTCGACTGCCCCGTGTGCGACAAGGGGGGCGAGTGTCCGCTGCAGGACATCACCTTCGGCTGGGGCCGCGGGATCTCGCGCTACGTCGATCCCAAGCGCCACTTCGTCAAGCCGCTCGCGCTCTCCCCCCTGATCGCGATCGACCGCGAGCGCTGCATCCTCTGCTACCGCTGCGTGCGCTTCTCCCAGGAGATCTCCGAAGACCACCAGCTCGTGCTGCAGGAGCGCGGCGCTCACTCCTACGTCTCCACCTTCGACGGCCATCCTTACGTCGCCCCCTTCTCCGGCAACATCGTCGAGCTGTGCCCCGTCGGCGCGCTCACCTCCCAGCCCTACCGCTTCCGCGCGCGCCCGTGGGACATCGAGGACGCCGGCTCGGTCTGCACGCTGTGCCCTTCGCAGTGCAACGTCACGCTCACCGTGCGCGACGAGCGCGTGCTGCGCGTGCTCTCCCGCGCCAACCCCGAGGTCGACGACGGCTGGCTCTGCGACCGCGGGCGCTTCGCCTACCCGGCGTTGGGCGGCGACGCGCGCGTCACCGCGCCGCTGGTGCGCGACGGCGGCGAGCTGCGCCCCGTCTCCTGGGAGCGCGCGCTGGAGGAGGCCGCCGCGGGGCTGCGCCGCGCGGGGGAGCGGGTCGGCGCGCTCGCGGGCGGCGGCGCCACATGCGAGGAGGGCCTGCTGCTCGCGCGCCTCGTGCGCGAGGTGTTGGGCTCGCCGCACCTGGACTCGCGCGTCGCCGGCGCGCTGCCGCTGGAGCTGCTGCGGGCGCTCGCCGAGCCCAGCTTGCAGGCGACGGTGAGCGACCTCGAGTTCGCCCACGCCGTGCTGCTGCTCGATTGCGAACCCGTCGCCGACGCCGCGATCCTCGACCTGCGGCTGCGCAAGGGGGTGCGCCGCCACGGGCTGCGGCTGGTGCCCGCCGGGCGGGCGCAGCTGCTCGACCAGGCCGCGCGCGCGCAGCTGCTCGACACGCTGCGCGCCGCCGGCGAGGAGGTCGTCGTGCTGTGGCACGAGCGCCTGGGCGCCGGCGCCGAGGGCGAGCGGGCCGTGCGGGCGCTGCTCGACCTCGCCGCCACGCTGGGGCTCGCCGGGATCGACGGCGCCGGCCTCCTCGAAGTCCCCGCCCACACCAACGGTCGCGGCCTGCGCGAGGCCGGCGTGCTCCCCAACGCCGGGCCGGAGCTCGGCGAGCTCGATGAGGGCGGGCTCAACGAGGGCGGGCTCGACGCGCAGGGGATCGCCACTGCGCTGGCCGCCGGGGAGCTGAGCGCGCTTTACCTGCTGGATGTCGACCCGCTCGCCGGCCCCTCCCCGCTGCCCTCCTCCGAGCACCTGCGCTCCCCCTGGGCGGCTCCGGAGCCGGAGCTGTGGGAGCGCGCGCTGGAGCGGGCCTCCACCGTGATCGCCCACGCCACGTTCCTCACCGAGGGCGTCCGCGCGCACGCCAACGTCGTCTTCCCGGCGCTCGCCTACGCGGAGAAGGAGGGCACCGTCGTGCACCCCGACGGTCGCGTCCAGCGGCTGCGCCCCGGGGTTGCCCGCCCGGGTGAGACGCGGGACGAGCGCAGGGTGCTGGACGAGCTGACAGCGATGGTCGCGCCGGTGGCGGTGGGGTCATGATCCTTGCCGCACTCCTCGCGCCGGTGGCGGTCCCCTCATGATCCTTGCCACCGTCGGCTTCTACGAAGAATGGTGGATCCAGGTCCTCAAGGCCATCGTCATCTTCGCCGTCGGCCTGCAGCTCGTGCCGGTGGTGCTGCTCGCCGAGCGCAAGTTGTTGGGGCGCTTTCAGTCGCGCTACGGCCCCAACCGCGTGGGTCCCTACGGGGCGCTGCAGCCGCTCGCCGACATCCTCAAGCTGCTCACCAAGGAGCAGTTTCGCCCCACCACGTCGATCGGCTTCCTGTTCGCGTTCGCGCCGGTCGTCTCGATCCTCACGGCCGTCGCCGCGTTCGCGCTGATCCCGTTCGGCAACGTCCAGCACATCTTCGGCAAGCCCGTCGGGCTGTACGGGGTGGACGTCTCGATCGGGCCGCTCTACCTGTTCGCGTTCGGCGCGATCGCCTTCTACGGGGTGATGCTCGGCGGCTGGGCCTCGGGCTCGAAGTACTCGTTCCTCGGCGCGATGCGCGGCGCCGCCCAGCTGATCTCCTACGAGGTCTCGCAGGGTCTCGCGCTCGTCGGCGTGATCATGACGGCGCAGACCCTCTCGCTCACCGGCATCGTCTACGCGCAGCAGGGGATGTGGTTTCTCGTGCCGCAGTTCTTCGGCTTCCTGATCTTCCTCACGGCCTCCTTCGCCGAGATCAACCGCGCCCCGTTCGATCTGACGGAGGCCGACGCCGAGCTGGTCGGCGGCTACAACACCGAGTTCGGCGGCGGGCGCTTCGCCTCCTACTACTTCGCCGAGTACCTCAACGTGCTGGTCGTCTCCGGGATCGTGACCACCGTCTTCCTCGGCGGCTGGCTGCTGCCGTTCGGCATCCACCCGCCGGGGTGGGTCGACCCGTTCGTGGTGCTGTTCAAGATGGGCCTCTTCACCTTCTTCTTCATCTGGATCCGCGCCACCCTGCCGCGCCTACGCTACGACCAGCTGATGTCCTTCGGCTGGAAGGTCCTGCTGCCGCTGGCGACGCTGAACGCGCTGGTGACGGCCGTGCTCGTGGTGGTGACGCACTGATGGCCACGCCTCCCACGCCCCCACAACCGAAGCCCCCGTCCACCTCCACCGCGGGCGCCGCAGGTCCCACCGCGGGAGCGACCGGCCCCACCGCCAGCCTCAACGTCACCGCGTGGAGCCCGGGCGACGATGTGATCGTGGTCAAGCGTACGCCCGCGCCCGGCCCCGCGCGCAGCACCTGGCGCACGTTCGGCGAGACCGTGCGCGGCCTGTTCACGACGCTCGGCCGCATGCGCGAACCCGTCGTCACGGTCCAGTACCCGGAGGAGAAGACCCCCGTCTACCCGCGCTTTCGCGGCCGCCACAAGCTGCACAAGTTCGAGGACACCGGCCTGGAGAAGTGCGTCGGCTGCTCGCTCTGCGCCGCCGCCTGCCCCGCCGACTGCATCCGTGTCGTCGCGGCCGAGAACACGCCCGAGAATCGCGTCTCCGCGGGCGAGCGCTACGCCGCGGTGTATGAGATCAACATGTCGCGCTGCATCTTCTGCGGCTACTGCGAGGTCGCCTGCCCGTTCGACGCGATCACGATGGGCCACGACTACGAGCTCTCCGACTACTCGCGCTCGGACCTGATCTTCACGAAGGAGATGCTGCTCGCCGAGCCGCTGGAACGCACGCCGCTGCGAAACGAGGGCAAGTGAGCACGATCTTCTTCTTCCTCGCCGCTTTCGGAGCGATCGCCGGGGCGATTGGGGTGATCGCGCTGCGCGATCCATTCTTTTCCGTGCTGGCGCTCGTTGCTCACCTGCTCTCGCTGGCGATCCTCTTCCTGCTGCTGCGCGCCGAATTCGTCGCCGCCGCGCAGGTCGTCGTGTACGCCGGCGCGGTGATGGTGCTGTACGTGTTCGTCGTCGCCTACATCGGCGACGGCGATGAGTCGATCGGCAACCGCCTGCGGCGATCGGGTTCCCACCCGCCCGGCGCCAACCTGCGCCTCGGCGCGGCGGTGCTCGGCGGGGCGCTGCTGGTGGAGCTGTTGATCGCGCTGCTCGGCTCCGGCCTGAAGGCGATCGAAGGGTACGGCGCGGGCTACACGCCGGGGCCGCGCACGTACGGCACCCCCGCCTACATCGGCAACCTGCTGCTCACCCGCTTCCTGCTCGCCTTCGAGATCGCGTCCTTCCTGCTGCTGATCGCCGCCGTCGGCGGCGTCGTGCTCGCCCGGCGCCGCGGCGGGCTGGAGGAGGAGCCGGCGGCCGGTGAGCGCGCGCTCACCCCGCTCGATCTGCTGCGCCCGCGCGGCACCGGCACGATGGCCGAGGGCGTCACCGGGCTCGCCTTCGCCGCCGCGCACGCGGGCAACGGCGTTGAGGAGGCCGAGTTGGGCGGGGTCGCCGAGGGCCGTCGCGCGCCCGCCGTCGTCGGCGCGCCCGAGCAGAGCGGCAGCGCGGGCCATGACACAGAGGGGGAGGGCGGCTGGTGAGCATCGCCTGGTACCTCGCCGTCTCGGCGATCGTCTTCGCGCTCGGCGCCGTCGGCGTGATCGTGCGGCGCAACCCGCTCGTCGTGCTGCTCTGCCTGGAGCTGATGCTCAACGGCGCCAACCTCTCGCTGATCGCGTTCGCGCGCATGTGGGGCAACGGCGACGGACAGATCCTCGCGCTGATCGTGATGACCGTGGCCGCCTGCGAGGTGTGCATCGGCCTCGGCATGATCGTCGCGATCTACCGCCGGCGGCTGCCGATCGATGTAGACGAGATGCGGGAGCTGCAGGGATGAGCGCGACGACGTTCGGCTGGCTGGTGCTGCTGTTCCCGCTGCTCGGGACGCTGATCATCGGCTTCGGCTTCCGAGGACTGGGATCCCACCCACCCGGACGGGCTTCAAATCGGACCGCCGGGTGGATCGGCACAGCGGCGATCGGCCTCGCCTTCCTCGCCGCGCTCGGGGCATTGCTCGAGCTGCAGGGCCACGCTCCCTCTGGTCGTGAGCTGAACTCCTCGCTGTGGAGCTATGCGGTGACGGTCGGGATCGACGCGCACGTCTCGATCCTCGTCGACCCGCTGTCGGTCTACATGATCCTGGTCGTCACCGGGATCTCGACGATGATCCACCTGTACTCGGTCTCCTACCTGGAAGAAGACCGCGGCTTCGCGCGCTACTTCTCCTACCTCAACTTCTTCGTCTTCTCGATGTTGCTGCTGGTGCTCGCCGGGAACTTCCTGCTGCTGATCGTCGGCTGGGCGTTCGTCGGCGCCGCCTCCTACCTGCTGATCTCCTTCTGGTACCGGCGCACGACCGCCACGCGCGCGGGGATCAAGGCGTTCGTGATCAACGTCGTCGGCGACGTCGGGCTGGTGCTCGGCACCTACTTCATCTTCAAGCACACCGGCACCCTGGAATTCACGAAGGTGTTCGCCGCCGCTCCGCACGTGTTTCACTCCGGCGAAGCCGACATCACCGCCGGCTGCCTGCTGCTGCTCGTCGGCGCCGCCGCCAAGTCCGCGCAGATCCCGCTGCACACGTGGCTGCCCGACGCGATGGAGGGCCCCACGCCCGTCTCCGCGCTGATCCACGCCGCGACGATGGTCACCGCCGGCGTGTACCTGATCGCGCGCATGCACACCCTCTTCGAACTGGCCCCCGCCGCGCAGGACACCGGCGCCATCATCGGCGCGCTGACGCTGCTGATCGCGGGCACGATCGCGCTCGTGCAGACAGATATCAAGCGCGTGATCGCCTACTCCACGATGTCGCAGATCGGCTACATGATCATGGGCGTCTCGGTCGGCGCCTACGCCGCCGGGCTGTTCCACCTGATGACCCACGCCTTCTTCAAGGCGCTGCTGTTCATGGGCGCCGGCTCGATCATCGGCGCGATGTCCGGCGAGCAGTCGCTGGAGCGGATGGGCGGCTTTCGCAAGGCGCTGCCGTTCACTTTCGCCTGCTTCGTAATCGGCGGCCTCGCACTGTCGGGCATCCCCCCCTTCTCCGGCTTCTTCTCCAAGGACGAGATCCTGCTCGTCACGGCCGAGCGCGGCGGCTGGCACTGGGTGCTGTATGCGATGGGCTACCTCGGCGCCTTCCTCACCGCGATCTACACCTTCCGCATGATCTTCCGCGCCTTCTACGGCGACCCCGTCGCCGAGGCGCGCGAGCTCGAAGGCGGCCACCTCCACCACGCCGAGGTGCCGACCAACCCGGCCAACGGCGAAGTCGAGGACACCGACGTCGGCTTCCCCGGCCCCCACCACACGATCGCCGAGCGGGCGCTGCCGATGCGCGTCGCGATGTCCGTGCTCGCGGTCGGGGCGATCGGCGCCGGCCTCGTACAGATCCCCGAAGTGGACGACGTGATCGTCAACTTCCTGCGGCCCACGTTCGCCTCCTCGCCGCTGTACGAACCCCACACCCGCGACGGCCTCCTGATCTTCGGGCTGTGCCTCGGCACGGTGCTCGGCCTCTCCGGCATCGCGATCGCCTACCGCATCTGGGTTAAGGAGCCGGCGATCGCCGTCCGTGCGCGCGAGCGGCTAGGCGCGGTGTACGAGCTGCTGTGGCACAAGTGGTACTTCGACGAGGCGATCGATCTGCTGATCGTGCGCCCCGCCGCCGCCGCCGGGAGCTGGGCGCGCGGCACCTTCGAGCGCGCGTTCGTCGACGGCACGCTGATCGGCGGCACCACGGGCGTCGTGCGCGCCGGCTCGGCCGCGGTGCGCGCGGTGCAGAGCGGCTTCCTGCGCTACTACGCCGCGCTGCTGCTGCTCGGCGTCGGGGCGGTCGGCCTCTACTTCCTGCTCCAGTCCTGATGCCAGCGCTCTCGTTCCTCATCTGGCTTCCCCTCGCCTGCGGCGTGGTGGGGGCGTTGCTCTCCGGCGCCAGCGAGCGCGCACCGGCCCGCGTTGCGCTGCTCGGCTCGCTCGCCGCGCTCGGTCTGGCGATCGGCTACATCGCCGACTACCACGCGGGCGCCGGCCTGCAGCACGTCACCGACGTGGTGTGGATCGCCGCGCTCGGCATCCACTACAAGCTGGGCGTCAGCGGCCTCAACGTCTTCCTCGTGGGGCTGACCACGCTGCTGTTCGCGGCGGCCACCCTCTCGCTGAACGTGCGCAAGGGCGCGCTGAAACCGGAGCGGCCGGCACTCTTCTTCTTCCTCTTCACGCTCGCCGAGTCCGCCGTGCTGGGAGCGTTCCTGGCGCAGGACCTCGCGCTGTTCGTCGCCTTCTTCGATCTGATGCTGATCCCCTTCTACTTCCTGGTCGGCATCGACTGGCAGCCCTCGATCCCCACCCCGGCGGGGCGCCCAGACCGCGTGAAAGCGACGATCAAGCTGGTGATCTACACGCTCGTCGGCTCGCTGCTGATGCTCGCCGCGGCGATCGCCGCCGGCGTGCTCACCTCCGAACAACACGGCACCCCGCTCACGTTCGTGCTCTCCTCGATGCACGCGCTGCCGCTCAGCACTGGCTCGCAGGAGTGGATCTTCCTCTGCTTCGCCGCCGCCTTCCTCGTGAAGATGCCCGCCTTCCCGCTGCACGGCTGGATGCCCGACGGCTACCGCGCGATGCCGATCGAGGTGCTGATGGTCTTCTCCGGCGTGCTCTCGAAGGTCGGCGCCTACGGCTTCCTGGCGATCGCGCTGCCGCTCTTCCCGCGCGCCGCCGTGCACTGGCAGACGCTGATGCTGCTGATCGCGCTCGCGTCGATTCTGTATGGCTCGGTGATGGCGTTCACGCAGACCGACGTGCGCCTGATCGCCGGCTTCTCCTCCGTGGCGCAACTCGGCTTCATCACGCTCGGGATCTTCGCCCTCAACCCCCAGGGCGCCCAGGGGGCGCTGCTGCAGATGGTCAACCACGGCCTCGTCGTCGCGCCGCTGTTCTTCATCATCGCGCTCCTCGCCCAGCGTGCCGGGGGCTCGGAGGACCTCGGCGACCTCGGCGGCATCGCCTTCCGCGCGCCGGTGCTCGCCACGCTCTTCCTGATCGTGGCGTTCGCCACGCTGGCGATGCCGGGCTCGGCCAACTTCGTTGGTGAGTTCCTGATCCTGCTGGGCGTCTTCAAAGCAAAGCTCGCAATCGCGATCATCGCCTTCAGCGGCGTCGTGATGGCCAGCGTGTACGCGCTGCGCCTCTTCATCCGCGCGATGCACAACCGCGTCCACGAGGGCGTGGACTCACGTGAGATCGCACTGCTCGACTCCGCCGTGCTCGTGCCGCTCGTCGCCGTGATCCTCTTCTTCGCGGTCTACCCGCAGCTCGCGCTGAGCCGCAGCGAAGGCTCGGTCAAGGCCTCCGTGGCCGCCGCGCAGGCAGCACAGCGCTCCAGCTCATCCGCCATCGCGAGCACCAGCCCATGAAATTTGTGCCCTTCCTCACCCCGCCCGCGGCCACCGCCCACCTCAAAGGCCCGCCCGTCAACTTCGCCGGCCTCTCCCCCCTGATGAGCTTGCTCGGCGGCGCGGTGGTGGTGCTGCTCGTCGGCCTGCTCCGCTCCCGGCGCGTGCGCGAGCAGCTCGTTCCCGCGCTCGCGCTCGTCGCGCTCGGCGCAGCCGTGGGCCTCACGATATGGCAGTGGAACGCACAGAAGTCGATCCTCTCCGGCGCGCTGCGGATCGACGATCTCGCGCTGATGCTCAACCTGATCCTGATGACCGGCGGCGCCGCCACCGTGCTGCTGGCGTGGCGCTCGCTCGCCTCCAAAGAAGCCGGCCACGGCGAGTTTCACGCGCTGCTGCTCACCTCGATCGCGGGGATGTCGCTGCTGGCGGCGGCGCAGAACACCGTCGCGCTGTTCATCGGCCTGGAGCTGCTGTCGATCCCGCTGTACGTGCTGTGCGCGACCGAAATGAAACGCGAGCACTCGCTGGAGTCGGGGCTGAAGTACCTGATCATCGGCTCCGTCGGCTCGGCGACGCTGCTGTACGGGATCGCGCTGATCTACGGCGCCACCGGCGCCACCGACTTCGGCGCGATCGCCGCGGCGATCGCCAGCAGTGGGCTGAGCACCAACGTGCTGCTGCTGACCGGCATCGCGCTGTCGGTCGCCGGCCTCGCCTTCAAGGCCTCCGTCGCCCCCTTCCACCAGTGGACGCCCGACGTGTACGAGGGCGCGCCCACGCCGATCACCGCGTTCATGGCCGTCGCCACGAAGGTCGCCGCGCTCGGTGTGTTCCTGCGCTTCTTCGATGTCGCGCTGATCGAAGCACAGAGCAGCTGGGGCCCGGCGGTGGCGACGCTCGCGGCGGTCACGATCGTCGTCGGCAACGTCGGCGCGCTCGGGCAGTCCTCGCTGAAGCGGATGCTCGCCTACTCATCCGTCGCGCAGGCCGGCTACATGCTCGCCGGCGTCGTCGTCGCCTCCCAGCTCGGCGTGCGCGCCACCGTCTTCTACCTCGCCGTCTACCTCTTCATGAACATGGCCGCGTTCGCCGTGATCGTCGCGCGCGAGCGCACCACCGACCTCGGCGACAGCACCCGCGCACTCGCGGGCCTGGGCCGCGAGCAGCCGTGGCTGGCGTGGCCGATGACGCTCGCGATGCTCGGCCTCGCCGGGATCCCCGCCACGGCGGGCTTCATGGGGAAGTTCTACTTGATCGACGCCGCCGTCTCCGGCGGCTACACGTGGCTGGGCATCGTGATCGTGGTCGGCTCGATGATCTCGCTCGGCTACTACCTGCCGGTGATCGCGGCGATGTGGATGCGGGAGGCGCCCGGCGAGGAGACCGCGGCCGACGAGCTCCCGCCACGGCCCGCCGGAGATGCTCAGGCTGCGGGGTCCCCACCGCTGCCGGCGATCGCCGGCGCCTCCCCCGAGCTCGACCCGCCCGCCGGGCCGGCCGAGCCCCCACCCCCGCGGCGGGCCGGAACCCAGCCGGAGGTCGCCTTCGTCGCGATCCTCGCCGGCGCCGCCACGCTCTTCTTCGGGATCGTCCCGCAGCCGCTGTTCGACCTCGTGCGCCACGTGGGCAGCGGGCTCGGGCTGTTCTGAGGGCTACTCCTCGCCCTCGCGCGCCTGCTCATTGACGAGCGCAATGCCGTCGTTCAGGGGCACCGCCTCGTGGATCGCCGCGATCGCGGCGTCACGGTCCTCCTCGGGATGCATCTGGCGATCGAAGCCGGTCAGCTCGAGCACGCGCCACGCGTTGGAGCCCGGCGCACAGATCACGCGCAGCACCTGCCCGCGCCTGTCCAGCCTGCGACGGAGCCTGAACAGGACGCCAATCGTGGCGCTGTCGATGTACGTCGCGCGGCTCAGGTCCACCACCACGCCCAGCGCCTCGTTGGAGAGCCCCTGCGCCGCACCCTCGAGGGCGCCGACATTCGACACATCGACCTCCCCGACAACCGCGACGACGCGCACGCCCTCCTGCTCGGAACGCTCGATCTCCGCGAGCGCGGTGGTCTCTGCAACTCCCGGAATGGGCTGCTCAGCGCTGCTCATCGCCATTGGGCGCCTTGCTCATGCGCACGGTCGTGCCAGAGGATGCCCGCTCGACATCCACCGCATCCATCAGCTGCTCGATCATCCCCAGCCCCAGCCCCCGCCCCGATCCGCGCGGCGGGCGCCAGCGGCCGGAGTCGGACACCTCGATCACCACCTCGCCCGCGGTGCGCTCGGCGCGTACGCGGAAGGTGTGCCCTGGCTCGGGGCCATAGGCGTGCTCCACCGCGTTGGCGCACACCTCGCTCACCGCCAGCTTGATCGCGAAGACGTCGTCGCACCCACCGCCCGACTCCGCCAGCCAGCGCTCGACGCGATGCCGCGCCACCGGCACCGACGCCGGCTCGGCGGGGAGATCGAGCTCGAGCGCTCCCGGCGCACCCACTCCCGCCAGCCTCACGGCGAGCAACGCGATGTCGTCCTGTGCGTCCCCTGCTCCGATCGCGCGGTCGAGCACGTGCGAGCAGAGCTGCTCGAGATCGGCCGGTCCCGTGCCGAGCGCCTCGCGCAGGCGCTCCAGACCCACGTCGATCGCCTCGCCGCGACGCTCCACCAGCCCGTCGGTGTACAGCAGCACGGTGCTGCCCGCGTCCAGCTCGCCCTCCCACTCGCTGAAGTCGATCCGTTCCTCGGCGCCCAGCGGGGGGTCGTGGCGGTGCTCGAGAAAGCGCGTCTCGCCGTCGGCTCCCATCAGCAGGGGCGGCGGGTGGCCGGCACTCGCGAAGCGCACATGGGCACCGTCCTCGGACACCACCATGTACAGCATGGTAGCCACCATCTGGGCGCTGTGCGTGCTGGCGACGAGCGCGTTCAACGACCCCGCCACGGCGGCCGGCGAGCTCGGCTGGGCCACCGCATACGCGCGCAGCGCGGCGCGCAGCTCCCCCATCAGCGTCGCCGCGTGCACGCCGTGCCCGACGACGTCGCCGATCACCAGGCCGATGCCGCCGCCCGGCAGCTCGATCGCGTCATACCAATCCCCGCCGACCTGCGCGAGGCGCTCGCTCGGCCGGTAGCGCGCGGCCATCGCCAGCGCCGGCACGTCGGGCAGCCGATCGGGCAGCAGGTGGCGCTGCAGCGTGCCGGCGATCGCCTCGGCTTCGGCGCGCGCCCGTGCCTCGCGCACGCGCTCGCCGCGCTCGCGCTGCAACTCGACGAACACCGCCACCTTGCTGCGCAGCACATCGGGATCGAACGGCTTGACGACGTAGTCCACGGCGCCGGCGGCGTACGCGCGGAAGACCTGCTCGACGTCCTCGGCGTGGGCGGTGAGGAAGATGATCGGGACATGGCGCGTGCGCGCGCGCGCGTTGATGTAGGAAGCGGTCTGCAGTCCGTCCAGTCCCGGCATCCGCACATCGAGCAGGATCACCGCGAACTCTTCGCGCAGCAGCCGGCGCAGGGCCTCCTCGCCACTGCGCGCGCTCAGCATCCGCTGCCCGAGTGGCTCCAGCACGGCGCGCAGCGCGCGCAGGCTGTGCTCGTCGTCGTCCACCAGCAGGATGCTGGTCGTCGCCGCGGGCCGCGCTACCTGCGCAGACACCGGCGACTGCCCGACGCCGGCACCCGCACCGGGCGCCACCGGTGTCACGACGCCAGCCACGTGCCGATCAGCGACAGCAGCCGCTCGGGCTCGACCGGCTTGGTGATGTAATCGGAGGCGCCCGCGGAGAGGCTGCGCTTGCGATCGCCCTCCATCGCCTTCGCCGTGACGGCGATGATCGGCAGCTCGCGCAGGCCACGCGTCTGGCGGATCGCGGCGATCGTCTCGTTCCCGTCCATGTCCGGCATCATGATGTCCATCAGGACGATGTCAACGTCGGGATGGCGCTCCAGCGTCGCGAGCGCCTCCTTGCCGGTCTCGCCGAAGACGACCTCCATGCCGCGATCCTCCAACAGGCTGGCGAGCGCGAACAGGTTGCGCACATCGTCATCGACGATCAGCACCTTCCTGCCGGTGTGCTCCCCGCTTAACACAGCGGCGCTCGGAGCCGGAGCGGTGGCCGTCGCGCTCTCCTCCCGGGCCCGCGCCGGCCCCAGCACGAGTGGCACCGCATCGCGCTCGGGCGCGTGCTCTGGGGGCGGCGAGGTGGGCGCGTGGCCCGTCTCCCCCGGGCGCAGATCGAACGTGTGCGCCGCCGGCCGTGGGTAGCTGAGCGGCAGCACCAGCGTGAAGATCGTGCCCTCTCCGACGGTGCTCGACACTTCGATCTCGCCGCCAAGGGCACGCGCCAGCTCGCGGCTGATCGACAGGCCGAGACCGGTGCCGCCGTACTTGCGACTGGTCGTGCCGTCGGCCTGCTGGAAGGCCTCGAAGATCACCTGCAGCTTGTCCGGGGGAATGCCGACGCCGGTGTCGGACACCGCGAACGCGATCCGTCCGCCGGCCCGGCGCTCGACGCTCAGCGTGACCCCGCCATCCTCGGTGAACTTGAAGGCGTTGGAGAGCAGGTTCCTGAGCACCTGCTCCAGGCGCTGCTCGTCGGTGACGATCGTCGCCGGCAGCGCGGGGTCGGCGTCGATCGTGAAGCGCAGTCCTTTGTCGGCGGCGATCGGGTCGAAGGTGCTGGTGACATACGCCTGCACGTCGGCGACGCTCACCAGGTCGGGGAGGATCTCCATCTTGCCGGCTTCGATCTTCGACAGGTCGAGGATGTCGCTGATCAGCTGCAGCAGGTCGGCGCCGGCGGTGTAGATCGTGCGCGCGAACTCCAGCTGCTTCTCGCTGAGGTTGCCGTGCTCGTTCTCCAGCAGCAGCTTGGAGAGGATCAGCAGGCTGTTCAGCGGTGTGCGCAGCTCGTGCGACATGTTGGCGAGGAACTCCGACTTGTACTTGGAGGAGAGCGCCAGCTGCGCGGCCTTCTCCTCCAGGCCGAGGCGCGCGAGCTCGATCTCGCGATTCTTGGTCTCGATGTCGAGGTTGCGATCCTCCAGCAGCGCCGCCTTCTCCTGCAGCTCGTCGTTGGCGCCCTGCAGCTTGTCCTGCTGGGACTGCAGCAGCTCCTCGGAGGCCTTCAGCGATTGCGCCTGCTGCTCGAGCTCGGCGTTGGAGCGCTTGAGCTCCTCCTGGCGGCGCTGCAGCTCCTCGGACTGGGTCTGCAGCTCCTGGGTGAGCGACTGCGACTGCTGCAGCAGCTCCTCGGTGCGCATGTTGGCCATGATCGTGTTGAGCACCACGCCGAGCGTCTCCATCAGCTGCTCGAGGAACGTGCGGTGGACCTCGTTGTAGGTCTGCAGCGAGGCCAGCTCGATCACGCCCAGCACCTGTTCCTCGAACAGGATCGGCATCACGATGATGCTGGCGGGCGGCGCCGAGCCGAGGCCCGAGGTGATCGAGATGTAGTCCGCGGGCGCTTCGGTGATCAGGATGCTCTTGCGCTCGACCGCCGCCTGCCCGATCAGCCCCTCGCCCAGCTCGAAGGTGTTGGAGATGCTCTTGCGCTGCTGATACCCGTAGCTGGCGATCAGGCGCAGGCGCGTCTTGGCACCCTCGCCGTCGGGGAGCTCGGCCAGGAAGAAGGCGCCGTGCTGCGCGGAGACGGTGGGGGTCAGCTCGGACATGATCAGCTGCGTGACGGTGCGCAGCTCGCGCTGGCCCTGCATCAGGCCGGAGATGCGGGCGAGGTTGGTCTTCAGCCAGTCCTGCTCCTCGTTGCGCTTGGTCGTGTCCCGGAGGTTGGCGATCATCTGGTTGATGTTGTCCTTCAACTCCGCCACCTCGCCCTGCGCCTCGACCGCGATCGTGCGGGTCAGGTCGCCCTGCGTCACGGCCGTGGAGACCTCGGCGATCGCGCGCACCTGCGTGGTGAGGTTGCCCGCCAGCTGGTTGACGTTCTCGGTGAGGCCGCGCCACGTGCCCGACACGCCCTCGACCTCGGCCTGGCCGCCGAGCTTGCCCTCGGTGCCGACCTCGCGCGCCACGCGCGTCACCTCGTCCGCGAACGAGGAGAGCTGATCGACCATCGTGTTGATCGTGTCCGCCAGCGCCGCGATCTCGCCCTTGGCATCCACGGTGATCTTCTGCGAGAGATCGCCCTTCGCCACCGCGGTCGTGACCTGCGCGATGTTGCGCACCTGATCGGTCAGGTTGGAGGCCATCAGGTTGACGTTCTCGGTCAGCCCGCGCCACGTGCCCGACACGCCCTCGACCTCGGCCTGGCCGCCGAGCTTGCCCTCGGTGCCGACCTCGCGGGCGACACGCGTGACCTCGGATGCGAAGGCGTTGAGCTGGTCGACCATCGTGTTGACGGTGTTCTTCAGCTCGAGGATCTCGCCCCGGACGTCGACCGTGATCTTCTTCGACAGGTCGCCTTGCTGGACCGCGGTAGTGACCTCGGCGATGTTGCGCACCTGGCTGGTCAGGTTGCCTGCCATGAGGTTCACGTTGTCGGTGAGGTCCTTCCAGGTCCCGCCCACGCCGGAGACCTGCGCCTGGCCGCCCAGCTTGCCCTCGGTGCCCACCTCGCGGGCGACGCGCGTCACCTCGGAGGTGAAGGAGCTGAGCTGGTTGACCATGGTGTTGACCGTCTTGGCGGTGTCCAG
>DASZIQ010000011.1:0-10673 GCA_035948945.1 Solirubrobacteraceae bacterium
GCAGGACCGCGGCATAGATCGAGGGCAGGAGGCTGGTGGTCGGCGTGCCCGCATCGCCTTGCAGGAAGTCGACGGCCTGCGTGACCGCCGAGCGGGTTTGCTCCCAACCCGCAACCCACTGCTCTTCGGTCGTTAGGTCGAGCAGCCGGATATGGTTCGGGCTTCCCAGCGTGAGGACGCTCGTGACCCGCAGCAGCACCTCGCGGTTGATCGGCCAGCCCGAGTTGCTCAGTTGCGCCTCGAAGTCCTCGATCGCTTCGCGGCCACCGGACCAGCACGCCGCCATCGACCCCAGCACTAGGTCGCCCTTGCTGAGCCGTGTTCCGCCCGTGTTGACGCGGTTGAAGATCTCAGCAACCGTCTCGTAGTCGTCTACGTGGACGGTCTGCACCGGGAGTAGGTAGTTGCGGATCCGAGATGCGACGCCGGCCAGGACATCGGTCCACGCATCCTCGTGTGCCTGCTCGAGCTCGAGCGGCTTTACGAGCTCCCGGAACTGCGCGCCGTGTCGCAGGATCTCAGCGACCGAAATCCACCGGAGGTCACGCTTATTGACTGCGTTCGCGGTCTTAAACTCGTGCGTCTCGGGGTTGAAGCGAATGTCTGGGACCTTCTCGCCCGCCGGTACGGCGTCGGGCACCATCACGCGCGCTAGCGTTGAGAGCCGCTGCTGCCCGTCGAGCAAGATGGACGGCTTGCCGGCGGCCGGAGTGCCTTGCTGGACGGCGAGCGCCTTGGTCGGGATCTTCAGGCTCGTGTCCCAGAGCAGAATCGATCCGATGGGCCACTCCCGGTTTAGGCTGTCCAGCAGCCTCGGTATCTGCGTGCCCCGCCATACGTAGTCCCGCTGAATATCGGGCAGCACGATCTCGCCGGCTGCCAGCTTCTCTACCAGGCGATACAGCGGCTCATGTCCCAAGTCGATGATGTAGCTCCTTCCCGAGGGGTCGGCGTGATCCTACCCGCGAACACCGACGGCCGGCGCTGGGTGGCTGGCGCAGGTGGGCGGCCACGCCCCGGCACGAGGGTCGGCGGCGCTCGACAACGCGCAACCGGACCTGCGCCGCGGCGGGCCGCATTCGCCGTTGAACCGTCTCGGTCATCCGAGTAAACGATTGAGCAGGATCAGGATCACGATTAACTCGATACCGGTCATGGCTACATCCTCCAGAGGTCAGGAGGAGCGGGATCGCCCCTCACCTCTTACGCGCCATCTGCAGCGAAAAATGAGTGTCGCCGTCGAACAAAACGCGGAGGGTCGAGGTAGTCCATGTATCAACGACGACCAGGAGGCCGTTTGCGCGTCCGGGGGTCACCGCTCGCTCCCGTACGCGAATGTGGAAGTCCGATCGCAGGCGTAGCTGACGATCGGAGTTCGCCCCGAGCGAGCCGCACCATTAGCTGCTGGCGAGGATCTCTGCCACGGTGAGCAGCACCCGGCCGGTCATCGACGTCTCGCGGCGCTTGCGGCGTAGCAGCTCGCGCAAGTCGATGCGCTCATCCAGCACGGCGTATAGGTCCGCGCCGTCCATGAGCATAATCGGCGAGCGGTTGCCCGAGTGGAGCTCGATCGCAGTCGGCTCGAAGCCGTTGATCGCCAAGAACAACCCGAGCGTATTCTCACCGCGTCGATGCACCTTCGCGGTGAACACGTCTAGCTCGTCGCGTGCCGTCGGGTCCTTCTCCCACTTCGCCTCCAGCAAGAAGTACTCGCCACCGAAGGCGAACCCGCCGTCGATCTGCTCGCCGACGACTCGAAACGAGCCGCGCGGGTCGAGGTCGAACGCCTCAAAGATGTCCACCAGGAGCTTCTCAAGCGCGAAGCCGCGCGGCGTCGGCTCCAAGCCGAGGATCTCGAAGTAGCGGGCCTTGAGCTCGCCCAGGCGCTGCGCCGTCGCGCGGCGCTCCTCGGCTTCCCGCTTGGTGGCGTCGAGGCGCTCACGGTTCGCTTGCTGCTCCATCAGCGCCTTCTCATAAGGCTGCACCACCGATCGCAACCGAGCGGCAGCCTCGCGTGCCGCCGCGGTGCGGGAGGCTGGATCATCGGACTTGCGTAGCCCCGGGAACTCATTCATAGCCGCCACGTCGACGAGCAGCGCGAGTAGGACGTCTTGGTGTTCGTCCTGTTCGCGCACCAAGCGGTCAACGAACAGCGCCGCGCTGTCGCGCTTGAGTTGCGGGCCTGTCCAGTCGATGCCCGCCAGGAATAGCGGCTCTCCCCCGACCGCCGCCCTCGCGTAGCCGTAGAGATCATCCTTGAACCAGAACGCCGCCGCCAACGCCTCCTTGAGCGCCGCGATCGCGCTCGCAGAGATCCGCTGGGTCGCCACGACACAAAATGTACGGGTGCTAACCGACAGCCGCTGTGCGCGGTCATCGCCCCAGAACCGGACGGACTACCAGTGCCGCCTCTTCGGCGCAGCGGCGCCCTCAATATCGGGATGCTCCTATGGACGAACACGAGCACTGACCTCATCGACCCCGGAGCGTGCTGCATTGCTCCGGGAAAGCAGTCGTCGCCGCCATCAGTCGGCGCGCCTGGAGGTCGTCCGAGGCGGGTGCCTGCGCGGTCGCGGCGTGGACGCTCGCTTCTAGCAGAAAGGAGAACGGCGAAGCGACAGGCCGCTCAGGACGCGGCACCGCCGGCAGCCCGAACGACGCGACGGCGCTCGTCTGCGCTGACACGCTTCCAAACGCCGTTTACCGCCGCAAACCGGTCCAGGAGCTGGGGTCCGTCACGAGATGGGTGGGCGTGTTGGCCTAAACGCAATCGGACTGCTCAGGCGTACGACGCACGGAATCGATTCCCCGGCCGGTTCGCCCTTGAGTGCTTCCGCGCAGGCCTCTGGAGAGGTCTCGCCGTTGCCGGGAGCCGTCGCTTCATACGCCCGAAGCCCTGCTGCCATCGAGAACCCGGTCAGCTCGGTGGATGCAAACGCTCGAACATACGTATCGTGCGCTGGATCGAATCCATACACGTAGATGCAGTGTTCGACGCACTCAAGAAGACCGTCCGCGTAGAAGTAGAGCTTCCCTTCTGACCAGGAAGGACCGAGCCAGAATGTGGTTCCCCCGCCTTCTTCAACCCCCTCCAGTGCGATGAGATGCTGCGGACCGCCCTTGACCGCCTCGGTCAGCACCTCGCCTTCTCCATTTGGGTCTCCGTTTGTGGTGGAGAACGAGTCGGTCAGCGCCAGCCGCCCGTAGTACAGCTGCAGACCGGTGACGGTGCGTTCCGTCGTGGCTTCGCAGCTCGCGCGCGTTGCTTTGTTTGCCTGCTGGCACAGCCTTCGCGGCGCGCCGCCGAGCTTTCTTCGCGCGCTGCCATCGAGCAGGCTTGTCATCACCTGATTCGCGCCTCTCACCCAAGCGACCCGATCGCCCCAAATCGTCGGATGCCAAGCGTCGTCGCTGTCGGGGACCGCGCGAGGATCGCTTCCATCCACTCCTGAAACGACAAGATGGCAGCCGCTTCGGCAGGCCTTGTAGACCAGCAGCGGGGAGCCGGACGGCCCAGGACCAACGCCGGCTTCGATCGTATTTGTGGCGGCAGGGATAGGCGGCGTCGAGATCAGGCCCCCGCTGTCCACGACAAGGTGCCAGCTCTTGTCGGTCGCGTTGTAGTCACTCCACACCTGCAGGTCGCCGAACGACTCGATGGTGGTCCCCCCGTGCAGCGGCGCGATCGACGTTGGCGCCGCCGCGGCGCTGCTAGCGGCAGACACTGCAATCCCGACAGTTAGCGCCAGGATTCGTCTCATGAGAGCTAAGACAATCACATCGGACCAGAGTTGCGTAGGCCATCCCGGAGGCAAACGAAAGCCCGGCGCTGAGGGCGCCGCAGAACGAGGCGCCCCCTCCCGCTGCGCTTGTGCTTCGCGGCCAAACCGAACGTGCAAGCGCAGCCCAAGCAGACGACCGGAACGGACGACCTTCGAGCCCGCCGACCGAGAATCAGCACACACCCGCTCGCGTGGGGCGAAGCGGAAGGGCTCGCCTCGCAGCACCTCCGCCCCGGTCCTCGTCCGCTCCAGCAGCGGCGATGGCGGCGGGCTGGACTTCTGCAGTCCCTTGGCGAAGCGGAAGTGTTCTGCGGCACGCGGTGATCTGGCCAGATCGTTCCGATTCGGAACCGTCGCAATGATCGGGCGGTGCCCACGAGAGGAATGCTTGCGTGCTGCAACCGTGGCACTGGCGGAACGAACTGGCCGCACTGGCGAGGCCACGTCGCGGCCTGTCCGGCCCCGGGCAACTCTCACCGGCGGCAACGCCGTCGCTTGCGACAACGCTACCGGACGTATCGACCAGTCGGGCGAAGAGCTCGTCAGTAGGCCAGGTCGGAGGCAGCGCCGCGTAAGCGCCGTAGCGGAACTGGTACACCATCGAGGCGAAGGGCTGGGGTGACGGCTGGGTGCCGGGCAGGCCGGAGCCGGTCGCCGGAGACCAGGACAGAGTCGCTTCGCTCACGCCCACATAGGGTCCCGTGTTGGGTACGAGTGCGGCATCGAACTGGTTGGAGCCGCCAGCGGTGATCTGCTCTTCCCCGGGGGCACTGCTGTCTGCGGGCACCGCACCGATGAACTGGAGGTAGTAGCCGGAGGCTTCCACGCGGAGCAAATAGCTCCCCGGTGCGAGCTGCCTGGTCCACTGACCCGCGCTGTCGGTCATCACCGCGCCGTAGTTTTCGCTGCCGCCGAGCGCGTACACCGAGGCTCCGGCAATTGGTTCGCCCGTGACGCTGCTCGTGACTACGCCGCTGACGGTCACTTCCTGGGCCTGCCCAGCCGCCGACGCCGCCAGGCCGCAAGCAAGGCCGAGCACGAGTGCGCCAAGACAGACGGCCTTGCCGGGCATGACTGGCGGGCGACGCTACCACACTCATTCGCGCCCCACGCGCCGAAGTGAGCCGGTCTCGCGGCACCGGAATTAGGCGCTTGACGGGAGGACAATGTCCTTCGTCCCGCCTCGCAGGACGATCTGCAGCCGCACGCGCCGGCGTCGGGACACGCTCGCCCCCGTAGGCGGTTGCGATCGCGCGACTGTTGGCGCCGCTGACGACCGGTGGTCGTCCGATCCGAAAGCACGCGCGCGCGTAATGACGACGCCTCCTTTTGCAGCAAAGCAAGAATCTGGAGGCGTGCTATGTCCAGGCGGAGCTAGCAGTTTGTGCCAATGGGACCTCCAGCGCCGGTGTCAAGGGGCTGCCGGGGGACAGCAATCGGGAGCGCATTTTATCCATCTGCTCACGTGCATCATCACCGATGAGTTGGTCAACCGCACGCAGGATCCACTCGGTTTCTTTGAACCGCTGTTCGAGCATGACCCGGGCTATCGTCAGCTGACCTCCGGCGAAATCCTGGTACGGGACGTGGACGATCACAGCCCACGGGTAATCAGCCATTTCCTGCTGAGTGAGCTGCGGCGCGCACACGACCCGCGTGGTCTCTCCGGGCGGCACGAGCTTCGACTGGACGTCGCATCCTTCCATCGCGCCCATGCGCTGTCCGCCCACCCAGATCAGCGCGGGGAGCACGACCGCGACGCCGCTACCGACGTTGCGCAAGGGGACCGCGATGTTGATCCGCCCGCCGCTGAGGGCCACGTAGATCTGGCGCGGATCGAAGGCGTCGCAATGTCCACCTGGGAACTCCACCCGTATCCGGTCTCCTAAAGCCATTTCTATCGGGTCATTGAGGCTGACTGGCCCGGTCGGCACCACGTCGATCAGCTCGGCCGGTACGAGGCCTCAAGCTGGCGCTGCGCCATCGCCTGGGCCGTCCGCGTCGCCTCGCGCGTCGCTTCAAGCTCATCACGCGAGGCCCGCTGCGCGATCTCGGCCGCTTGCTGAGTCGCGCGGAGGTCATCGGTCGCGGCTTTGTACGTGATCCAGATCCCGATCGCCGTAGGGATGAGGCCCAGCGCCAGCACGCCCGTGGCGATGGCCGTGAACTCGCTCCAGTCCATCGCTGCATCTTGGCGCTGGCGTAGGACGCCACCGGCAGCTCTCTGCCAGACTTGCAGGCATGAATGATCTCACGTACTCGATTTACTCGGGGCAGCAGCAGGTGACCGAGGACTTGACGCAGCCGATCACCGACCTCGATGACGCGAAGCGACTGGCGGCCGAGCTCAGTCAGCGGCAGCCCGGCGAAGCGATCTCAGTCATGTCACGGCAACTCGGAGGTGCGGAAGCGCGCAGCACCGTGGCGCCGTATCTGGACGGACAGGAGATCCCTGTCCGCTGGCGAGTCGACTTCTTTGGGCGCCTCATGGACGTCGATCACGTTCGCCTGAGCAAAGCCTCGATCTCGTACCTAAGCGGCGGCTCAGAGATGGGACCAAATGGCGAGATACGCACCGGGCTCGCTCGCAACGTCGTGGGTCTAGAGGCAGCGGACAGTGACGACGCCATCGCCAAGGTACAAGACGCACTAGGACCGCGGGCGAGTGCGTGCTCCGAGTGGCACGCCAGCCCGGCCTAGCGTCGTCGTCGCGTCTAGCAGCGCGACCTGAGGCATCTGCTTCACTGGTCTACATGGACTGGACAAGGCGCATGCCTAAGGGCGTCAGCGACGTGCGGAAGGAGGGCACGCGCATTAGCGCGAAGGTCGAGATGCCGGAGAGCGAGGACGGGTATAGCGGCTGCGAGTGCCCTGCATGCGCGCGGTTCTTCAAGGTGATGATCAGCGAGTACGAGGCCTTGCCGGACGACCCCATCAATTGCCCGTACTGCGGGCACAGCACCGACACCGGCGAGTTCATGACCGAGGAGCAGCGGTCTCGGGTCACCGCTGGAGCCGAAGCCGTCGCCGAGCAATGGGTCCACGCCCAACTCGACGACATGTTCGACCGCACCTTCCGTGGCTCCAAGGCCATGAGCTACACGCGCGGGTCGAGGCCGCCCAGGCGCGCGCTCCCGACGTACGTCGAGGACGCCGTGCGCCGGACCATCGAGTGCGGGTCCTGCGGCAACCACCAGGCCGTCTATGGGGCGAGCGCGTTCTGCTACGTCTGCGGCCCTCGCGACGCCGCTGCCACGGTGATCGAGGAGCTCGCGTCGGAGCGTCGGGCACTCGCATTGGAGGACCAGCTCAATGGCGAGCAGCGGGAGGACTCGCGTGCGCTCGGAGTCTTCGACAGGCTCGCCGCCAACGCGGTGAAGGCGGTCGTGACCGAGTTCGAGGTCTATGCACGGCAGGAGTTGACGCAGCGCGTACCCAACGCCGAAGCCGTTGCCAAGGCTGCTGGGGGCAATGTCTTCCAGCGGCTGCATGACGCGAACGACCTCTTTGCCCAGCACGCCGGCTTTGCGCTCAGCTCACTGGTTTCGGCCGACGTCTGGGCGCGCCTGCTGCGCACGTTCGAGCAGCGCCACGTCCTCACGCACAAAGACGGCCACGTCGATCAGCGCTATCTCGACCGAGCGCCCACCAGCGGCCTCGCGCTCGGTCAGCGCCTCGTCGTGCCCCGCGCCGACGCTGAGCAGGCGCTCACGGACCTCGAGTCGCTGATCGTCGCCGTCGAGGCGAAGTAGAAGCAGTCGAGCACTGCTCGCGACCACAGTGCCACAGCCGCGTCCTCGCCGCGTCGGTGCGCGCGGCGCCAGCCATTCAGCCGCTGGTGATGACGCGATTCTCCTGGTGGCTGAACGTGAACTCCACGGTGTCCGGGTCGCTGCCGGTGCGGTCCTCGTAGGCGTAGTGGTCGATCACTTCCGCATAGCCTTGATCGAAGTCGAAGCGCTCGGGTATCGCGAGGGCCAGTTGGCCGGGCTCGATGGGCAGCAGCTCACCCTGGCGCGAACCGTTGGCTGGCAGCGCATGGCGAGCAGAGTGATTCTGGCCGGTGGCCGGCCGATCAGAGTCTGCAACTAGCCCGGCGCTGACAGAGTGGCCGAGACGGGTGGTGGCATCTTGTGCCAGCTGGGAGATCTCGTTTTGGCTGATGCCGAGAATCTCTGCGATTTCAGTCCTCGTCATACGCTCAAAATAGGTCAGCGCGATGATGAGCTTCTCTCGCTCCGGCAGCTCGGCAATGGCTGCGGCAACCGCCTGGCTCGGTTCCGGCGCGGGGAGCGGTTTGCCGCTCTGGCCGACAGGCTTCGGCGGCAGCAGGGGCACGCTCCCAACTGGCGGTGCGACGAACTCCGGCTGGTCTGTCAGGACTCGCAGCAGGCCCTCAAGACCAGGCTCGTCGATCGTGGCGATCGGAAATCGGTGCACTACTGCCTTGAGCTCGGTCGGGATGTCGTCCGTCGTGGCCCCTGGAAGGATGACGATCTTCACCTTTCCGTAGAAGGCCTCTTGGTTGTCGCCGAACAGGGTCTTGAGGGTGTTGGCCTCCCTCGCTGCGCCCGCGCCTGTCCCCGACGCGTTGGTGCCTTGCCAGCGTTGCTTGTAGGCGGCGCTTACCGCAATGAGAACGAAGTCGCTCTCCTGTATCGCGCGTGGCCCGTAGGTCGTCCAGTTGACAGCACGATCTTGCAGATGGATCAAATCGATGTCCGCATCGATCCCCAGTTTGCGAAGCTCGAACGCAAACTCGGCAACAGTTGCCTGCCAGTCGCCGTCCCCATGCGCCCAACTGACCACGGCTTTCACGGCGTGCTCTGAAGCCCGATCGTGGTTTGGGGTCTCGGGCGCAGGCGGAGAGGCACCGACGACTGTCTGAGTCGCCAGATCTGCAGCTTCCTCACGACCCTTTATGGTGAGCCAGAACGTTCTTGCCAGGTTGTAGCCGGGGTCGATTGGGTCGACGCGCAAGAGACCAAGTTCGCCGAGGTCATCGACCGTGGACTGTCCGGGTATGGACCACGACCGGTTCCAGTTCGGATGATCGACTTCCTTCCTCATCCCGCCGCGGGGGACCAGATGAAAGGCGACAGGCTCGTGCCCGTCTTTCGACCACATGTCATCAGCTTCGGCGATCCGACGCAGCGCGTCTCGGTGGCGGTTTTCCATGCGGGGGAGTCTGTCAGGGTTCTGGTGGCCCGGCTGGTGCCACCACGCGTGTGCACTCCTCACCACGGGGGAGTTGACTGCTGGGACGAAAACGAAATCGGGCAACTCGGATTGGGACCAGGCTTGACCGCTGGCCCTCTCCCCAGCGTCTGGACGTCCGCCGACGCCGCTAAGCGAGAGCCTAAACGCCGGCTTGCAGCCTAGCCAGGCTTCCGCTCCGGAACGGTCTGGGCAGGCCACAGCGTGCAGGTATTGCGCGCCGCCTTGATTCGGGATGAAGTGCCGCTGAAGGCCGGCACCGAAGGCAGGCCCAAGGCGAACGTCGAAACGTCGAAAGCCACAGTCAAGGCCGCCTGTCGGCGACCGGACCCGAGCATTTGCAGGGGAAGCGCTACCACCGGCCGCCTCAAGGCCAAGCCCTTCGGCCGGCCTACGGCCGGCCTTGACCCAGCCTCCTGTGCTGGCCTTGAAGCGACACCGGGTGCCGAACGGCAAGGGCGCTCAACAGCAGGAGAACACCGCCGCTCCGCCTGGGGCGAAGCAGGACTGTTCGTCGGGCCCGGTCCGGCTTGCGCAACGGACGAGGACCAGGTCGGAGATGCGGCGAAGCGAGTTCTTCCGCTTCGCCCCGCGCGAGCGGGCGTGTGCCGATCCTCAGCCGGCCTCCTCGGAAGTCGTCCCGAGCAGGCATCCGCGGGGCGGTCGGCGGATGCTCGCGTTGACGCGCTTGCGAGAGCACGCTCGGCATCGGGAGAGGTGCGCGGGGGAGATTCCCACAGCGGCGAGGGACGCGAGAGGAGCCGGTATGTCAACGCTCGACGTGGATCACGAAATAATCGGAGCGGATCTTCGCCGTTCCGTCGCTTGCGGGGTTGAACCGGCGGGTCAGGTCAGCGAACGCCCGCAGGAACTCCACCCAGCGGTCCTGCGGCTCAAGACCCCCCCCGGCGATCACGAACGGACCGAAATCCGTGGCGTAGCGCTGCACAGCGTCCTCGACCGACGGGAAGTCGAAGTCGACGGTCTCGCGGTCGATCGTGGCCGAGGCACCGGCGGCGGCGAACGCTTCCTCAACATGCTCCTCGACTCCCCACAGCGGCGGCGACTGCACGCCTGGCGGCGCAGGCGGCATGAACGAGCCCGTCAGCTTGAACAGCTCGCCGGCGAAGCGTGTTGACCCAGGTCGTCATTGCGATCCGCCCCCCGGGCCGGCAGACCCGGACCAGCTCTGCGGCCGCGCGGGTGTGATCGGGCGCGAACATCGCACCAAACGTCGACGTCACGCGATCGAAGCTCGCGTCCCCGAACGGCAGGTCTTGCGCGTCGGCCTCGACCCACTCGACCTCGACGCCTGCCGCAGCGGCGCGGCGACGCGCATGCTCGAACAGCTCGGGCGTCACATCGCAGCCCACCACCGTTGCCCCGCGCAGCGCCGCCGGGATCGCCACAGTGCCGCCACTGCCAGTCCCCACGTCCAGCAGATCCATCCCCGGCTCAACCCCAATCCGATCGAGCACGAGGACACCAACCGGCTCGACCAACCGCGAGAAGCTATCCCAATCACCCAACGCCCAGGTCGCGTCCCGCTAGCCGGGGGAATTGAGGTTGCGGGCGTAGCCTCCGCTTTGTCCTGACAAGACCAAGCGATGGAGGTACGCCCGCATGGAGAAGGTAGCCCCGAGCGAGAGGGTCCGCTTTGAACTGGATGAGGTG
>DASZIQ010000012.1:0-36596 GCA_035948945.1 Solirubrobacteraceae bacterium
CGAGGACTGGCGCATCCAATACAACACCTACAGGCCACACTCAGCCCTCGGCGGCCTCACACCCACCGAATACGCAGCAAAAGAGGACCAACACCAACCAGACCACGCATAGTCCCTGGCTCACCTACAGGGACCCCTTCACGGCTTCCATCGCTTCGACCCACTCGTCCATCAGCCCGCGGACGTGCTCGACGTCGAGTCGGCCAAGCGCCGTTGGTCCAGGCCGCCACGAGCCGTAGGCGACCGTCGTGCTCGTATACCTGCCACGTTCCCGGCTCCCAGGTAGGGCTTGCGGCGGCTCAGCCATCGCTCCCAAAACGCCCCGAAGGTCTCCAGGGCTTTCTCATGCGGATGAGCGGAGGGTATTGGAACCAAGATTCTGGCGCGATCGACAAGGTTGTGTCGGAGCTTCTGGTGGCGCTGGCGGCACAAGAGGCCCGGTCGAGGCTGAGCCGGCTGGCCGAGAAGCTGGCTGGTCTCAGGACCAGCGATGCCCGGCCACGGGCCGTCACCAGTCGAAGGCTACGGGCTCGTCGTCCAGGCTGGGTGCTGGATGCCGTGCGTGCAGTGATGGCCGACCAGGCAAGGCCGATGCGGATCACTCACGTTCATGCAGCCGTCGAAGCGTTACTCGGCGAGACGGTTTCGGCAAACTCAGTCAGCTGGGTGCTTGCCTCCCATTCCGCGGGTCCGTCGCCGCTATTTGTCCGGGTAGCGAGGGGGAGATACGTATTGGCGAGCGCGGACGGCGATTAGGCTAGCGTAGGCTCAACAGAAAAAAGAAAGTCCTCGATCCGGCGTGCGAGCGCCTTTGTCACCGATAGGGTTTGTTGCTCCACTTGGCGGATTGACGCCTGGCTCTTGAAGGCGATCTTCGCATCGAACAGGACACTGCTTTGTTGTCGCAACTCTTCCTGTGTCTGAACATAGTTGTTTAGCTCAGTTACTACATGGTCCATCAACTCGTTCAGCTGCGTCATCACCTCGTCCTCCTTCTCCGGTAACCAGCGACCGGGATTATCAAAGAAGGCGGCTCCGAGTTCGCTCGCGCGAGCTACCTCGGCAGTGAGGTAGACGATGGTGTATCGAACTGAGGCGAAGCTGGCGCTCAAGCTTGGTCGCAGATCGCCGCGGCGCTTCTCGGACATTTTTTGTAGGTGTTGCACGAGGTAGAGCTTTGGCGCGTCGATATTGCGACTGAAAATGCGGCGGTAGTCCTCGTCGAAGAGCTTTAGCTTGCGAACCGCTGCCCATGGCTCCCGTAGCCATATCGCCATGATGTGCTGGGCTGCATCCTGGTTCTCGAGGGCGGCACGACCATCCGGCACCTGCTCTCCGCGGCGAATCACATAGAACAAATGATCTCCGAATTGCTCGGTAACCTGCCGCTGAAGATCGCGCTGTATAGGGTCGTTGGCACGCTGATCGCGAATGTTAACAGCGTTTTGATTGTTGCTCCGGTAGGTGATGGTGTCCGCAAGCGTCCCATTATCCCCGAGTTGTACCGCCTTTACGAGGAGGCTCAGCTCAGGCGTCAGGCTCTCGCGATTAGCCTTGAGTGCCAGCAACGATTGGCAGCCATTGACGACCGTGACGCCATCAAGATGTAGTCCCTCGGCGTCCACGGTGAGCGCATTGGTCAGGATGGTAATGCCGTTGTGGTAGGCAGAGAAGAGCGCATGGTCGCCCTGCTCGCCCTTGATCGTGGTCGCCAGTTCGCGGTTGATCTTGGTTTTTCCGAGGCCGAGGCGAACGTTAATTGCAAACAACGTAAGGTCGTCGATGCCAGGGAGCCTGACAAGCTCGTTCGCTGGTACGAGTGCAACAGCCATCTCGACGTCTCCCTCGAGCTGCTGGACGACGACGTCGGACTGCGGGGCCAACGTGTACTCGCCGGTAAGAAGACCGGGGCGGACAGTCCGCTGAGCTACGGCCACGAGCTGCTCGCGGTCCCAAACGGTTAGCGGTGGCTCCTCGTCGCGTGAGGCCTCGATGTAGGCCGTCGCAGCCGAATCGAAGGGGGCATTCGTGACGAACACCAGCTTGGTCATCAACGGATCTTCGTCATCGAGAAGATCGCGTAGGTGGTGGCGCTCGATCAGCTTTCGCAGCTCATCGTTTGGTTCGCCAGCCAGCAGGTCATCGATCCCCTCTGGTCCCCGGAAGTAGGGAGCCACGCCGCGGAATTGCTTGAGCTCGCTATCGCCGAGTGTGCGCTCGGAGCTGCGCCGACGACGGCCCTGAAACACTGAGATCTCACGCGCGTCCGGATCGATAACAATCGCGTCGATGCCCTTGTCGTTGCTGCCGTCGCAGAGGGCATCCTCGACCTCATCCGGCTCCATTCGCCAGACATGCTCGAGGAACCACGCGAGCATGGCGCTCGACTTGGTCCGGTCACCGATCAGGTACGGCTCGAACTGCTGATCGAGGAACTCGAAGTCGCCGGCCTCCACGGGCGAGACTCTATAGGCGATCACACCCGGCGCCGTTCGCGCGGAGCCGTAGACTCGGGTAAGCTAGACAATCCCAGCCCGCGCGTCGAACATATGTTCCCGTCCGGCGGCCAGGGTAGGGTTGGCCCATGTCGGCAGCGTTGCAGTCTTCCCATTCTCTCCAAAAGGCTCGCGGAGCCTTCTTCACGCCTCCGGCAATAGCCGAGTTCCTGAGCCGCTGGGCGGTACGGGCGCCCGACGCGAGGGTGCTTGACCCGACCTGCGGCGAGGCGGTGTTCCTGCTGGCTGCAGCGGAGCGGCTCGAAGCGCTAAGGGTGCCGGCGAACGCCATCGCCGAGCAGCTAACTGGGGTGGACCTACATCAACCATCGCTGGACGCTTCGGGCGAGCTCCTGCATTCTGCCGGCGTCGGTGCAAACCTAGTGCGCTCAGACTTCTTTGATCTTTCCACGCCAGCGCAGATCGGGGATCGGATCGGCTGGCAAGACGCCGTCATCGGCAACCCGCCGTTCGTGCGCTACCAGGAGCACCGCGGCCATCCCCGCAAGCGATCAGCCGCAGCTGCTCTGGCCCAAGGGGTCCGACTTTCGGGCCTGGCCTCGTCCTGGGCGGCCACCCTGGTCCATGCGTCAGCGTTCCTGACACAGGCGGGTCGGCTGGCGATGGTACTGCCCGCCGAGCTCTTGACCGTTGGCTACGCCGAGCCAATCCGCCGCTGGCTCAAACAGCGCTTCGCGGTTGTCAACTTGGTGATGTTCGAGCGGCTGCAGTTCCGCGGCGCCGACGAGCAGGTGGTGCTTCTAGTGGCGCACGGGACGGGACCCTGCGACTCCTTTTGTTTGTTCCACGTCAACAATGCAGACGATCTGGCGGAGCTGCATCCGCTCGATCCGGTGGGGGCGAAGCCGGCAGATGAGGGCAAGTGGAGCGACCTGGCCCTCTCGCTCGACGTCAGGCAGTTGTTCCGTTCGGTAGCGGATCGCATGATGCGGCTTGATGTCTACGGCACTCCGGAATTGGGCACGGTCACCGGCAACAACGACTACTTCACGATGTCCGAGGTCACGCGGGCCAAGTACGCCATCCCGGAGCGCCACCTGACTCGCATCAGCCCGCCCGGCACGAAGCACTTGAAGGGGCTGCACTTCTCGCGGGCACAATGGGAGGAGCTGAAGTTCTCCGGCAAGCGCGTCTGGCTTCTATATCCCAAGAAGACAGCCCGCGGCAAGGGGCTGGAGATCTATCTGGAGCACGGCCGCAAAGAAGCAGTCCATAAGGCTTACAAGTGCACGGTACGCGAGTTGTGGTGGCGCCCCCCTGTCGTTCCGGTGCCGGACCTGTTCTTTACGTATATGTCGCATCGCTATCCCCGCCTGATCGACAACTCAGCCGGCGTGACCTTCCTCAACTCGATGCACGGGCTGCGGCTGCGTGACGACACACCGGAGGAGGCGCGTGGCGCCCTGCCGCTGATGGCGCTCAACTCAGCCACCATGCTCGGTGCCGAGGTGATGGGCCGCTCCTATGGCGGCGGCATCCTCAAGATGGAGCCTCGCGAGGCCGCCGCCTTGCCAGTCCCGGCGCCGGATGCGCTTGTGTCAGCCTGGCGGTCTCTTGCGAAGGAAGCCCCTAACTTGGATGCCGCGCTCAAGCGCGGCGAGTGGTGGACGGTGGTCACCGCGGTCGACCAGGTGCTTCTCAAGCGGACCCTCGGCCTCTCCAATGATGAGGTCCTCGCCATCCGGGACGCTGCCGCTCTGCTTCGCGTCCGGCGCACACGCCAAACTGAGGGGCATCCCAAGAGCTAGAAAACCCGATGTCCTAGCCGAAGTCGACCCAATTCTGCGCGGAGCCGACACCTTGATCTCGCCGTGGCATCGGCGGCCCGACACGGCCGACCACGATGCGCGCGAATACCAGCCGGATTACGCCACCCTGCAAGCGCTCCTGGCCGTACCAATCAAGGGCGGACACGCCACCAAACAGCAGTCAGGGCGCGTCGCCAAGTCGCTTGACGCCTACGTCGCTCACGAGCTGCGGCGGGCGGGCTTCGAGCCTGGTGCCGTGTTTCCGCGCCTACGTCAGCCGCGCGTCCTCTCGCCGGAGCTGGCCGGGATCGAGCTCGCTATAGAAAGCCTTTTGGAGGCGCTGGATGTGTACGAGGCCGAGTTCAAACGTCTCAAGCCGCCAGAGCTGCGTAACGCCATCGTAAGGGTCGCTCGCGAGATGCCTGGCGGCTCGAAGACCAACGTGCTCGGGCGCTTCTACAAGAAGCAGGTCGACGCGATGGTGCTGACAGACTGGCTGCGTGGTCCCGACGTGCTCGTCTCGGGCAAGACGCAGTTCTCAAGCTACCTCAACAACAAGAACAACCGCTACGAGGAGGCCATCGGCGAGGCGCACAACCTGCGCGATCGCTATCCACTCGCCTCAATGGGTTTCGCCTACGTTGTGCGCTCCAACGTCTTCGAGGGCGGAGCCTTCGAGTTGTTGCGGGATCTGCTCGTGCGCCTGCGCAGGCCCGACGGTCCGTTTGATGCGACCGTCCTTCTGGTTGCCGACTGGGACACGACAACCCGTCGCCTAGACTCGGTCGAGGATCCAGCGCCGACGCTATCGCTGCCGCGGTTCTTCGAGGATCTGCTGGGGGCCCTCATGGCCAACACACCGGTCGACGTCTATCAAGGTGTTCGTGCAAGGAAGCTTGGAGAGCCGGAAGGTGGCTTCCCGCCGAGCGAGGATCCGGAGACGGATAGCGCCTAGCGTTGGCAGGGCCGTCCAAACACCGATCCACGCGAGAACGTGGTTCCAATAGCGACGTTCAACTCTGCCGAAATGCGCCCGAGTGGACTCGAACCACCACGGAGAACAATCTCCACAAGGCCCTCAACCTTGCGCGTCTACCAATTCCGCCACGGGCGCCGGGAGCGGCGAGTATAGCCTCGCTGGGCTCGCTCGGGTGGTCGGCCCGCGGCCCACCGCGGGTGGTGGGGCTGGTGCGCCCCTCCCCGGTGGCCGCGCCCGACCACCGGCCTGGCTGGTCCGGGTTCCCTGGCGCGGGCGAGGCGAGGGCCCCGCGCGGGTCGATAGAGACGAGGCGGTCAAGCGGGGCGCGAGGCCGTTTGCGTGGCGCCCGCGAGACGGTGCAGCGGCCGAGACTTGCATCCGTCCGCAACCGGCGCTACTGTGCGAACACATGTTCGTTCCACCCTCCCGCCCAGCGACCCAAGGGACCAAGAGATCATGGATCTGACCAAGCGCCAGCAAGAGATCTTCGACTTCATACACAAGTACTCCGCCAAGTATGGCTATCCCCCAACCGTGCGCGACATCGGCAAAGCAGTGGGCCTTGCCTCCTCCTCGACCGTGCACGCCCACCTCGCCAACCTGGAGAAGATCGGCCTGCTGCGCCGTGACCCCTCCAAGCCGCGCGCGATCGAGCTGCTCGATCGGGTCGACCGGGCCGTCGGCAGCGCGGTGGACAGCGTCCGCTCGATCGTGCGCTCCGAAGGCCTGCCCTTGGTGGGCTCGGTCGCAGCCGGCCAGCCGGTGCTGGCGGAGGAGAATATCGAGGAGTACATCTCCGTCCCGGAGGTCGCGGGAGGCGGGGATGGCGAGTACCTTCTGCGCATACGCGGGGACTCGATGAAGAACGCCGGCATCATCGAAGGCGACATCGTGGTGGTGCGACCCCAGGAGACGGCGCGGGAAGGGGAGATCGTCGTGGCGCTGCTCGGGGAGGAGGCGACGGTGAAGCGGTTCTTCCGAGAATCCGATCACATCCGCCTGCAACCCGAGAACGAGACGATGGAGCCAATCCGCAGCAAGGAGGTCCAGGTGCTGGGGCGCGTGGTAGGGCTGCTCAGGAGCCTCTGATGGGTGGCATCCTGCTCCGGCGCCGGGGTCTGCGGCGACGCCCGTCCAGTGTCTCCGGCAGGGAGCGCTTGCGGCCAGCGGGTTTCAGGCCGGCGGATCACGTGGCACGTCTGCGTGCGGCAGCGTCGGAAGGAGGTGGCGCGGGCGCCCTTACGCTCGACCACGTGATCACCGATGCGTGGTGTGCGCTGAGCGAGTGGGAGACGGCCCAGTGTCCTCTTTGCGGCGGTGAGATGAGGCGCGGCGGGAAGGTGGTTGCGGGCACGGACGTGGAGGAGGAGCCCCACGGGGAGTGCATGGACTGCGGAACGCAGCTCTCCTGAGCGGGCGAAGGGCTCGACTCGACCCGACCCGGCTTCGCGAGCGGCGGCTTCACAACAGGCGCCCACCGCGCTAAGTTGAGCGCGCAGGTCAAGCAGCCGCGGAGGCCATCCGGCCTTCGAGGAAACTCCGGACATCACAGGGCAAGGTGGTCGAGCTCGACCCGGGGAAACCCGCGGGAAAGTGCCACAGAAACAAACCGCCTAAGTCCGCCGTCCCACGTGAACGGCGGGCCGGCAAGGGTGAAATGGTGCGGTAAGAGCGCACCAGCGTCGCGGTGACGCGGCGGCTGGGCAAACCCCACCCGATGCAAGGCCAAAGCGGATCGTTTGCAGGCTGCCCGCCGAGATCCAGGTAGGCCGCTCAGATGGATGGCTGCTCAACGACAGAATCCGGGTTATCGACCTGCTAAGGAAAAGCCCCGCTCCGGCGGGGCTTTTCTATAGGTTGTTCGCGGTGCAGGTCTCCGCGTGGGATCCCCGGCCCTTGACCGATCGTCCCCCGCGCTACCCTGCCCAGGCGATGCGCTTCGCGGTGAAGTTCCTGGGCTGCAAGGTGTCCCACGCCGACGCGATGCTGGCGCGCGCGCGGCTGCTGGAAGCAGGGCACGTGGAGGCGCCCGAGGAGGAGGCGGAGCTGCACGTGATCAACACGTGCTGCATCACCGGCGAGGCGGAGGCGAAGTCGCGCCAGTCGGTGCGCCGCTCGCTGAAGACGGCACGCGAGGTGTACGTGGGTGGCTGCGCGGTGAACCTGCGAGCAGCGCAGTTCGCGGAGATCGACGTGGCGGTGCGCCCGTTCACGGGCACGGCGGAGGATGTCGCGCAGGCGATGGCGGGCGCGCTCGGGGGATGTGTGGATCTGGAGCACGAGCCGCTCGTGGGCCGCGCGCAGCTCCCTCGGCAGCTCCCTCGGCAGCTCCCTCGGCTCGAGGGCCGACCGATTAGGGAGACACTCGCTGCGCTCGCATCCCCGAATCGGCCAGCGGCGGCGCGCACGCGGGGCTTCGTGAAGGTGCAGGACGGGTGCGACTGCCACTGCGCGTACTGCATCATCCCGACGGTGCGTGGAGCCGCCCGTTCCCGCCCGGCCTCAGCGGTGCTGGAGGAGGTGAGGGCGCGCGTAAACCAAGGCCAACCAGAGGTCGTGATGACCGGGATCAGCGTGGGCGACTACCGCGACCCGCAGGAGGGATGGGAGCTCGGCGAGCTGATGATGCAGGCCGCCAAAGTCGAGGGCGTGGAGCGGGTGAGGCTCTCCTCGGTGGAGGTGATTCACGTGCGCGACTCGCTGATCGAGGCGCTGAAGGAGGAGCCAAAGGTGTGCCCGCACCTGCACGTGCCGATGCAGTCGGGAGACGACGACGTGCTGCAGGCGATGGGGCGCCACTACACCGCGCGGGAGTACGTGGAGGCGATCGCATCGCTGCGGGAGGCGGTGCCGGAGGTCAACTTGACGACGGACATCATCGTCGGCTTCCCCAACGAGGACGAGGCGGCGTTCGAGCGCACGCTCGAGCTGGTCGCAGAGGCAGAGATCAGCAGGGTGCATGCCTTCTCCTACTCGCCGCGCCCGGGCACGGTGGCGGAGGCGCTCGGCGACAGGGTGCCGCCGGAGGAGAAGAAGCGCCGCTCGCGGGAGCTGAGGGGCCTCTCGGAGGTGCGCTCGCGCCACCATCGCGCGGGGAAGTTGGGCGGAAGGGAGCGGGTGTTGGTGGACAAGGTGGCGGACTCCCAGTGCTCGGGGTACACGACCGACTACACGCGCTGCTACCTGCCCGCGGGCGCGGCGAGCGCAGGAGAGTTGGTGGACGTGAGTGTGGGCGAGCTGTACGCGGATGGCCTGCGCGTCACGCCGGTGTGAACATACGCTGAACATACGCGAGACCCGCTGCGGGTGGGGCCCGTCGGGCCCCAGGTGGCGCCACGTAATGCCAAGCGCCCGTGTGACGCGCTTGTGAACCGTTGGCGGGTGGCCCAACAAAGGCGCCGACCAGGCTATCCTTGGCCCACAGGTGAGCATCGAAGAGCAGCTCAAGAGCGACGTGGCCACCGCGATGAAGGCGGGGGAGAAAGAGCGCGTGGGCGCGCTGAGGATGGTGCTTTCAGAGCTGCAGAAGGACGCGAAGCTCGGGGGAGGCGACGAGCAGGCGGTGCTGCGCCGCGAGCGCAAGCGCCGCTTGGAGGCCGCGGAGGCATACCGCGAGGCCGGACGCGGGGAGCTGGCGGCGAGCGAGCAGGGCGAGGCGGAGCTGATCGCCGGGTATCTGCCGGCGGAGCTGCCCGAAGCCGAACTGAAAGAGATCGTCGAGCAGGCGGTGCGCGACAGCGGGGCCGAGTCGGTGAGAGACATGGGACGCGCGATGGGGGTGGCGATGGCGGCGGTAGATGGCCGCGCCGACGGCAGGCGCGTCTCGGGACTGGTGCGGGCCGCGCTCGACGGATGAGGACGCAGATCGAGTTGCCGGGCGAAGTGGCCGCCGAGCTGGCGGGCAGCCAGGACGCGGTGCTGCGGGCACTCGAGGGGCACCTGGAGTGCAGGGTTTACCTGCGCGGCAACCTGCTGACGCTGGACGGATCCGAGGGCGAGATGCGCGCCGGTGAGCGGGTGGTGAAGGAGCTCTCGGATCTGATCGTGCGCGGGCACGAGATCGGCCCGGGGACGATCTCCGCGGTGACCGGGGCGCTGGATGCACATGAGTCCCCGGCGAAGGTGCTGGAGGACGTGGTGTGGCGCCACCGCTCGCTGCGCGTGGCGCCGAAGACCGTCAACCAGAAGCGCTACGTGGACTGCATCCGCGAGCGCACGATCACCTTCGGGGTCGGGCCGGCGGGCACGGGCAAGACCTTCCTTGCGGTGGCGATGGCTGCGGCGGCGCTGTCGCGCAACGAGGTCAACCGGATCATCCTCACCCGCCCCGCGGTCGAGGCGGGCGAGCGGCTGGGCTTCCTGCCGGGTGACCTGATGGCGAAGGTGGACCCCTACCTACGCCCGCTGTTCGACGCCCTGCACGACATGCTCGACCCGGAGAAGGTGACCCAGCACCTGGAGCGCGGCGTGATCGAGATCGCGCCGCTGGCGTTCATGCGCGGGAGAACGCTCAACGACTCCTTCGTGATCCTCGACGAGGCGCAGAACACGACGCCCGAGCAGATGAAGATGTTCCTCACGCGCCTGGGCTTCGGCTCGCGGATGGTCGTCACCGGCGATGTCACGCAGGTCGATCTGCCGCCCGAGCAGCAGTCGGGGCTGATCGCCGTGGGGGAGGTGCTGGGAACGGTGGAGGGGATCGAGTTCGTGCGCTTCGGGGGAGAGGACGTCGTGCGCCACAAGCTGGTGCAGCGGATCGTGGAGGCATACGACGAGCACTCCCAGCGGGACGCTCGGGAGCTCCGTCCGGCGGATCGTCGCAGCGCGTAGTGCGCGCTGCCGTGGGCGGGGGTATGTGGGAGGGATTTTTTTGGATGAGGACCCCCCCAAGGGGGGTCAGGGGTGGGGTCGGTTGCGGCGGAAGAACGGTCGGCCTCGTCACCGTGGTCGCCGCGGGGATCGGGGCGGGATAAGCTTGGGCGAGCCCGCAGGAAGGACACTCGAGGTGGAGCTCTTCGGCATGGAGGGGTTGGGCGAGCAGGGCCCGCAGCGAGAGAGCGTGCGGCGGCTGTGCATCCTCGCCGCGGGGGCGGCGGGCGTGGAGGAGGGGCATGTGGCGATCGAGTTCGTCGACGCGGGACGTATCGCGCAGCTGAACGCGGAACACCGCGGCAAGAGCGGCCCGACGGATGTGCTGTCGTTCCCGGTGGATGAAGCTGCGCCGATGGATGGGGCGTCGAGGGAGCTGGGCGATGTGGTGATCTGCCCGGACCACACCGAGGACCTGTGTGAGGCGATCGTGCATGGGGTGCTGCACCTGGTGGGGCTGGACCACGAGCGAGATGACGGGGAGATGCTGGCGGTGCAGGCGGAGCTGCTGCGGTGGGAGTCTCTGCCGGCGAGCAGGGCCGCTCGGGGGGCGGACTCATGAGCGTGGGCCGTGGGGGCCCGACCCGCGCCGGCTTCGTGGCGCTGGCGGGTCGCCCCAACGTGGGCAAGTCGACGCTCGTCAACGCGGTGGTGGGACGCAAGGTGGCGATCGTCTCCGACCGCGCCCAAACCACGCGCCGCGCGATTCGCGGAGTGCGCACCGAGGGCGAGAGCCAGATCGTGCTGGTGGACCTGCCCGGGGTCCAGCGCCCGCGCGATGCCCTGACGGCACGCATGTCGCAGCGGGTGCGCGAGGAGCTGCAGGGCGCCGACGCGGCGCTGCTGGTGCTGAATGGCGAGCAGGGGGTGGGCCCTGGCGATCGCTTCATCGCGCGCACGCTTCGGGGATCGGAGACCCACGCTGCTCCCTCGCTCTCCTCGCCAACGCCCGAGTTGCCCGACTCACCCCGCCCGCCCCATGCGTTGCCGGTGACGATCGCGGTCAACAAGGTCGATCGGCTGAGCCGCGCCGAGACACTCGCGGCGCTGCAGGGCGCGGCCGACCTGGCCCTCGACGGAGAGGTGTTCCCGGTGTCGGCCCGCACGGGAGCGGGTGTGGCGCAGCTGGTGGAGCATCTGCAACAGATGTTGCCGGAGGGCCCCTTTCTGTTCGAAGCCGACGCGCGCTCGGACCAGTCGCCGCAACTGCTGGCGGCCGAGTTGATCCGGGAGGCGGCGATCAGGCGCACCTTTCACGAGCTGCCCCACGCAGTGGAGGTGGTGGTTGAGGAGATCGAGCGTGTGCGTGAGGGGATGACCCGGGTGCGGGCGCTGATTTGGGTGGAGAGCGACTCCCAACGGGCGATCGTGGTGGGGGCGAGAGGACGGATGATCAAGGCGATCGGCAGCGCCGCACGTGGGGAGCTGGAACGGGAGCTCGGCGGCGCGGTGCACCTCGACCTGTCGGCGAGGGTGCGCCGGGATTGGCGCCGTGACGAGGGTATGCTCGATCGTCTGGGGATCGGATAGCGTCTACCGGAGCGGGCCGCGCGCGGTCGCGCTGCTGGTGAGGCCTCATGTTCAGACGCCATAGAACCCGTCTGCGCGGGCGCCGCCGGGAGCATTGACGATACGGTCCAAGTGCGGGGAGTTATTCTCAAGATGTCAGAATCGTTCGTCCAAAAGCTGCATCACGGCTCAGTTTGGTGTACGGTTTATGTAATGTGCTGTTCGGGTGCGGGAAACGTTGTCCTACGGCAGTGAGGAACCCACAGAGCTAGTCGTCAAAGGGGGCCGGCGGGGAGATGTCAGCGAAGATCGCAGTGCTGGGGTTGGTAATCGAGGAGCCCGGCCCCGCTCATCGTCTAACGGCGAAGCTACGCCAACGACTCTCATCGGCGGGCTTTGTCGACTCAAATGTCTACTCGGCGCTTACCCGCCTGGAGCGTGACGGGCTGGTGCGAGCGATCAGCGAGGATCAGCCGCCGGATCGGGCACCGGATAGGACACACGGAGTTTCTCCGAGCGGGACGCCGTTTGCCTCTGCAAGGAGGAGCGTTTCGAGCCCGCAACTGGCCGCCGTGGGTGTGCGCGGAGCTGCTGCGGCGGCGGCCGAGCAGGCGGGCATGAGACGCCAGCAGGCCGGCGCAGGACGGCCGCGATCCGCCTCGCGGCGGGCGCCGGGCTCGCGCGCCGACTCGCGCTCCTTCGAAGCGACGCCCGCGGGCGTGCGGCACTTCGAGGAGTGGCTGCTCAGATCCTCCACGGCGCCTCCCCTGCGCGACGAGCTGCACATGAAGGTCGCCCTCTGCCAGCCCCACAACCTGCCGCGACTGGTGGAGCTGGTTTACGGGCAGGAGCTGATCTGCCTGGGGCGCGTGCAGGAGCTCAAGCACACCTTCGAACGGATGCGTCCCCCGGCGCCGACCAGGTGGTCGGGGCTGGTGCTGGTGCACATCCGCGATGCGGAGCTCTCCTTCTGGGAGGCGCGGCTGACATGGCTGCAGGGTGTGCGGGAATCCTTGGAAGGGATGCACGCCGAATACGAGCGTGCGACCGGCACGGCCAGGCTGCCCGCACAGCGCCGGGTGCCGGCTGCGCCATCGTCTGCGCTGGCTCGGCGGGTTGGATGACCGCTGCTGAGCGGCTCGCAGGCCCACCTGCGCATTTTCCATCGGGTTGAGTATGTTGTACATGAGGTGTTACATGAGGTGCTGGCAAAGCGCAGGCCATCGGTCCGCGAGCGGGGGCCGTTCGGAGGGATGAGGGTGGGCGCTCTGCTGTCGCTCAAAAGCGTCGGCAAGAGCTACTGGCGGGGCGACACCGAGGTGAGGGTGCTCCACGACGTAACGCTTGACGTGCGGGCGGGGGAGGTCACCGCGGTGTGGGGCACCCGCGGGTCGGGCAAGTCGACCGTGCTGAAGCTCGCCGCTCGCCTGGAGACTCCGGACAGCGGCAGCGTGTTCTTCAACGGCGTCGACCTCGCCAGCCTCTCCGAGCGCCAGCACGCGCGGCTGATGCTGGAGTGGATCGGCTGGGTGCGGCGCGCGGGGCCGCAGAGCGACCTGCGGATGCTCGACTACGTGGCGCTGCCGCTGTTGGCCGCGCATGGTCGCCGCGATGCGTACACGCGCGCCGAGGCGGCGCTCGAGCGGGTTGGGCTCTCGGCGCTGGCGCGCCAGCGGTGGGGCAGCCTGTGTGACGGGGAGCGGGCACTGATCGGGATTGCCCACGGGATCGCGCGCGCGCCGCGTCTGCTGCTGGTGGACGATCCGACCGCCAACCTCGACGTGGTCGAGCGCGAGCGGGTGACGGAGCTTTTGCACTCGCTCGCGGACGAGCAGGCAATCGCTGTGCTGATGGCCGTCCCCGACATGCCCGCAGCGATGCATGCCGATCATATCTTCTCGCTTGGCGGGGGCCGTCTGAGTAGCGCATCGATGCCTCCACCTGTGCCGCCCGCGGATGAGCTGGAGCATGGCAAGGTGATCCATCTGCGCGGCAGGCAACAGGTGCTGTGATGCGCCCGGAGCACGATCCAATCGGGTCGACGATACGGCGGCCGGCGTGATGCTGGAGCTGCGCGATCTCCTCAAGCACTATCGGCTCGGCGAAGACGAGCCGGTGCGCGCGGTGGACGGAGTGTCGATGTCGGTGGCGGCGGGCGAGCTGGTCGCTCTGTACGGGCCGAGCGGATCGGGCAAGACGACGCTGCTGATGCTGATCGCCGCGCTGCTGCGCCCCGACAGCGGAACGGTGTGCGTGGGTGGGCGCGAGGTGTCGGCGCTATCGGAGCACGAGGGCGCCACGTACAGGCTGCGGGAGCTCGGGTTCGTGCGGCAGAGCCTCAACCTGATCCCGGGCGTGGGAGCGCTCGACAACGCCGCGCTGAAGCTGCTGGGAACTAACCTCACCCCGCGCGAGGCCCACCGCCGTGTGAGCCCGCTGCTCGAGCAGCTCGGGTTGGGAGATCGCCTGCGCCACCGTCCCGACCAGCTCTCGATGGGCGAGCGCCAGCGGGTGATGATCGCGCGGGCGCTCTCGACCGAGCCGAAGCTGGTGATCGCCGACGAGCCGACCGGCAGCCTGGACTCGCGACGCAGCCGCGAGGTGCTCGCACTGCTGGCCGGTCTCTGCCGGGAGCGCCAGGTGGCGACGGTGCTCGTCACGCACGACCCGCAGGCGGCTGCGTACGCCGATCGCGTGCACTCCCTGCGCGATGGGCGTCTGTGCGACTACGCGCCCGAACCGGTGCTGGCATCGCTCGATGCCGGCCACCCCTGATTTGTGCGGCGATGCGGCTGCGAAACATCATCCTGCTCTACCGGGTCCGCTTACGGGCGAGGCTTGCGCACGAGCTGTTCGCGATCCTCGGGATCGCGGTTGGGGTGGCGCTGCTGTTTGCCTCGCAGATCGTTCGCGCGAGCCCCGACAGCTCGATGCGCCAGCTTGTCAGCGGCGTCATCGGGACGATGCGCTTCCAGCTCGCCGCGCGCAGCCCCGAGGGATTCGACCAGGGTTTGCTCGGCGCGGTACAGCGTCTCCCCGGGGTGTGGGACACGATCCCTGTTTTCGAGGAGCACGCCGACCTGATCGGCCCGGCCGGCCAGCAGCCCGTGGAACTGCTCAGCACCGACGCGCGCTTCGCGCATCTCGGTGGGCCGCTGCTGCACCGCTTCAGCGCCGCCCAGCTCAACCACCAGCAGGCGCTGGCGCTGCCGCTCGAACTCGCGAGCTCTGTCGGCCTTGCCTCGCTGGAGTCGGCGGAGCTCCAGGTCGGCGGCCGCTCCGTGCGGGTCTTCATCGGCGCCGTCCTGTTCGAAAGCGGCCTTGGCGTCCTCGCGCACAGCCGCGTGGCGTTTGCGCCGATCGCCTACGCGCAGCAGTTGTCACAGTTGCCCGGGCGCCTGACGAACATCTTCGTGCGGCCCCGTGGCGGTCACGAACGTCAGGTGCACGCGGAGCTCGAGCGACTGGCGGCCGGGCGCCTGAACGTTCAGCCTGCCGACTTCGGCGCAACGCTCTTCAACCAGGCGGCCGCTCCGAGCAACCAGTCCGCGGAGCTGTTCTCGGTGATCGGCGCGCTGGTCGGGTTCCTGTTCGCCCTCAATGCGCTGATGCTCACGGCGTCGCAGCGGCGCAACCTCGTCGAAGATCTGCGCCTGGACGGCTACTCCCGCCGGATGATCGTCGAGGTGCTGCTGTTCGACGCGCTCGTGCTCGGCGTGCTCGCCTCGCTGGTGGGGCTGGTGCTGGGGGATCTCCTGTCGGCGGCGCTGTTCAGATCGAGCCCCGGCTATCTCTCGTTCGCCTTCCCGATCGACGCGCAGCGCATCGTCAGCTGGCAGAGCGTTGTGCTCGCCGTGTGCGGCGGACTGCTGGCCGCCTTTGCCGGCGTGCTGATCTCCCTGCGCAGAGCGATTCTCTCCCGCCGGCTGCTCGGGGCGGCACCCGCTCGCGCGAGCGCGAGATCGGGCCTGAGAGTCATGCTGGGGGAGCTGGTGTGCTGGACGATCATCGCGATCACGCTGCTGGCTGCTCCAGGCGCCGCGATCGTGGGGATCGTCAGCCTCGTCATCGCGCTGCTGCTGGCGCTGCCGTGGCTCCTCGGCGCCTGCATGCGCGTGGCCGACCGGGTGCAGCGCTCGCTCAGCAGCACCGCTGCTCACCTTGCGGTGATCGAGCTCAGATCCACCGCCAACTGGTCGCGCACGCTCGCGATCGCCGCGACCGGCGCCACCGCGGTATTTGGCAGCGTGGCGGTCGAGGGCGCGCAGAGCAACCTCCAGCGCGGGCTCGACCGCACAGCCCATGACCTTGCCGCGCCCGCCGGCGTTTGGGTCACCGCGGCGGGCACGCAGAACGTGCTGGCCACCACCGCGTTTCCCGCATCGCAGGCGGGCAGGCTCGCGCGCCTGCCGGATGT
This sequence comes from Solirubrobacteraceae bacterium, assembly GCA_035948945.1. GTDB lineage: Bacteria > Actinomycetota > Thermoleophilia > Solirubrobacterales > Solirubrobacteraceae > Palsa-744. Next base: position 16,039 of record DASZIQ010000012.1, read on the forward strand.
GCGCAGCGTCGGCCTGTTCCGCGCCGGCTTCCTCGACGACGGCGTGCGCCGGGTGTGGGTGATGGCGCCACCGGCCTCGGCCGAACGCCCGATTCCCCCCAGCCAGATGGTCAGCGGCGATCTGGCGCAGGCCACCGCGCGGCTGCGTCGCGGGGGCTGGGCGGTCGTCTCGCAGGCGCTCGCGGCGGAACATCGCCTGCGCATCGGCCAGCGCTTCACGCTCCCCGCGCCGCGACCGATCGTGTTGCGCGTGGCAGCGCTGAGCACCAACATCGGCTGGCCGCCAGGCGCGATCGTGATAAGCGCGAACGACTACGTACGTGCCTGGCCGGGCGAAGGGGTGAGCGCGTACGGGATTACGCTGCGGGCGGGGGTGTCGCCCGCGGAGGGACGCCGCGAGGTCCAACGGGCGCTTGGCGCCGCGGGGGCCGGTCTGACGGTGGAAACCCGCTCCGAACGCGAACAGCGCCTGCGCGCCGCCAGCCGCCAGGGGCTTTCGCGTCTGACGCAGATCACCGATCTCGTGCTGATTGCGGCGATCCTCGCGATGACCACCGCGATGGGCGCAATGATCTGGCAGCGGCGGCCGCTGCTGGCGGACATGAAGGTCGATGGCTTCGACAAAGGGGTTCTGTGGCGATCGCTGCTGATCGAGAGCGTGCTGCTGCTCGGGGTGGGCTGCTCGATCGGCGCACTTTTCGGGCTCTGCGGCCAGTTGCTGCTGAGCCATACGCTCGCGGTCGTGACGGGCTTCCCGGTCGTCGCGTCGATTGGCGCTCTGGTGGCGATCGGCAGCCTGCTCGCGGTGACGTGTGTCGCGGTGGCGATCGTCGCCGTGCCCGGATACCTGGCGGTGCGTGTGCGTGCGGCGATCGTCTTGCAGGATTGAGCCTGGATCCACCGATCCCGGGGTCGCTCCGGCACCGGATGACGCATCGCCAGGACCAATTGCCCCCGCTCCGAGGGGTCACGCTTGTGTGTGCGGTGATCGTCCCGGGGGGTTGGGAGCGTGCTGTGCTGCCCGCCCGGGACGGCTCTCGATGCGGCGCTCGGGTGGCCGGGTGTGGCTGCTGGCTTGCATAACTACGCATTGTCTGTACAGTGGCGCCAAACCTCGGCACAAACCTGTACACTGGTATACACAGTGTCCAATCGTGTACAAGCCACAGCTGCGGCCCGGATTCCAAAAGGGATGGTCGACTTGAACATTTTCACCTGTGCATTGAGCGCGTCGCAGCGGTCGGGGATGATCGCTCGCGTAATGCGGGACGGAAACGTCAGCCTACGGGTCATGGGCCCCCGGTTGGAAGTGCAGTGGCGTCCTACGCGACGCCTGACCGCGGGCGCCAGGGGTGGCGCGCTCCGCCTCCGAACCGCTCGACCGCGAGCCGGGCGCTGGATGCGGCGTCCGGCTCGCAGCTACTGCGGCGGGCGTCCGGTTCGCGTCTGCGGCGTCTGCGCTCGCGCAGGAGTGGGCGCATGACCAAGCGAACGACATCAGCCAGCGCCGACGCGGCCGACCACGTGGGTCTGGAGCTCCTCGAGGAGGAGCGCCGCGGGCGGTTCTCCTCCTCGCTGCAGGCGGGTCTTGCGATCCTCAACTGCTTCAGCGCGCAGAAGCCCGTACTGGGCATCGCCAAGCTCGCCGACGAGCTCAACATGAGCCGCTCCACCACCCATCGCTATGCCTCGACGCTGGTCGCGCTGGGCTACCTGGAGCAGGACCACGCGCGCCGCTATCGCCTGGCGCCACGGGTCGCCGACATGGGGATGTCGGTGCTGGACTCGATGGCGCTGCGCGGCAAGGCCCGCGAGCCCCTGCGCGAACTGCGCGAGCAGACCGGCCGCACCGCCTCGCTGGCGGTACTCGACGGTACACAGATCCGCTACGTCGACCGCCGCCGCGGCTGGCGTCGCGGGCAGCACGCCGTCGACCTCGACCTCGGCGCCGGGGCACGCCTGCCGGCACAGTGCACCGCGATGGGCAAGACGCTGCTCGCCAACCTGCCCGATCGCGAGCGCGAGCAGCTGGTCGGCGAAATCGAGCTGACGAAGCGCGGGCCAAAGAGCATTGCCAGCAAGAAGGCGCTGCGCGCCGAGCTGCAGCAGGTGCGCGAGGACGGCCTCGCGCTGGGCGACGAAGAGCTGGCCCCCGGCGTGCGCACGATCGCCGCTCCGGTGCACGGCCCCGACGGCGATGTCATCGCTGCGGTCGGCATTCCGGTGCCGTCCGACGACTACACGCTCGAGGATCTGCGCAAGTCCCTCGGCCCCGCCGTGCTCGCCACCGCCAAGCGCATCACCGCCGCGCTGCGGTCCTGAATCTCACAGGCCGCGCGCCAGGCGATCGGCGATCTGCCGAATCGCCTCGAGGTCGAGTGCAGAGCGAAACAGGAACGGCACCCTCAGTACCGGCTGCGCGTCGTCTTGCGGCCCTGCGCCGCGACGTAGGCGGGCGATCTGGCGCTGTTGCGCACGGGTACGCTCATGCACCGCCCGCGCGGCGCGCGCTGCGGAGCGGGCCACGATGGCGTCGTCGGCGTGGCCGGCCCCATTCCTTGCGGGTGGAGCCTGCCCAACTGTGGGTTCGCCGTCCAACGCCGCGATGCGCTGCAGCTCATCGCCCTCGAAGCGCCGCGGCAGGGTGCCGTTCACGACCACCGCATCGAGCTCCCGACCTACCTCCCGGCGCAAGCCGGTGCGCAGCTCGAGCGTCTCGGTGACGCCCATCTCCGTGGCCTGCGTCACCGCCAGATAGGCGGTGCGGGCGTGGTCCTCCAGCAGCTCGCGCACCTGGCCGGCCTGGCGCGCGATCGGCCCCATGCGCGCGATCGTGCCGAAGGTGTGCGGGGAGCGCAGCATCGCCAGCGCGTGGCCGGTGGCGGGCGCATCGAACACGATCAGGTCGTAGTCGCGCTCGCCCGCCGCCGCGCTCCCACCCTGCCCGCCCGCGGCCGCGCTCGCGCCGCGTGCGGCCCGGTCGGCTGGGCGCCGGCCCTGGGCGAGCTCCCACAGCTTCACCATCGTGATCATCTCCCGCGCGCCGGGGGCTGCTGCGATCAGGTACTGGAAGCTGGAGCTCGCGGTGAGCACGCGCGCCGGCACCCGCCCCCCGATCGCCCGCAGCCATTCGGCGAGCACGCGGTCGCGGTCGATCGTCAGGCCCCACAGCCCCTCCTGCAGCTGCGTCTCGACGCCGTGAGGGGGCGGCTGCGCATGCCCGAGCAGAGCCGACAGCCGGCCCATCCCGGCGGCCTCGCCGCCCGCCTCCCCGCTCATCACCTCGACCACGATCGTGCGCAGCCCGCGGCGCGCGCCGAGCAGGCCGAGCGCGGCCGACACGGTTGTCTTGCCAACGCCCCCCTTGCCGCTCACCACGATCAGCCTGCGCTCCAGCACCGATGGCATCTGCACAATGATGACGTGCGGAGGGCGGGCGCAACCGTGGGGACCCGGGCGCCACCTACAATCTCCGGGATGAGCACGCCCACCGCGGAGCCGATCGACGAGCTCGTGTACGACGAGCGCGGTCTGCTGCCGTGCGTGGTGCAGGATTGGGGCAGCGGCGAGGTGCTGATGCTCGCCTACATGAACGAGGAGGCGCTGCAACGCACGCGCGCCACCGGTGAGCTGCACCTATGGAGCCGCTCGCGCGAGGAGCTGTGGCACAAGGGGGCGACCAGCGGCAACACCCAGGCGGTGCGCGCGCTGCGCGCCGACTGCGACGGCGACACGCTGCTCGCGCTGGTCGAGCCCGCCGGGCCGGCGTGCCACACGGGCGAGCGCACCTGCTTTCACCGTGGGGAGCTGGCGCCGCCGGCGCCCCACGAGGTGCTGCCCGCACTCGAACGCACGCTCAACGCACGCGCGCGCGAGCGTCCCAACGGCTCCTACACGGTCGCGCTGCTGGACGATCCGCCGCGGATCGGCGCGAAGGTGATGGAGGAGGCCGAGGAGGTGGCGCGCGCCGCGCGCGAGGAGTCCGACGAGCGCGTCGACGAAGAGGCCGCCGACGTGCTCTACCACCTGCTCGTGCTGCTGCACTCCCGCGGCCGCGCTCTTGCCGACGCCGAGCGGGTGCTCGATGCCCGCCGCCGCTAAAGATATAAGCGTGGCCCGCCCGCCCGGGACGCTCCCGCCCGACTTGCACGACGGCGAGTACAACCTGATTCCCGTCTGCGAAAGCTTCATCGCCGACTGTGAGACGCCGGTGTCGGCGTTCCTGAAGCTGCGCGCGCTGGCCCCCTCCGAACCGGCTTTCCTGCTGGAGTCCGCCGATCAGGGCCAGCGCGTGGGGCGCTGGTCGTTCATCGGCGTGCGTCCGCGCTCAGTGCTGCGCTGGTCGCTCGGCGATCCCGGCGACCCCTACGCGCTGGCGGCCGAGCACGTGGCGCGCTTCCGCCAGGCGCCGCTGGCCGATCCGGGCGATCGGGCTCCTTTCACGGGCGGCGCTGTGGGCTTCTTCGGCTACGACCTCGTGCGTACCGTCGAGCCGCTGGGAGCGGGTGGGCCCGACCCCCTGGGGCTGCCGGACATGGCGCTGATGCTCTCCGACGTGCTCGTGGCCTTCGACCACCTCAAGCACACCGTCACGATCCTCGCGAACGCCGAGGCCGATGGCGAGCGCGAGCGTGCGCACGCCGCACGGACGATCGCCGAGATCCGCCAGGCGCTCGACGGCCCCGTGCCGCACGCCGAGCGGGTGGGTGGATTCAAATCCCCGCGGCAGACGCCACGCTTTGAGTCGAACATGCCGCGCGCGCAGTTCGAGGGGATGGTCGAGCGGATCGTGCGCTACATCCACGCCGGCGACGCCTTCCAGGTCGTGCCATCCCAGCGCTGGTCGGCGCCGGTGCCGGTCGAGGCTTTCTCGATCTACCGGGGCCTGCGCGCCGTCAACCCCTCGCCGTACATGTACTACCTGGACTTCGGCGACTTCCAGGTCGCCGGCGCCAGCCCCGAGCCGCTGCTGACGGTCAACGCTCGCCACGTCTCGACGCGGCCGATCGCCGGCACCCGTCCGCGGGGCGCCTCCCCCGAGGAGGACCGCCGCATCGCGGTCGAGCTGCTGGCGGACGAGAAGGAGCGCTCCGAGCACGTGATGCTGGTCGACCTCGGGCGCAACGACCTCGGGCGGGTGTGCGAGTACGGCAGCGTCACCGTCGACGAGCTGATGGAGATCGAGTACTACAGCCACGTGATGCACATCGTCTCCTCGGTCTCGGGCACGCTGCGCCCGGACGTTGGCGCGATGGACGCGCTGCGCTCGGTGCTCCCCGCGGGAACCCTCTCGGGGGCGCCGAAGGTGCGCGCGATGCAGATCATCGACGAGCTGGAGCCGGTCAAGCGGGGCGGGTATGGCGGCGCGATCGGCTATCTCAGCTACGGCGGCGACCTCGACACCGCGATCCACATTCGCACCGTGGTCGTCAAGGACGGCGTCGCCCACATCCAGGCCGGCGGCGGAACGGTCGCCGACGCCAAGCCGGCGTACGAGTACGAGGAGTCGGTGGCGAAGTCCACGGCGGCGATGCGGGCGATTGCGCTGGCCTGCGAACAGGCCGACTGGGCCTAGCAGGAGGACCGATGAAGGTACTGGTCATCGACAACTACGACTCGTTCACGTACAACCTCGTGCAGTACCTCGGCGAGCTGGGCGCCGAGGTGCACACGGTGCGCAACGACCGCGCCACGGTCGATGAGCTGCTGGCCGGCGGCTACGAGCGCTGCGTGGTCTCGCCCGGGCCGTGCACCCCCGACGAGGCGGGGATCACGCTGGAGGCGGTGCGTCGGCTGCCCGAGGCGGGCGTCCCCACGCTCGGCGTGTGCCTCGGCCACCAGGCGCTCGCGCAGGCGTTCGGGGGCCGCGTGGTGCTGCACCCGCCCGTGCACGGCAAAGCGACCACGATCCGGCACGACGGCCGCACGATCTTCGCCGGCCTCTCCTCGCCGCTGACGGTGGGGCGCTACCACTCGCTGATCGTCGACCGCGCGCTGCCGGACTGCCTCGAGTCCTCGGCCGAGGGCGACGGCGTGCTGATGGCGCTGCGCCACCGCGAGCTGCCGGCAGAGGGCGTGCAGTTTCACCCCGAGTCGGTGCTCACCCAGGAGGGCAGGCAGCTGCTGGCCAACTTCCTTGGGTGCGCTTGGCCGCCGGCCGCTGGTGCCGCCGGCTCTGCACTGCGGGTGCCTGACGAGTCCCTGCAGGCGACGACGCTCTGAGGTCCGACGACTCTCCGCAGACGAGCGTGCGCTGATGCCCAACCCAATCCTCACCACCGCGATCGACACGCTCGCATCGCGCAAGGACCTGAGCGAAGCGCAGGCCGCCGAGGTGCTCGCGCAGATCATGCACGGCGAGGTCTCCGAGACGCAGATCGCGGGCTTTCTGATCGCGTTGCGCACCAAGGGCGAGACCGTGGGGGAGCTGGCCGGCATGGCGCGCACGATGCGCGAGCTCGCCGCGCGCGTGCCGAGCACGCAGGAGAACCTGCTCGATACCGCCGGCACCGGCGGGGGCCGGCGCACGTTCAATGTCTCCACCACCGCTGCGCTGATCGCCGCGGGGGCCGGCTGCGCCGTGGCCAAGCACGGCAACCGCTCAGCCACCGGGCCCTCCGGATCGGCCGACGTGCTGGAGGCGCTCGGCGCGCGCATCGACCTCGCTCCCGAGGGGGTGGCGCGCTGTATCGAGGAGGTGGGCTTCGGCTTCATGTTCGCCCCCGCCCACCACCGCGCGACCCGCTTCGTCGTCCCGGTGCGCCGCGATTTGGGGGTGCGCACGATCTTCAACATGCTCGGCCCCCTCACCAACCCCGCGGGCGCCACGCGGCAGCTGATCGGGGTCTCCGACGCGAGCTTCTTGGAGACGATCGCCGGCGCGCTCGCGCTGCTGGGCTCCCACCGCGCGCTGGTCGTGCGCGGCGAGGATGGGTTGGACGAGGTCTCGATCTCGGCCCCCACCACCGTGGTGGAGCTCGACGGCTCCGACATCCGTCGCTACACGATCGCCCCGGAGGAGCTCGGAGTCGAGCCAAACGTTGCAGATCACCCCGAGCTGGCGGGCGGCACCCCCGAGGAGAACGCCGCGGTCACGCGCGCGATCCTCGCGGGCGAAACCGGGGTGGGCGGGGTGGGCGGGCCGCGATCCAATCTCGCGCTGATCAACGCCGGCGCCGCGATCTACGCCGCCGGCGCGGTCGCATCGATTGCCGAGGGCGTCGAGGCGGCCCGCGCGGCGCTGGCCGACGGGAGCGCTGTCCGTGCGCTGCAGAGTTATGTGGAGGCCACCCTCAGATATGCGCCCGCCGAGGCCACAACGTGAGCATCGGCGATCCCGGCTCAGGTTCGGTGGGCGATTCCGACGCCGACTATCCGAGCACGAGTGGCCCACGCGGCGGCGCTGCGGGGGAGAGCGTTCCCACCGCGCTGGAGCGCATCCTGCGCGCCACGCGCAAGGAGGTGGCACGGCGCAAGCGCGAGCTGCCGATCGAGCGCTTCGAGGGTGGGGCTGCGACCGTGCGCCGGTCCCTCCATGCAACCCTGGCCGGGCCGGGCATCTCGGTGATCGCCGAGTTCAAGCGCCGCTCTCCCTCCGCCGGGACGTTGCGCGAGCGGCCCGACGTCGCCGAGCTGGTGGGTGCGTATGAGCGCGGTGGCGCCGCCGCCGTCTCGATCCTCACCGAGGGCCCGCACTTCGACGGCTCGCTCGATGATCTGCGCGAGGCTCGCGCCGCCTGCGGGCTGCCCGTTCTGCGCAAGGACTTCATCGTCGACCCCTACCAGCTGCACGAGGCCCGCGCCGCCGGAGCCGACGCGGTGCTGTTGATCGTGGCGGCACTCGAGGAGCCGACGCTGCGCGCTCTGCACGAGCAGGCGAGGGAGCTGGGTCTCGACGTGCTTGTCGAGGTGCATGACCGCGGCGAGCTGGCTCGCGCGATCGAGGTGGGGGCGCAACTGATCGGGATCAACAACCGCGACCTGCGCGACTTCAGCGTCGATGTCGGGCGCACCTTCGCACTGCTGGAGGATGTCCCCGCCGGCGTCGCCGTGGTTTCGGAGTCGGGGATCGCGACCGCCGAGCAGCTGCGGCGCCTGGAGCAGAGGGGCGTGCAGGCGGTGCTGGTGGGGGAGACGCTGATGCGCTCACCCGACCCGCAGGCCGCGCTGCGGGAGCTGTTGTCCGGCGGAGGGGAGCCGCTGTCGGGGGAGTCCTTGTCGGGAGAATCGTCGTCGGGCTCCCACGCAGCCGACACCGACCGGGCACCGGCCGAAGGGTCTGCAAAGTTTTAGAGACATCGCGGTCGACCTTTAGATCGCCTTCATCGCCGCCGATCATCCTGTTCGCATGACCCCTATGAGCCTGCTTTCCACGCCCGCCGCCGACCCGGCCCCCGCGGCCACGTCGCCGCGATGAAACGTCTCTTCGCAATCCCCTTCATCTCCGCCCTCATCGGGGGCGGCGTCGTGGTGGCGGTGCTCGCCGCCAGCGGCAGCCTCAGCTCCTCCGGCAAAACCGTCACCGAGGTGCAGGCGGCGGCCCCGGCAACCTCCAGCACCGCCTCTTCATCCACGGCGATCCCGACCCGGAGCGGTGGCGGCGGTGGGCTGAGCGCCCACGAAATCTATGAACGCACGGCACCCAGCGTCGTCAAGGTGACCTCGACGATCGTGCGCCAGAGCGAATCGCCCTTCGGCTTCGGCGAAAGCCAGCAGCAGGGGATTGCGACCGGCTCCGGGTTCGTGATCGACTCCAACGGCACGATCCTCACCAACTGGCACGTGGTCGAGAACGCGAGCAAGGTGACCGTCAGCTTCGAACACTCGAAGACCGTCGAAGCGCATGTGGTCGGCAAGAACCCCTCCCAGGATCTCGCCGTGCTGAAGATCCCGACTGAAGGTCTCACCCTGCACCCGCTGACGCTCGGCGACTCCAGCGCCGTCGAGGTCGGCGAACCGGTCGTCGCGATCGGCAACCCCTTCGGCCTCAGCCGCACCCTCACCACCGGCGTGATCTCGGCGCTGCAGCGCGAAATCACCGCCCCCAACGGCTTCTCGATCGACAACGTCCTGCAGACCGACGCGCCGATCAACCCCGGCAACTCCGGCGGGCCGCTGCTCAACAGCAGAGGGCAGGTTATCGGCATCACCTCGCAGATCGAGACCGGCGGTGGCGGCAGCGACGGCAACATCGGGATCGGCTTCGCAGTGCCGATCGACACCGCCAAGGCGGAGCTCCCCGAACTCGAGAAGAACGGCTCCGTCCAGACTGCCTACCTCGGTGTTGTGATGATCTCGATCGACGGCTCGCTCTCCAGCCTCAACCTGCCGGTCAAGAGCGGCGCGCTGCTCGAGAAAGTCGAAGCCGGCAGCCCCGCCGCCAAGGCTGGGCTCCGCGGCGGCAACGTCGAAGCGAAGATCGGCGGCAACGAAATCGCCGTTGGCGGCGACATCGTCGTCGGGCTGGACGGCAAAAAGGTGACCAGCTCCGAAAGCCTCGCCGGTTACGTTGGCGCCAAGAAGCCGGGCGACACGGTCACGATCGAACTGCTGCGCGCCTCGGGCAGCGGTGGCTACACCAAGAAGAACGTCACCGTCACGCTCGGGCAGCGGCCCAACTCGATCCCCAACCCCAATACGCCGGAATAGCGTGCGCTACACTCGCGGTGGCGAGTGAGCAGACTGCTGACTCAGACGAAGCGCCCGCGATGCGGGCGCTTCGTCGTGAAGAGCCCCCGGCGGCCGGCCGGGACCAGTGCCGCCGGGGACTGCGCTACCTCGTCATGCGGTCGATGACCAGCATGGCGACCAGGAGCGCGATGGCGAGAGAGCACACTGCTGTACTCATGTGGACCTCCGTGAGGCTTCGAGGCCTCCTGCTCACAGGACCCGTCTGGTCCCGTACCGGACCGTGAGCTCGTCTGTCGCCTACGCCATCCGGCAAAGGTACTCACAGCTTGGGACCCTTTACGGGCGCCGGCCAGCCGCTACCGTTGGCTCATGTCCGAAACAGCCCCCCAGGTCAAGGTCTGCGGCATAACCAGCCTGCACGATGCCGAGCTCGCCGTCGAGCTGGGGGCGTGGGCGGTGGGCATGATCTTCTACGCGGGCAGCCCGCGCGCGTGCGCGAACGACGAGGCTCTGCGGATCGTCGCAGCCCTGCGTCGCAAGGTGGAGCTGTGCGGGGTGTTCGTCAACTCGCCGCTCGACGAGGTGGTGCAGGCCTGCGACGAGCTGGGGCTGACGATGCTGCAGCTGCACGGCGACGAGGGTCCTGCTTACTGCGCTGAAGCGGGGCATCGCACAGGGGCCAAGGTGATCAAGGCGGTGCAGGTGGAGTCGATCGGGGAGGTGCGCGACGTGGAGCGCTTCCACACCGACTTCCACCTGCTCGACGCCCGCTCGACCGAAATGGGCAGGCGGGAGCTGCGCGGGGGCACCGGGGAGGCGTTCGACTGGAGGCTGCTCGCCGCGCGGCGCTCGCGCGTGCCGCTGATCCTCAGCGGTGGCCTCGGGCCCGAGAACGCGGCGCAGGCGATCCTTGCGGCCTCCTCGCATGGCCACCGCGCGCGACCCTTCGCGCTGGACACGGCCTCCGGCACGGAGGCGGCCCCGGGACGCAAGGACCCCGAGCGCCTGCGCGCGTTCTTTGCCGCGGTGCGCGACTGCGCGCCGGTGGGGACAGCGCCGGTGGGCCCTGCGCCGGTGGGCCCTGCGCCGGTGGGGACAGCGCCGGTGGGCCCTGCGCCGGTGGGCCCTGCGCCGGTGGGCCCTGCGCCGGTGGGCCCTGCGCCGGTGGGCCCCCCGCCGGTGGGCACCCCGGCGTGAGCGGGCTCCGGCTGGCGCACGCTCCGAAGCACTGGGCTACGCCCGGTGGGGAAGCTTGGTCCATGCCCGCGCGCGGGAATCTCACTGCGCGACCCCGCCCGCCGGAGCGCTTTAGCGCGGAGGCACCATCCCAACCCCCACCACCCCGGTAACCTCGCCCGCGTGAGCACGATCGAGCACCGCTTTGGACGGTATGGGGGGCAGTACGTCCCCGAGACGCTGATGCCCGCGCTGGCGGAGCTCGAGCAGGCGTGGGCGCAGGCGCGCGACGACGCCGGCTACCGCGCCGAGCTGGACGGGCTGCTGCGCGACTTCGGCGGGCGGCCGACGCCGCTGTATCTCGCGCGGCGGCTGTCGGAGCGCTGCGGGCGCCCGGTGTACCTCAAGCGCGAGGACCTCAACCACACCGGCTCGCACAAGCTCAACAACGCGCTCGGCCAGGCGCTGCTGGCGCGGCGGATGGGCAAGCGGCGGATCATCGCCGAGACTGGGGCGGGGCAGCACGGGGTGGCGACTGCCACGGTGTGCGCGCTGCTGGGTCTTGAATGCGAGATCTACATGGGCGCCGAGGACACCCGCCGCCAGCGGCCCAACGTCCAGCGGATGGAACTGCTGGGCGCGACGGTGCATGAGGTGGACGCCGGCGCGCGCACGCTCAAGGAGGCCACGTCCGCGGCGATCCGCGACTGGGTGACCCACGTGGCCGGCACCCACTACGTGATCGGCTCGGTCGTCGGCCCCGCGCCCTACCCGGCGCTGGTGCGCGACCTGCAGCGGGTGATCGGCGACGAGGCGCGCGCGCAGCTTCAGGAGCGCGAGGGTCGCCTGCCCGCGCGCGTGATCGCCTGCGTCGGCGGGGGGTCCAACGCGCTGGGGATCTTCACGGCGTTCCTCGGCGATCCTTCCGTCGAGCTTGTGGGCGTGGAGGCGGGAGGGGAGGGGATCGACACGCCGCGCCACGGCGCGCCGCTCACCGTGGGCGGCCGCGCGGGGGTGCTGCACGGCGCGCTCTCGGCGGTGATGCAGGACGAGGAGGGTCAAATCATCGAAGCGCACTCGGTCTCCGCCGGCCTCGACTACCCCGGCACCGGCCCCCAACACGCGCACCTGCGCGACACCGGCCGCGCCCGCTACGTCGCGGTGCCCGACCGCGCGGCGCTCGCCGCCTTCCGCGAGCTGGCGCGCCTGGAGGGCATCATCCCGGCCCTGGAGACCGCTCACGCGCTCGCCTGGGTGCTGGCCGAGCCCGACGGCGAGCTCGATCTGGTGTGCCTCTCCGGCCGCGGGGACAAGGATCTCGCTGAGGTGCTGGCTCTGTCATGAGCGCAGGGGATAGGGATGGTGCCTCCGGGCGGGCGGGCCTTAATCCGGCTCCGGCGGGCGGGGTCGCGCACCGTGATCCCGGCGCGCATGGCATGGATCGGATCGGCGCTGCGTTTGCGGGTGCGCGGACCGAGAGCCGCGCGGCGCTGATGCCCTACCTGATGGGTGGCTTTCCCACGCTCGCCGACTCGGTGCGCATCGGCGAGGCGTGCGTGCAGGGGGGCGCCGACGTCCTCGAGCTGGGCGTGCCCTACTCCGACCCGCTGGCCGACGGGCCGGTGATCCATGCGGCCGCCACGCGCGCGCTCGCCGACGGCGCCAGCCTTGCGGGAGTGCTGGAGGTCGCGCGCGCGCTCGCCCCCGCCGTGCCGGTGGTGCTGATGTGCTACGCCAACATGGTGCTCGCGCCGGGGGCCGGCGCGTTCGTGGAGCGCCTGGCGCGCACCGGCGCGAGCGGGCTGATCGTGCCCGATCTGCCCTTCGAGGAGGCCGCCGAGGTGCTCGCCGCCTGCGATGCGCACGGGGTGGCGCTCGTGCCGCTGGTGGCGCCGACCACGCCGCCGGAGCGCCTGGCGGAGATCGGCGCCCGCGCGCGGGGGTTCCTCTACACCGTCTCGGTGGTCGGCACCACGGGGGAGCGCGCGGCGCTGGCGGAGCGCTTCGCCGAGGTGGTCGCCCGCGCCAAGGCTGCCACCGCTGTGCCCGTGGCGCTGGGCTTCGGGATCAGCACGCCGGCGCAGGCCCGCCAGGCCGCCGACGCCGGCGCCGACGGGGTGATCGTAGGCTCGCGGCTGGTGCGCGCCGCCGGGGAGTCCGAGGACCCGGCTGCCGCCGTGGGCGCGCTCGTCGCCGAGCTCGCCGCGGGGTTGGAGCGGTAGCGAGGTCCGGTTGCGGGCGGGTGCAGTGGTCGCGGGCCAGCGGCGCCGGTAGCGAGACACGCCGCCCGTGCGAGAGGTAGGATGCTCTGCCGATGGGATTGATCGCAGCCATCACCGCCGGTCTGGTCGTCTGGATCGTGCTCTGGGCGCTGGGCGCCAAGGGGTTCGACGCATTCATGCTCGCCGCCCTCATCATGCTGGTGGGCGCCTGCGTGCGGATCCTCGCCGGCTACCTGCCCGGCCGCCGTCGCAGCGGCGCTTGAGCGGCCCGTGCGGCTCCGCCGGCCTCGTCTCGCGCTAGCCGGGCCGGCCCTGCTCGCGCGCCTGCGTCAGCCCCCCGGGCTCTTGCCCCGTTGCGTACAGGCTGGGCTCGCGCTGCTTGTGTTGCCCGCGCTGCTCGCTCTGCTCTCCGGCTGCGGCGGGGTGGGGGTCTCGACCGCCGTCACGCTCCCCGGCCAGCTCACCGTCTACTCCAGCCTCCCCCTGCAGGGCCCGCTCGCGGCCGACTCGCTGCAGATCGAAAACGGCGAGAAGCTCGCTCTCGCGCAGGTCGGGGGGCGCGTGGGGCGCTTCAAGATCGACTACGCCTCGCTGGACGACGCCAACCCCAAGACCGGTGAAGCCGACCCCGGGATCATCGCCTCCAACGCCCGCGTCGCCACGCAGGACACCTCCACGATCGCCTACATCGGCGAGCTCGGCTCCGCCGCCACGGCCGTCTCGCTGTCGTTCGTCAATGGCGCCGGCATCCTCCAGGTGAGCCCCGCGAGCCCCTACGTCGGGCTCACCTCCTCGCTCGACGCCGGCCAGGACGAACCGGAACGCTTCTACCCCAGCGGGCAACGCACCTTCGCGCGCCTGATGCCCGGCGATCAGGTGCAGGCCGCCGCGCAGGTGCGGTTGATGCGCGTGCTGCACCTGCCGAGCGTGTACGTGATCGACGACCTCGACCCCTTCAACGCGCCGCTCGCGTCGATCTTCGCCGAAGACGCCAAGCGGGCCGGGATCGCGGTGCTCGGCGAAGACCAGATCGAAACCACGGCCGGCACGGAATTCGCCGGGGAGGTCCACAAGGTGCTCGCCAGCGGCGCCCGCGCGGTCTTCTTCAGCGGGGCGCCGAACGCCGGCGCGGTCGCGCTGTGGCAGCAGCTGCACGCCGCCGCGCCCCACCTGCGCCTGCTCGGGCCGAGCAGCCTCGCCGAACCCTCCTTTGCCGCGCAGATCGGCTCGGCGGCGGCGCACACATACCTCACCACGCCGCTGCTGGCGCTCTCGCTCTACCCGCCGCCCGCGCAGCGTGTGCTCGCCGAATACCGCGCTCGCTTCCACCGCGCCGCCGGGCCCTACGCGCTGTATGGGTATGAGGCGATGAGCGCCGTGCTGCTCGCGATCCACCGCGCCGGGCGCCACGGCAACGACCGCGAGACGGTGATCCACAAGTTCTTCGCGATTCGCGACCGCGACTCGGTGCTCGGGCGCTACTCGGTGCTGCCCGACGGCGACACCACGTTCTCCCGCTACGCGGTCGACCGCGTGCATGGGGGGCGGCTGGTGTTCTACCGGGCGTTCGAATTGCCGCCCGAAAGCTGACTCAGGGGCTCAGCGCTGCCCCCAGCGCCTCGTCCAGATGGGGGTGGCGGAACTCGTAACCCAGCATCAGCGGCTTCGCCGGCAGCACGCGTGCGCCGGTGGTCACGATCTGCGCCATCTCCCCATACAGCAGCCCCAGCGCGGCCCCCGGTACCGGCAGCAGCGCCGGGCGGTGCAGCGCCCGGCCGAGTGCGTGTGAGAGCTCCCTGTTGGTGACCGGCTCGGGAGCCGTCCCGTTGACCGGGCCCGACCAGCGCTCGTCGCCCACTGCCGCCCGTATCACTCCTGCCAGGTCGTCCACGTGGATCCACGACACGTACTGGCGGCCCCCCGCCACGGGGCCGCCGACGCCCATCCGAAAGGGGGGCAGCATCTTCGCCAGCGCCCCCCCGCGGGGGTCGAGCACGACGCCGGTGCGCACCTGCACCGCGCGCATCCCCAGCTGCAGCGCCGCGCGCGCCTGCGTCTCCCACGCGACGCACACCTGCGCGAGGAAGTCGCTCCCGGGCGGCGCCTCCTCGTCGAGGGGCTCTTCGCCGTGGGGGCCGTAGTAGCCGATCGCCGAGGCGCTCACCAGCACCGCCGGCCGGGCGCCTCCCGAGGCACATGCGCTCAGCCCCTCCACCAGGTGGCGCGTGCCGATCGTGCGGCTCTCGCGGATCGCTCGTTGCGCGCCGGCCGTCCAGCGCTGCGCGACGTTCTCGCCCGCCAGGTGCACCACCGCGTCGCGCCCTTCGAGCGCCTGCCTCGGCGCCGGCTCGCTCAACGGGTCCCAGCCCACCGCCGGCACGCCCAGCGCTGCCGCGGCTTGCTCGGGGTCGCGCGAGAGCACCGTGACCTCGGCGCCCTCCGCCACCAGCCGCTCGACCAGCGTGGTCCCGATCAGACCCGTCGCGCCGGTGAGCGTGACCCGCATCGCCTCACGCCGGGGCGGGGGCCCCCGTGGCGGTGTCGGCCTGCGCGAAGCCCACCTCCTGGCCGGCGAGCGCCATGCCGCTGGCACGCGCCTGCTCGGCCACGGCCGCCGCCACCGCGGGTGCTACGTCGCGGTTGAAGACGGAGGGGATTATGTAGTCCTCGCGCAACTCCTCCTCGGGGACGATCGCCGCGATCGCGCGCGCGGCGGCCATCTTCATCGCCTCGGTGATCGCCGGCGCGCGCACGTCCAGCGCGCCGCGGAAGATCCCCGGGAAGCACAGCACGTTGTTGATCTGGTTGGGGTAGTCCGAGCGCCCGGTCGCCATGATCCGCACGTACGGCGCCGCCTCCTCGGGGACCACCTCGGGGTTGGGGTTGGCCATCGCGAACACCATCGCGTCGTCGTTCATCCGCGCGAGCGCCTCGGCCGGCAGCGCGCGCGCGCCGGAGACCCCGATCAACAGGTCGGCGCCGTCGATCACGTCGGCCGGCGCGCCGGCGCGGCACTCGGGGTTGGTCACCTCCGCGAACCATCGCTTCACCGGGTTCATCGTGCCATCGAGGTAGTCCTCGCGGCGCACGTGCAGCGCCCCTTTGGAGTCGGCGCCGACGATGTTGCGCACGCCCGCCTCGCGCATGATCTTGGTGACCGCGATCCCTGCCGCACCGAGGCCGAGCACGAGCACGCGCAGCTCCTCCAGGCGCCGGTTGGTGAGCTTCACGGCGTTCAGCAGTGCCGCCATCACCACCACCGCGGTGCCGTGCTGGTCGTCGTGGAACACGGGGATGTCGAGCTCCCGCTTGAGGCGCTCCTCGATCTCAAAGCAGCGCGGCGCGGAGATGTCCTCGAGGTTGATCCCCCCGAATCCCGGCGCCATCAGCTTCACGGTGCGCACGATCTCCTCGGGGTCCTTGGTGTCGAGGCAGATCGGGAACGCGTCGACGCCCGCGAACTCCTTGAACAGGCACGCCTTGCCCTCCATCACCGGCATCGCCGCCGCCGGCCCGATGTCGCCGAGGCCGAGCACGGCGGTGCCGTCGGAGACGACCGCCACGGTGTTGCGCTTGATCGTGTACTGCGACGCCTTGTCGGGGTCGTCGCGGATCGCGATGCACACCCGCGCCACGCCCGGCGTGTACACCATCGAGAGATCGTCCCGCGTCTTCAGCGAGTGCTTGTTGCGCTGTTCGATCTTGCCGCCCACATGCAGCAGGAAGGTGCGGTCGGTCGTATCCACCACCTCGACGCCGGCGATCGCCTCGATCGCCTCGAGGATCCTGCCCCAGTGTTCGCGGTTGGCGGCGTCCACCACGATGTCTCTGATGCTGGCGTTTGCGTCGGCCTCGACCAAATCGACCCCCACCACCATGCCGCTGGCGTCGCCGATCGCGCCGGTCACCTGCCCGACGGCGCCGGGGGTCGTGTCGTCCAGCCGGACGCGGATCGTCAGTCGGTACTGCGCGCTGGGGGTGATGCTCACGGAAAAGTGGCTCCTGGATCGAGGGTTGCCGCCATGTTATTGCTCGGGGGCGGGCGGCATCCGCGGCGAGGGCTCTGGTGGCGAATGGCATCGTGTCGTGGGACGCGGTGGTGGGGCGTCATGCTGTGAGGACTCGGGCGTCGTGCCGTGAGGACTCTGGTGGCGCGGCGGCCTGGCGTAAAGTGCTCGGCGATGAATGCAGCGGCCAACGGCGACCGAGCGGAGCGCCGCCTCTTCCTGATCGACGGTCCCTCGCTCGTCTACCGCGCCTTCTTCGCGCTGCCCGAGTCGATCGCCACCTCCACGGGGGTGCCGACCAACGCGATCTTCGGGTTCGCCTCGATGCTCGTGAAGATCGTCACCGAGTACGGGGTCTGCCCGACGGTGGTGGCGTGGGACGCCGGCACCTCTGGGCGCACCGACCTGTTCCCCGAATACAAGGCGCAGCGGCGCTCGCGGCCGGACCTGCTCAAACAGCAGTGGCCGGCGATGGAACCGCTGGTCGAGGCGTTCGGCTACAGCAACGTGAAGGTGGAGGGGTACGAGGCCGACGACGTGATCGCCTCGCTGGCCGAGCGCGCGATGAGCGCCCAGCCGCCCGTCCCCGTGACGATCGTCACCGGCGACCGCGACGTGTTTCAGTTGATCGACGAGCGCGGCCTCGTCGAGGTGATGGCCACGGCGCGTGGGATTACCGACACCAAGCTGTATGACCGCCAGGCGGTGATCGACCGCTACGGCATCCCCCCCGAGCTGATCCCCGACTTCTACGGCCTGAAGGGCGACACCTCCGACAACATCCCCGGGGTGCCGGGGATCGGCGACAAGACCGCCTCCGATCTGATCCAGCGCTACGGCCCGTTGGAGGAGGTGCTCGCGCACATCCCCGACATCAGCGGCGCCAAGCGCAAACAGAACCTCACAGTTCACAGTGAGGACGCGCGCGTCTCCAAGCAGCTCGCCACCGTCGATCGCAACATCCCGCTCGACATCGACCCGACCGCAGAGGCCGCGCGCGAGCCCGACCGCTCGCGCCTGCGCGAGGTGTTCCGCGAGTACGAGCTGCGCGACCCGCTGCGACGCCTTGAGGAGGCGCTCGGCGAGGCGGAACAGGAGGTGCCGGTGGGCCCCACGGAGGTGCGGCTCAGTGGGCGCGTGCGCTCGGGGAACGTGGCGGACATTGGGTGGATCGGCGATGGGGAGTTGTGCGTTGCCGTGCGCCAGGCCGAGGTGCCCGAGGGAGCGCTGTTCGCGCAGGACGGTGGTTGGCATTTCGCTGTCGCATCGGGGGAAGATGTGCTCTGCGGCGAGTGCGAGAGTCCGGAAGAGGTCGCCGCCGCCTGCGGGGAGTTGCCGGTGGTCGTGCACGACGCCAAGGCGCTCGGGCTGGTGCCGCCGGGCCTCGTGCACGACACGCTGCTGGGCGCCTACCTGCTGGAGCCCGCACGGCGCGGCTACCCATTCGCGGAGCTGTGTGAGGAGCGCGGGCTTGCTGCCGACGTGTTGGCCGAAACGGGGAGTCCGGCCGCAGGCCGGTGTCCCCCGGCTTCGGTCGCCGCGGCCGGCGAGGCGCTGCTGGTGGGAGCGCTGGCGGCGTGGCAGCGCGAGCAGATCGCGGAGCGCGGGCTGGAGGGGCTGATGCGCGACATCGAGCTGCCGCTGGTGGGGGTGCTGCGCGCGGTGGAGCTTGTCGGTGTGCGCCTCAACGTGCCGCGCCTGCAGGAGGTGGCGGCGCGCGTGCGCGAGGAGATCGCCGAGCTCGAAGGAGAAATCTTCGCGCTCGCCGACGAGGAGTTCCTGATCGCCTCGCCGCAGCAGCTGGGCGAGATCCTGTTCGAGAAGCTCGGCCTTTCGCGCAAGCGGCGCGGGAAGATCGGCTACTCGACCGACGCGCGCGTGCTGCAGGCGATCCGCTCCGAGCACGTGATCGTGCCCAAGATCGAGCGCTGGCGGGAGCTCTCGACGCTGATCAAGACCTACTTCGACGTGCTCCCCGCGCAGACTGACGAGCGCTCGCGCATCCACACGACCTTCCTGCAGGCGGTCGCCCAGACGGGGCGCCTGTCGAGCACCAACCCCAACATGCAGAACGTCCCGATCCGCACTGCCCTGGGCCGCGAGATCCGCGGCTGCTTCGAGGCGGAGGAGGGGCGCGTGCTGATCTCCGCCGACTACTCGCAGATCGAGCTGCGCGTGCTCGCCAACGCCGCCCAGGAGCCCGTGCTGAAGGAGATCTTCGCGCGCGGCGAAGATGTGCACACCGCCACTGCCTCGCAGGTCTTCCAGGTAGCCCCTGAGCTGATCGACCCCGGGATGCGCGCCAAGTCGAAGATGATCAACTACGGGATCGTCTACGGGCTCTCCGACTACGGCCTCGCCGACCGCCTCAACATCCCGCGCGAGGAGGCGAAGGAGTTCATCGACGCCTACCTCGCGCGCTTCCCGCGCGTAGCCGCTTTCATGCAGGACACGATCGAGCGCGCCAAGGAGGAGGGGCACGTCACCACGCTGTGGGGCCGCCGCCGCCAGATCCCGGAGCTGCGCGCGCGCAACTACCAGGTGCGCTCGCTCGGCGAACGGCTGGCCGTCAACACTGTGGTGCAGGGCACCGCCGCCGACATCATCAAGCTCGCGATGGTGCGCTGCCACCGGGCGCTCGAGGTGTCCGGCCTGGACGCCTGCCTGATCCTCACGATCCACGACGAGCTGCTGTTTGAAGCCGCCCCCGACGATGTTCCCGTGGCGCGTGAGCTGATCGAGCGCGAGATGGTCGGCGTGTGGGATCTGGAGCCGCCGATGGCGGTCGAGATCGGCGTGGGACGCAACTGGCTGGAGGCGAAGTGAGCGGGTTCTCGCCTCACCGGAGCAGCTCGCAGTGCATTGGCGCTGCTGGTTGGGGTGGTCTGCATCGCCGTGGCGATTCGCAAGCCGATGGGTGGGAGGTGTGGCGGTGAGCCGCACGCTCGCGGTGCTGCTGACGGCCGGCGCCGGCGTGCTGGTGGGGATGCAGGCCCCGATCAACGCCCGCCTGGGACGCTCCGTCGGCAGCCTGCAGGCGGCGAGCTTCTCCTTCATCGTCGGCACGGTCGCGCTGGTGACGATCGCCGCCCTCTCGCGCCAGGGCCTCGGCACCCTCGGCAACGTCGCGCACGTGCCCTGGTGGGCCCTGATCGGCGGCCTGCTGGGAGCGACCTATGTGACCGTGGCGATTCTCA
This sequence comes from Solirubrobacteraceae bacterium, assembly GCA_035948945.1. Classification (GTDB taxonomy): domain Bacteria; phylum Actinomycetota; class Thermoleophilia; order Solirubrobacterales; family Solirubrobacteraceae; genus Palsa-744. The sequence continues at coordinate 36,271 of DASZIQ010000012.1, forward strand.
CCGTCCGCACGCTCGGCGCCAGCGGTCTCACCGCGGCGGTGATCACCGGTCAGCTCGCGGTCTCTGTAGCGATCGATCGCTTCGGCTTGCTCGGGATCGCCCGCCAGCCGATCGCGCTGCACCGCATCGTTGGGCTGGTGCTGCTCGTGATCGGCGTCGCGCTGGTCGTGCGGCGCTAGCTCCTCAGCCTGGATCCACCGCGCGACTGCCTGATGGGGGTGGTTGATGCCGTTGGCGTGGTTTTTGGGTGTCTGGTTGGTGTTGGTCAGCGTGAGGCGCGGCGGGCGTCTTGTGGGAGGCCTTTGGCGGATGTGTTTTCGGGCAGC
>DASZIQ010000013.1:0-208366 GCA_035948945.1 Solirubrobacteraceae bacterium
TTCTACGAGCAGTTCGCCAACAAGGAGGACTGCTTCCTGGGCACCTACGACATCGCGGTGGCGCGCGCCAAGCGACGGATGATGGACGGATGGATGATGGAGCGCGGGTGGGCCAACCGCGTGCACAGAGCTTGCCAGGCGTTCGTGGAAGATGCGTGCAGGAACGTCAAGTCCTCGCGCCTGGTGCTGATCGAGGGGCTTGGCCTCGGAGTGAAGAGCCGCGAACGGTTGATGCGCTCGGCGGTCGCCTTCGAGCGGGTGCTGGCCGACGGATTCAGAGCGGCGCCCGACGGCGTGCAGCTTCCGCCGCTGGGGCCGAAGGCGATCGTCGGGGGCGGGCGCTACATGATGTTCGAGCGGCTGCGCACCGACCGCGCGGCGGAGCTGCCGATGCTGACCGACGAACTGTTGGACTGGATCAGTGCCTACCGCTCGCCGGCGGCGAGGATCGGGGTGTCGCGCACGCCGCCGCCGCACCGGCCGGCCGAGCCGGCGCGCTTCCTGGAAAGCGACGAGAAACGCGCTCGTGTGCTCGGCGCGGTGGTGCACCTCACGCTCGACGAGGGCTACCACGAGCTGACCGATCCCCAGATCGCGCAGTTCGCGGGGATGTCGACCGAATCGTTCCACAAATACTTCCCCAGCAAGCGGGAGTGTTTCCTGGCGGCGCTGGAGGAGTTCGTGGACGAAACGATGGAAGTGGTCGCCGCGGCGGCGGGCCGCGCGAGTAGCTGGCCGGAGGCGGCCTACCTCGGCGTGAAGGCCGGCATCGAGCACTTCGTCGTGCATCCGGGGCTCACGCGAATGGCGTTCGAGGACCTTTTCGAGGTGGGTCCCGCAGTGACCGACAGCATCGGCTCCTCGTTGGGCAAGCTTGCCGCCATGTTGCAGGAGAGCTCGCCGGAGCCGCGCCGTGCGCCGCTGCTCGCACACGAGGCGGTGGCCGGTGCGATGTGGGCGATCGTCGGCAACTACGCGGTGCGCAAGCGCGTCAGGTATCTGCCCTCGTTGACCGACCATCTCGCCTTCCTGGTGCTCGCGCCATACATCGGCCCGAAGGCGGCGGGCCACACGATCGACGCCACCCGTAGAAGCCTCGCCCGCGACGAGCGCGGCTGACCGTCCGCAGTCCCTATCCTGGGCCCGTATGGGCGTCCCCGGCTCGAGCACTGCGCCGCGTAGAGTCGGGCACAAGGGCGCTGCGCATCTGGCGCCGGGCAACACGTTCGCCAGCTTCGAGGCGGCGGTGCGCGCAGGCGTGGACATGATCGAGTTCGATGTGCTCAGCGAGCGCCCGGATGGCAGTGGGCGGCTGCTGTTGGCCCATGACTACGAGGCGCTCCGCGGTCCGCCGCCGCCGCTCACGCTGCGCGAGGGTCTCGAGCACCTCGCCGGCGACGTGTATGCAGGCATCGAGCTCGACGTGGACGTGAAGCTGCCCGGCTATGGGGAGCGTGTGGTGAGTGAGCTCCGCGACACCGGTCTGATCGAGCGTTCGCTCGTGAGCAGCACCTACCCGGAGGTGCTCGACGCGATGCGCGCGCTCGAGCCGTCGCTGCGGGTGGGGTGGTCGGTGCCGCGCGCGCGCCGTGACTACACGGAGGACAGGTTGATGGCGATTCCGGCGCTGGCAATGCTCGCCGGCTATCGGACCTGGCTGCCCGGGCGTGCCCGGGCAGCACTGCGGGCGGGGCGCTTCGACGCGATCATGGCGCACTGGCGGGTGGTCACCCGGGCGCTTGTGGACGCGGTGGACGTCGCGGGCGGGGAGCTGTATGTATGGACAGTGGACGACGCCTCGCTGATGGACCGTATGATGGCGATGGGCGTCGACGGGATCATCACCAACGACCCGCGCCTGTTCTCCGGCTGATCGTTCTCCCAGCGGACTACCCAAGCACGCACGTAGCCGCGCTGAACCCCTTCGGTTCGGCTCCGGCGAGACTCTTGTGCCCGGCGGTGGTGGGGAGACTGACGAGGTGCACGGCGTGGCCGTCGCGGCGCCACTCGAATTCCACCTGGCCGCGCAGCGTGTAGGAGGTGGGGGTGGGCTTGAGTTCGAAGGTGCGCCCCGCCTGGTGGGTAGAGGCGGCTGAGCCGATCGGCACGAAGCCGGAGTCGGCGCTCTTGCCGAGATCTGCCCATTGCTTGGTGGTGGCGTCGAGCGACTGCACCTGAAAGCGCATGTACATCGCGTCGTGTGGATGTCCGTCGCTTGGCATCGAGCCGCGGATGCCGATCGTGTCAGGGTGGTGGGGCGTGTTGCAGATATCCACGGTGGCCCACAGTTCGGAGGACTTCGCCAGCGGCGTAAAGGAGGGTCGGGCGAGTGCCCCCGTAACAGCTAGGGGGGTTGCACCCGCTGCCGCCAGCGCCCCGGCTGCGATCAGCGCCGGCGCAATCCTCCGCAACGAGACCATTATGTGAAGATAGCGCCGCTGGGGTTGGCGGTCGCCGGCAGAGGGAGAAGGATCGGGTGGAGAGCGTGAGGCGCCGGCGCAGGGAGGTGGGACGCCGATCGCGAGCGGTGTGCTATCCACTTGGCGATGCGAACGCCAAGCTCAGCGGAGGTCGTGGAGCTCCTCGGCCGCGTGCCCGTGTTCTCGACACTCGATGAGGCGGACCTCAAGCGCATCGCCCAGCTGGCAGTGCCCCGGAGCTTCGAGACTGGCCAGGTGGTGTTCCGGGAGAGGGATCGGAGCGACACCTGCTACGTCGTGCACTTCGGACGCGCCCGCGCGGTGCACGATCATGACGACGGGCGCACGATCACGCTGGCGACGTTTGGTCCGGGAGACATCTTCGGCGAGCTGGCGCTGTTCGAGGACGAGCGCCGGTCGGCCACGGTGGAGGCGCTGGAGCCGACGAGCGCAATGGCGGTGCTGGGCCCGGACATGCGTCGTCTGATATTCGAGCACCCTCAGATTGCGACGCGCCTGCTGGTCGCGCTCGCCCGGCGCCTGCGCGAGAGCAACGAGCGTCTCGCCCGACGCTCCTTCCAGACCGTCCAGAGTCGCGTGGCCTCGGCGCTGAGCGAGCTGGTGGCACAGGCGCGGCCGTCCACTTCGCCGGCGCCGGGCGGGCCCGGCCGAGACGACGAGCCCGGCCACGATGTTCCGATCCTTGCCACCCAGGCCGATCTGGCGAAGCTGGCGGGGAGCTCGCGGGAGTCCGCGAGCCGCTTTCTCGCGGTGCTGGAGCGAGCCGGGGTCATCTCCCAGGGCAGGGGCAAGCTGGTCGTGCATGACCCCGAAGCGCTGCGCGCGTATGTCTTCTGAGCGACACCCGGCAAGGCCCCAGGAGCGCTCGGCCGGTGGGGTGGTCGTGCACGACGGGCAGCTGCTCGTGATCGTGCCGTGCCGCCGCGCTGCCGACGGCAGCCGCGTGCTGGGGCTGCCGAAGGGCCACATCGATCCCGGCGAGACCCCGTTGCAGGCGGCGATCCGCGAGGTGCGCGAGGAGACCGGCGTGGACGCAGAGCTCGTAGGGGAACTCGGCGAGGTGCGCTACTGGTACAGGCGCGACGGCCGCACCGTGCCGAAGTCGGTCGTCTTCTACCTGCTGCGCTACCTCGCCGGAGATACGACCGACCACGACGACGAGGTCGAGGAGGTGCGCTGGATTCCGCTGGCGCAGGCGTGCACAGAGCTCACCTACCCGGGCGAACGCGAGATCGCTGTGCGCGCGCGGGCGGCGCTCGATCCTTAGAGGCTGCGTAGCCGGCCCCTTCTCTATCAGATAGCCTGATGCCGTCGTGCAGGTGCTCAACTTCTATTCCACGTCTCGGGTTGGGGGAGGGCAGGCCCGGGCGGGCGGGCCTTCAGACCCCCTCCCATCCAAGACTCCCTCTCATAGGTCCTCCACGTGCAGGTACTGAACTTCTATTCCACGATCTTCGCCGACGAGCTCAAGCGGGGCCGCAAGACGGCCACGATCCGACTCGGGGACAAGTCCGGCAAGTACCGCAAGAACCAACTGGTGCTGGTCACGATCGGCTATCAGTACTCCCCCCGCGAGCGGATCTTCGAGGCGGTCATCGACCAGGTCGAGGTGATGAAGCTCTCAGAGCTGTCTCCGCGCGACATCAAGCACGACAACCCCGAGTTCCGCCGCCACGAGGAGCTGATCAACTTCCTCGAGCAGATCTACGGCCGCCCCGTCTCGCCGCAGGACACCGTCACGGTGGTGCGCTTCTCGCAGATACTCGAGAACCCCAGCGGCATGACTGAGGCGATGAAGGGCTTCGGCGGCGCCCAAAACTGACCCGCCGGCAGTTCTTCTGGCACTCTGAGCAAGAAAGTGCCAGCGGGCGCTTGAATTGCCGCCGCGGTCGTATATAGTTGCAGGGCAGTTGGCACTCAACCAAGACGAGTGCCAAAACCAGGGGCCGAACCGCCAGTGGGGGGCCCCGCGATCAAACTCTCTCTAGATAGTGGAGGCTCACCAAGATGAAGCTCAAGCCCCTGGGCGATCGCCTGATCGTACGGGCGATCGAGGAGGAGGAGAAGACCGCCAGCGGTCTCGTGCTCCCCGATACAGCCAAGGAGAAGCCGCAGAAGGGAAAGGTCCTTGCCGTCGGCGACGGCCGGATCGACGATGACGGCAAGCGCATCCCGCTCGACGTCAAGAAGGACGACGAAGTCCTCTACAGCAAGTACGGCGGGACCGAGATCAAGATCGACGGGGAGGATCTGCTCGTGCTGCGCGAGTCCGACGTCCTCGCCAAGGTCGCGTAAAAACGCGCAAGGCGCAATAAGGAGAACTGAAAGACATGGCACACAAGGAGATCAAGTACGACGCCGAAGCGCGCAAGTCGCTGGAGGCGGGCGTGGACGCCGTGGCCAACGCGGTCAAGGTCACGCTGGGCCCGAAGGGCCGCTATGTGGTGCTGGACAAGAAGTTCGGCGCCCCCACGATCACCAACGACGGCGTGACGATCGCCCGCGAGATCGAGGTCGAGGACGTCTTCGAGAACCAGGGCGCCCAGCTGGTGCGCGAGGTGGCCACCGCCACCAATGACGTGGCCGGCGACGGCACCACGACCGCCACCGTGCTGGCCCAGGCGATCGTACGCCAGGGCCTAAAGAACGTGGCGGCGGGCGCCAACCCGCTGGCGCTCAAGCGCGGTATCGAGCGCGCTGTGGACCAGGTGGTGGCAAGCATCAAATCGCAGGCCAAGGAGGTCTCGGGCAAGGAGCAGATCGCTCGCGTGGCGACGATCTCGGCCGGGGACGAGGAGATCGGCGACGTGATCGCCGATGCGATCGAGAAGGTCGGCAAGGACGGCGTGGTGAACGTCGAGGAGGGCCAGACGTTCGGCATGGACCTCGAGTTCACCGAGGGGATGCAGTTCGACAAGGGCTACATCTCCCCCTACATGGTCACCGACCAGGATCGCATGGAGGCGACGCTGGAGGACCCCTATATCCTGATCGCCAACCAGAAGATCGGCTCGGTCAGGGACGTGCTGCCGGTGCTGGAGGCCGTGATCCAGAGCGGCAAGCCGCTGCTGATCATCGCCGAGGACGTCGAGGGCGAGTCGCTGGCGACACTCGTGGTCAACAAGCTGCGCGGGACGTTCACCGGCGTGGCCGTGAAGGCCCCGGGCTTCGGCGATCGGCGCAAGCGGATGCTCGAGGACATCGCGATCCTCACGAACGCCGAGGTGATCACCGAGGAGATGGGCCTGAAGCTCGAGAACACGCAGGTCTCGCAGCTGGGCAGGGCCCGCCGCGTGGTCGTCGCCAAGGACACGACCACGATCGTCGACGGCTCCGGCGATGCGGCGGCGATCAAGGGGCGCATCAACCAGATCAAAAACGAGATCGAGAACACCGACTCGGACTTCGATCGGGAGAAGCTCCAGGAACGCCTCGCGAAGCTCTCCGGCGGCGTGGCGGTCGTCAAGGTGGGCGCGGCGACGGAGACGGAGATGAAGGAGAAGAAGCACCGCGTCGAGGACGCCCTGCAGGCCACGCGGGCGGCGCTGGAGGAGGGCATCGTGCCCGGCGGAGGTGTCGCGCTGCTGCAGGCTTCGGCCTCCATCAGCTCCAACGGCGCCGGTGCCGAGGACGACGACGAAAAAACCGGTGGGCGCATCGTGCTGCGCGCGCTGGAGGAGCCGCTGCGTCAGCTCGCCGAGAACGCGGGGCTGGAGGGCTCGGTCGTCGTCAACGATGTGCGCAAGGCCAAGAAAGGCCACGGCCTCAACGCGGCCACCAACGAGATCGTCGATCTCGTGGCCGCGGGCGTGATCGACCCGGCGATGGTCACCCGCTCGGCGCTGCAGAACGCGGCGTCGATCGCCAAGAACATCCTCACCACCGAGGCGATCGTGGCGGAGGTGCCGGACAAGGAAAGCGGCGGCGGCGGTGGCGGCGGCGGCATGCCGGACATGAGCGGGATGATGTAGGCAGCAGGCTAGGTCTGGCTGCGAGGGGGCGCTGCGGGCGCCCTCTCGCATTTAAGTGACGAGGGCCCGGCATCGTGCCGGGCCCTCGTCGCGGTCTAGCCCTGGGGGGGCGGGTCCGCCGCCCTCGGGAGATGAGTCAAGGACCCCACCCGCCGGGGAGTTCCCCTGACCAATCGCCTCGAGGAGGCGCCGGGACGGCGCCTTGCGATGCAAATCCTGACATAGCTCGCAATGCCGCGGTTGCGCTGTTTCTGACTCGTGGAAGAGTGGTGAAAGTTGCAGGCCCCTTCCCGGCGCTCGGCTATTCGACTGCTCCGATTGGCCGCGAAGGCTCGCCTACATACTTCGCTGTGGGCCTGATCAGCTTGCCTTCGCGCTTCTGCTCGAGGATGTGCGCCGACCACCCCGCCACCCGCGCGCAGGTGAACATCGGCGTGAACAACTCCGCCGGCACTTCCGCAAGATCGAGCACGACGGCCGACCAGAACTCCACGTTGGTGGCGAGCACCCGGTCGGGCTTGCGCGCGTGCAGCTCCGCCAGGGCGGCCTGCTCGAGCGCCTCGGCGACCTCGAAGCGCGGGGAGCGCAGTTCCCTGGAGGTGCGGCGCAGGACGCGCGCGCGCGGGTCTTCGGCGCGGTAGATGCGGTGGCCGAAGCCCATCAGCCGGTCGCCGCGATCGAGCGCCTCCTTCACCCAGCGCTCGGCGTCCCCGGTGCGTTCGACCTCCTCCAGCATCTTGAGCACGCGCGACGGCGCCCCACCATGGAGCGGGCCGGAGAGCGCTCCCACCGCGGCCGACAGCGCGGCCCCCACGTCGGCGCCGGTGGAGGCGACGATGCGGGCGACGAAGGTGGAGGCGTTGACCCCGTGCTCGGCGGCCGATACCCAGTAGGCGTCAATCGCCTTCACGTGATCGGGGTTGGCCTCGCCGCGCCAGCGGATCAGGAAACGCTCGGGGATCGAGCCGGCGCGGTCGATCTCCTCCTGGGGCACCGGCGGCTGCCCGACGCCGCGCGCGGACTGGGCGACGAACGAGAGCGCCATCACCGAGGCGCGCGCGAGGTTCTCGCGGGCCTGCTCGTCGGAGATGTCGATCAGCTGGTTGAAGCCCCACTCCGGGGTGAGCATCGCCAGGCCCGCCTGCACGTCCACGCGCGGGTCGCCCGAGCGCACCGTCAGCGGGTGCGGTTCGGCGGGGGGCAGCCCAGGTTTGAAGCGGCCGTCGACCAGCAGGCCCCACACGTGCTCGTAGGGGACCGCCCCCACCAGGTCCTCGATGTCGACGCCGCGATAGCGCAGCGCCCCTCCTGCTTTGTCGGGCTCGGCGATCTCGGTGGCGAAGGCGACCACGCCTTCCAGGCCCGCTTGGACCTCTGGTGCTGTCTGAACCGCGCTCATGGCACTCGCTTTCTGGGCTCGTTACGTGACGGTGAGAGGACGGCTGCGGCGGGTTGCGCCGCGACCGGCCGGGGTTGCCTTGTGGGCAGCGCATATCGTCGCAGGAATCGAGGCGGTTGCCGCCGCCCACCGAAGGCCGTTAGGCTCTGCTGCGACGGGCGCCCGTCCGTCACGGGTCACAAGGAGGAGCAGGTGTCCGACAGCGATTTGATGTTCCGCTCCGCGAGCGAGCTCGCGGGCATGGTGCGCGCCGGGGAGCTCTCCGCGCGCGAGCTCGTGCAGTGCTCGCTCGATCGCATCGAGGAGCTCAACCCGACGATCAACGCGTTCGTGCAGGTCGATGGCGAGCGCGCGCTGGCGGCGGCCGAGGAGGTGAAGCCCGGCGACAGACGCCCCTTCGCGGGGGTGCCGATCGCGATCAAGAACCTCCGCGCGGTGAGCGGCCTGCGCTTCACGTATGGGTGCTCGCTGATGAGCGACTTCGTCGCGAGCTACGACCACAACGTCACGGCTCGGCTGAAGCGGGCCGGCTTCATCGTGGTGGGCACCACCACGCTGCCCGAGTACGGCATCCTGCCGACCAGCGAGGCGCGCCTGTTCGGCCCGACCCGCAACCCGTGGGACCTGGAGCGCACCCCGGGCGGCTCCTCCGGCGGCTCGGCCGCGGCCGTGGCCGCGGGCATGGTGCCGGTCGCGCACGGCAGCGACGGCGGCGGCTCGATCCGCATACCCGCGGCGTGCTGCGGCCTGGTGGGGCTCAAGCCCCAGCGCGGACGGATCTCCTCGGCGCCCGAGCTGGGCGATTCGCTGCTGGGGATCGATGGGATGTTGACGCGCACCGTCGCCGACACCGCGGCGGCCCTCGACGTGCTCGCCGGCTATGAGGAGGGCGATGCCACCTGGGCCCCGCCACCGCACGAGCCGTTCGCACACGCCGCCGCGCGTGAGCCGGCCTCCCTGCGGATAGCCGCTGCCACCCTGCCGCCGGTGCCCGACGCGGTGGTGGACCCGCTGGCGGCGCAGGCGGTGGACGATGCCGCCGAGCTGCTGCGCGAGCTCGGCCACGAGGTCGAGGAGGTCGATCCTCCGTGGCAGACGGAGGGCGTGAGGGAGCTGTTCGGGGCGGTGTTCTGCACCCATGTCAGCCTCGCGATCGCGTTCTCGGGGACGGTCGCAGGCCGCGAGCCGACGGCCGATGACATGGAGCCGATGAGCTGGGCGATCTACTCGATGGTGCAGAAGATGAACGCCGTGCAGGGCCTTGGCGCCACCGTGAGGCTGCAGGCGTTCACCCGCCGGCTGGTCGAGTTCCTGCAGCCCTACGATGCGCTGCTCACCCCGGCGCTCGCCGAGCGTCCGCTCCCGCTCGGTACGCTCGATCCCGCGGCGCCCAACCCGATGGCGACCTTCACCCGCTCGGGCCTGTTCACGCCGTTTACCCCGGTGTTCAACGCCAGCGGCCAGCCGGGCATCTCGCTGCCGTTGTTCCACGGCGAAGACGGACTGCCGCTGGCAGTGCAGCTGGTGGGGCGCCCCGCGCAGGAGGGGCTGCTGCTGTCGCTCGCCACGCAGCTCGAAGCCGCGCGTCCCTGGGCCGAGCGCCGGCCTGAGCTCGCGGTGTCATAGCGAGCTCAACACCGCCCCCATCGGCTGCGGCTGCACCCCGAGCCGTTCGGCATCGACGCATCCCCGCGCGGAAACCATCGAAACCTCCATCAGCTCCGCCTCGTCCCAGGTGGCGGGCGCATGCGTGCCCGCGGCGGCCTCCAGGAGGCGCAAGCCGCGGGCCACCACCGGAGCGGGTACGTGGACGAGCGGCCGGTTGCGGCGCAGCGCGTGCAGCACTTCCCGCACGATCTGCTCGTGGCTGAGGGTTTGCGGCCCCGCCAGCTCGAACGATCCGGCGAGCTCGGGGGTGCGCAGCGCTGCCATCGTGCAGTCCGCGACGTCCTCGGCCCAGATCGGCTGGTAGAGCGCGCGACCGCCGCCCGACATCGGCATCGCCGGCAGCAGCGCGAGTCGCTCCAGCAGCGTCAGCCAGCGATCCCCCGGGGCGTACACGATCGAGGGGGAGAAGACGACCGAGCGCATCCCCGCCTCGCGGACTGCCTGCTCGGCTAGCGCCTTGGCGCGCAGAAAGCGCGCGCGGCTGTGGGTGGAGGCGGAGAGCGCCGAGCAGAACAGGAAGCGCTCGACGCCCGCCCGCTCGGCGGCCTGGACCATACGCCACGTGGCGATACCCCCGAGCTCCTCGATCGAGCCGCGCGGCTGGTCGCGGATCGCGGCGGCGAGGTGCACCACCGTGTCCACGCCCCGCATCGCGTTGCGGAACGATGGCGGGTCGGCGAGGTCGCCGAGCGCGATCTGCACCCGCACCCGCGTGGCGCCCAGGCGGCGAGGGTCGCGCACCAGGCAGCGCACCGAAGCCCCGTCGGCGAGCAGGCGACCCAGGAGCGCGGAGCCCACCTGGCCGGTGGCGCCGGTCAGCAGCAGCATCGCGCTCAACCTAGCGGACCGGCCGACTCCGGGACGGGTGGGCGGGCATCGACCACATGGCGCATCCAGGACAGCCGCCTGCGCCGCGAGGGGCCGGTGACGGGCGGCCGTGCGTGCCCCTCGACGTCAGAAACAAAGAGCTCGAAATTGTTGCAGCAGTCGACATCGGAGGCTACCTTGGCGTGATGGCGACCGAAACCCGAGCTCTGCGGCTCCGTGGCCGCGGCAGGCCCTTCGCGCGGCTCGCGGCGCTCGGCTGGCCGGCTCCCGCGTGGGGCGCGATTGGGGTCACCGCCCTGTTCATCGGCATCACCTGCTGGTGGGTCTCGGTGAACCGCGCCATCCCGATCTTCGACGCCGGACTGCATCTCAGCCTCGGGATCAATGTCTACCACGAACTCGGCGCCGGGCACATCGGCACGGCGCTCACGCTCTCGGCCCCGTACCCACCGTTCGCGTATCTGGTCGGCTCGCTGGGAATCCTGATCGGCGGCCTCGGGATCCCGTCGATGGTGATAACCGAGAATCTGGTGTTCGCGACGCTGCTGGCGCTCGGCTGCTACAAGGTCGGACGGCTCGCGTTCGGCCCGCTCGCGGGCCTGCTGGCGGTCGTCTTCGCACTCGGCTCGCCACTGATCACCTCGCAGTTCCACGTGTTCATGACCGATGCCCCGGAGACCGCGATGGTGGCGGTCTCGACCTGGCTGATCATCGCGACCGAGGGCTTCTCCAAGCTGCGAGTGTGCGCCGTCGCGGGCGTGGCGTGCGGCCTCGGCATGCTCACCAAGGAGCCGTTCCCGATCTTCGTCCTCGGTATGGTGCTTGTAACGGCGGTGCGAGGCGGCCGACCGGCCTGGCGCGGCCTCGTCCTGTTCGGCGCGATCGCACTCACGCTCGCCCTGCCCTGGTATATCGCCGAGCTCTCCGTGATCAAAGGGATCGGGGATCAGGCGACTGCGCCCTCGAGCGCGATCCCGGCGGGAGGGGGCTACAGTCCCAGCGGCATCGCACCGCCGCGCCTGTCGAGCGCGAACCTGGAGTGGTACTTCTGGGTGATGGTCAACACGCAGTTCATGGTGCCGCTGTTCCTCCTGGCGGCGATCGGGTGGCTGTGGCTGATGCGCGGGTTCGTGCGCCGCCGCCCGGTCAGCCGCCTGGCGCCCGAGCTGGCGGTCGGCTCGTTCGTGGCGTGGGCGCTCCTGACCGAGACCTACTTCCACGACACACGCTACGGGATGCCGCTGCTGATCTATCCCGCGGTGTTCGCGGGGGGCTGGATCGCGAGCCTCAGAGGCCGGTGGCGGGCGCTTGGCACGGCGGCGCTCGTCGCGGCGGTGATCGCGAGCACGCTCGGGGCCACCTTCGGCGTGGGGTCGCCGAAGACGATCACCTTCGCACCCTCCAACGGTGCGCTGGAGTCGCCGGGAACCGTCATGCTCTACGGGAGCAGCTTCCTCGTCGCGGGGCCGGAACGGGATGGCGACCTGCTCGGGATGCTGCAGGCGCTGCGCCACGAGGGTGTGCGTGTGCTCACGTGGTCTCCGGCGCAGGGAACCGAACCGGACTTCTCCAACGGCGGGGTCACCGCGCTCGCGCAGGTCGCGGGCCTCGAACCACTGATGGGCAAGCCGGCGCAGGGCCCCAGCGAAGCGACGCTGGCGCACGGCAAGATCGAACCTCATGAAGTGACGCCCTGCATCAAACTCGACGACGGCACCGGGGTGTGGGTGCGGATCGGCAACTCGACGGCGGCGGGCGCCCAGGACTACTGCCCGCTGCCCCGGCCCCACCACTACGGTCCCAAGCAGGCCTGACCCGGCCGTCCGGCGGAGCATGAACGCTGGGGCCGGCCCGGGGAGGCGCGCGCGGGGACGCCGCTAATATTCGCTGCTCCCCTGCAAGCAGCCAACGACTCGAGAAGGAAGCGAATGGCCTACGTGATCGCAGAGCCGTGCATCGGCACCAAGGACAACTCCTGCGTCGAGGTGTGCCCGGTGGACTGCATCCACCCGACGCCCGACGAGCCTGGGTATGACGCCGCCGAGATGCTGTACATCGACCCCGATGAGTGCATCGACTGCGACGCCTGCGTGGAGGCCTGCCCCGTGGACGCCTGCTTTGCCGAGGACCAGCTGCCGGAGGAGTGGCAGAAGTACACCCAGATCAACGCCGAGTACTTCGCCAACAGCAGGTAGCGTCTGCCGCCCGCGCGGGGTGGCGTCCTTTTGCGAGGCATAGGGATCGTCCGCGCGGGTCGGTGAGGGCGTCAAGGTAATGGGCGCGTGGCCTCCGTGCCCCGCGACGGCGGTGGGCGTGGGGCCTCCTGGTGGGTGGGCCCCACCCAATGGGGCGCGGCTTCTCAGCCTCAGGCCATCGGCAGCGACATGCCCACCGGCTGGGCGCTCGGCGGCGGGGGAGCCGCGGCCGCCTCGCCGCCGTTGGTGGTGGCGTCGCCGCTCAGCACCGGCAGTTCCAGCGGGGCCATTGCGATCAGGCCGCGGGCGATCTGGCGGATCGCTTGGGAGGCGGGGTCGTCGGGGTCGTGGACCACAAGCGGCACGCCGCTGTCGGCGTGCTCGCGCAGCGGCATCGTCAGCGGCACCCTGCCGAGCAGCGGCACATCGAGTTCGTCGGCAAGCTCCTGGCCGCCGCCCTCGCCGAAGATCGTGAAGCGCTCGCCCGTGGGGGTGGTGAAGCTCGACATGTTCTCGATCACGCCGCCGATCTCGAGATCGACCTTGTGCGCCATGTGCGCGGAGCGGCGCGCGACCTTCTGCGCGGTCGGCTGCGGCGTTGTGACGATCATGAACTGCGCCTGCGGCAGCAGTTGTGCGAGCGTCATCGAGACGTCGCCGGTACCGGGGGGCAGATCGACGAGCAGGTAGTCCAGGGCGCCCCATTCGACATCCTGCAGGAACTGCGTGAGCGCCTTGTGCAACATCGGTCCGCGCCACACCACCGCGGCGTCCTCCTCGACGAAGAAGCCGATCGACATCACCTTCACGCCGTGCGCCTCCAGCGGGACGATCTTGCGCTGCGCCGACACCGGCGGCCGGGTGGCGCCGAGCCCGTACATGCGCGGGATCGAGTAGCCCCACACGTCCGCGTCGAGCACGCCGACGCGCTTGCCCTCCGCGCTCAGCGCCGCCGCGAGGTTGGCCGTCAGCGTCGACTTGCCCACGCCGCCCTTGCCCGAGCCGACGCACACCACGTTGCGCACCTGCGCCAGCGCCCCCTCGGGCAGGCTCGCGCGCCCCAGCCGCTCGCGCAGCGCGGCTTTCTCGGCGTCGGAGAGCACGTCGAAGAAGACGTTCACGTGACCTACCCCCTCCAGCGCTCCCACCGCCTGCGCGACCGCGGTCTGGAAGTGGCCGCGGATCGGGCAACCCGCTGTGGTCAGCGACACAGTCACGTCGACCACGCCATTGGCGCCGATCTCCACCGAGCGCACCATCTCGAGCTCCACGATCGAGCGGCGCAGCTCGGGGTCGATCACCGCCTCCAGGGCCTTCGTGATCTGCTCGCGCGTGGGCACGAGCCCATCTTCGCAGAACTCGGCTACCGCTCCGCCGCGGGGCACACGATGCGGTAGTCGCAGTGCGCGCACGCCGTGGGCGAGGGGGTGGGCTCGAAGTCCTGCGCGAGAATCCCCGCCCCGGCGTCCAGCACCGCCTGCCTCACCCACTCCCCGGTGCCCGCGTCCGCGGGCACCGGCACCTTGCGGTCGTCGAGCACGTAGTAGTAGGCCTGACGCGTGTCCGTGAGGCCCCACGCCTCACGCGCCGCGATCGCGTACAGCGAGAGCTGGATATCGCCGCCCAGCTCCTCCGCGGTTTTGGCGTACCCGGTCTTGTAGTCGATCAGTTCCCACCCACCCTCGGGGAGGCGGTCCACGCGATCGACCCGCCCGCGCACGTGGTGGGGCCCCAGGTCGAAGGCGAACGGGCGCTCGAACCACTTCGGCTGCGCCGGTTCCTCCCGCAGGCGCTCGTGATAGCGGGTCAACGCCCTCTGCGCCTTCTGACGCAGTTCGCGTTCCTGCGCTCCATTCCCCATCCCGCTCCGTTGCCACGCCACGTCGAGCAACCCCAGCAGCTCCGCAAGCGTCCCCTGCCTTCCGTTGCCCGTCCCCTGCGCTCCATCCCTCGTCTCCTGCGCTCCACCGCTCGTCTCGAGCTCTCCATCTCCCGTCCCCCGCGTTCCATCTCCCGTCTCCAGCTCGCCATCGCGCTCCCCACCACGCCCCTCGGTATCCGCGGACGCGTGGAAGCGTTCCAGGACCTGGTGCACCACGATCCCAAAGCGCTGGTGGATCGTCTGCTCGGTGGGGATTTTCAGGACCCGTGCGAACTTGTATCTCAGGGGGCAGCCGCGATACGTCTCGACATCCGAGGCCGATAGCACCAGCCCGTCTCCCTTGCGGGGCAGGAACGCCTCGAGCGTCGGCTCGTCGCGCGCCGCCACCGCCGCCGCGCGCGCGTTGCGGCCGCGTCGCTCGCCCTGCTCGCCCCCGCGCGGATCGGCGCCGGAGGGCTCCTCGCGCAGCAGCTCATCCAGCGGCGAGCTCTCGTAGATCTCCCGCTGCAGCGGCGTCATCGCCGCGCGCAGGCGCGCATTCACGTCCTGCAGCGCAGCGTCCGCCACCTCCCCCGCGGGGCGCTCGGCGAGCGCCGCCAGCTTGAGCAGCTCCAGGTATCTCACCACTCCGTGGGAGACGTCCAGCTCGGTGTCCAGCCGCAGCTCCCCGAGGCGCCCGGCGATCCGCGCGACATCCCCCAGCACCTCCTCGCGCATCATCCGCAGGGTGGTTTGCAGCGTCTCCTCGGCTGCCTCGGGTCCTGCGGGCGCCGCCGGTGGCTCGTCCCGGCGCTTCGCCGCCGATGCCGCCTCCTCCTGCCGTCCCTGCTCCGATGCCGCCGTCAGGTGGATCGCCAGCGCCCGCGCCGTCGGCCGGGGCGAGGAGCCCACGAACTCCTCCGCCAACTCGCACAGCCCCGCCAGGCCGGCCAACCGCTGCGCGTCCTCGCCGTCCGCGGCGAGCAGCTGCCGGCGGCGCAGGCCCAGGCGCTCGATCAGACGCCCCACGAACAGGTCGGCCCGCACCGTGTCGAGCCCCCCGGCCGCCCAGCGGTGCAGTTCCAGGAAGCGCCCGACCCGCTCGCGCGCCTCGGGCGGCAGCTGTGGAGACTCCATCGCGGTCGCCAGCGCCGCCACGACGTCCAGGCGCTGGCGGCGCACGATCTGGATCACCCGCGCCAGATCGACCTGGCGCAGCTCGATCGGGGGACGCGCCAGCGCGCGCACCGCCGCCGCCGCGTCCCGCGGGTCGACGAGCAGACGCATCCACGCCAGCACGTCTCGCACCTCCGCCCGCTGCAGCAGCTGTGCGCGCCGCGCCGCACGCTCCCCGCGGTCCTCCCGCGGCAGGCGCTCGATCGGATGGGGTGTGCTCTGCTGGCCGGGTGCTCGATTTGCCGTGTCCGCGGGGCTTTCGAGCCAGGGCACGTCCTGTTGGTCGTCGAGCGAGGAGGGCACCGATCAAGAGGATATGGGTATGGGCTCTACCCTCCAAGTGTGGACGCCATCGACTGGAGCACCGCGCAGCGCGTGGGGGATCTGATCGCCGGATCCCCCGGGACTGACAGCCCGCCGGGCGGGCGGGACCTAATCCTCGGTGAGACCGTGCAGCCGCTGGCGCTGCAGTTTGCCCGCCGCGTGAGCGAGTACTCCGGCCTTGAGCTCCCCGAGCGGCTGCCCCCCCTCGAAGCGGTCGATCGCTCCAGCTGGATCGCCGCCAACCTGCAGACGATGCGCCCGGTGCTCGAGTCGCTGGCCGCGGAGGGGCTCGGCCCGGGTGGCCGCTCCGCCCGCCGCATGCGCTTCAGCTGGAAACGCCCGGGACAGGACCTCGGGCCGCTGTACGACGCGCTCGGCGCCGCCGGCGGGCTGCTGCTGGGGGCGCAGGTGGGGGCGATGGCGGGCATGCTCTCCCAACGGGTGCTGGGCCAGTACGACCTCGCCCTGCTCGACCCCACGGTCGCGCCGCGCCTGCTGCTGGTGGCGCCCAACCTCGCGCAGGCCGCGCGCACGATGCAGGTGGACAGCGAGCAGCTGCTGGTGTGGGTGACGATCCACGAGATCACCCACGCCGTCCAGTTTTCCGGGGCGCCGTGGCTGCGTGAGCACCTCGCGGGGATCATGCGGCAGTTGATCGAGGGCCTGCAGGTGACGGTGTCGCTCAGCGCGTTGATGCGGCTCCCCGGCGCCGGTGACGCTCGCGCGTTCGCCGAACGTCTGCGCCACGGGGAACTGGTGCGCCTGACGCTCGGCGAGCAGCGCTGGCAGCTGGTGGAGCGCCTGCAGGCGACGATGTCGCTCGTGGAGGGTCACGCCGAGCACGTGATGGACGCCGTCGGTGCCGAGGTGCTGCCCTCGCTGCCGCGTCTGCGCGCCGCGATGACCCGTCGCCGCGAGCATCGTGGGCTGCCGTGGCGGGTGCTGGAGCGGCTGCTGGGCCTGGAGCTGAAGCTGCGCCAGTACGACGAGGGCCGTCGCTTCTGCGACGCCGTGGTCCTCGCCGGCGGGCCTGCGGCGCTGGCGCGCGCCTGGCGCTCCGCGGACGATCTCCCCACCGCCGCCGAGCTGCAGGCTCCCGAGCTGTGGCTCGCGCGCGTGGCGTGAGAACGAACACATGTTCCGTGTGTTACAAGCTCTGCTGGCACAAGGCTAGTTTTTACGCCGACTTCACATCGTGCTAAGCTCCCGGTGTAACGATCTCGGGAGTGCAGGGTACAAACATATGTTCGTTACGGCCACTGCCGGACGCATAGAACGGACGTACCCATCGATTCCTCCCCGAGGGGAACATGACCAACAGGAGACCCCTCCACATGCCTGACATGACCACACCCGTCTCACCCAAAGCCCCAAGCTCAGCCAAAGCCACGGCCTCCAAAGGCGCGTCCAAAGCCCGCGCCACCGCGGCGCGCTCACGCGGCGCGTCCAAAAGCAAGGCCGCCGGCACCCGCGCGGGTGCCCGAGGCTCGGCCGGCCGCGGCGCCGCTCGCGCCAACTCCACCCGCAGCACCACCGACCTCGTCGGCGACTACGCCGAACGGGCCGTCCTGATCCCCGTCGGGGCTGCCCTGCTCGCCCGCGAGCGGGTCGTGTCGAGCGTGACCGACGCGATCTCCACCTATTCGTCTCCCACCAAGGCGCAGAGTCAGCTACGGAGGTTCGAGCATCGCGGCAGCGCCGCTCGCACGCGCATGGAGCGCGAGGTTCGCAAGACCCGCACTCGCGTCGAGCGCGAACTGCGTGAGCGCCGTCGCGAGCTCGATCGGCAGCGCGAGCGCCTGACCAAAGACGTGACCTCCAAAGTCGAGCAGACCCAGTCGCAGATCGGCAAGACCCAGGCCCAGGTCGAAGATGCGCTGCGCACGCGCCTAGAGGAGGGCGCCGACCTCGCCAGCCGCGTGCAGGAGCGTGTGCTCAGCCTGGTCTGAGCACGGCGCAACGAGCTTCCCCCGCCTCGGGTCGAGGAGACCACGGGCGCGGGAGAGTCTGCCGGCCTCATACCTCGCCGGCAGGAGTAGGACCCTCTCCTCCCTCAGTCGGCGGGGCGGCCCACCAGCCGCCCCGCCGACCCTTTCAAGGCTCCCACGGTGTCTGAGAGTGCTCGCCGCTCGCTGATCCTGCGGAGATGACCGGCGCAGGCCGGCGGCTCTTTACTTCGGAGGCTTCTGATCGCCCTGCTGGCGCAGGAAGCGCTGAAACTCGCTCGCCAGCCGCTCTCCCGAGGGCAGGTCATCGGGCGAGATCGGCCCCCACTCGGCTCCCCAGCGCCCGCCTTCCCCCTCTTCGTCGTCCTCCCCATCGCTTTCGGCATCCTGCTCGAGGCGTTCCACGAACGCCTGTACCTCCGGGTTGCTCGACACCGCCAACCCCACCTGGCGCTCGTAGTTGGCGGCTGCGTCCTCCAGCTCGCCCAGGTCGACCGACACGCCCACCAGCTCCTCCAGGCGCTGCACCAGCGCCAGCGCTGCCTTGGGGCAGGGGGCCGCGGCGACGTAGTGGGGGACGCTCGCCCACAGGCTCATCGAGGGCAGGCCCGCATCGCCGGCGGCACTGTGCAGGACGCCCACGATCCCCGTGGGCCCCTCATACCGGCTGGCGGGGCGGCCGGTGGTCCCGAGGCGCTCCATCAACGCCGGATCCGACGCGAAGCCGGTCATCGCCACCGGCAGCGTGTGGGGCACATCCGCCAGCAGCGCCCCCACGGTGATCACCATGCCCACGCTCAACGCCTCCGCAAGCTCGACGATCAGGGCGCTGAACGTGCGCCACCGCAGCGACGGCTCGACTCCCTGCACCAGCACCAGGTCGCGCGGGGCGCCGGGGACGCTTGCCCCGTAGATCTCCACCGACGGCCACTCGATCTCGCGGCGGGTGGGCGTGGAGTCCTCCCCGTCCGCCGACAGGCGGATGCGGGGGCGGTTGGTCTGGAAGTCGTAGAACTCCTCCGTGTCGACGTGCGCGAAGCGCTCCGCCTCCAGCGCCCGGCTGAGATATGCGATCGCCGAGGAGGCCGCGTCGCCCGCGTCGTTCCAGCCCTCGAAGGCGCACACCATCGCCGGAGCCCGCAGGCCCGTCGGGCGGCGATCCCAGATCAGTGGCTGCATCCGCTTCACCGTACATCATGCGGTGATGTCTTCCCCACAGGAGGAGCCCCCGACGGTCGCCACGCTGCGCGATGGGCAGGAGGTCGCGGGGGTGTTCGCGTGCTCGCGCAAGGAGCGCCAGCTCTCGCGCGCCGGCACCCCCTACCTGACGGTCGAGCTGCGCGACCGCACCGGCTCGATCCTCGCGCGCGCCTTCCGCGACGCCGATCTGCTCGCCGGGCGTTTCGAGCGAGGCGACCTCGTGCGCGTGGAGGGCTGCGTCGAGCGCTTCCGCGATCAGCTGCAGATCGGCCTGCGCACGATCGCCCGGGCCGAGGGCGCCGAGTCCGATCCGGCCGGCTTCCTGCCCGCCTCCCACCGCGATCTCGACGAGCTGGAGGGTTTCTTCGAGCACCTCACGCGGGAGCTGTACGAACCCGGGCTGCGGGTGTTGCTGGAGCGTGTGCTCGGCGACTCCGAGCTGCGCTGCGAGCTGCGCCGGGCGCCCTGCTCGCTGCCCGCGGCCACCCGCGCCGGCAGCTCCGGGCGGGCCGGGGCGGGCAGCCACCACGCTTATCTCGGCGGCCTCTTGGAGCACACCGTCGCGGTCGCCACGCTGGCGCTGGAGCTGTGCGCGCTGCACCCCCGCCTCGACCGCGACCTGCTGTTGGCGGCCGCGCTTCTGCACGACATCGGCAAGACCCGCGAGTTCACCTACGGCGCCGAGATCGCCCGCGGCGAGGAGGGGCGGCTGTTGGGGCATGTCGAGCTCGGCCTGCGCCTGCTCGCGCCGCGCTACCCCGCCTCGCTGCCGGCGCCGCGCCGCCTGGCGCTCGAGCACTGCATCCTCGCCCACCACGGCCCCGAGGCGCTGCCCGGCCAGCGCTTCGCCTCCTCCGAGGCGATCGCCCTGTACCGCTGCAACGCGCTCGACGCCCACCTGAAGAGCTCTTTCGAGCACGGTCCCTGATCGCTACCGACCGGCTGCCGCCCCGGGGACCCGATCCGAGGCCCTCGGACCGAGGCCGACTACGGTCAAGCGGCACCGCTCTGATGCCGATTAGGTAACGATGAGTTGGTTTCGACGCCGACGCGGGGCGCCGGACGCCGAGACGCCGAGTCCCACGCCGCAGCCCCCCGTTCCCTCTTCCGCCGCCCCGGCGCCCGTGGCGGCTGAGCTCTCCGTACCCGAGCCCGCGGTCGCCGCCCCCGTGGCACCCGAATCGCCGGTCCTGCCATCTGCACCCACTCCTGCTGCGGCTACCGCGGTTCTCGAGCGCCCTACCGCAACTGCGCTCCTGGAGCCCCCGCCCGGCAATGGGCTCCATGCGCCCGAGCACGAGCAAATCGGAGATGTGCTCCCACAAGCACAGCCACTGGCCAATGGGCTCGACCTGCCGGCGCCCGAACGAGCACCCACCAACGGGCTCGGCATCTCCCCTCCCGAGGCGCATCCCGCAGCGGAGCTCGGCTCCCCCGCGCCCGCGGGCGCCCCCGCGAACGGGCTCAGCTCGCCGCTGCGCCCGGGCCGCTCGGTCAGGCGCATCGGCGAGGTGGTCGTCGACCTCGGCTTTGCCGATCGCGCGGCGGTCGAGCTGGCCGTCGCGGCGGCCCGCTCGCAGCGCAAGCCCACCGGGCAGGTGCTGGTGGAGCAGGGTGTCCTGCGCCAAGACCAGCTCGCCCGCGTGGTCGCCGAACGCTTCGGTCTCGACTACATCGACCTGTCGGTGTTCGAGCCCGACATGGGCGCCGTCAACCTGCTGAGCGCCGAGGCGATCAAGCGCTACCAGGCGGTGCCGGTGCGCTTCATGGAGGACGGGGCGCTGCTGCTGGCGATGGCCGACCCCACCAACATCCTCAGCATCGACGACATCGCGATGATCACCAGTCGCCGGGTCAGGGTGGCGGCGACCTCCGCGGAGGACGTGCGGCTGCTGGCCTCGCGTCTCGGGCGGCTGGCGGGCGCGATCGAGGAGATCGGGGATGGGGTGGTGGAGGGCGAAGAGGGCCACGAGGCGCTCACCACCCCGCTCTCCGAGGAGGCCGACCAGGATGCCCCGGTGATCAAGCTCGTGCATTCGATCATCGCCCAGGCGGTACAGCAGGGCGCCTCCGACATCCACATCAACCCCGAAGAAGCGGACACGCGCGTGCTGCTGCGCGTCGACGGGATGCTCTACCCCGCCGCCACCGTGCGCCGCCGGATGGCCGCCGGGATGGTGTCGCGCATCAAGATCATGGCCGACCTCGACATCTCCGAGCGGCGCGCCCCGCAGGACGGCCGCCTCGCGTTGAACGTCGAGGGCCGGCGCGTGGACATCCGTGTCGTGACGCTTCCGCTCGTCTATGGCGAGGGGGCGGTGCTGCGCATCCTCGACAAAGGCGTGGTCGTCAGCGACCTCGAATCGCTGGGGATGCAGCCCGACGAGCACGAACGCTTCGCGCACGCGGTTCGCCGTCCCCACGGCGCGGTGCTCGTCACCGGGCCCACCGGGTCGGGGAAGTCCACCACGCTGTACGCCGCGCTCGGGGCGCTCAACGACGGCGCCCGCTCGATCCTCACGATCGAGGACCCGGTCGAGTCGCGGATCGCCGGGATCAAGCAGATGCAGGTCGCCCCCAAGGCGGGCGTCACCTTCGACACCGGCCTGCGCTCGATGCTGCGCGCCGATCCCGACGTGATCATGGTGGGTGAGATTCGGGATCGCCAGACCGCCCACATCGCGGTCGAGGCCGCGCTCACCGGCCACATGGTGCTCTCCACGCTGCACACCCGGGACGCCCCCTCCGCGCTCGGGCGGCTGATCGACATGGGCATCGAGCCCTTCCTGATCTCCTCCGCGGTCGACTGCGTGGTGGCGCAGCGGTTGGTGCGCAAGCTGTGTCCGCACTGCAAGCGTCTGGCGACGCTGCCCGAGTCGGTGCTCGACGAATACGGACTCGATGAGCAGCCCTACGCTCCGGCCGGGTGCTCGCGCTGCTCGGGCTCGGGCTACCGGGGGCGCGTCGGGCTCTACGAGGTGATGACCGTCAGCGAAGCGATCCGCACCATGGTTCTGCAACACGCCTCGGTCGACGAGATCGCCGCCACCGCCACCCGCGAGGGGATGCGCCGCCTGCGCGACGACGGCGTCGAGAAGGTCCGCGCCGGCCTCACCTCGATGGAGGAAGTCGAGCGGATGACCACGAGCCTCGTTTGATCCCACCCGCCCACCCCTGGCCGTCTGCGGCGGCCGACGAGTGAGGGCTCAGCCTTCCGCGAACAGCAGCGAGATGCGCAGTGGGCCGGAGGGGAAGGCTTCGGCCATGAACGAGTACGCCTGGTAGGGCACGCCGCGATACACCACTCTGCCCCGCCTCGGAATCGTGACGGGGCCGGGGCTCAGCGAGCCCATCACCTGGCGCGTTCCCTCGCGCATCGCCACCTGCGCGCCGGTGAAGGCGTGCGCGAGGATCTGAAAGCCGAGGTCGTCCTGGATCGCCATCACGAAGTGGGCTGCCACCTGGCCGCGGGCGTTGCGGATCACGCCGGGGATCGGCGCCAACACGTGGGGCCCGCCCACGTCCAACAGCAGCTTGCCCCCGCGGATCACGCGCACGCGCACGATGTGCAGGTGGCTGCGGAAGAAGCCGATGATCGCCGCGCGCGTCGCCGTCGCGTTGCCGGCCAGCACCGCTTCGCGGAACGGCCGCGAGCGCTCGGCGTAGTGCAGCAGCAGTTCCGCTTTGCTGCCTTCGTGCTCGGCGTAGTACACCCGTTCGGCGACCAGCCCGTACGTCGCCGCCTGTGCCTGCGCCGCGGTGGCGTCCCGCCTGGCGCACACGGCCGCGACCGAGGCGCTGGGCGCCAGCAGCGCGATGCTCGCGGGTCGGTCGGGGAACGCGCTGGCGGCGAACGCGTCCACGCGGTAGCTCTGTCCGCGGTAGCTGAGTTCGCGCTCGCCCGGCGCCAGCTTGGGCGCCGGATGCAGCGTTGCGGTCAGCTGACGCCCGCCGCTGCGCACGAGCACCTGCGCGTGCAGCAGGCCGCTGACCGTCTGCGCATATCCGTTGGCTCCCTGCACCGACACCGTCGCTTCGCCGACCGTCTGGCCCAGGGCGTTGACGAGCGGCTCGCTGCGCGGCGCGATCCCCGCTGCCCGTTCGATCTTTGTCAGCGTGCGCCCGTCGCGCGTGACGCGCACGCTGACGATCTGGTTGAGCATCAGTTCCTCCAGAACGCGGTGCGCCGCGGCGCGGTCGTCGCCTTCGACGGCCTGCACAAGCGCGCTCGAGCTCTTCAGGCGTTCCAGCGCCTCGGCCACGATCCGCCCGCTCGCCGACTCCTGGTAGACGCGCTGCGCGACCCCTTCGATCGCTTCCAACGCCGCGGCGGGACAGCTTCTGGCGAGCGACGACACCGCCGCGGTGTCGGTGATCGTCGTGGGCGCTCCCGAGCTGCTCGACCCACAGCCCGGGAGTGCCACCGCGAAGGCGAGGGCGCCGAGGGCACACGCTCGCTTCCAGGATCTCGTTGCCGACGCGGTCCACATGGACCGCCCAGCCTACTTCTTGTGTGTGCTTTTTCCGCTGGTACCGCCCTTGCCTTTCTTCCCCTTGCCCTTGCCCTTCTTGTGCTTCTTCGTCGGTTCCGGGCCCTCGAAGGCCGTCAGCCGCGTCTTGCCCGATGTCTTCGTCGTCGGGCAGCCCACCGGGCGGCCGAGGTCGAATGGCCCCGCGATCGCCTGCGTGATCACGCCCTTTTCCAGGTATGCGTACGTGACCGTCAACAGCGCGTCCACGCGCGGTTCGGTGCACAGCTTCCAGCCGATTTCGAATTGACCGGTGATCCGCTCGAACGCTTCTTTGGTGGTGGCGCCCACGCAGTTCAGGGCGTACCCCGGGAACGCGCCGCTGCACGAGAACGCTTCCGACAGCGGTGCTTCGAGGTAGTTGGTGACCTGCGGCTGGCCTTCGATGCCGGTGATCGGCACCTGCGTCTGCACCTGGTAGCCAGTGATCTGGCCGTCGCATTTGAATTTGTACTGCACCGGCGTTCCTTCGGCGCCTTCGCCTTCGGCCTTGCCCGCCGCGAGCTGCCCGGCGCATTCGTAGTCGTTCGGGTTCGACGCCGCCTGTGGCGCTGTCGTCACCGGGGTCGGTTCGGCCGCGGCGCCGAGGGTTGGGGCCGCGAGCGACAGCGCGATCGCCCCCATCAGCGCCGTCAGCCACCAGGTGGTGCGGCGATTGGACTTCAGGGCGCTTCGATAAATCGACTTCAGTGAGTGCATACAGCCTCCGTTCGATGACGATGGATTGACTTGGGGGTGGTGGTAAGTCGTTGGAGCCGAGTCTCAGCTCGGAGCTTTGGCCCGGAAGAGCGCTTCCAGGCTTTCGTGGGGGGCGAGCGGGTTGAAGGCGCTCGCGCTCCGCGTGCCCACATGGCTGAGGAAGGGCGAGAGCAGCAACGCCCCGGCGGGAGCGCCCGCCGCGGTGAGCGTGCTCGTGATCGAGCCTGCCGGGTAGGTGGCTTCTGCGCCCGTCCCCGCGGTCGCGCTCGTCGTGGTGCTCGATGACGCTCCCTGCTGGCTCGCCGCACCGAATGTGACCACGATCAGGCCGTGTTCTTTGTAGGCGGTGCTCGCCTCGATCTTTGGCACCACTTCCTGCAGGAACGCGTCCGCCGCCTGCACACCGGCTGGTTCTCCCGACGGACACGCTGCGGTCGCGACGGGCTGGTTGGTGCTCGACGCGGGCGCGCCTGCCGCCGAGCCCGATGTCGTTCCCGAGGCGGCTCCCGCTGCGGTGCCCGTGCACGGGGGCGGGGCGACTGTGGTCACGCTCGCGCCCACCTGGCCCGAGAGCAGCGTCGCGGCGCCGGCGAGCTGTGCCGCCGCCAGCGAGGAGTAGTTGCTCAGCACCGTGCCCGCGCCCTGCAGCTGCCCGTCCAGATAGGGCGCCGCCGTGCTCTGCTTCAGCGCGTTTTCGAGGCTTGCGCCGTAGGGCAGCTCGATCACCCACGCGTCGGCGATCGGGGGGAGCGGCTTTGGCTTGGGTGTCTTTTCGCTTTCTTCTTCCCCACCCGCGGCGGGCGTGGTCGAGGAGGAGGGAGACACCTTGCTGGAGGAGGGGGAGGTCGAGGGGCGGGGGGTTGGGGACGCGCTTCCCGCCCCACCGCTCGCTTTCCCGCTTCCGGCGGCGGTTTCGCTGGTGGTCGGTGGCGTCGGCTGGGGGGTGCTCGCCGGCGGATTGGCCGCCCCGGAGGAGAGCGCGAGATTGCCGCCCGAGCTCGTCCCCGAGCCCAGTGCGATCAGCGCCAGCACGCGTCCGATTGCCGCCGCCCGCGAGCTGCTGGCCAGCGAGGCTGCCGGCCCGGGGCCGATCAGCGCCCCCAGCGCGATCCCCACGGCGAGCATCGCGGTCGCGAGGAGCGCGCTAGTCCGGCGCGAGGGCATCTTTGTGGTCTCCACGTTTTTGATCATCTCGATAAAATAGCTAATCTCGATCTTGTTTATGAAGAATATGGTAGGCTGATCGCCGTCAACTTGTCAACACATCCCAATCGGAGGCCCACCCTCATGCATCGAATCCGCCGTATCGCCGCTTCGTTTGCGGCTGTGACCCTTATCGGGGCCGCGGTGCCCGCGATCGCCTCGGCTACGAGCGTGATCACGATCAGCGGAGCCACCGCCTCCTTCCCACTCGTCCAGCTGCTCGCCCACAAGTACACCAAGCTCGAGCACAACAAGGTCTCGTTCAGGATCTCCCAGGGCGGCTCCACCGTCGGCGTCAACGACGTCGACGCCGGCCGCGTCACGATCGCCGACGTCTCCCGCGATCCCCTGCCCACCGACCCCACTGGCCTGGACTTCTACCCGATCGCCGAATACGGGATCTGCATCGTCACCAACAAGTCCAACACCCTCCCTTCGCTCAACGAAGCACAGATCCAGGCGATCTTCGAGGCCAAAGACAAGGAATGGAGCCAGGTGCCCGGCGCCACCGCCTCGGGGCCCATCGACCTGATCAGCCGCACCTCCACGGCCGGCGTGCTCACCAACTTCAAGACGCTGTTCCTCGCCAACAAGTCCGTCGCCAGCACTGCCGCCGAAGAGCCCTCCGAGGGGGCGCTCGAGCAGCAGGTCGCCAACGATCCTCGCGGGATCGGCTTCCTCTCCAACTACCGCGCCGACCAGGGCACCGTCAACCCGGTCGCGTACAACGGCGTCGCCTGCACGCGTGCCAACGTCGCATCCGGGCAGTACACCGCCACCGCGCGCTTCTACGAGGTGACCAAAGGCGAAGCCACCGGCGCGGCCGGCAAGTTCATCTCGTGGGTCAGGACCAGCAAGGCCGCCCGCAAGATCATCTCGACTCAGTGGGTTCCGATCAAAGCCACGTCCTAGAGGGCGGGGCGCCGGCCCACAGCGACCGGCGCCCTCTCTCGTTCAGTCAACACATGCTGAGCCGTCTACGCAACCCCTGGCCTGACCACCGCGCCGAGCGAATGCTCGGCGCGGTGGCGTTGTTCGCCTGCCTCTGCGTGCTTGCGATGATCGCGCTGGTCGCTCAGCGCGCCTGGCCGATCTTCGCTCACAACGGCCTCAGCTGGCTCGGCTCCGGCGGCAGCCTCAAGGCGCAGATCGAAACGATGCTCGCCACCTCCGCTCACCCGCCCGCCTCGGCCTTTTACTTTCGCGCCTGGCCGATCATCTACGGCACGCTGCTGATCACCGCGCTCGCCGTGCTCCTCGCGCTTCCGCTCTCGGTGCTCTCCGCGGTCTTCATCGTCGAGCTCGCCCCCCTGCGGATGCGCCGGGTGACGGTTCGTGTCGTGCGCCTGCTGGCCTCCGTTCCGTCGGTCGTTTGGGGCCTTATCGGGATTCTCGTGCTGGTGCCCTTCTTCGACAACCACATCATCAGCCCCTCCGAGCGCACCTCGGTGGAGGGGACGGTGCAGCTCACCGGCGCCGGGCTCGCTCCCGCGGTGCTCGTGCTCGCCGTGATGATCACCCCGATCATGGTCGCGCTCACCTGCGACGCGCTCGGCGCCGTGCCACCTGCCTGGC
Source organism: Solirubrobacteraceae bacterium (assembly GCA_035948945.1). Classification (GTDB taxonomy): domain Bacteria; phylum Actinomycetota; class Thermoleophilia; order Solirubrobacterales; family Solirubrobacteraceae; genus Palsa-744. The sequence goes on from DASZIQ010000013.1 coordinate 27,016, forward strand.
GCGAGGGCGCCGCGGCGCTTGGCGTCAACCGCATGCGCGCGATCCGCGCCGTCACCCTGCGCGCCGTGCGGCCCGCGATCGTAGCTGCCACCGTGCTCGCGACCGCCCGCGCACTGGGCGAGGCGATCGTGATCTCGATGGTCTCCGGCTCCAACTTCTTCGCGCCCCGCCCGAGCGACGGGCTGACGTTCCTGTTCGAGCCGCTGCGCTCGCTCGCCTCCACGATCGTCGACTACCACGAAGGCACCAGCGCCCCCGCGCTCAGCGCCGCCCTCTACGCCTGCGCGCTGCTGCTGCTGTTCTCCGCCTTCGCCCTCTCCGTCGGCGGGTATCTCATCAAGCTGCCCATGCGCAAGTACCAGACCCGGGGATGAGCACGCTCGTCTCCCACCCGATTTCGGCCGCCGATCGATCGGGGATCGGCCCGCGCCGCGGGCGGGGCTCTTCGATGCGCACCTGGCGCTGGAGCGATCGCCTGCTGCTGCTCGCCGCCTGGGCCGCCGGCCTCACGCTGTGCGCGATCGCCGCCGCGATCGTCCTCTACATGGGCTATCGCGGCATCCAATACCTAAGCCCGGAGTTGATCTTCAGCCGTCCCCAGGCGAGCCTTACCCAGGCCGGCTCGGGCGGCTTCCTCGATCCGCTGCTCGGGACCATGCTGCTGACGGTGATCGGCGTTGCGATCGCCGCCCCGCTGGCGATCTGCTCGGCGCTGTGGATCGTCGAGTACGGGCGTCCGAACTGGCTGGCGAGGGTTGTGGAATCCGGCATCGAGATCGTCGCCGGCACCCCCGACATCGTGATCGCCTTCTTCGGCTTGGCGATATTCCAGCTGCATCTCCTCTCCTTCGCCTCCGAAACCGCCGAAGGCGGCGGCGTCACCGGCCGCTCGTTCCTCGCCGCCGGCGCGATGATGTCGCTGATCGCGCTGCCCCCGATATTCGTCACCGTCCGCGACGGCCTGCAGACCGTGCCCTCCCACATGCGCGAGGCCGCCTTCGCGCTCGGCAAGACCCGCATCGCCACGATCCGCCGGGTGCTGCTGCCGGGGGTGCGCTCCAACATCGCCACCGGCGTTACGCTCGGCGTCAGCCGCATCATCGCCGACACCGCCATCGTGATCGTGCTGCTCGGCAGCACGCTGCGCATCTCGCCCCAGCCGGGAGGCGCTCCGGTGCTGGGCGTGTTGAAAGGCCTCGGCTCGACGCTCACCAGCTACATCTACGAAAATTCCCCCGCCGGCGAAGGCGGCGCGCCGCAGAAGGCCTACGCCGCCGCTTTCGTGCTGATGCTGTTCGTGTTGGCGCTCAACCTCGTGGTCGAACGGATCAGCCGCGCCCAGGCCCGCTCCAGCGGCTTTGTCACCGCCGTCGAGGGGATTGTCTAAAGATGCTCCCCAACACCGTTTCAGTCTTTATAGTGTGGATAGTGAGGAATCGATCCGAGGTGCTTCGATGAGCGAGTTCCAGCAGCTTTCGCAGGCTCCACCACCGTCGACGCGTGGCACGAGGCCACGCGCCCACACGCTTCGCGCCCACACTCCTCACGCGGATGATCCCCCCGAGCACGCGACCCTCTCCACATCCCCGTTTGGGACCGATCACGTGCCCCCCGTGCGCACGATCGTGCTCGACCGGCCCCCCGAGCCCGTGCGGCCTCCCGAGCAGCGCGAGGCGCTGCGCCCGGTTGCCGGCGCCGCCGGTCCCGAGCGGCTGCGGCTGGAGGACGTCAGCGTCTCCTATGGCGGCGCCTCCACCCTGGGCCGGCGTGGCGCCAACGCCGTGCGCTCGGTCTCCCTCTCGATCCACCAGGGCGAGGTGCTGGCCCTGATCGGGCCCTCCGGCTGCGGCAAGACGACTCTGCTGCGCACCCTGAACCGGCTCACCGAGCTGACCCCGGGCGCCCGTCGGGGAGGGCAGATCCTGCTCGACGGAGAGGACGTCCACGACCTCGAAGACACCGCCCTGCGCGCCCGCGTGGCGATGGTCTTTCAGCAGCCCAACCCCTTCCCGATGTCGATCTTCGACAACGTCGCCTTCGCGCTGCGCGAGCAGTCCCGTCGCCGGCCCCGCCGGCCCGAGCTCGAGCCGCTCGTCGTGGACGCGCTGCGGCGCGCGGGCCTCTACGACGAGGTCGCCGACGATCTGCACCGGCCCGCGCTGCGTCTCTCCGGCGGCCAGCAGCAGCGGCTGTGCATCGCCCGCGCGATCGCGCCGCGGCCCGAGGTGCTGCTGATGGACGAGCCCTGCTCGGCGCTCGACCCGATCTCGACAGGTGTGATCGAGGAGCTGATCCACGAGCTGCGCCGCGATCTCGCGGTTGTGATCGTCACCCACAACCTCGCCCAGGCCCGCCGCGTCGCCGACAAGGTCGCCTTCATGTACCTCGGCGACCTCGTCGAGTACGGCACCGCCGATCAGGTCTTCGAGGAGCCCCGCGCCCCGCGCACCCGCGACTACGTCCGCGGCGCGTTTGGGTGAGGTCCTCGTGGAGGCTCCCATGGACGTGATCCCCCTTCCCACCTCCACCGACGGCGCGCCCACCGCCGCCTGCGCCGGATGCGGCGCCCCGCTCGCCCCCGACCAGCGCTACTGCCTGGCCTGCGGGCGTCCCGCCTCGCCCGTGCGCCTTGCCTTCCTGGACGTGCTCCAGGCCGACCGAAGCCGGGAGACACTCGCCTTCGGCGAGCATCCCCGTTTCGGCCAGCAGACGGCCGCGACGGCGATCCTCGGCGCGCCCTCCGCCGCCGGCTATCAGCCGCCCCCCGATCCTCCCGGCATGCTTGGCTCGCTGCGTCGCTACTCCGGCCTGTTTGGCCTGCTCGGGGTGCTGCTCGCATCGCTGCTGATCGGGCTGCTCGTCGGGCACTGGCTCACCGGGAGCCCCGGCACCGGTAAGCAGGTCGTCGAAGTGAAGGGCCTGGGTGTCCCGCTCGCCGCGGCCGGTGCCGCGAACTCCTCCGGTAGCGCGGGTACGTCTCCTGGCTCCGGCGCCGGCTCCAGCTCCTCCTCCAGCCACCACTCCTCCACCGGCTCCTCTCAGTCCCATGGTGCCTCCAAAAGCGAAGGCGGTGTGTCGGAAACCAGCGGCGAAGAAGCCGAAGCGGCGAAGGAAGTCAAGTCCACCAAGGCGCTGCCCGCTGCCCACAAAACCTCTTCCGCCACCCTGCAGAAACTCGAACACACCACCGGCAAGCAGCACGCCAAAGAAGTCAAGGCGGCGCTCGGCAACGGGCCGATCGAAACCCACTGAGCCTTCATGGCGATCGCCGGCTCCAACGGACAACCCCACCCCGGCGACGGCGGCCCGCCCCGCGAGGAGCGTGTCGCGCCCGCAGCTGCGGCGCCCGTGGAGGGGCAATCCCCCGCAGTTCGGAGCGGCTCCCTCGACGAGCTGCGCCGTGAGCGCGTGCGACTGGCCGAGCGCGTCGCCGCGCTCACCTGGGACCTCGGCGGGCTCGCCTACGAGATGGCGATTCGCGACCACTACCGCCTCGACGTGATCGCCCGCCGCGCCGCCGAGCTGCAGCAGGCCGACGCCCAACTCGGCGAGGTCGAGCGTCTGCTGTCCGCCGCGGAGGATGGCGTGGGCGGCGCCTGCCGCGCCTGCGGGGCCGTGCACTCCCGCGGCGCCGCCTACTGCTGGCGCTGCGGCTCCCCGCTGCTGCTCGAGGGGCGACCCTCGGTGCTGGGCGAGCCTGCTCGCGAGAGCTGATTGACGGCCCTCGGCACTGGGCGCACGCGCCCGGCGTCCGCGCCGCCGGCTACCGGCCCTGCGGGCACTGGGCGTTCGCGTCGCCGGCTACCGGCCGAAGGTGCTTTCGTCCCGCGGCTCGGCCGGAGTCTGCGGTGGGGTCGGGGTGGCGACGGGCTGTGGGGTCGCGGTCGGCTGTGCCGCCGGTGGTTGCTGAACTGCCTGGTTCAGTGTCGGCTGTTTGGTATCACCGCTGATCGAGTCCTTGAACTCACGCATTCCGGTGCCCAGCGAGCGGCCGATCTCCGGGAGCCGCCTGGCACCGAACACCAGCAACAGGATCACCACGATGAACGCGATGTGGATTGGGTTGTCGAGTCCCATGCGTATCCAGTCTAGACCCCTTTGAGCTCGTCCAAGCTCAAGTCCCGGTTCCGGCGCCGTCTGTGCCGACATCCCCCGTTTCGGCCTCCCCGCCCCCGCGCCCCACGTTCCGGCGCACCAGCTGCGCCGCCACGAACAACATGAACAGCGCGAAGCCGACCTGCAGCACCTTCCCGGAGAGCGCATTTGCGAGCGCCACTCCGCCCGCGGCGCCCGCCAGCGAGAGCACTCCCACCAGCAGCGCGTCGCCGCGGCGAACGTTGCCGTAGCGGTCCTGCACCACGGCGCCCACGAGCGCGACCGGGACGATCGCCAGCAGCGAGGTCGCCTCCGCCTGGTGCTGGGTGAGGCCGATGAAGATCACGAGGCCCGGCACGAACAGCACGCCGCCGCCCACGCCCAGCAGGCCCGCGACCACCCCCGCGGCCAGCCCGATCGCGATTGCGCCGATCATCGCACCAGCAGCTCCACGGCGCTCGCTACCAGCACCGCCGCAAACAGCAGCGCGATCGTGCGGCTGCGCAGTCGCTGCTGCAACCACGCCCCCGCCAGCACCCCGCCGACCGCGGGGATCCCCACCAGCAGGCCGTCCACCACCCGCACGTTGCCATACCCCGCCTGCACCGCCGCCGCGAAGCCGGCGATGAACACGATCGCCGCCAGCGAGGTGCCGGTCGCCTCGCGCTCGCCGTATCCCAGCCACAGCACCAGCAGCGGCACGATCACCGTGCCGCCCCCCACGCCGAAGATCCCGCTGAACAGGCCCGCCGCGGTGCCGATCGCCACCAGCTTCAGGACGTCGCCGGGGGATCTGTGCGCCGCCATGCCGGGCATACTAAGGCTGTGTCCCCCGTCGCCCCTCGCTTGGTGGAGGCACTGGAGCCGCTGCGCTCCGACCCCTCCCGCTCCGCCGTGCTGCTCGACATCGACGGCACGCTCGCGCCGATCGTGCGCCACGCCGCCGACGCGCAAGTCCCCGAGGCGACCCGCGCGCTGCTGATCGAGATCGCCAAGCGCTACCGCCTGGTTGGCTGCGTCAGCGGCCGCCGCGCCGCGACCGCCCGCCAGATCGTCGCGATCGGGACGATCGCCTACGTCGGCAACCACGGCGGCGAGCTGCTGCGCCCCGGCGCCACCCGCCCCGAGCTCGACCCCGAGCTCGCCGCGTGGAGCGGGCGTGTGCGCGACTTTGCCGCCCGGATCCTCACCGGCGAGCATCAGCGCCTGCGGGTGCGCGCCGAGGACAAGGAGGCGATCGCCGCCTTCCACTGGCGCGGCGCCCCCGACGAGGCCGCGGCCGAGGCTGCCGTGCGGGAGATCGCCGCGCGCGCCGAGGCGGAGGGCTTTGCCGTGCACTGGGGCCGCAAGGTGCTCGAGGTGCGTCCCCCTGTAGCGCTCGACAAGGGGCTTGGCGTCGTGGCGCTGCTCGACGGCCGCGCGAGCACCCGCCGGGAGCTGCACGCCGCGCTGTACGTCGGCGACGACACGACCGATCTCGACGCCTTCCGCGGGCTGCGCTCGCTCGTGCAGGCCGGGAGCCTCACGTCCGCGGTGTGCGTAGCGGTGCGCTCCGAGGAGGCGCCGCGGGAGCTGGTGGAGGAGGCGGATCTCGCGATCGACGGCCCCGAGGGCGTGCGCCGGCTGCTCGAGGCCCTGCTGTAGTGGTTCATCCCGTGAACCCCTGGCTCATCCCGTGAACCCCTTGGTGCTTGGGCGAGCGAAAACACTGCCCCCCACGTAGCCGACCGCCCGTGCGCTTCGCCGAATTCCTCAAGACGACCGTCCTGCTCAGCGCCGGCGTGGCCACCGTGCTCGCGTTGATCACCGTGCTCTCGATCCTCACCACCTCGGGGTCGCTGGCGGCGCTGCTGTCGGTAGCCTGGTGGGCGATTGCCGCGCTGATCGGGCTCGCGCTCGGCAGGGGCGCCGACGCCAACCCGCCGATCGCGCGGCTGCTCGCCGGCGCCCGTTCCACCAACATGCTGCCCGAGCACCGCCCCGCCGCGATCCTGCTCAACCGGCTGTGGCCGCTGCTGGCGGTCACCGTGCTCGCCGGCGGCCTCGCCTTCCTCGCCCCCCAAATCCCCGGGATCGGCGCCGGCTTCGCGATCATCTGGGCGCTCGCCTGGCGCCACCAACACTCCGCGGTTACCGCGATTGAGGAGCGCGACGGGGTGCGCTTCTACGTGCTGCACACCTCCCCGGTACAGCCGATCGCCCTGCAGCGCACGCCTGGCTTCAAGGCGATGCGGCCCGAGGGCCTCGTTTGAGCGTGGGGTTCGTGGGGGCCGGCGACACGGTCGATATGCCGGCTGGCGACACGGTCGATGTACTGCTGGTGCAGCTCGGCTCGACGGAGGGGTTGCGGGTGGCCGACGAGGAGCTGGTGGGCTCGCTGCGGCGCGCCGGCGCGCGTGTAGTCGTTGCGGCCGCTGCGCATCCCGGCGAGGTGCGCACGCTGATGCTCACCGACCTGCGCTGGGCGCGCGCGGCGCGCCGCGCCGCCGCGGAGGCGCTTGCGCGGCTGCGCCGGTACCCACCTCGGTCGGTGATCTACTCCACCACGACCGCCGCGCTGCTGTGGCCGCTGCCGGGGGCGATCCGCTTCGACGCTGCTGCCGCCGCCAATCGCCCCGGCCGCCACGGGCTGTGGCAGCGCCCGCTGGAGCGCCGCCGGTTGCGACAGGCGCCGCTGCTGCTGCCCTCCAGCGCGGGCGCGCTCGCGGAGGCCACAGCAGCGGTGAGCGGAGTGGGCGGGGTGGGCGGGGTGGGCGGGACCTTAATCCCCGAGCGTGCTCTCGTGGTGCCCTCGCCGATCGCCGCCTGTCTGCCGGGCGAGGGTGGGTCCCCACCGGCCGGCGTCGTCTCGCCGGGCCGCAATGGAGCTGCCTCCACGGAGCGCGACATCGCCGCCGTCACCTACGCTGCCAATCCCCGCAAGAAGGGGCTCGATCGCGTGCTCTCCGCCTGGCGGAGCGTGCACCGGCCCGGCGAGCGGCTGGCGATCGCGGGCATCGACCGGGAGGGACTGCGTGCGAACGGGATCGAGGCGCACGACGAGGAGATCGACGTCGTTGGAACGCTCGCTCAGCGCGACTACCGAGCACTGCTGCGCCGCGCGCGCGCGTTCGTGTGCGCACCCCGCCGCGAGGAGTACGGGCTGGCCCAGCTGGAGGCGCTCGCCGAGGGGTGCCGCCTGGTCACCACCCCCGCGCCCGGCGGCTACGTCGCGCTGCCGATCGCCCGCGAGCTCGACGCGCGCCTCGTCGGCGAGGACCTCGGCACCGCGCTCCGCCACGCGCTCGATGCGCCGGCCGGCGACGACTACGCCGGCCGTGCCGGGGAGCTGGTGGCGCCCTTCGCAGTCGCCGCCGTCGATCGGATCGTCGCCGAGGAGCTGCTGCCTCGTCTCTTGGGGAGGTAAAAGGCTTGCGGGAGACGTGGAGGATGTGGTGTGGGGTGTATGTGAGAGGGGCCGTATAGCCATTGCAATAGGGCAGGGTGTTGAACAAAAAATTCAAAAGCCGTGCGCAATTGCTATCGGGTTCTGAATTTTTATAACAACCCCAAGCCCTCACGTCCCTCCCAGTGTCCGTTTGCGCATCCGCTCGAGCTCTGACCACGGCCGCGTGTTGACCACATCCCCCTTGGCCATCCACGCCCGCCGCGCGGTGAGAATGCCCCAGCGCATGTTTTGCAGCGTCGCCGGGCGGTGGGCGTCGGAGTCGATCACGATGCTCACTCCCGCGCGCACTGCGGCGCGCGCGTGCACCTCGCTCAGGTCGCGGCGGTCGGGGTTGGCGTTGATCTCGAGCAACGTGCCCGTTCGCGCCGCCGCCGCGAAGACCGCCTCCAGGTCGAGCGCGTAGGGTTCCCGGCGCTCGATCAGGCGGCCGGTGGGGTGGCCGATCGCGTCCACCAGCGGGTGCTCGATCGCGGCGATCATCCGCTCGGTGAGCGCCTGTTCGCTCATCCCGAAGGCGGTGTGCACGCTCGCGACCACCCAGTCGAGCCGCGCCAGCAACTCGTCCTCGTAGTCGAGCGTGCCGTCGGGCAGGATGTTGACCTCGCTGCCGGCCAGCAGCGTGAGTGAGTCGAAACTCCGCGCCACCTCCCCGACCCGCTCGATCTGCTCGCGCAGCTGCGCGGGAGAGACGTCGTTGCCGAAGCCGTGCGAGGCGGAGTGGTCGGTGATCGCCAGGTACTCATACCCGAGCGCCTGCGCGGCCTGCGCCATCTCCTCGATCGTGGCCTTGCCGTCGGAGGCCACGGTGTGGCAGTGTAGGTCGCCGCGGATGTCGCCCAGCTCGATCAGGTCTGGCAGCGCGGCCTCCAGCTCGCCGCGGTTCTCGCGCAGCTCCGGCGGGATGCAGGGGAGGCCGAGCAGCTCGTAGACCTCGGCCTCGGTCGTACACGTCCGCGTGGTGCCGGTGGCGTCGTCCAGCACGCCGTACTCGGAGACGTGCAGCCCTTTGCGCACCGCAAGCTCGCGCAGTGCGGCGTTGTGCGCGGCCGACCCGGTGAAGTGCTGCAGCAGGTTGCCGAGCTGCGCGGGGGCGGCGATCCGCAGGTCCACGCTCAGGCCGGAGTGCGTGCGCCCGCGGGCGCCGGCCGGGCCAGTGGAGCCGACGCGCTCGATCTGCTCCAGGGACTCGAGCGCCTGCGCGAGCCGCTCCGGCTCGGCGGTCACCGCCACAAGGTCGATGTCCTTCACGCTGTCCGCCCCGCGCCGCGCCGAACCGGCGAGTTGCACGTGCGCGTCGGGCGGCCCGTGCTCGCGCAGCCCGGCGGCGAGCGCCTCCCCGAGCTCGATCGCCGCCGGCAGCAGCGCCCGCCGCGGCCGTGGTGGCATTCCGTCGATCGGCAGACCCTCGGCGGCCAGCTGCTCGAGCGAGGCGAGCACTTTCTCCTCGAACTTCGCCCCCAGCCCCTTCACCCCGCGCAGCCGCTGCGCCTGTGCCGCCTCGCGCAGCGCCTGCGGCGAGTCGATCCCGAGCTGCTCGTGCAGCAGCCGCGCGCGCTTGGGGCCGAGACCGGGGATCCGCGTGATCGCGATCAACCCCGGCGGGAACTTCGCCCGCAGCCGCTCCGCGGCGGGGATCGCGCCGGTGTCGAGCAGCGCGACGATCTTCTCCTGCAGCGTCTCCCCGACGCCCGGCAGCTCCGTGGCGCGCCCCGCCCGCGCGAGCGCCGCCACCGAGGTCGAGGCCTCGCGCACCGTCCCGGCCGCGCGCCGGTAGGCGAGCACGCGGTGGACGATCGCCCCGTCGAGCTCGTACAGGTCGCCCAGTTCCTCAAGGGCGTCGGCGATCCCAGGATTGGACAGGTCGGGCATGTGCGTGCACTAGGGTACGTGCCCTCAGTGGACGGCACCGCCTGGCTCATACTGCCCACGTACAACGAGGCCGAGAACATCGAGGCGATCGTGGCCGCCGCGGGCGAGGCGCTCGCGGGCGCCCCGTGCGCGGAGTACCGCGTGCTGGTCGTCGACGACGGCTCGCCCGACGGCACGGGCGAGATAGCCGACCGGCTGGCAGCCGAGCACGCGTGGGTGAAGGCCCTGCACCGCACGACCAAGGAAGGGATCGGCCCCGCGTACCTAGCCGGTTTCGCGCACGCCCTGAAGCAGGGGGCGGCGTACGTGATGGAGATGGACAGCGACTTCTCCCACGACCCCGCCGACCTGCGCCGCCTGCTGCAGGCAATCGCCGACGGCGCCGACCTCGCGCTCGGCTCGCGCTACGTCCCCGGAGGAGGGGTCACCGACTGGGGCCTGTTGCGGCGTGTGGTCAGCCTGGGTGGATCGACCTACGCGCGGCTGGTGCTGAGCCTGCGCGTGCTCGACCTGACGGGCGGCTTCAAGTGCTTTCGCCGCGAGGTGCTCGAAGCGATCCACTTCGACAGCGTGCGCTCGCAGGGGTATGCCTTCCAGGTGGAGCTCACCTACCGGGCCGTGCGCTCCGGCTTCCACGTCGTGGAGGTGCCGATCGTCTTCCGCGATCGCCAGCGCGGCACGAGCAAGATGTCGTGGCAGATCGCCGCCGAGGCGATGTGGCTGGTGCCGCGGCTGCGCTTCGGCCGCCAACCGCATCCGCCGACCATGGGTCGGAGACACTCGAGCCGATCGCCGCAAGCGGGCAGCGGGTGAGCGCCTCGCACGGTGGAACGAAGCAATCGAACCATATAGCCTGCTCGCCCGTATGTCGACTTCGACGAGATTGCCTCTGTTCACTAAAAGCTCCGCCGCTCCGAGCTGGCCGAAGCCGGTGGCGCAGCTGACCGACGAGCAGCGTCGCATCAAGGACGAATGGCTGCGCAGCTTCCACGAGCGGCTGTCGTACGAGCACCCACACATAGTGCGCTTCAACCACGGCTATGCGGCGCGCTCGGCCCGCCCCGGCCGCACACTGGAGATCGGCGCCGGCCTGGGAGAGCACCTGCGCTACGAGGATCTTGCCGCGCAGGAGTACCACGCGGTGGAGCTGCTTGAGAGCATGGCAGAGGCGATCAGGCGCGACTTCCCCTCGGCAGTTACGGTGGTGGCCGATTGTCAGCAGTCGCTGCCGTACGGCGACGCCGGCTTCGATCGGGCGATCGCCATTCACGTGTTGGAGCACCTGCCCAACCTGCCGGTTGCCCTGGATGAGATCGAACGGCTGCTCAAGCCCGGCGGAGTGTTCTCGGTGGTGATCCCCTGCGAGGGGGGAGTGGGCTATGGCATCGGTCGTCGCCTCACCTACCGGCGCGCATTCGAACGCCGCTACAAGACCAGCTACGACTGGCTCATCGAGAGCGAACACGTCAATCGTCCGCGCGAGATCGTCCGCGAGCTGCGCCGCCGCTTCGATGTGGCAGACGTCACTTATTTTCCCAGTCGCATTCCGCTGGTTGACCTCAACCTCTTGATTGGGATCACCTGCGTGCGCCGCGCGGGCGAGTGACCTGGAAGGGCTGAGACGGGCGGCACCCTCGATGGGACCCGTGCGCCAAGCGCCGCCGGCCACACCACTACACTTTGTATAGTATAGGCATCGACCCCAACTCCACAAGCGCAGCCGCAGCACAAAGGAGGCCCCCATGGCGGGCAGTTTGAGCGAAGTCACCGACACCAACTTCCAGGCCGAGGTCATCGAATCGCAGACCCCGGTGCTGGTGGACTTCTGGGCGCCGTGGTGCGGGCCCTGCCGCGTGGTGGGCCCTGTGCTCGAGGAGATCGCCTCCGAGCGCCCGGAGCTGCGCATCGTGAAGCTCAACGTCGACGAGAACCAGCAGACGGCGGCCACCTTCCAGGTGCTGTCGATCCCGACGATGATCCTCTTCAAGGCCGGCCAGCCGGTCAAGACGGTGGTCGGGGCGTACCCGAAGAAGAAGATTGAGGCGGAGTTGGAGCCTGCTCTGGCGGCGTAGCCGTTTTGGGGGAAGAGGCTCCGCCCCCCAAGGGGGCTGCGCCGGGATGGGTTGCGCAGTTGCTGTCCCGCGCTGGGGTATCTCCCAAACAGCGTCCGCTCAAAGTCAGGGCCGGATCGCGACGAGCCACCAGGGCATCGCCAGCGGGCCGCTGAACTGCAGGCGGTGGCCGTCAGCCAGCCGCTCGGTCCAGGTGCCCATGCCGCCGTGGGTTGGGCGAGGGATGTCGATGTCGATCTTGAACGGCTCGGCGACGATCTCGCGCGCACCGAGCTGCCGACAGTACGCTTCGAAGCGCGGCAGCGAGTAGACGTTGTAGAAGGCATCGTCTCCCTCGTTGGGGCCCGGCAGGCGGCCTCTGATGTGAACGAAGGCGTCGACTTCGCTCGGCGAGAAGAGGCTGAGGATGAACACGCGCTCCCTTGTCACCGCCAGTAGCTGCTCGATCGCGCGCTCGTAGTCCTCGAGGTTCAGGAGCGTCATGATCGAGAAGCTGATGTCGAACCGCTTGGCGCCAAAGCTGCGTTCGAGCTCCAAGATGTCGCCGTGCACCAGCTCGAAGCGGTCGGGATCCAGGCGCTCGCGACCGATTGCCAGCACCTCTTCGTTGTGGTCCACGCCCGTCCAGTGCGCCTGCGGGAAGAGATCGGCCAGGTGCAGCATCTTCGCTCCTCCGCCACAGCCCGCTTCGAGCACCACGCCCGGGGGGTCGGCGCCCGCGAGCACGCGCCCCACGAACTCGCGCAGATGCACAGTGCTGCGATTGGGTCCTGTGTACTGATCGGTGTTCCAAGCGACCACTGTCGGCATCGACCGAGAGAATCACACCAGGCGCAACGGCGCAAGCGGTCCCCGCGTGATCTCCGCAGGCGCGCGTAGATCGCGCAGATCGCGGCAGCCGGCTCCCTGAGCTTTGTCTCCAGCTCTCAGCCGCGCCCAACCCGGCGCAGTGCGATCTCGACCTCGAGGCCGTCGATCTCGCTCTGCTCCCTGTACTCCATCGCCGCCGGCGGGCCCTCGCCGAGGTGAAGCTGCACCGCGAGCGTCTCGCCCGCCAGATAGTCGCGGTGGGCCGCAGCCGCGTCGAGTAGTGCGGGGTCGCCCGACAGCGCCAGCTCGATGCGGTCCTCCACCGCGAGGCCCGCGTTTTTGCGGGCGCCCTGCACTGCGTGCACGAGCTCCCGCGCGCGCCCCTCACGGCGCAGGTCCTCGTCGATCGCCAGCTCGAGCGCGACCGCGTGCGCGCCCTCGCGCTCGACGCTGTAGCCCTCGGGTGCCCGCATCGTGAGGATCACGTCCTCGGCGGCGAGCGTGTGCTCACGACCGCCCACGGAGATGCCGAGGCCCACCTCGCCGTTTGTGCGGCCGCCTGCGCCCCGGTGATCGCCGAGCACCGCCGCCGCCACCTGCGCGGGGTCGAGCGCCGCGATCGCCTCGGCGACGAGCGGCATCTCCCTGCCGAACAGCGGGCCGAGGCGGCGGTAGTTGGCCTTCACCTCGTACTGCCCCAACTCCTCGGCGCCTGCGACGAAGCGCACGCGGCGCACGTTGAGCTCCTCGCGCACCACGTCCGCGAGACGCTCGATCGCAGCGCGCTCGCGACCGGCCGCGACCACCACCGCCTCCGCGAGCGGCTGGCGCACCTTGATCTTCGCCTGTCCGCGCGCGCCGAGGCCCAGACGCACGGTCTCGCGCGCAATCGCCATCGCCTCCTCCAGGTCGCGGTCGCGAGCGGGCAGCGCATCGCCGGCCGGGAAGTCGCAGAGGTGCACGCTCGCCAGTTCGCCGTCGAGGTTGTCGTAGATCTCGTCGGCGACGAACGGGCAGAAGGGCGCCACCAGCTTGGCGATCGTGAGCAGGCAGCGGCGCAGCGTGTGGAAGGCCGCCGGGTCGCCGTCCCAGAAGCGCCGACGCGAGCGTCGCACGTACCAGTTGGAGAGCTCGTCCACCAGCTCGGCGATCGCCCGCCCCGCGGCGGTCGCGTCGTAGGCGTCGAGGCGCTCGGCCACCAGCTCGGCGGTACCGGCGGTGCGCGACAGTGCCCAGCTGTCGAGGTCGTCGGTGGGCGGCGCCTGCTCCGAATCCTCGCTCAGCGACGATGCGTTGGCGTGCGCGTACAGCACGTAGAAGAAGTAGGTGCTCCACAGCTGCTTGAGGAACTGCCGCACCCCCTCGCCGATCGCCTCCTCGGAGAAGCGGTAGCCGTCCCAAGGCTGCTTGGCCGTAAAGAAGTACCAGCGGAACGCGTCCGCCCCATACTTGTCGATCACCTGCCAGGGCTCGACGGTATTGCCACGCGACTTCGACATCTTCTGACCCTCGCCGTCGAGGATCAGCCCGAGGCACACCACGTTGCGGTAGGGGGCGGTGTCGAACAGCAGCGTGGAGACGGCCAGCAGTGAGTAGAACCACCCGCGCGTCTGGTCGAGCGCCTCGCAGATGAAGTCCGCGGGGAAGCGCGCGGGGTCGGCAGTGAAGTGGTTTGCATCCTCGCCAGCGAAGGGAATGTGGTGCTGGGCAAAGGGCATCGCGCCGGAGTCGAACCACACGTCGATCACCTCCGGCACCCGTTTCATCGGCCGCTCGCAACCGGCCTCGATACACGGGAACTCGACCTCGTCCACGTATGGGCGATGGTGGTCGGCGAGCGGAGTGCCCGAGCGCTCCTCGAGCTCCGAGAACGAGCCGATCGCATGGATGTGTCCCTTGCCGCAGCGCCACACCGGCAGCGGCGTGCCCCAGTAGCGCTCGCGCGAGAGCGCCCAATCGACGTTGTTGGAGAGCCAGTCGCCGAAGCGGCCGTGCTTGATGTGCGGCGGGTGCCAAGCGACGGTCTCGTTGGCCGCGAGCATCCCGTCTCGCACCTTTGAGGTCGCGATGTACCACGACGGTTTGGCGTAGTACAGCAGCGGCGTGCCGCAGCGCCAGCAGTGCGGATAGGAGTGTTCGTATTCCTCACGCTTGAATAACAGCCCGCGCGCGTCGAGGTCTGCGATCAACTCCTCTGTGAGAGTCGGGTCCTTGACGAAGCGGCCCCCGTATCCGGTTACGCGCTGCGCATAGGTTCCGTCGGGCTTGACCGGATTGAGAAGAGTGTGGGGGCTGGTCGGATCGAAGACTCCATTTGCGGCGGCGACCCGGTAGTCGTCTTCGCCAAAGGCCGGCGCGAGATGGACGATCCCGGTGCCGTCCTCTGTCGTTACGAACGCGTCCGCAAGAATCGGAAAGCCGCCCGGCTGGCTGATGGGAAAGATCGGTCCCCGATAGGACTGGTATCTCTGCACCAGCTCGTCACCCGTGAATCGATCTACCACTTCGATGCCATCGCCCAGCACCGGCTGCACGCGAGCGTCCGCGAGCACGAACATCTCCTCCCCGACCCGCACACGTGCGTACTTGGCCGCGGGCGATACCGCCACCGCCACGTTGCCCGGCAGGGTCCATGGCGTGGTCGTCCACACGAGCAGCTTCTCCTCGTGGCCCAGGACCGGCAGCTTCAGGAACACGCTCGGATCCACCACGTCCTGGTAGCCGAGCGCGACCTCGTGCGAGGACAGCGTCGTCTCGCAGCGCGGGCAGTACGGCACGACCTTGTGCCCCTCATACAGCAGGCCCCGCCGGTGGATCTCCGCGAGCGCCCACCACACCGACTCGATGTAGGACTCATCCAGCGTGCGGTAGGCGTTGTCGAGATCGATCCAGAAGCCAATCCGCTCTGTCAGCCGGTTCCACTCCTCCAGGAAGGTGAACACCGACTCGCGGCACTTGGCGTTGAACTCGGCGATCCCGTACTCCTCGATCTCCGCCTTGTGGTGGATGCCCAGCTCCTGTTCGACGGCGATCTCGACCGGCAGCCCGTGGCAGTCCCAGCCGCCCTTGCGCTCGACACGGTGGCCGCGCATCGTCTTGTAGCGCGGGTAGATGTCCTTGAACACGCGCGAGAGCACGTGGTGGGCGCCCGGCCGACCGTTGGCGGTCGGGGGGCCCTCGTAAAAGACCCACGGCTCCGCGCCCTCCCGCATATCCAGCGACTGCTCGAACACCTCACGCTCGCGCCAGCGCGCCAGCACCTCGAGCTCCATCGCGGGCAGCGTCTGGTGGGGGTCCACCCTGCGGGGTGGCAGGAGCGGGTGTCGGGGTGCGGTTGTCACGGGCGGCTCATTGTAGGTGCGCCTTCCCGCGGTCGGAGACACCTGGCCCGCCTGTGAGTCCGCATGGAGTGGCTTGTCTCACGCTCGCCGCTCTCGGTCGGCCACGGCTGGCTAGACTCGCCGCCTCATGCGCGTTCTCCTCAGCGGCCACCACGGTTACATCGGGTCCGTCCTAGTCCCGCTGCTGCTCGACGCCGGACACGAGGCGGTCGGCCTCGACACGTACATGTACGAGGGTTGCGACTTCGGCGAGGACCGCGCCCCGGTGGTGCCGGCGATCCGTATGGACGTGCGCGACGCGGGACCTGCCGACCTCGACGGCTTCGACGCGGTCATCCACCTCGCCGCCCTCTCCAACGACCCGGTGGGCGATCTCAACCCCGACTGCACCTTCGCGATCAACCACCGCGCCTCGGTGTCGCTGGCGCGGGCCGCCAAGCAGGCGGGGGTGGGGCGCTTTCTGTTCGCCTCCTCGTGCAGCCTCTATGGAGCCGCCGGCCGGGACTGGATCGACGAGACGGCAGAGTTCAACCCCGTGACCCCTTACGGCGAGTCGAAGGTACTCGCCGAGCGGGACATCGGGGCGCTCGCCGACGACTCGTTCAGCCCGACGTTCCTGCGCAACGCGACCGCGCACGGCCTCTCGCCCCGCCACCGCGGCGATCTCGTCGTCAACAACCTCACCGCCTTCGCCTTCGCCACTGGCGAGGTGCTGATGCAGAGCGACGGCACTCCGTGGCGGCCGCTGGTGCATATCGAGGACATCTCGCGTGCCTTCCTCGGGATGCTGCAGGCGCCGCGGGAGCAGGTGCATTGCGAGGCGTTCAACGTAGGCGCCGACGAGGAGAACTACCGGATCCGCGACATCGCGCGGATCGTCGAGGAGACCGTCCCCGGGTCGCGAGTCGCCCTTGCCGAGGGGGCGGGCCCGGACAAGCGCAGCTATCGCGTCAGCTTCGCCAAGCTGCAGCGGGTCTTCCCCGAGCTGCACCCTCGCTGGACGGTGCGCGCGAGCGTCGAGCAGATGCTCGCGGCCTACCGCGACAACGGCCTTGCGATCGCCGACTTCAAGGGGTCGCGGTTCATGCGGATCGCGCGCCTCAAGGAGCTGATGGCCGACGGGCGTTTGGATGAGACCCTGCGCTGGACGGACGATCCGGTCGCCGTCGCCTGACCGCTTTCGTCAACTCGCGCGAGCGAGCGCAGGTATTCGCGGCAGCTCCCGCTCATACCACCGGTACGTCGCCTCCAGACCCCGCTCGAGACCCCACGCCGGCGTCCAGCCGAGCTGCTCGGCGATGGCGCTGGAGTCGAGCCACTGATGTGTCAGCTCGCCGTGCGGGGTTCCGTGCCCATGAATGTCCGGCTCGATGTCCAGGCCGGCGATCTCGATCAGTCGCTGCACGACATCGAGCACCGTCGCCGGGGATCCGATGCTCGCGTTCCAGGCGCGGCCGCGTAGCCCGGGGCGATCGAGCGAGGCGGCCACCGCCAGATAGGCGTCCACCGCGTCCTCGGCGTACAGGAAGTCGCGCTCCATCAGGCCGCCCGACCGGATCCTGGGCTGCTCGCCAGCCAGCAGCGCCCTCACCGTCCCCGGGATCAGCCGCGAGAAGTTGAAGTCGCCCCCGCCGAACACGTTGCCGAAGCGCGTGATCGCGACCGGCATGCCGAAGGTGTGGGCGTAGGAGCGGGCGATTAAGTCGGCGCACGCCTTCGAGACGTCGTAGGGATAGCGCGGCTGCAGCGCGTGACCCTCGCGGTAGGGGAGATCCTCGTGCGTCCCGTAGGCCTTGTCGGTGGAGGCGACGACCATCCGTCGCGGTGGCGCGCCGGCGGTGCGGCACGCCTCGAGCAGGTTCCAGGTGCCGCGGACGTTGACCTCATAGGTGCTGAGGGGGGAGCTCACCGCCGACCCCACGATCGCGCTCGCCGCGAGGTGGAACACCGCCTCGACGCCGTGCTCGTCGATTGCGCGCCGCAACGACGCCGGGTCCAGGAGATCGGCCGCCACGGGCGTGCAGCGCTCGTGCAGCCCGCGCAGGCGAAAGCGCGAGAGCTCGGCCGGGGGCCGGTCGAGGACGAGCACCTCCGCGCCCTCGTCGAGCAGCCGCTCGGCGACCCACGAGCCGATGAAGCCCTGCGCACCCGTGAAGAGCACGCGCGTTCCGGCCCATGCGAGCGCCATGAGAAACACGATACCGGCACCTCCCCGAGGCGGGCAGTGACCTTCGCGCGAGGCGTTCGACTCGGCGCAGGACGCTTGTTAGCTTGATTCGCGCCATGTCAGCAGTCGAGATTTGTTCTCAGCGGGGGTTCGCGGGAGCCCCCGGCCGCGCGCGATGAAGGCGGTGATCCTTGCCGGCGGCCGCGGCTCGCGGCTCAGCGAGGAGACGACGATCCGCCCCAAGCCGATGGTCGAGATCGGCGGCAAGCCGATTCTCTGGCACATCATGAAGATCTACGCGGCCTACGGCGTCGAGGAGTTCGTGATCTGCCTCGGCTACAAGGGCTACGTCATCAAGGAGTTCTTCGCCAACTACCACCTGCACACGTCTGAGGACCTCTCCTTCGACCTTTGTGGCGGCGACGTCGAGGTCCATCGCTCCAGCACCGAGCCGTGGCGGGTGACGCTCGTGGACACCGGCGAGGAGACGATGACGGGGGGCCGCCTGAAGCGCGCGCTCCCGTACGTGGGCGAGGAGGACTTCTGCTTCACCTACGGCGACGGGCTCGCCGACATCGACATCACCGCGCTGATCGCCCACCACCGCGAGCAGGGCGCGCTAGCCACGATCACGGCCGTGCAGCCCCCGGGGCGCTTCGGCGCGGTCGAGCTGAACGGCACGCGGGTGCGCTCCTTCCAGGAGAAGCCGCGCGGCGATGGGGCGTGGCTAAACGGCGGCTTCTTCGTCCTTTCCCCCGCGGTCGGCCGCTACCTCGAAGGCGACGCCACCACCTGGGAGGACGAGCCGCTGCGCAGGCTCGCCGGCGAGGGGCAGCTCGCCTCCTTCTGTCACCGGGGGTTCTGGCGGGCGATGGACACGCTGCGCGACCGCATCCAGCTCGAGGAGCTGTGGGAGGCCGGCGACGCTCCGTGGAGGATCTGGTCGTGATCTTCAAACCGACCGAGCTTGCCGGAGTGGTGATCGTCGAGCTCGAGCCGTTCGTCGACGAGCGCGGCTCCTTCACGCGGACGTTCGACGCCGAGCTGTTCGCCGCGCACGGCCTGAACCCGCGGGTGGTGCAGTGCAACAACTCGTTCAACCCCCGTGCGGGGACACTGCGCGGGCTGCACTACCAGCTCGCCCCCCACGCCGAGTGCAAGTTCATCCGCTGCGTCAAGGGTCGCATCTACGACGTGGCCGTCGACCTGCGCCCCGACTCCTCCACCCATCTGCGCTGGGTGGGAGTCGAACTGAGCGGCCGCGACACGCTCTGCGTATTCGTCCCCGAGGGCTGCGCGCACGGCTTTCAGACGCTGGAGGACGGCAGCGAGGTCCACTACCAGACGACCGCCGCGTACGCCCCTCACGCCGACCGCGGCGTGCGCTGGGACGATCCGGCGTTCGCAATCCACTGGCCCGACCCCCTCGCGGGCGGGCGCATCCTCTCCGCGCGCGATCGCGCCTTCCCCGACTACGCGCTCGAGCGCGCCTGCGTATGAGTCGCGTGCTGGTCACCGGGGCCGGGGGCTTCATCGGCCGGCACACGCTGGTGCCGCTCCTCGCCGCCGGCTACGAGGTGCACGCGGTGACCTCCAGCGAGCCGCCCGAGGGCGTGCCCGCGGAGGTGCGCTGGCACCGCGCCGACCTGCACGCCCCCGGCGCCCCCGCCGCGCTGATGCGGGAGGTGCGGCCGAGCCACCTCCTGCACCTCGCCTGGTACACGCGGCCCGGGGCCTTCGGGACGGCGATCGAGAACCTCGACTGGGTGCAGACCAGCCTCGTGCTGCTGCGCGCCTTCGGCGAGCTCGAAGGGCGGCGGGCAGTGCTCGCGGGCACCTGCTGGGAGTACTCGTGGGATGACCACACACATTGCGTGGAGGAGGCGTCCCCGTCTCATCCTGCCACCCGCATGCGACCGGCCACGCTGTACGGCGCGGCCAAGCATTCGCTGCATTTGGTGGCCGACAGCTGGGCGGCGCAGGCTGGCGTCGCGCTCGCCTGGGGCCGCATTTTCTACGTGTACGGGCCGCACGAGCATCCTGCTCGGTTGGCGAGCGGCGTCGCGCGCGCGCTGGTGCGCGGCGAAGAGGTGCCATGCACGCACGGGATGCAGGTGCGCGACTACCTATACACCCCCGAGCTGGGCGGCGCCTTCGCGGCGCTGCTCGACTCCGATGTCACGGGAGCGGTCAACATGGCCTCCGGGGAGCCGGTGCGGGTCGCCGACCTGGTGCGCGCGATCGCCGACGCCGCCGGCCGGCCCAAGCTGGTGCGGCTCGGAGCGCTCCCGCAGCGGCCGGGCGAACCCGAGCGGTTGACCGCGGACGTTGGGCGCCTGCGGGAGGAGGTCGGCTGGAGCCCGTCGATCGGCCTCGCCGAGGGCGCCGCTCAGACCGTCGCGTGGTGGCGGCAGACGCTCGCCGCGGAGGCTGTGCCCGCATTGGAGGCCACCCGGTGAGCGGGGTCGACGTCGCGATCGTCGCCTACCGCCGCTGGGACCTGACCAGCAGCTGCCTCGAGCACCTCCGCCACCAGACGCTTGCGCACCGCGTGACCGTCTGCGACAACGGCTGTGACCAGGGCACGGCGAAGCGCCTCGCCGAGAGCTACCCAGAGGTGACGGTGATGCGGATGGAGCGCAACATGCCCTTCCCCGTCGCCTGCAACGCCGCTGTGGCCGCCGGCAGGGAGGACCTCGTCGTGATGCTCAACAACGACGTGGACGCCCGCCCGGACTTCCTCGAGCGCCTGGTCGCCCCATTCGCCGCGCGTCCGCGGCTGGGGTCGGTGGCGGCACTGCTGTTGCGGCCCGGCGAGCGCGAGATCGACAGCGCCGGTCTCGTTGCCGACCCTACGCTCGCCGGCTTCCCGCGCCTGCACTGCCGGCCACCCGCCGCCGCCGGGCGCGCCACCGGGCCGGCGCTCACCGGGCCGGCCGGCGCCGCCGGCGCCTTCCGCCGAGTCGCGTGGACGCAGGTGGGGGGGCTCGACGAGTCGATCGTTGCCTACAGCGAGGACCTCGACCTCGCCCTGCGGCTGCGCGCCGCCGGCTGGGAGACCGCGCTGGCCGTTGACGCCGTCGCCGTCCACCTCGGCTCGGCGACACTCGGCCACCGCTCTGCCGAGCAGCGCCGCAAGAGTGGGCATGCCCGCGCCTATCTGCTGCGCCGCTACCGCGTGCCGCGCTCGCGGCTCGCCCCGCGGGCACTCGCCACCGAGGCGATCGTGGTGGCCGGCGATCTGTTGCTCGAGCGCGACGGCGCCGCACTCGCCGGTCGACTGGCAGGATGGCGCACGGCCCGCGGGCGCGCGCCCCAGCGGCGGCCGCCGGAGGCGGCGCTGGAGCCGCGTATCGACTTCCTGGAGTCGCTGCGCCTGCGGCGCGGCGTCTATCTGGCGCGGGGGAAGGGCGAAGTGTCCTAGAGCGTGTCTTGAAGGGATCGATCCGGCTGTCACTCGGCCCCCGTCACGGGTGCGCTCGATCGCGCTCGGGAAGGGCGCGAGCATCTCGTCGTGAGTTGATCGCCGACTGTGGCCCCCTGCGGCTCCCATACGACCGCCGTGGGAAACACGATACAGGCACCTGGCCGTGGCGGGCGATGGCCTTGGCGCGAGGTATTCGATTTGGCGGAAGCAACCCGTTAAATTGATCTGCGCCATGTCAGTAGTCGAGATGAATCGTGTGCTGGTCACAGGAGCCGGGGGGTTCATCGGCCGGCACACGCTGTCGCCGCTGCTTGCCGCTGGCTTCGAGGTGCACGCGGCGACCTCCCGCGAGCCACGCAGGGGCGGGCCCCCAGCGGTGCGCTGGCACCGCAGAGACCTGCTCGAGCCCGGATCGGCCCGGGCGCTGATCAAATCGTCGCGGCCCACCCACCTGCTGCACCTGGCGTGGTTTCTCAATCCACCCGCCCACCTCGCCGCTGAGGTCAACCTCGATTGGGTGCAGGCCAGCCTGGGGCTGCTGGGTGCGTTTAGGGCCGCTGGAGGGCGGCGGGCCGCGCTCGCCGGCACCTACGCAGAATACAGCTCGCAGCCGGCGGTTCACTGCTTGGAGGGCGAGACTCCCATAAGCCCAACCTCGCTCTACGGAGCCGCCAAGCATGGCCTCCACGTAATCGCTGCCGCGTGGGCGCGGCAGACTGGCTTGGAGCTTTGCTGGGCGCGTATCTTCAATGTCTACGGACCCCACGAACATGCCACCTCGCTTGTCGGCGCGGTTGCACGGGCGCTTCTGCGGGGAGAGGAGGTGGCAACCTCCCACGGTCGCCAGGTGCGCGACTACATCTTCGTGGAGGACCTCGGCCGCGCACTCGTCGCTCTGCTGCGCAGCGATGTCGCGGGCGCGATCAACATGGCCTCGGGTGTCCCGGTGCGGTTGGGCGAGGTGATCGCTGCGATTGCCGCGGAGACCGAACGCCCCGAGCTGGTGCGCGTGGGCGCTCTGCCACAGCGCCCCGGCGAGTCCGAACGGTCGACCGCGGATGTGCGGCGCCTGCGGGACGAGGTCGGCTGGAGCCCGTCGGTCGGTCTGCGCGAGGGCGCGCAGTTGACTGTCGAGTGGTGGCGGTTCGCATTGGCGGGAACTCCGTCCTACGCACTCGCCCAGCGGCGCCGGCGGGAGCCGGTCCGATGAGCGGCGGGCTCGACGTGGCGGTCGTCGCCTACCGCCGTTGGGAGCTCACGCGGAGCTGTCTCGAGCATCTGCGTCGTCAGACGATCGAGCACCGTGTGATCGTCTGCGACAACGGCTGCGATCAGGGAACGGCCGAGCACCTGCGCGAGGGCTACCCCGAGATCACCGTCGTGCGGCTGGAGCGCAACACGCGCAACCAGGTCGCTTGCAACACCGCCGTCGCTGCCGGGCACGGAGAGATCGTCGTGACCATGAACAACGACGTCGACGCCCAGCCAGACTTCCTGGAGCATCTGAGCGCTCCATTCGGGACGCGGCCCCGGCTGGGCTCGGTCGCCCCGCTGCTGCTGCGTCCAGGGGGGCAGCAGATCGACAGCGCCGGGCTCGCCGCCGACCGCACGCTTTCGGCGTTTGCGCGCCTGAAGGGCCGGCCGTCCGGCGAGGCGCAGGGCGTCCGGCCCGTGCTGGTCGGGCCGGAGGCCGCCGCCGCCGCGTTCCGCCGAGTCGCCTGGGCGCAGCTGGGCGGCTTCGAGGAGACGCTCTTCGGCTACATGACTGACTTCGACCTCGCGCTGCGTCTGCGCCAGGCCGGCTGGGAGACTATGTTGGCGGCCGACGCGGTTGCCGTGCACATCGGCTCGGCGACGTACGGCCACCGGTCGGCTCGGCAGCGTTACATGGCCGGCTTCGGCCGCGCCTACATGATGCGTCGCTACGGCGTGCTGCGCTCTCGCACGGCGCTGCGCGCGCTCCTCACCGAGGGGGTGGTGGTGGCCGGCGACGTGGTGCTCTCACACGACACCGCCGCGCTCATCGGCCGGCTGGCGGGCTGGCGTGCCGCCCCGATCTGCGCGCGGCAGCCGTGGCCGCCGCCGCAGGCGCTCGACGCGGGGATTGGCTTCCTCGAGTCATTGCGTCTACGGCGCGGTACCTATCTGTCGAAGCGCAAGGCCGAGCCTGAGGCGGGATAGCCTTGCCGACCCCGACCCCGACCCCGACCCCGACCCCGACCCCGACCCCGACCCCGACCCCAGCTCCGGCCTCGACTTCGGCCTCGATCTCTCCTCCGATCGCGGCCGGGCGCCTGATCGTCGTCTACCGCAATGACCCCAGCGGACGCTACGAGTGGCTGGGACCGCCGTGCCGCGGCGACGCGCTCGTTGCCTTCAACGGCTTGGCCCACGCCGATCTGGCCGATCGGGGCGCGATCCTGTTCGACCGGCTGGAGAGCTGGGAGGAGCGCAGCGCCGGCGAGCACCGTGTCGACGAGCTGCTGGAGGCGGTGCGGGCGCATCCGCGTGTGGCGGCGCTCGGGCAGGGCGACACTCGCCTGATCGACTTCGCCGCGTTCCGCCTGCGCGAGGAGATCACGCGCTTGCTGCGGGGGTGGTCGCTCGCCCGGGTGGCTCCCGCCGCAGGGCGGCTCGTGTGCGATCCGGCCGCCCCCGCCGCGCTCCAGATGGGCGCTCGCGCTGCGCTTGGGCTGGACCCGGCCGCGGTCGCCTACACGCTGGCGCCGGCGCTGCCGGGCTCCTCGCTCGAGCGGGCGCTGGCGCGGCCGGTGATGCGCGCCGTCGCCGCGCGTTCGCGCCCCGGCCGGGTGCGGGTGGCGGTGGTGGCGACCGGCAAGCTGATGCCTGCGCTCGCCGCCCTGCCGGGCGCGGAGCTGCGCGGCCTGGGTGTGGGCACGATGCCATTTCCCGGGCTCGACTACGGCAACAGCGCGCTGCTGGCGCTGCGCCGCCGGCTGCCGATGCTTGCCACCTTCGGCTCCTCCCTGCGTCCGTCGCGAGCGGGCGACGGCCCGCCGAAGGCGCCGGTGCTCGCCGGCCTGTCCGCGTGGCCGATGCTCGCCGGCGAGGACGCGCTCGACCGGGCGCTCGGGCTGCTCGTGTCCAAAGTGCTCGCCGCAGCCGCGCCGGAGCTCGCGGGCGCGCGGCGCGCGCTCGACGGCCTGGAGCGGGCGAGCACGCTGCGCGCGCTGCTGCTCCCCACCACCGGCTATGGCGCCGGGCGGCTGCTGGTCGATTGGGCGCGCGGGCGCGGCGTGCGCGTGGGCGTGATGCAGCATGGGATCTACGCCTTCCGCACGCCCAACTGGACCGACGGCGCGGCCGATCTGCTCTGCGGCTGGGGCGAGGGGACGGCCGACTCGCTGCGCGCGTGGCCACAGCCCCATCCGCGGCTGGTGTGCGTGGGGGTTCCGGGCACGCCCACTGCGCCTCCGCGCGCCGCGCAGGTGCCTCTACGGCGCGTGCTCGTCGCCGGCACCGGCTCGGGAGTCGACACGCCGCTCTCGCCGCTGGCTTTAGCCGAGGATTTCCTCGATGTCATCGCCCCGGGGCTCGTGCGGCTGGTCGCCGCCGGCGTGGAGCTGCGGCTGCGACCACACCCCAACGAGGAGCCCGAGCGCTACCGGCGCCTGCTCGCCCACCACGGCCTGCCGCTGGCAGTGGCCGCCGGCGGGCCGTTCGCGCAGGCGGCCGCGTGGGCCGATCTGGTGATCTCCTCGGGCTCCTCGGTCGCCTTCGAGGCGGCGGCGCTCGGCCTACCCGTGTTGCTGTGGCAGGGCAGCGCGCCGCAGGCGGTGCGCTGCGAGCACCTCACGCTCCCTTGGGCGGCGGAGCTCCCCGGCATGTTCGGCGGCGTCGATGAGTTCGCCGAACTGGTCGACGCGCTGCTCACGCGCCCCCGCGCCGACCTTGGGGTGGCGCACGAGCTGCGCAGGCACCTGGCGCGCTACGCCCAGCCGTTCGACCCTGCCCGCTTCGTCGAGGGCCTGCGCCTGCTGGGCGAGTGAGTTGGAGACACTGCCCGCTGCGCGCGGGCCGTGCGAACAGGCCGCGACACGGGGCTGTTTGGGGCGAGCGGGGCCTTCCATATTCTCCGCATGGTGGAACGGGACGGCAGTGCGATCTTTGGCAGATCGGGCCCGCGGCGGCCGCGCCTGGCCGCGTGGGGCAGCCGCGCCTTCCTGCCGGCGGTCGGCTGGGTGCTCGCGCGCCGCGGGCTGCACCGCGCAGAGGGCGCCGTCGCGCGCGCTCATCTAGCCGCCCTGGAACGGGCGATCCGCGCCGGGCGGGAGGCGTACGTGCTTGGCTTCAACACCACCTCCCACAACTCCGGCGCGGCGCTCGTGCGGATCGACGAGCACGGCCGGGTGGAGCTGGTGTGCAACGAAGAGGAGGAGCGCTACACCGGCGAAAAGCACTGCAACCAGTACCCCCGCCACTCGGTGCAGGCGGCTGTCGATCAGCTGCGCGCCCTCGGCCGCGGCCCAGGTGACCTCGCCGCCTGCGTGAGCAGTTGGGACTTCGCGGGCTTCCTCGACGTCACCTTCTGGCGGCCGATGCTGGAGGAGGCGCCCGCGAGCCTGAACGTGCTGTTCCAGGAGCGCGCGGCGGTGCTGAAGACGCGGGAGCGCCCCTCCACCAACGGCGCGGGCGAGCCTCCGCGCGAAGGCGTGCCGGCGCTGCTCGACGCGCCGGCGAAGCTCGGCACGCAGCTGGGCCGCGAGCGGCCGGTGCCGATAATCGGCGTGCGCCACCACGATGCGCACGCCCACTTCAGCTACTCCGTATCGCCGTTCGCCGCGAGCGCCGAGCCGACAATCACGTTGGTGATCGACGGTAATGGCGACGATGCCACCTGCTCGCTCTACAGCTGCAGCGGCGGGCGCCTCACGCTGCTGAACAAGCTCGGTACCAGCCGCCTGGACTCGCTCGGCACGATGTACGCGTTCATCAGCTCCACGCAGGGCGGTTGGCCCCCGCTCAGCTCCGAGGGCCGCTACATGGGCGCGACTGCGTGGGGCGACGGCAACCGTCTCACCAACCCCTACTACCGGCGCCTGAAGCACCTCTTTCACTTCGGCGCCGGCGGCGAGGTGCAGCTCAACCGGTTGCTCGCCAACTGGACGCGCGCCTCGCTTGCCGCTCCCTACGGCGCGGAGCTGATTGAGATCCTCGGTGAGCCGATCCCGCCGGAGCTGATCTGGAACCCCGACGCGGTCCTCGACGTCGAGGACGTCCGCCATCCCGAGCTCACGCGCGAGCGCGTCGACAAGGCGGCCGCCGTGCAACTGGTGTTCGAGGACGCGCTCGTGCACATGGTCGAGCACGCGATCCGCCTCACCGGCAGCCACCGGCTGGTGCTGACCGGCGGCACCGCGCTCAACTGCGTCGCCAACATGCGCCTGCTCGAATGCTTCGACGAGCGCTGGTTCGCCCGCAACCTCGACCGTCCGGGCACGCGTCTGCACCTGTGGGTGCCGTCGATCCCTGGCGACGCGGGCACGCCGATCGGCGCGGCGTACGCGTTCGCGCTGCGCGCCGGCGCACGCCCCGGGGGGCCGTTGCGCCACGCCTTCCTCTGCGGGCGCGCGCCCAGCGGCGCGGCGATCGGCGCGGCGCTCGCGGCAGAACCGGCCGCGGCGAGCATGGCGCTCGGCGACTGCGCCGACCCCGAGACGCGCGCACGCGTCGCCGACCTGCTCGCCTACGCGGTCGCGGGCGATCGCATCGTGGGCATCTACCAGGGCAGCTCGGAGACCGGCCCGCGCGCGCTTGGGCATCGCAGCATCCTCGCCAATCCCTGCAACCCCGACACGCGGCGGCTGCTCAACGAACGCGTCAAGTTCCGCGAACTGGTGCGCCCGCTCGCGCCGATGCTCACGCGCGCCGCCGCGGCGCGCTTCTTCGAGCTGCAGGAGGGCGCCGCCGAGGACGACTACAACGCCTACAACTACATGGTGCTCACCGCGCGGGCGCGACCGCAGGCGTATGCGGCGATCCCCGCCGTGATCCACCACGACGGCACCGGGCGCCTGCAGATCGTGCGACCCGAGACCGACCCCTTCTGCCACGAGTTCCTGCTCGCGATGGGACGCCGCGCGGGCGTGGAGGCGTCGGTCAACACCTCGCTGAACGTCGGTTCGCCGATCGTGCACACACCCGCGCAGGCGCTCACCGCGCTGGACCGGGCGCGTGGCATGGACGGCCTGTTGATGATCGCCGCGGACGGGCAGGCGACGCTCGTGTGGCGCAACGACCGCGCCGAGGCGCGCGAGCGGCTGCTGGAGGCGGTCGGCGCGTGGGCGCAGGAGACGGGCTTTCTGTTGCCCGAGCTGCTAAGCGCCTCCCGGTAGGGCCGACACCCAGGCGTGCAGGGTGCCCAGGCGCGAGAGCGCCGTTCGCTCGAGCAGCCGCAGGAGGGGGCTGCGGCTGCTGCGCGCATAGTTGTAGGTGATCCCCGGCTTGACGAAGAAGGGCCTGCCGGTGCTTAGCGTGCGCAGTCCGGCGGCGTCGAACAGGCGACGATAGGCGCGCAGGTTGAGCGCCCACCAGTAAGGCCGCCCGGGAACGTCGAGACGCGCCACCGGCTGTGTCGGGTGCAGGAGCGTGAGCGGCGGCGAGATCGCGTCCACCGAGAGCAGCTCGCCGCGCAGCACCCGGCCGATCGCGGCGAGCGCGGCGACCGGGTCGCGCACGTGCAGCAAGAGGCTCCCCATGAAGATGAAGTCGAACATGCCGATCGTCTCCTGCGCGAGTTCGTACACCGCGAGTTCGCGCCACTGCACCGCTGACCCAAACGCCGCGTGGGCGACGTCGAAACCGCGCCACAGCCCCTCGTCTTTCTCCCAAAGCGCACGCTGCGCGACGTCGACGTTCCCCGGCCAGTCGAAGCGCGCCGGGTTGCGCAAGTCGATCGCGACCACCTCGCTTGCCCCCCGGCGCTCCATCTCGAAGGCCCAGAAGCCGTCGGCCGTGCCGATGTCCAGGCAGCGCTTGCCGCGCAGCGATGTCGGAAACGGAATCCGTGCGAGCTCGTCGAGCGTATCGAACGCGCCCGGCGTCACGACGTCGGGCGCGAGCCGGATGCAGTGATACCAGGAGGGCACCTCGGCGATCCGTTGGGCGAGCGAGCGCTGTGCCACGTGTGCAGACATGGCCGCGCATTCTACGGTCGGCGGCTCCCAAGAATCAAACTTGTCGAGCAAGCCGTCGCGCTAATGGGAACGTCGGCGAGGGGTCGATTTGCGGAATGTCTCTCACTGCCACCGCCGCGGCGCTCGGGCCTGTGAATAGAATCGCCTCGGATGACCGAACTCCACGCAGCATGTTCCACACGCGCCCCTGCCCCGCGGGTCGGCGCTCTGCTGCGCATGCGACTGCGCTCCGAGCGGTTGCCGACCAAGGCCCTGGAGCCGATCGCCGGGCGGCCGGTGTTTGCGCACATCCTCGACCGGATGTTCGCCACGCGTAGCGTGCGCCGTCGCGAGGACGTGGTGGTGTGCATCACCGACGACCCCTCCGACGACCCGCTGCCGCCGCTGATCGAGGCGACTGGCGCACGCGTCTACCGGGGCAGCCAGGAGGACCTGATCGCGCGCCTCCACGGCGCCGTGCGCGTGTGCGACTTCGATGTCGTGATCCAGGTGGACGGCGACGACGTCTGCGTCGACCCGCTGTACATGGACCTCTGCGTGCTGGAGCTGTTGCTCGACGAGACGCTCGATGTGGCGGCGTGCGACGGTCAGCCGCTGGGGATCGGCTGCAAGGCGCTGCGCGCCGACGCGATCGAACGCGTCGCTGCGCACTATCTCCCGAGCCCCAACGGCACCGGCGCAATGCTCTACTTCACCCACACCGGGCTCTGCAAGGTCGCGACCGTCGGGCCGATCGGCCCGGAGCACATCCACGACGGCGCGCGGTTGACACTCGACTACCGGCGCGATCTGGAGCTCTTCCGCGCGCTCTTCGCCGAGCTGTATCGCCCCGGCGAGGTGTTCGGCGTCGGCGAGATCGTGAGCCTGTTGCGGCGCCGCCCCGAGCTCGTGGCGATCAACGGGGGGCTTGCGCAGGAGTACCGCGAGCGCAGCAGCGAGTTGATCGAACAGGAGGCGCTGCGCTATCGCGACGCGCAGGGGCAACTGCGCGTGCTCGAGGTACCGCTGTGAGGGTGGCCGTGGCGGGCCTCGGCTCGATGGGCAGCCGGCGCGTGCGCGACCTGCACGCGCTGGGCCATGAGGTGGTGGGCTTCGACCTCCGCGCCGATCGCTGCGCCGCCGCCGCGGAGAGTTTCGCGATCCCGATAGTCGCCTCGGCAGAGGAGCTTCTGGCGGGCGCCGGGGAGCGCCCACCCGGCGCCGGCGAAGCCGGCCCGCCCGAGGCGCTGGTGATAAGCACGCCGCCCGACCGCCACGTCGAGTACTACGAGCGGGCGCTGCGCGCCGGGTTGCCGTTCTTCAGCGAGGCCAACGTGCTGACGCCCTCGCCGAGCTGGTTCGCGCAGCGGGCGGCTGACCCGGCGGTGCTCGGCCACCCCTCGGCGACGATGCGCTTCGACCCGCAGGTGCTGGCGCTGCGCGAGCGGTTGGCGGTGCTCGGCGCGGAGGG
The DNA here is from genome assembly GCA_035948945.1 of Solirubrobacteraceae bacterium. Lineage (GTDB taxonomy): Bacteria > Actinomycetota > Thermoleophilia > Solirubrobacterales > Solirubrobacteraceae > Palsa-744. The sequence continues at coordinate 56,852 of DASZIQ010000013.1, forward strand.
GCTGCGCTCGATCCACTACGCTGGCGGCGACTACCTGCCCCGCTGGCATCCCTACGAGCGTTACGACGAGTTCTACGCCGGCGCCGCGCGCGGGACCGGGGGAGTGCGCGAGTCGGTGCCGTTCGAGCTCGACTGGCTCTGCTGGCTGCTCGGCCCGGTGGCCGCGGTGCAGGCGCTCCATCGTGCGTGCGCGCGGTGGCGCACCGACATCGACGACACCTACCTGCTCCTGCTGGAGTTCGAGTCGGGCGTGGTGGGCTCGATCGTGATGGAGCTCCACCAGCAGGCGCCACTCAAGCTCGTGCGCTTCGCCCACAGTGAGCAGAGCTTTACGCTCGACATGCTCGCCGGCACGATGATCGCCCACCGCGTCGGCCCTGACGACGAGCCGCTCAGCGAGCCATTCTGTCCGCAGCACGTGGACCGCCAGCGGGTGTATCTGGAGGAGATCCGCGCCTTCGTCGAGGCGGTGAGCGCCGGTCGCCCCTACCCGAAGAGCTGGACGGAGGATCGCCACCACTCCGACGTGCTGTGCGCGGCGGAGCGCAGCGAGCACACGGGCGCGCGGGTGCGGGTGGCCGCTGTGGCCGACTCCTACGAGGGCACCGATCTCACCAGTGTGCCGCCGCGCCTCACACCAGCTCCCGCACCGCCGCCACCACCTGCTCCTGCTCGCGATCGCTGAGCGCCGGAAAGCACGGCAACGAGAGGCAGCCGGCGTAGTAGCGCTCGGCCTCCGGGCAGAGTCCCTCGCCGTAGCCGTAGGTACGCCGATACCAGGGGTGCAGATACACCGGCAGGTAGTGAACCTGCGCGTGGATGCCGCGCTCGCGCAGCCCGTCGTAGAGGCGCCGGCGGGCTGCGGCGCCGGCGCGGTGGCACACGACGAAGAGGTGATGGGCGTGGAGCTCGCCGGGCGGCGCCGCGGGCGCGAGCTCGAGCTGCTCGATCCCGCTGAGCAGCTCCCGGTAGCGCGCGGCCAGCTCGTTGCGGCGCGCGATGAAGCGCTCGAGCTTGCCCAGCTGCGAGCGCCCCAGCGCCGACTGGATGTCGGTGAGGCGGTAGTTGAAGCCGAGCTCGCGCTGCTCGTAGTACCAGCGGCCCTGCTGCCACCAGTGTGCGGGCTCCGCTTCCGGCGCGGCGGCGCCGGCGATCCCGTGGGTGCGAAAGGCGCGCAGCAATGCGGCCAGCTCGCCGTCGCGGGTCGTGACCATCCCCCCCTCACCGGAGGTGATCGCCTTCACCGGGTGCAGCGAGAAGACCGCCATGTCAGAGTGGCGGCACGCGCCCACCGGACCGTCGGGCGTGCGCGCCCCGAGCGCGTGCGCGGCGTCCTCGACAATCCGCACGCTGTTTCCCACTGCCGCCCTGATCGCGGCGACGGGGGCGGGCAGCCCGGTGAAGTGCACCGCGACGACCGCGCGCGTGGCGGGCGTCTGCGCAGCGGCGACCGTCTGCGCCGAGACGTTCCAGGTGGCGGGGTCGATGTCGGCGAAGGTCGGCTTCGCGCCGGCGTAGGCGCCACAGTTGGCGCTCGCGGCGAACGTGATCGCGCTCGTCAGCAGCTCGTCGCCGTCACCGATCCCGGCGACGTGCGCGGCGGCGTGCAGCGCCGCGGTGCCCGAGGAGAAGGCGACCGCGTGTGGAGCCTCGCACGCCGCGGCGAACGCCTCCTCGAAGGCGCCGACGTTCGGCCCCTGCGTGAGCCAGTCGCCGCGCAGCACCTCCACGACGGCTTTCACGTCGTCCTCGTCGAGCGTCTGGCGACCATAGGGGATCGGCATCGTCGTCGTGGAGGGTAAGGGCTGGCGAATCAATATCTGACGGCCCGGTGCTCGGCCGATTTGGAAGGTGCTCGCTTCGCCGGTTCGTGAGCCCGATCGCTCATGAGATCGGAAAGTCGGAAACGCCGGCGGCGGAGCGGCCCTCCCGCGCAGCCCACGAATGCTCGGGATTCGCGACGCAGGCACCACCCGCACCCAAATCGAACGGCGCTCGACGAAGCCTTCCATATGCTCCGCATAGTCGAAGGAAGCCGCGATCCGGCTTGCCTCCACCCACCCCTCGCCATGAGCCCTCTCCCCAGCCCACACCTCGAAGGCAAAGTCATCCTGGTCACCGGGGGCACCGGGTCGTTCGGCACGACTTTCGTGAGGACCGTGCTGGCCGAGCACGATCCGGCCGCCATACGTGTCTACAGCCGTGATGAGCTCAAGCAGTACAACCTCCAGCGCAGCCTTGGTGGGGATGGGCGCCTGGGCTGCCTGATCGGCGACGTCCGCGACGCGGAGCGCCTGCGGATGGCGATGCACGGGGTCGATGTCGTGATCCACGCCGCGGCGCTCAAGCAGGTGCCGGTGTGCGAGTACAACCCGTTCGAGGCGGTCAAGACCAACATCAACGGCGCCGAGAACGTGGTGGCCGCTGCGATCGCCAATGGCGTTCCGCGCACGCTGGCGCTGTCCACCGACAAGGCGGTCAATCCCGTCAACCTCTACGGCGCGACCAAGCTCGCGGCCGAGAAGATCATTACCCAGGGCAACGCTTACGCCGGCGCTGCCCCGGTGCGCTTTGCGACGATGCGCTACGGCAACGTGGTCGGCAGCCGCGGCAGCGTGATCCCGCTGTTCAAGGCGCAGGCGCGCGAGGGAGAGCTGACGATCACCGACGAGGCGATGACCCGCTTCTGGATCACGCTCGAGCAGGCGGTCGACTTCGTGGTCAGCTGCCTCGAGTTGATGCAGGGCGGCGAGGTGTTCGTTCCGCGCATCCCGTCGATGCGCGTCACCGACATCGCCGACGCGATCGCGCCGCACGCGACACGCCGGATCATCGGCATCCGGCCTGGAGAGAAGGTCCACGAGGTGCTGATCACCGAGGACGAGTCCCGGCGTGCCCGCGCCCTCCAGGACAGGTATGTGATCTACCCGGCGTGGCCTTCGTGGGCCACAGCCGGCGAGCCGCTCGGTGAGGAGCTGCCGCCGGGCTTCCGCTACTCGAGCGACAACAACGACCGGTGGCTGGACGCGGAGGAGATTCGCGACATGGCCGAGCCAATCGTCGCGGTCGCGTGATTGGCGATGTCCACTCCCGATCCAGCTGCGATGCCCACTCATGAGCGGATGAGCAGATCGCTCCCCAGCGTCGACTCTGACGCCCTGCGCAAGCGGGGCTACGCGATCGTCAGGCGGGTGTTCGACGCCAAGGAGATCGGATCGCTGCGAACGGCCGCCAGGGAAACGATCGCCGAGCTGGCGCGAGAAGGAAGGATGGCGACCTTCCCGGGCCGGGAGGGCACGGCCCAGGGCGGGGATGGAGATCTGCTCGATATGCCCCGTCTGCGCCAGGTGCTGTACGACCCGCGGGTGGTGTCGGTGGTGCAGAGGCTGCTCGGAGGCCAACCCGTCTACTTCGGCGACAGCACCTTCCGCGTGGGCAAGTCCGGCATCCGCGGATGGCATCGCGACAGCGTCAACCGGCGGCGGTGGCGTGGGGGGCCCGACTGGGATGATCCCCCATATCCGCTCCTGCGCTGCGGTCTGTATCTGCAGGATCAGTCGCGCCACAGCGGCGGCCTGGCGCTGAGGCCACGCTCGAATCGCCCAGGACTCGTGCGTCCGACGCTGCCCAAGCTCGTGAACGCCTCCGCGGGCGACCTGATCGTCTGGAACCTGCGCACCGTCCATTCCGGCGAGGTCGTGCGCCTGCGCGGACTGCCCAACCTCCCGCTGCACCCTCGTCTGCAGACATACCTGCCGGACGGCCTGCGCGTTCCCGACGACGGCGAGCGGATCGTGCTGTTCATGGCCTTCGCGCGCCCTGGGGCGCATCTCGACCGCTACATGGAGGATCTGCAGGGTCGCGGAGACCTACCCGAGTGGTCGTCCACCAGGTATGCGCCCGAGGTGTGGGCCGAAGCCGAAAACGCCGGACTGCGGATACTGGTGCCGATCGCGGCACACGACGGCGCACCACCGGATCCCGCGGGGCGCACCAGCTCGGGGTGAGATACGGGACGATGAACCGTCTCCCGCGGCAGGCTTGCCACGATCTGGCTGCTCAGCGCCAGCTCGCCGGAATCGTGACGGCCCCAGCGCGGGCCGGGTTCTGTGTCGCCGCCTGCTAGCCCACTGCGCCGGTTGCTCGCCTGGCGGGGCAGTGGCGCGTGGGTCGCGGGGGGTGTCCCGCTCAACACATTCCTGATGGGCGTGCGCACGCTCGTGAGTGGACTGGTCGCGCTTGCCCTGCTGCCGCTGCTGATCGATCGCATCGGCTCGTCGGCGACGGGGCTCTTCATCTTCGCGACGACGCTCACCGGCTACGTGAACGCGGTCGAATACGGGCTCGGTATGAGCGTGACGAAGTACGTCGCCGAGCACCGTGCCACCGGAGACGCCGAGCAGCTCGGCTCGGTGCTGCGCGCCTCGCTGGCGATCCTGCTCGCCGTCGGCGTGCTCCTTGCCGCGGCGATCGCGCTGCTCGGGGCGCTGGGCGCGCGCGCCCTCTTTGGGATGCCCCCGATCCGCCACGAGGCGACACCGACGCTGCTGGTCGCCGCAGCGATCGCGCTGCTCTACTGGCCGTCTCGGATCGGCACGGCCGCGCTCCGCGGTCTGGAGCGGTATGACATTTGCGCGATCATCGAAATGGCCGGTTCGGTGATCACCTTCTGCCTGATCTACCTCATCAGCCTCCGGACACGCTCGGTGCCGGTGCTGACGGCGCTGTTCGGCGCGGTGCTAGTAGTCGAAGGCGTGAGCGCCGGTGTGCTGGCCTGGCCGCATCTCGGCCTGCGCCGTGGGGTGGGTCGCTGGCACGGCGCCCACCTGCGCCCAACCCTCGGCTTCAGCGCCGGACTGTTCCTGATCGGGATCTCCGACACGTTCATCTACGAGACAGATCGCCTCGTCGTCGCCGCGTTCGTGGGCAGTGCGGCGATCGTCGTGTACGAGGTCGCGCTGCGTCCGCACAACGGGGTGCGGCTGATCAGCAACCTGTTCGCGTCGGCGATCCTGTCGACCTCTGCGCGGCTGGTCGCGCAGGATCGTCTGGGGCGGCTGCGCGAGCTGGTGCTCGTCGGGTCACTCTACGGCGTCGTCCTCACGGTCCCGCTAGTGGTCCTGATCTTCGTGCTCGCACGGCCGATCCTCGAAGCCTGGGTCGGTCACGGCTACGGCCGCTACGCCGACTACGTGCAGATATTCGTCTCCTACTGGCTCCTCGCCGCCGCCACAGGGGTGCTGGGGACGGCGATCTACGGGATCGGGTGGATCCGCAAATTCGTCTGGCTGACGGTCGCCGGCGGGATGGTCGCCCTGCTGCTGTCGATCGGGCTGACTGCGGCATGGGGCACGGTCGGCGTGATTTGGGGGACCGTGATCCCCTACTGGCTGGGCTTTCCGCTCTGGCTGCACTTCGCGCTGCGCCACGTCGGGATCGCCAAGGCCCGCTATGCGCGCGAGGTGCTGGCGCCGGGCTATCTGCCGATTGTGGCGTGGGCCGTTCCGGTCGCGCTGCTTGCGCATGTGCTCCACCCCGAGGGCCTGATCGCCGTGGGGGCGTTCTGCGCGATCGCCCTCGCCGCGTTGTGGCTGGCGTTCCTGCCGCTGCTCCGCACGCGCTGGCGGCGCATGTTGGTCGCACGCCCGGCGAGTAGATCGATCCCGAGCCCGATCCAGACGACGTAGACGACCGCGGCGTTCAGCGCGAAGCGGGGCTCGAAGTGGACGACGATGTAAGGAAGGAGCGCGCTCAGCATGATCGCCAAGAGGAGGACGTGCTGGCGCCGCCACCTGCGCCACGTAAGGACGAGCACGAGCATCGCGCCGAGGAAGGCGAGCGGTTGGATCGCGTCCTCGAGCACGGCGAACGGATGCCCGGCGAGGAAGGCAGCGAGCGAGCCGAGCGTGCGGCGGCTGGGAAAGGTCGCGCCGCGGTGCTGCCAGGTGCTCCCTTCGTACAGCAGCAGCGTCGAGCGCAGGATACGGCGGCCGACGAGCTCCGCGTAGTAGAGGGGGTGGCTCTCGATCGTCGGGATCACGATTTGGTGGAGCAGGAAGCTGTCGAATGCGGGTGTTTGGGGGCGCAGGTCGGGCCGCAGGCGTTGCACGCGCGCATAGATGTCCGCGAGGCTGAGCTGGCTTGCGCCGAAGTCGTTGTGGGCCTCGCCGAGGCCGGTCCACAGCGTGATCCCGAGCCCGCTGCGTACGAACACGAACGCGTGATAGGCACGGTAGTCGCGGATCAACCACGGCGTGACGAGCACGAGCGCGATCGCCGTGGGCACGACTGCGCGCACCAGCGTCCGACGCCAGCCGGCGTGGACGATCGTCGCGAGTGCGAGCGCGGCCGGCAGGAGGACGAGGTTGGGGCGGAAGTACAGGCCGGCGCCGGTCACCACGCCGCACATCGCCAGCCAGCGCCAGCTGCGCGCCCAGCCGACAGCGTCGACCGAGCCGATCGCCTCCAGGTAGGAGGAGACGATCGCGATCGTGAAGTCCACCGACCAGATGTCGTTGTAGACGATCGTCGTCTGCCACGCGATCGGCGGGTACAGCGCGTACGCGCCTGCGGCGAGGAGCGCGGCGCGCGGTCGCCCGAAGAGGCGCATCGAGATGCGGAAGACGAGCAGCACACAGAGCGCGTCGAGGAGCGCCTGCAGCAGCTGCATCGGCAGGTAGTGGCCGCGGTCGGCGATCTCCCACATCCCCGTGAGCAGCAGCGGCCCGCCGACCGGCTCGTCGATCCACGGCTGCCAGCGGCCGATGCCGGGAGCCTCCGCGAGGTCGACCTCCGCCGGTTCCGGCAGGCGGCGCGTGTGGTTGCGTAGCTGTTCGATGTATCCCGGGCTGCCTTCGCGAACGTAGAATCCGTGCCCGGTGATCAGGCTCTGGGCGACTTCGCCGTAGTAGGTGAGGTTTTTGGGGTTGTGTGGATCGGACGCCAGGTAGGAGAGGCGCAGCGCGAGTGCCAGCACGACCAGCGCAAGCAGTGCGACCCGGGTGCGTGTGCTCGACCGGCTCATTAGCCCAGCGCCTCGCGCAGGTGGTCGGCCAGCCGCAGCGCGAGCACGACGATCATGAAGGTCGTGTTGGCCTGGCCGGAGGTGGGGAAGGCGGAGCTGCTCGCCACGTACAGGTCGTAGAAGCCGTGCACGGCCAGGTTGCGGTCGACCACGCCGTCCCGCGGGCGCTCGGACATGCGTGTGGTGCCCGCCTGGGTGTAGCCGCCGACGAGCCGCCCGCGGATCGCCGCCGCGGTCAGCTCGGGGCCGTGATGCAGGTACTTCAAGTGCCCGAGACGATGACGGCGCAGATAGCGATCGAGTTGCGCATGCACGCGCATGACGCCCTCGATGTCGCTGTCGGAGAAGCGCATGCGGGTGCTCAGCCGCGGCATTCCGAGCGCGTCGCGCTCGCCGCTGCGGGCGACGACGCTCGCGCGGTTGGGCGCGTGCTCGGCCTGGTAGAAGAGCGGGTAGACGTTGGCCGGGCGCGCGACGAACACGCCCGGCGCCTTGCGCCCCGGCCGCAGGAAGCGTTCGTAGCCGAAGCTGAGCGCGAACCTCGTCGTGGGACCCGGCGTGCGCGCGATGTTGGCCAGATGCGCCCTGGTGGGAGAGGGGCGTGCGGTGATCAGCTGCACGAGGCGGGTCGCTTCGGAGAGCATCCGCGGCCCGAGCGGCGAGGACATCAGCAGGTACAGCAGCGAGAGCGTCCCGCTGCGATGCGCGGCGTCGCCGAGCTCGGGGTTGACCGGCCACAGCGCCGCGTTGGGCAGGTCGTGCTCGAGCAGCAGCTCGGTCGCGAAGGTGAAGCGCCGGCGCACGTACACCCCGCCGGGATCGCGCTCGAAGTCGTGGATCGTCGCGCCCGGCGGCGTGGCGAAGTGGGCCTCGGCGATGCGGCACTCGATGTGGCTCATGTACCACCGGCCGAGATGGTCGGAGTGGTTGCCGATGCCGCCGGCGTGGTGGCGGTCGGAGGCGAACAGCAGCCGCGTGCTGCCGAGACCGCCGCAGGCGAGCACATGGCGCCTGGCCCGCACCGTCACCCGCCTGCCGTTCAGCGTGCGGCAGGCGAGGTGCTCGACGCTCGCGCCGCCCGCGGCGCACACGATCTCGGTGCAGGTGAGCCGCTGCACGAGCGTCACCAGCGGCGAGCGGCGCAGCTCAGCGCCGTAGCGGCGGCGGAAGTTGGTGGGCAGCGACCAGCGCTCCAGGGCGGTGGCGCGAATCTCGCCGCCCGGCCAGCCGGGGATCAGCGAGCGCCCCGCGAGGCTGGGGATCTGCGTGACGTCGAAGGCCGGCGGGCCGCACACGAACCACTCGCAGGCGCGCGCGTGGTAGCGCTCGATCTCCTCGTAGGCGAGTGGCCAGCTGACGTTGCCGGCGATCGGGCGGGCGATGAAGTCGATCGGGTCGAACGGGACGCAGCGTCCGGCCCACAGGTTGGAGGTGCCACCGATCTGCCGGCGGGTAGCGAGCGACATCGGGTGGTGCGGGGGCTCGTCCGCGGCGGTGTCCCCGAGCGACTGCGCGGCCGCGTCCCAGCGCCCGCCGCCGCTCTCGATCAGCGCCACGCGCAGCTTCGCACGGGCGAGCTCGAGCGCGAGCACGATGCCCACCGGTCCGGCGCCGACAACGGCGACATCGGCGTCGATGCTGGCCCCGGAGGGCAGTTGGGTGGCGTCGAGCAGCATCGGGACTTCGCTCACATGTGCTCGGGGAGTTGCCGGGGAGCTTCATGACGGCGCCGCGGGGGCGGCGGGCAGAGCAGGACGGCGCCGGCGCGGGGCGCCTCGGAGGCGCCGCGGCGGGGCGGCCAGAGGCTTGGTCGCGGCCAGGGCGCGCGCGCGCGGCGCAGGCTCGCCAGGTAGATCGCCTCGGCCGCCTCGCGCGGGGTGAGCGCGAGCGCCCGCCGCCAGGGAGCGCTGGCGGGCCGCGCGGGCGCGGCGTCGCTGAGCACGGCGACCGTGGCGGTGCACTCCATGTACGCCAGCTGAGCGCGCAGCACGGTGAGCTCACGGGGGACGGCGGGGGGCGCGATCGCCGTCACGTGTCGCACGCTGCCGGCCGCGGGCAGCAGCTGCGCGAGCAGCATCAGCGAGTCGCCCGGGCGGGCAGACGCGGGTGCCGGCAGGCCGGCCAGCAGCTCGGGGGGGTGCTTGTCATCCCACTCCGCCGGGTCGGCCAGCCGCGCGCGCAGCGCGGCGAGTCCGAGCGAGCGCACGCCGGCGCCGGTGGCGCGGCGCAGCTCCTCGAGCAGCGCCCCGGGCGTGTCGAGCAGCCACAGCGAGGTTCCATCTTCGGCCATCAACCGGCACAGCTCGCGCCCGACCGGCGCGTCGGCGCCGACCACCACGGCGCCGCGAAAGCGCCGCTCGCGGCGTACAGCCGCCGGGGTGCGGAGGCGCAGCGGCAGTCGCCGTGGCGGGGTGCGGACGGTGGCCGCAGTGGACTGCCGCAGGCGGGGGTGACGGTTCAGGAGCTCCACGGTGAAACCCTCCTCGTCGACGACGAACACGGCCGCGCTCAGGCCCGAGGAGAGGGCCGGAGAGTTGCCGCGCCATCCGACCGCGCGGCAGCGCGCAAGCACCGCCCGGTACTGCGCACGATCGAGCGAGCCGAAGCAGATGTGGAAGACGCCGCGGTCGTCGGCGCGAAAGCTCGGCGCGCGCGGCGCCCCCCGCGGTCGGCGGTAGCTGACGAGCTCGACGAGGAAGTCGCCGGCCCACAGCAGCACGGTGTCGCGCTCGGCGCCCGCGAGCCCCCAGAGCGCCTCGTGCTCGGGCCCGTGCAGCCGCAGGCCCTCGGCCTGCTCGAGGCCGAGGCCATCGACGAAGAAGCGGCGGGAGCGCTCGAGGTCGGCGACCGACAGCGTCACGCTGCGCGCGACCGCGGGCACGCCCGGACGCGGGCGCTCGCGCGGCGGCAACCCGCGCGGGTCGTCCTCCATCAGCTCGACGAGCACGCCGTCGGGGTCGCGCACGCATGCTCGGCGCGCGCCCGGCGCTCCGAATGGATCGCTCAGCGCGGGGCTGCCGTTGCGCGCGGCCCCGCTCAGCGCGGCGTCGAGATCATCGACGTGGAAGGAAATCGCGCTGTAGCCGATGTCGCACGGTCGCCAGTCGACCGGCAGCGGCCGGCTGAGCGGGCGCCTGAACTCGAACACCTCCAGCTGGAAGAGGTCCTGACGGTCGTTCAGCCACCAGCAGCTGGTGGCCGCCCCGCGCAGCCCGAGCGTCCAAGAGACCAGCGGGCCGGCCATCAGGCTGGTGCCCCGCGCGTACATCAGGCCGAGCGTGTCGGCATACCAGCGGTGCGTGCGGCGCAGGTCGCCGACGCTCAGCGCCACGTGCCACAGGGGCATACGCGCCGTCGCCGGTCGCTCGGGCGGTGGGCTCGCGGGCGCACGCAGCGGAGCGCTGTTGCGTACCGTGCTCACAGCTGCCCGCTGCCCGCGGCGATCGCGCGGCGGACCACGCCCGGGGCGAGCACCCGCAGCGCCGCGGCCACGCCGTAGAGGCGCAGCACATACCGTTCCGGGCGCCGGCCGACGCCGGCCGCGTGGATCGCCTCGGCGACCTGCTCGGGCGTGGCCACGATCCAGCGGGTCGCCGCCCGCTCCATCAGCTCGGTCGCGGGCATGCCCTCGCTGTTGACGAAGCCGGGCAGCACGAGGCCGACATGCACCCCGTGGCGGCGCTCCTCCGCCCACAGCGCATCCGACCAGCCGGCGAGCGCGAACTTGGAGGCGCTGTAGGCGCCCCGCCCGGCGCGCGCCATGCGTCCGGAGATGCTCGCGACGTTGACGATCGCGCTCGGCGCGCAGGCGCGCAGCAGCGGCAAGAGCGCCTCGGTGAGCCGCACGTGGGCGTCGAAGTTAATCGCCATCGTGCGGCGCACGTTCGCGTAGCCGCCGTCGGCGAACTCGGCGATCCACGCCGCGCCGGCGTTGTTGACGAGCAGATCGAGTCGGCCGTGGCACTCCTGCACGTGCGTCTGGATGCGCGCCGGCGTCTGCTCGTCGACGAGGTCGGCGGCGACCCAGCTCGTGCGCTCGCCGAGTGACTCCGCCAGCGCGCGCAGGCGGGTCTCGCGCCGCGCCACCAGCACGAGCGCGGCGCCGGGCACGCGCGCCAGGCGCCGCGCGGCGGCTTCGCCGATGCCGCTGGAGGCGCCCGTGACGAGGGCGACGAACGGCTGCGAGGGTTCGATGTCACGGCCTGGCGGAGGCATCGGAGCACTCAATCAAAACCCCCCACATTTGTCAAAGAGTCAGAAACATTCCTATTAATCGTGTTTAGTGGTTGGTCCCCTCGCGACGCTGGTGCGCGCAGCCTGGGCTCCCGGCCGTTCGCGGCGGCGGCCGTGGTGGCGGCCTCGGCGGTGTCGGCGGCGTGGAAGACGCGGTGGCGCAGCACCAGGAAGTTGACCGCGCTGAGCAGCGCGACCATCGTCAGGTACACCGCCTCGGTCGGCATACCAAGCGCGGAGGGCAGCAGCAGCGTCGCGGCGGCAGTCGTACCGTACTGGGCAAGTGCCACGAGCAGGAAGCGGCCGGCCTGCCGGTGGGCGGGCAGCACGTACCGCTCGCGTTTGACCCACACGAACCGGCGGTGAGCCACGAAGTTGAAGGAGAGCGCTGTGGAGAAGCCCACCGCGAGCGCCGCCTGGAAGGGCAGTCCGACGACATCCGCGGCCACCGTGGTGGTGAGCAGATAGACCGTCGTGCCAAGACCGCCGACGAGGGCGAAGCGCACGATCAAGCCCGCCAGCCCCGAGTCTGACGAGCGCAGCCGTGCCACCGCGTGCCTCGGGCCGGCAATGGGGAGGGTCATCGGGGATCATCCGCGCGGGTGAGCTGGGCACGATGCGCGTGGGCGCTGGGCCTCGTGCCCAGCGCCCGCAGTGGATGCGGCCGTCCGGGCGTGCTCATCGCGGCCGCCCCAGCGGCGGGCGCGTGGGCGATCGAGCGCGCGGCCCGCAGGAAGGCGTCGGTCTCGGCCAGGGCGGCGGGGGTGCCGATCTCGAAGAAGCGCTCGCTTGCCTCGAAGCCGTGGAGCAGACCCTCGCGCGCAAGCGCCGCCAGAAGATCGGACAGCTCGCGTGTGTACGGCGGGACGCGCTCGAGCGCCGTGGGGGTGAGCCCCTCCAGGCCGTAGTCGATCCAGCGCATCGACTCCTCGGGCGCGCACTTGTCGTAGGCGACCACGCGGCCGGCGGCATAGGTGGCGTTGGACGCCTCCCAGCGCCCATCGTTGCGCAGCACGGTCATCATCGCCGGCAGTCCGCTGGCCCGCCAGGCGGCGACGGCCGCGGCGTAGTCGAGGCGCAGGTAGGTGTCGCCGTACAGCACCAGGAAGCGCTCGCCGAGCAACGGCCGCGCGCGGCGCAGCGCCCCGAGCGTGCCGTCGAGCCCCGGCGAGTCGAAGCTGTAGCGAATCCGCATGCCATACCGCTCCTCGCCGATGCGCGACTGGATCAACTCCCCGAGGTGGCCCACGCACAGCACCACCTCGCGCGTCCCGTGGGTCGCGAGCAGGCGGAGCTGATGCAGCAGGAACGGCTGGCCCGCCACCGGCAGCAGCGGCTTGGGCAGATCGCGCACGCGCGCGCCGAGGCGCGTGCCCAGGCCGCCTGCGAGCACACACACTGGTGGGATGGGGATCGTGGCCGGCATCGCTCAGCGCAGGCGCACGGGCTTGGGCAGGGGTCGTTCCCGCAGCCGCTCTCGCGTGGCCGGCCGCTCCTGCTCCCAGCCATGCAGAGACTCGACGATGTACTTCGGCCGGTTGCGCGACTCGTCGTAGATCCGCCCGACGTACTCGCCGATCACGCCGAGCGAGAGCAGCTGGATGCCGCTGAAGAATGAGACGACGATCACGATCGTGGGGTTGCCCAGCGGGAACGACACGCCGCCGAGCTTCATCACCAGGTAGGCGAGCGCCAGCAGGAACGCCACGCCGGCCAGCGCCACGCCCGCGAGCGAGATCAGCTGCAGCGGCTTGCGCGAGAAGCCCACGACCCCGTCCATGCCCTCCACCCACGAGCCCCATGAGTGGCCGTATTTGGTCGATCCCGCCAGGCGCGGCTCGCGGTCGAAGAGGACGCTGGTCTGGGCGAACCCCACCAGGCTGACGAGGCCGCGCAGATAGCCGTGGGCCTCCTTCAGCGCGACCACGTGATCGACCACGCGGCGGCTCATCAGGCGAAACTCGCCGGTGTTGAGCGGAATCTCGACGTCCGCCAGGTAGTTGATCACGCGGTAGCCGACCGCGGCGGTGGCAAGTTTGATGAGATTCTCCCCCGTGCGCGTGCGTCGCTGCGCACACACCACGTCATACCCTTCGCGCCAGCGCTCCACCATCTCGGGGATCAGCTCGGGGGGGTCCTGGAGATCGCAGTCGATCACCACCACCGCGTCACCGGCGGCCAGCTGGAGGCCGGCGAGCGTCGACATCGGATGCCCGAAGCGCCGGGAGAGGCGCACCATCTTCACCCGGGGGTCGCTTTCGCGGAGCGCCAGGATCAGTTGCTCGGTGCGGTCGGTGCAGGGGTCGACGCTGAAGATCAGCTCCCAATCGAGGTCGAGGCGGTCCAGCGCCTTGCGCAGGCGCGCGTAAAGGTGCTCGACGGTCTCCTCCTCGTTGTAGGCGGGAACGACGACGCTCAGCATCGGGCCGCTCACGTGTACTCGCTTGCGTGGGCCCCGCCGAACTCGAAGTCGAACGGCAGCTCGGGCGCGTGCGCCGCGGCCATCGCTCGGCGCGTCTCCTCTGGCCGGCGGGTGTACACGAGCAGAAAGCCGCCGCCGCCGGCGCCTACGAGCTTGCCGCCGATCGTCCCGCTGCGCCGCGCCTGTGCGTAGAGGCGGTCGATGTGCTCGCTCGTCATCCCGGGCGAGCGCGCGCGCTTGTGCTCCCAGTGATCGTGCATCAGCTCCGCGTAGCCCTCGAGCTCGCCCTCCTGCAGGAGCTGGTGGATGCGGCGTCCGAGCTCCTTGGTGCGGTGCAGGCTCTCGAGCATCTGCTGCTCGCCGGCCTTCGAGCGCTCATCCTGGTCGGCGAGGATCTGCGAAGCCGAGCGCGCTGCACCGGTGTAGAAGAGCAGCAGTTGGTCGCGCAGCCGCCGCAGCACGGTGAGGTCGAGCTCGAGCGGCTGCACCTTGACGACGCCGCCAGGGTGGAAGGTATAGGCGCAGATCCCTCCGTGCGCCGCCACGTAGGGATCCTGCTTGCCCACCGGCTCGCCGAGCACCTCCATCTCGATCTCGCACGCGTTCTCGGCGAGGTCGCCGGGGCTGATCGAGCTGTGGCGAGCCATCACCAGGCCCTTGAGCAGGCAGACGGTGTAGGCGCCCGAGGAGCCCATCCCGGTGCCCGCCGGCACGTCGGCCACCGAGGCGATCTCGATCGGCGAGCCGCACCAGTGGCGTTGCAGGCTCTCGCGCAGGATCGGGTGGCGGATCTGGCAGACCTCGTCGACCTCCTCGAGCTCGGAGTACTTCATCCGGTAGCGGTGCTGAAAGGTCGTGTGGGTGAGCATGTACACGTACTTGTCGATCGCCCCGGAAACGAGAAAGCCACCGTGCTCGCGGTAGTAGGAGGGGAGGTCGGTGCCGCCGCCACCGAGCGACACGCGCAGCGGGGCGCGGCTGAAGATCATGCTCATCGACTCACCCCGGCACTGCCTGTGATGCACGCGCGCCGCATCGCCGCTACAGGGTGAAGCCCGCGCTCGCGGCGTCGCGGTGGAACATGCGCACCGTCTCCAGCGAGTACTGCTCCAGGCGCTTGCCGAGGCAGTCGAGCTTGCTCAGCAGATCGTGGGTGATCGTGATGATGTGGCAGCCGACCCGATCGGCCTGCACGAGGTTGAGGATCTCCCGCGGCGAGGCCCAGATCAGCTCGGCGCGTGGCGCGCCGGCGATGATCTCCATCGCGCGCGCCATGATCGGCACCGGATCGACGCCCGCGTCGGCGATCCGCCCGGCGAACACCGAGATGCACGACGGCGCCCCGCCGCTCACGGCGGCGGTGATCGTCTCGACCTGCGCGGGGGTGAAGACCGCCGTGACGTTCACCTTGATGCCCTCCGCGGAGAGCTCGCGGGCGAGCTCCGCCAGCGGTTCGCCGGCGGTGGTGGTGACGGGGATCTTGACGTATACGTTCTCGCCCCACGAGGCGATCAGCCGCGCCTGGCGGCGCATCTCGCCGGGCTCGTCGGCGAACACCTCGAAGGAGATCGGGTGTCTGTCGACCTGCTCGAGCACCGTGCGAGCGAAGCGGGCGTAGTCGGTCAACCCGGCCTTGCGCATCAGCGTGGGATTCGTGGTGAAGCCCGCGATGCGGGGGTCGGCCGCGAGCGCGAGGATGCCCTCGAGGTCGGCGCCGTCGGCGAATATCCGCGTGGAGATCTGATCGAGCATCTGGTCGTCACCTGGCGGGCAACGTACCAGGAATTCTTCTTTTCAAAATGTTTCTAACTATGCTCCAAGCAGCAGCGCGGCCCCGCGGGCCATGTCGGGCGCGGTCGGATCGGGCCATATGCCCGGCGCACGCTTGTGGATGCTTCCGGGGTGCTCGATCAGTAGTGTGCGGCGGCCGGCGGCTTGCCCCGCGCCGACATCGGCGTCGGTGTCTCCGACCATCCACGATGCCCGAGGTCGATGTCGAGCGCGCAGGTGGCGTCGAGCAGCATTCGGGCGCGGGCTGCGGCACGCGCACAGCCACGACAGTCCCGGCATGACGCCGTCGGGGTCATGGCTCAATCGTTTGTCGCGGGAGAGTGCTCCCGACGGGTCCGGTCATACCGGCCCGCGCGCCGCTGGCTCAGGCGCTCGAGCAGCAGGTCGCTCCCCAGGCCGATCCAGATCAGGTAGGAGATCGTCATCGGCATCGTGAAGCGGGATTCGACGGCGATCGGGAGATACGGCAGTATGATTGCCAGGGCTACCGCGATGAGGAGCAGGTGCTCGTGCTTGTAGTGCGCCCACGTGAATCCGAGCGACAGCATCGCGAACAGGAAGACGAGCGGCACCAGCATGACCTGCACCAGTTGGAAGGGCTGTTCGATCACGTACGCGATCGGGCCGCGCGCGTAGGCAAAGGGCGTCGTCGTCCCACGGCTCGTGAATTCCACGTCGAGCTCGCCGAGGGTGGAGATCCAGATACGGTGCGCAACGGTTCTCAGGTAGAACAGTGGGTGGCGCTCGATCAGCGCGAGCGCCCGGTTGCCCAGATAGGAGTCGGACGCCGGCGTCAACCAGCGGATGTCCGGCCGGGCGCGGTGAGCCAACTGATAGACCGCGTAGTCGTTGGTGCTCGGTCCGTAGGAGTTGGGGAGCTCTGCCAGGCCCTCCCACAAGGTGGCGCCCAGGCTTATGCGCATCGGGACGAACGTGTGGAAGTCGTTGTAGTTGCGGATTATCCAGGGGGCGATCAGCAGCACGGCGATCGCCGTCGGGACGAACGCTCGGCGCAGGGTGGTGCGCCAGCCCGCGACGGCGACCGAAGCGAGAGCCAGAGCGCCCGGCAGGACCCCGACGCCGGGATCGAAGTAGGCGCCGATTCCGACGAGGACCCCGCAGGCGACGAGCCAGCGTCCGGGGCGCTTGGAGTTGATCGCCTCGAGATAGACCGCGAGAACGGCGATCGTGAAGTCCAGGCCCCAGAAGTCCTTGTTGGGGTCGACGACCACGTGGGCGATGGGTGGGTAGAGCGCGTACATCAGGCTCGCCGTCAGCGCGGCGCGCCGGCGTCTGAACAGGCGCATGGCGATGCGGTAGACGAGCAGCGCCGCGAAGGCGTCCAGCACGATCTTCATGAAGACATCAGGTGGATAGCTCTGGCTTCCGACCACCTCCCACAGTCCTGCGAGCAACACCGCCTCGCCCACAGGCTCCGCGACGAATGGCTCCCACCGCGGATGGGCGTCGGCGTATTCGAGGTTGGCTTCGGCAGGTGCGACCAGAGGAGCGCTCAGGTTGATCAATGGCGCGTTGAACGAAAAGCTGGGCCCCGCGTTGGCGTTGACCTCGAACCAGTGCCCGTCGTCGATGATGTTGTGCGCCATCGCACCGTACACCCAGGGACCGGTGCGGGGATGCGGGTTGGAGGCGTAGTACGCGTAGCGCGTGCCGAGCGTGAGCACGAAGATGAGGACGAGCGCGGCACGCGTGCGAAAAAAATACCGGTTATTCTGACCATCGGGATCATACGACATCGGCGCAAAACACTTACAAACAGCGAGCAAGTAGACGTGGACGAGCGCAGCGGTCGCTGGCGTGTCCGCGTGGAGATCTGATCGAGCGTTGAGCCACCATGTTTGGGGCAACCTAGCAAGCATTCACCATGTCGAAATGTTTCTGACTACGCCCCGCGCAGCTGCTCGACGGCAAGGGCCAGATCGGCCGCGCTCAGATCCGGCCTTACGGCCTGCTGGCGCTTGTGGATGCTGCCGTGGTGCTCGATCAGGAGCGTTCGGCAGTCGGCGGCCCGACCGGCACGGATATCGGCGTCGGTGTCTCCGACCATCCACGATGCGCCGAGGTCGATGTCGAGCGCGCGCGCGGCGTCGAGCAGCATTCCGGGCGCGGGCTTGCGGCACGCGCATGGTCCCGACAGTTCCGGCAGGACGCCGTCGGGGTGGTGCAGGCACAGGCGCGACGCGTCCAGGCGTACTCCCTCGCACGCGAGCAGCTCGAGCACGCGCTCGTGCACGGCGAGCAGTTGCTCCACCGAAACCCGGCCCTTGGCGGCGGCGGGCTGGTTGGAGACGCAGATCAGAGTGAAGCCCATCCGGGCAAGCGCGTGCGCGGCCGCCGCGGCCCCGGCGACGAGGCGCACGTCGGCGACCGCGAGCGGGGACTCTCCGGCCCCCGAGAAGAGGTCGACGACGAGCTCGTTGAGCACACCGTCGCGGTCGAGAAAGACGGCCGGGCGGGAACCTGGGGTGCCTGCGGGCTCCCTGGGGGCGCCCGCCGCTACGCCTGCACTCGGCTCCTGCTCGGACGTGTGCGCACGCAGGTCGGCCGGCGCGGGCGTCGCCGCGAACCAGGGTACGGTCACCCGTGCTCGGCCAGGCGAGGCTTCATCGCGAGCTTGTCGATCGACAGGCGGACCGCATCCATCGTCCGCGCTCATTTGCTGTTCCGAGGTCGGCTGATCGGATCCACCGCAAGAAGTGAAATTGTACAATGGAGCTATCATGATCAGATCCTATGTGGCCGGGGGCGCGGGGTTAATCGGCAGCCACCTCATCCGCGAATTGCTGTGGCGTTCCGGTCAGGAAGTCTCCGCGTCCGGCGGATCGCGCGGTTTCACACGACGATTGTCCCGGGATGTGCTTGCGGATGCGTAGCGAAGCATTCGGTCAGAGCTCGTCCCCTTCGATCGTCGATCGCTTTGGTGTCTGGCTCAGCTCAGTGGCGGTGCGGCGTCATGCGACTTTCGACGGTCTGCGGGTTGGCGACTTCGGCTGTGGCTATCACGCGAGCTTCGCTCGGCAGATCCTTCCACGCGTTCAGCGGATGCTGCTGGTCGACATCCAGCTCGCCGAGGACCTCAAGAATCATCCCAAGGTGCAGGCGATCGTGGGGCCGATCGAGGGTGTGCTGCCCGCGCTCCCCCCCGCGTCGCTTGACGTCGTTCTGTGTCTGTCTGTCCTGGAGCATCTCAATGAGCCGCAGGAGGCGCTCGACGCGTTCCATCGGGTTCTGGTCCCGGGCGGCCTCGCTCTCATCAACGTTCCTACATGGCGGGGCAAGTGGTGGCTCGAGCTCTCCGCCTTTCGCCTTGGCTTCAGTCCGGCGCTTGAGATGGACGATCACAAGCGCTATTACGATCCGCGAAACCTCTGGCCGATGCTGGTGCACGCTGGATTCCGCCCAAGCGAAATCTATTGCCGCCGGCATAAGTTTGGGCTTACCACCTTCGCCGCGTGTCGGGTCAGCGAACCGAATGGTTCCAGTTCTCACTAGTCTCGACTTTCGTGATCTCCGGCGAGGCTCGGCAACCCCGGAGAGATCGCCGCTCAGGCCAATGACAACGAGTGGCAGCAGATCAACGTACTCAGCCGCGGCGAGGTCAAAACGGCCCTGATCGTCAACGGGCCTGTGGTACTCGGTGTTCGGTCCGCGGGCCGTGCAGATCGTGATCGTCCGCGAGCTCGCCGACACCGAGGGCTACCGGATCGCCCTAATCTCAACCGACGTGGAGGCCGCCGCCTCGACGATCGTTTGCCCGCTACGCCGATCGCTGGTCGATCGAGGTCGCGTTCCAGGACGCAAAGCACGTCGTCGGGTTCGGCGAGGCGCAACCGCGTCAAGCGAGCGATCGAGCGCACAGTGCCGTTCGGGTTCCTCTCTCAGAGCATCGCCGTTGCCTGGTATGCGCTCTACGGCGATCCCACCGCCGACGTTCGCCGCCGACTCAGCGCACCCTGGTACCCGATGAAGCGCGATCCCTCGTTGCTTGACATCCTGGCCTCGTTGCGGGGCGCGAGCTGATACGAGCGGAATTTCAGCCAAGTACCGGCCGCCGCCGCACACCGGCGAAAATCAACCGCCTCGCGCTACCACACGACACGGCTGCTGCGTAGGTTCCGAAAGTCGAGACCAGTGTCCCGAGGCGGAAATGTGTGCTCGCGCACGTTAATGGCAACGCGGCCCCGGAGAGGGGATCGACGACGAGCTCGTTGAGCACGCCGTCGCGGTCGAAAAAGACGGCCCTCACGGCTCGGCGCGCGCGGCCAGCGACTCCCAGTGGCCCTGCTTGACGGCCAGCGCCGGGTGGGAGACGAGCGCGTGCCAGACGACCGCCTGGAAGGACTCGACCAGCGGCGTGCGCAGCGCCGGCGGCGGCTCGATCAGGATCGCCACATCGGCGAGCTCGGCGAGCGTCCCGCCGGGGGTGCCCGCGACGCCGAAGATTGCGGCGCCGGCCGCGCACGCCGCCTCCATCGCAGCGATGAGGTTGACCGAGACACCTCGCTCGCGTGAGCCGCCGCCGACGGAGAAGATCAGCAGCGCGTCGCGCGCGTTCAGACGCGATGTCTCCAGCCACGCGCTGAACGTGCTCTCCCAGCCGTCGTCGTTCGTGCGCGCGGTCAGCTCGGAGACGTTGTCGGTCGGCGCGTAGCTCTCGAGCGCGCACAGCTTGCGGAAGTCGTTGACGGCGTGCGAGGCGTGCCCGGCGCCGCCACCTACGCCGAGGACGAACAGTCGCCCGCCGCGCGCCCGTACGGCGGCGAGGCTCGTGGCGATCGTGTCCAGCTCGATCGCGTTGAGCGTCGCCGCAATTGTGGTCGCGGCCGCGATATAGACGGCGCTGTGATCCTTGCCGCTCACCGTTACCCCGCCGAAGAGTCCATGTCCGCATCGGTCTCGATCACCAGGTCGGCCACCGCCCTGCAAGCGTGCGCCACCGCCTGCTCTGACGTTGCACCGGTGGCGATCACCACGCCCGCGCGCGTGGTGTGGCTGGACATCGGCGCGACGGTGTCTCCAACCGCTGCTCGCAGCTCGCACAGGGCGATCTCGGGACGCGCCGACACCGCCTCGGCGTCCGCGATTCGGCGCACCCGGCCGGGTGCTGGGAAGATCCACCGCTGCGCCACGCCCGTGCTGCGTCGCGGCTCGAGATCGCGCGCTTCGGGGCGCTCGCCGAGTGCGATCCTGAGCGCCTCTCTGAGGAAGTCGACGCCCGTGCTGAGCGGGATCTCGTGCGTGCACTGGTAGCCGCCGCTCAGCCGCAGCGCGATCTCGATCACGTACGGCTCCCCGTCGCACAGCACGATGTCGCCCTTGATCACGCCTGCGCTGACCGCGAACGCCTCGGCGGCGCGCTGGATCAGCTCGCATACCGCCGCCCGCTCGTCCGGGGTCAGCCGGGCCGGAAGTTGCCCGCCGTCCTCGATGATATGCGGCGCGAAGCGCTCGAGCTGCTCGTAATTGCGATCGACCAGGCCGATCGTGTGGGCAACCCCGTCGACGACGAGCGACTCGGTGCTGAGCTGCGGGCCCTCGATGAAGCGCTCCACCATGACCCTGCCGCTCGGGGACTCACGCAGCGCGGTCTCATGCGCCCACTCGAGGTTGGTCCGCTCGTCACGCAGCAGCAGGACGCCGCGCGCACCGCGGCTGTCGACTGGCTTGACGACGAGTGGGTATCCCTGCTCGGCCACGTGCCCGCGCAGGTCGGCGGGCGTGGACGCCGCGGCGAACCAGGGCACGGCCACCCCGCGCTCGGCCAGGCGGCGCTTCATCGCGAGCTTGTCGATCGACAGACGGGCTGCCTCCAATGAAACGCCGGGCAGGCCGAGCTCGTGGGCCACGCTCGCGACGGTGAGTGGCACGTCGGAGGCGATGCAGATGACTCCGTCGATCGGGCGCACCGCATGGTGGTAGCGGCGGGCTGCCGCGACCGTCGCCGCCACGTCGTAGGTGCTAGCCAGCAGCCGATCATCGCTGGCGCGCAGCCCCGGAGCGCTCGGCGACCCGTCGCTGACGACGACATGCAGCCCGAGCTCGCGCGCGCGGCGGATGCCGGGGATTGCCTCGGTGCCGCCGCTGACGACGAGGATTGTCCTGGCCCTCGTCCTCGCGGTCGACGATGGACCTGCGGTATGGGCGCGGGCGTGAACCATCCCGATCACGCTCGCCGGGTGAGCAGACGGAGCACGGCCGCCGCGATCGCCTCCGCGTCAACCCCGTAGTGAGCGGCGAGCTGGTCGGGGTCGCCGGAGCGGCCGAAGCGGTCGCTGACGCCGACGATTTCGACGGGCACGGGGTGGTGGCGGACGAGCGTCTCGGCCACCGCGCCGCCTAGCCCGCCGATCATGCTGTGGTCCTCGGCGGTAACGACGCCCCCCGTGCGCGCGGCGGACTCGATGATCGTCCGCTCGTCGAGCGGCTTGACGCTGAACGCGTCGAGCACCTCGCACGAGATCCCCTCCGCCGCGAGGCGCTCGGCGGCGTGCAGGGCGCGCGCGACGGTCACGCCGGCGGCGACGATCGTGACGTCCGACCCCTCGCGCATGCGGATCGCCGCGCCGACTGTGAGCGCCACCGAGGCGTCGTGGATCACGGGCGCCGGGCTGCGGCCGATGCGCATGTACACCGGTCCCTCGGTTTCGAGCGTCAGCGGGAAGGCGCGCAGCATCGCGTTTGCGTCTGCCGGCACCAGCACGGTGACGTTCGGGATCGAGCGCGTCACGGCGAGGTCCTCGAGCATCTGCGCGGTCGCGCCGTCGGGGCCGACGTCGACGCCGAGGTGGCTGCAACAGAGCTTCACCGCGCGGCGCGGGTAGGCGACCGCCGTGCGGAACTGCTCGTGCGCGCGCATCACGCCGAACACCGCGAATGTGCTCACGACCGGGATCAGCCCGGTCGAGGCGAGCCCCGCCGCCGCCGCCATCAGGTTCTGCTCGGCGATCCCGAACTGGATCGTGCGCTCGGGGAAGCGCTCGACGAACGGCTTGGCGCCGGTGCCGCTGGCGACGTCGGCGTCGAGCAGCACGAAGTCCTCGCGCCGCGCTGCCGTCTCGCACAGCGCCTGCCCGAACGCCGTGCGCAGCGACACGGCCTCGCCCGGCGCCCAGCCGCGGTCGACGCTCGCGAGGCTCACGGCGCGCTCCCCGCCTCGAGCCCGGCGTGCGCCTGCGCGAGCTCCTCGGTCGAGATTGCAACGCTGCCGTGCCAGTACTGCCGATCCTCCATGAACGACACCCCCTTGCCCTTGATCGTGCGCGCCACGACGAAGCGCGGCGGGGCGTCCTCCTCCGGCACCTGCTCCAGCGCCGCGAGCAGCGCGTCGATTTCGTGTCCGTTGATTTCGTGCACCTCCCAGCCGAAGGTGGCGACCTTCGCCGCGATCGGCTCGTAGCTCATCTGCCGCTCGACGCGGCCGTCGCCCTGCAGGCCGTTGGCGTCGAGGATCGCGGTGAGCGAGCCCACCCGCTTGACGCCTGCCGCCATCAGTGCCTCCCAGGTGTTGCCCTCCTGCATGTCGCCGTCGCCGAGGATCACGAAGGTGCGAAAGGCGAGTCCCTGGTGACGGCCGCCAAGGGCCATGCCGAGCCCCTGCGAGAGCCCCATCCCGAGCGAGCCCGAAGGCGCGTCGATGCCGGGCGTGCCGACATCGGGGTGGCCCTGCAGCAGGCCGCCGAGCGAGCGGAACTCGCGGTACTCGCTCCGATCGAAGTAGCCCCGCAGCGCGAGCGCCGCGTACAGCGCGGGGCAGGCGTGCCCCTTGGAGAGCACCAGCCGGTCGCGCTCGCGCCACAGCGGCTCGGCCGGGCGTAGCCGCATCACGCGGAAGTAGAGCACGGCGAGGATGTCCGCGCACGAGAGCGAACCGCCGGGATGCCCGGATCCCGCGTGGTGGAGCATCGTCAGTGCGTCGCGGCGGATCGCGCCGGCCATCCGGGCGGGCGGCTCGTCGTGCGCACCGCCTGGCGGCGGGCGCAACGAGCCCACCTGCTCTTGTAGAAATTTGGAAGTGTTCATAATCTCCTGATCATGCTATGGATTCGCAGTCGGGCGGCACAACCGCTATGAGCGCGCCGTTGGTCTTCGTCTCGGGGGCGAGCCGCGGGATCGGCTTCGCGGTGGCCTCGCATCTGCTCGCACGCGGCTGCACAGTCGCCGCCGGCTACCGGGTCGGTGCCGACGGCGTCGAGCGCCTGCGTGCCCTGGCCCGCGATCGCGACGCGGTGCTTGCGGTGCAGCTCGATGTCCGCGATCGCGGCAGCGTGCGGGCCGCCGTGGAGCAGATCGCGGATCGCTACGGGGCGCTGGACGGCGTCGTCAACAACGCCGGCGTCAACCGGCCCGCCTCCTTCGACGCCGTCACCGAGGAGGATTGGTGCGAGATAGTCGACGTCAATCTCAACGGCGTCTACCGGGTTATGCAGGAGCTCTCGCCGCTGCTGAAATCCGGTTCGGCGGTGGTGAATATCGCCTCGGTGAGCGGGCAGTACGGCGGACCGCGCTCCGGTCACTACGCGGCGTCGAAGGCGGCTCTGCTCGCATTGACGCACAACCTCGCGATCCACCTTGCGCCGCGCGGCATCCGCGTCAACGCGGTCTCGCCGGGCCTGATCGAGAGCGAGATGGCGGCTGCCGCCGACGCGCTGGATATCGACAGCCGCATCCTCCTGGGCCGGCGGGGTGCCGCCGCCGAGGTCGCCGCCTGCGTCGCGTTCCTGCTCTCCGACGACGCCTCGTACATTACCGGCCACACGCTGAACGTAAACGGCGGCCTGCTGCTCGCGTGAGGTATGCCGGCTCATGCGCTTTGCCGCCCCGGCAGCTCCACGCCTAGCAGGGCCACAGCAAGCAACGTCTCCTCGATGTGGCAGAGCGCCATCTGCTCGGAGAGCGAATCGACGTACTGCTTGACCATCGGGTACTCGGGAGTGCCATAGTCGTGCCAGACGATCGCTGATGGCCCATGCTTGGGCACCATCCGCAACGCGTTGGCGGTGTCTCGCTCGACGTACTTGAGGGCATGGTTGCCGTCGATGAAGACGAGCCCGATCCTGCCTGCGTAGGGCGTTGGATCGAGATCATAGGAGTCGCCGAGCAACTGGACCACCTGCGCTCCGGACCCATCGAAGCTCCGCTCAGCGACCACCGACTGGCTGGCCAGTGCGGCATCCTTGCCCTCGAACTCGATGCCCGCCGTGGAGGCGAGATCGAGCGTGTACATCGCGCTGCCCGGGACGGCGAGGTTGCGCGCGAGCAGGCGGGCCGTATCGCCCAGATATGTGCCGAACTCGAATACGTTCGTCGGTCGAACCGCCTTCAGCACAGCTACCAGTAGGCATTCCTCCAAGACGGAGAGACCGCCGATGGCACGTGATAGCTGACCGACGAAGTCCCTGTCGCCGGGCGCGACCATGGCAAAGATCTGATGGGGTCGTACGCGCTCAACCACGAGGGACCTCGTTCTCCAGCGCGCCGCTCATGCCAGCTCCCGCAATCTCGTTGCGACCCTCGTGGCACCTCGGCCATCGACGAGCTCGCGCCCGCGAGCGGCCATCGCCGTCAGTCGCTCGCCATTGGCGAGTAGGGCCAGCACCCGTTCGGCCACTATGCGGGCGTCGCCGGGCCCGTATACGCGGACCGCTGCGATCGTTCCATGCTTGGCGAACGCCCGTGCTTCCGTGTCTGCCTGCGTACCGGTTGCCACTGCGAGGACAGGCGTTCCGAGGTACGCCGCCTCCAGCAGCGTGTGGCCGAAGCGCCCAACCAGCAGGCGGGCTCCCGCCAGCGCGGCCGGCCATTGGGAAGCGTCGGCGAGCACCTCTCCTTCTGGCTGGGGATCACGGTAGGCCGGGCCGAGCGCGGTGAGCACGGTCACGCCCGCTGCCCGCAGCGCCCGCGCGAGTGCCGGCGTCAGGCCCTCGGGGTCTGCACCTCCCATGTTCAAGAGCACCTCGATGCCCGCTCGGGGTTGCGCTGCCGCCGCGCGGATCTCGGCGCGCAGCAGCGCGTGCTCGAAGCCCGCCAGGCGGCGTCCGCCTGCCGGTGACCAGGTACAGCCCGTGGGCGGGTCGATCACTAGGTCGGCGCTCGCGCGCGCCACGCCCGGATCGTCAAGCAGGCAGACGCGCTGGCCCTCGGCATGGAGCCTCGCCACCGCCTCCGGCGGGGTAGGCATGCGCCGGTCGATCACAACGACGGGCGACGGCGTGCTCGCTGGCGCCAAGGGAACGCCGTGCGTGGCGAGCAGCGCGGCGCTCCCGGCGCCCTCGACTGCGAACGCGGCCCCGTCCGCTAGCTCCTCCCAGATGGCCAGGCAGCGGCCGATGTGGCCCATACCGATGCGCGGGCCCCCTTCGCTGAGGATGAGGATCGGCGGTACCGCGGTGTGCGTCTCCGGCATGGGGCCCTGCTCTCTGTCTGTCAGAAGCTCCATCTACGCCTCCACCAGCTCGCCGCGCAGCGCGCGCAGCGGTCGCAGGCCGTCCACTGGGTCCGCTCGCCAGGGCACGTCGGCGAGCTCGACCGGCATTGGGCGCTTCACGCCATCGCCGTCGAGTGCCGCCGCGTTCGCGGGTCCCAGCGACCCACCCTTTTCCTTCTCGTCCTCCTTATCTCCTGCGGCTGGATCGTCGCCGGGCACCGTCAGCGAGCCGATCAGCGCGTGCAGGCGATCGGGGGTCCAGTTGTGCTCGCCTGCCTCGTTGCCTGCGCCATCGAGGTCGATGTGCAGCTCCACGTCAATCGCGCCCCAGCGCCGCACCGCGCGGCGCACCACGCGCTCGGAGCCGCTGTGGTCCGACCAGCCGACCGACACGCCGAAGCGCGCGCGCAGGGTCGCAATCGCCGCAAGGTTGCACTGCGCCGGTGGCGTCGGGTAGCCGGAGACGCAGTGCAGGAGGCGCGGCTCGGCGCCGCTTGTGCGCGCGGTCTGCATCGCGGCGGCGACCTCGTCGAGCGTCGCCATCCCGGTCGAGAGGATCAGCGGCCTACCGCTCCGCGCGCAGGCGTCGACCAGCTCATGCCAGAGCAGCTCATAGGAGGCGACCTTGAAGAAGTCCACGTACTCGGCGAGTGCCTCCACCGCCCACAGCCCAAAGGGGGTCGCGCCCAGCTCGATGCCGTGCTCCTCGCAGCGCTCCCGCAGCGCCGGCAAGGACTCGAGCGGCAACTCCCACGCGCGCCGCGCTGCCAGGTGCGGGTGGCGGGCGAGCGCCTCCCCGGCGAACAGGTCCTCGACGTGAAATACCTGCAGCTTCACCGCGCCGCAGCCGGCCGCGGCGGCGGCGTCCACCAGCTCCAGGCAGCGCGCGTGCTCGCCGTTGTGGTTGGAGCCGATCTCGGCGATGAAGCGGGCCACGGCTACAGCACCGCCAGCGCCGCGCGACGCCGGGCCGCCTCCGCCACCTGTGCCTCCAGGCCGGCGCGCAGGGGCGTGCGTGGCTCGTAGCCGAGCTCGCGCTGCGCCCGATCGATGTCGCCCCAGGTGTCGCGCACGTCGCCGGCCTTGCGCTCCTCGTGCTCGAGCTGTAGCTCGCTGCCGAGCACCGCCTCGAGCTCATGCACGATCTCCAGCAACGCGCGCGGTAACGAGGAGGCGACGTTGTAGACGCTCCCCCGCCGGCCGCGCGCGGCCGCCGCGAGTGTCGCCGCGACGGCGTCGCCGACGAACGTCATGTCGCGCAGCTGCAGCCCGTCGCCGTAGATCCGGATCGGCTCGCCGGCGTTCGCCGCCTCGATGAAGCGCGCGAGCCCCATGTCCGGTCGCTGGCGGGGGCCGTAGACGGTGAAGTAGCGCAGCCCGACCGCGTCGAGGCCGAGCGAGGCGGCGTACGCGCCAGCGAGCAGCTCGGTCATCGCCTTCGTCGCGCCGTAGGGGGACACGGGCCGCAGCGCGGCCCGCTCTGCCACCGGCAGCTCGGCGATGTCGCCGTACACGCTCGAGGAGGAGGCGTACACGACCCGCACCCCCGCTGCCGCGCAGGCGTCGAGCAGCGCGCGCGTCGCGGTGATGTTGGCGTGCACGTAGTCGTCGAACTCTCCCCAGGAGTCGCGCACGCCCGGGCGGGCCGCGAGGTGAAAGACGATCTCGACGCCGTCGAGCAGTCGCGGCACGTCCGTCTGCGCGAGATCGATCTCATCGAGTTGGAAACGTCTCTCACTGCTCAGCGCGGCGATGTTGAGCTCCTTCAGCGGCCGCTCGTAGTGGGAGGTAAACGCGTCCACGCCGCGTACGTCGTACCCCCCCGCGATCAGGCGGGTGCTCAGATGCGAGCCGATGAAGCCTGCCGCGCCGGTGACGAGTGCAAGTGACACGATGGGATCTTATGGAATCATCCAAAAACTGTGATTGCCCCGACTGCTCTCCCCACCACCCGCTCGATCGCCGCCTCCGAGGCGCTGTGGGAGCGCGCCCAGCGCGTGATCCCGACCGGCACGCAGACCCTGAGCAAGGCGCCCTCGCAGTTCGTCGACGGCGTCTCGCCGAAGTTCCTGCGGCGCGGAAAAGGGTCGCACGTGTGGGACGTTGACGACAACGAGTACATCGACTACCCGATGGCGCTCGGCCCGATCCTGCTCGGCTACGACCACCCGGCGGTCACCGCGGCCGCGGTCGCGCAGGTGCGCGAGGGCACGACCTTCACGCTAATGCACCCGCTCGAGGTCGAGCTCGCCGAGCGGCTGATCGAGCTGATTCCCTGCGCTGAGCAGGTGAGATTCGCCAAGAACGGCGCTGACGCGACCGGCGTGGCGATCCGCGCGGCGCGGGCGCTCACCGGCCGCGAGCACGTGATTGCCACCGGGTATCACGGTTGGCACGACTGGTACATCGCCTCCACCGAGCGGAATGCGGGCGTGCCCGCCTTCAACCGCGAGTTGATCCACACTGTTTCCTACAACGACCTCCCGGCGCTCGAAGCGGCGCTGAGCGAGCGGCCGGTGGCTGCGGTGATCATGGAGATCCCCGGCGAGGCGCCGTGCCCCGGCTACCTGCAGAGCGCGCTGGATGCGGCGCACAGCCATGGCGCGCTCTTTGTCCTCGACGAGATCGTCACCGGCTTCCGCTACGCGCTCGGCGGCGCGCAGCAGCTCTTCGATTTTGTTCCCGACCTCGCCTGCTTCGGCAAGGGGATGGCCAACGGCTTCCCGCTCGCCGCGGTCGTCGGGGGTGAGGGGCTGATGCGCGCCTTCGAGGATGTCTTCTTCTCGACGACCTATGGCGGCGAAACGGTCGCGCTCGCGGCAGCGCTCGCGACGCTGGACGTGCTGTGCTCGGAGCCGGCGCTCGAGCACATCTGGGCGCGCGGTGCCGAACTGCGCGAGGGCATCGCGCGCCTCGCCGTGGAGGTGAGCTTCGGCGTCGAGCTCGCCGGCAGCCCGCCGCGCTCGGCGCTCGTCTTCGGCGCGGGGGAGGATGCCGAGCGGGCGGCGCTGCTGCGCGGCCTCTTCCTGCAGGAGTGTCACCGCCGCGGGGTGCTCTTCGGCGGGCCGATCTTCACCACGTACAGTCACAGCGAGGCGGACGTAGCGCGCACGCTGGACGCGGTCGAGGCGGCGTTCGCGTGCATGGAGGAGGCTCATGTCCGCGGCGAGCTGGCCGGGCGCCTCGAGGGGCGCGCGCCCGGGGCGGTCTTCCGCTCGCACAGATGAGCGACGGCGGCGCGATGGCCCACGGACGCGACTCCACCGCCGCATATGGGAGGGAGCCGGTCGATCGGCTCTTCGACGGACGCGGCCCCGCGCTCGGCATCGGCACGGCCGCGCTGGCGGTCCCCTACGGCGCGCCCGACGCGGTGCGCCCCGCGCCGAGTCGTGCGGGCGCGCGCCGCACGCTGCTCGCCGCCGTCGATCGTGGCGTGCGCTTCTTCGATACCGCCCCGGCGTACGGCGACGCCGAGGCGCTCGTCGGCGTGGCGTTCGGCGGGCGCGAGGAGTGCGTGATCGCCACCAAGCTCGCGATCCCGCCCGCCGGCTGGGAGTCGCTCTCGCCGCGGGAGGTCCGCGACCACGTGCGCGCCTCGGCCGAGGCGAGCCTGTGGGCGCTCTGCCGCGAGCGGCTGGATCTCCTGCAGGTCCACAACGCCACGCCGGCGCTGGTGTGCTCCGGGCCCGTCGTCGAGGCGCTCGCCGAGCTGCGTGCGGACGGGCTCGTCGCCCGCCTCGGCGTCACCGTCTATGGCGAGGCGGAGGCGCTCGCCGCGATCGAGGCGCCGGAGATCGACTTCGTGCAGGTCCCCTACAGCGCGCTCGACCGTCGCCCCGAGCGCCATGTGCTGCCGGCGGCCGCGGCGGCCGGGAAGGCCGTGGTCGCGCGCTCGCTGCTGCTGCGCGGGGTCCTGAGCCCGGCGGGCCGCGCGCTCGAGGGGCCCTTTGCGCCCCTGGCGCTCGCAGCTGACCGGGTGCGCAGTGCGCTTGGCGCCACCTGGGCGCAGCTGCCGGGGGCGGCCGTCGCGTTTGCAGCCACGCGGCCGGGGATCGTCTGCGCGCTGCTCGGCCCACGCGACGAGTGCGAGCTCGCGGCGCTGCTCGACGGGGTCGAGCACTTCGGCGCCGGCGCGCGTGAGGTTCAGCTGCCGGCGCCCGAGCTGCCCGAGGCGCTGCTCGACCCGAGTCGCTGGCCGGCGCGCGACCTCGCTCCCGCCGCGGATGGGGGGAGCGCCGCTCGCGGCCGTCGGCCGACGGAGGTCGCCGGTGGCCGCTGAGCTCGGCACGACGTCGTCGCCAGCGGCGCCGCAGGCGGAGGCCGCGACACAGCTGCGGCTCGTATGCCTCTTTCACCTCAACCTCGCCTTCTCGACGCTCGAGGAGGAGATTCATGGCGAGGTCGTACGTCGTTGCTACCGGCCGCTGCTCGAGTTGGTGGAGGAGGCGGACTTCCCGATCGCCGTCGAGGCGACCGGCTGGACGCTGCGCCGGATCGCCGCGCTCGACCCCGGTTGGATCGCGCGCACCCGCGAGATGCTTGCTGAAGGGCGCTTGGAGCTCGTCGGCAGCGCCCACGCGCAGTGCATCGCACCGCTCATGCCGGCCGAGGTCAATGCCTGGAACGTGCGCCTCGGACGCGACACCTACATGGAGCTGCTCGGCGTCGCGCCGCGGATTGCGCTCGTCTGCGAGCAGGCGTTCGCCCCCGGGCTCGTGCCGCTCTACCTGGAGGCTGGCTACGAGGCGATCGTCGTCGACTGGGACAACGCCTACCGCTCGCACCCCGAGTGGCCGAGCGGGCACCGCCGCCACCCCCAGCGGGCGGTGGGGGGCGGCGCCTCGATCCCGGTCGTGTGGAGCGAGTCGATCGCCTTTCAGAAGTTCCAGCGCTTCGCCCACGGCGAGCTGCCGCTCGAGCGTTACGTCGAGTACGTGCGCGAAGAGGGCGCGTTGGGCGGGGCGCTAATGCTGTACGCGAACGACGCCGAGATCTTCGACTACCGCCCCGGCCGCTTCGCCGCCGAGCCCGAGCTCGACGGCGGCGGCGAGTGGACACGCATCGCCGCGGGTTTGCGCGCGCTGCGCCGCGGCGGCATTGGCGCCCCCGCGCTCCCCTCCGACGTGCTCGCGCTGCTCGACCGTCCGGGTGCCGGTCACGAACTCGCGCTACAGGCGCCGGACCAACCGATCCCGGTGAAGAAGCAGGACAAGTACAACGTGAGTCGCTGGGCCGTCACCGGATGCGACGACATCGGCATCAACACGCGCTGCTGGCGCATCTACGAGCGGCTGCTCGTCGCCGAGTGCGCCGACCCCGCAGAGTGGTGCGCGCTCTGCGAGCTGTGGGCGAGCGACTTTCGAACGCACATCACCGAGTCGCGCTGGCAGGGCCTGCTCGCGCGCCTTGACGAGGTGGAGCGGCGGTGGGAGGCCGTGCCCGTCGCGCGGAGCGGCGCCTCGCCGGCGAGGGATGGCCGGGCGTCTCCGCGCGCGGTCGATCCGGCCTGCGCCACGGCGACGTGCGCGGGCGACGCGGTGCAGCTGCGCGCCGGCCCACTCGCGCTGCGCCTGAACCCCCGCCGCGGGCTGGCGATTGACAGCTTTGCCGACGCCCGCGCCGGCGCGGGCCCTCTGCTCGGTACGCTCGAGCACGGTTACTTCCCGACGATCGAACTCGGCGCCGACTTCTACTCCGGGCACCTCGTGCAAGAGCCGCCGCTCGCACACAAGGTCACCGACCTCGAGCGCGTGCGGCCGTTAGTTGGCATCGACGCGCGTGGCCGCCCCCACGCCCGCGCGCGCATCGCCACTGCGCTCGGCCTGATCGAGAAGCGGGTCGCGCTCGACTCGGTCACGGGCTGTGTCGAACTCGCGTGGACGCTGCACTGGCCTGAGCTCCCGCTGGGCTCGCTGCGCCTCGGCCACGTGACGCTGCTGCCCGAGGCGTTCGACGTCGAGACGCTCTGGTACGCGACCCACAACGGCGGCCGCGAGCTCGAGCGCCACGCCATCGCCGGCCCTGCCTTCGACCACGGCGCACCCGTATCGGCGCTCGTCTCCTGCCGTCAGGGCCTCGGCATGACCGAGGGCGTCGTGCTGCTCGGCGATGCGGCGCGCGCGATCCGCGTTGAAGTCGACCAGGCCGCCGCCCGGCCGCTCGCGCTCCTGCGCTGGACTCCCGGCCGCGAGCACTGGCTGCTGCGCCTCTGCCTCACGCTGAGCGAGTCCGACGAGACACGCCGTGGGGCCATCCTGCGCGCCCCCGACGCGCCCCAGCGGATGCGCCTGCGGATCGCCGCGCACCGTAGCGACTCCATACGCTTGTACAGGCCGACACTGTAGCAACTCCACGGACTTGGACAGTCCTGCACGGTAGTAGCTCCGCAAGCTTGGACAGTCCCGTATGATGCGAAATGTCAATGCCCACGGCGCTGCGTGGGCTCGATCGAGCCGATGAGCGTCAGGACGGGCACCCCGCAGGGGGCGGCAAGCCCAAAAACGAGCCGAAGGGAGCATCAGGCATGGGGGAGCGAGAACAGACACAGGAGATAGGTTCCCGTACCCGGGAACGGAGGCAATACCGGT
Organism: Solirubrobacteraceae bacterium; assembly: GCA_035948945.1. GTDB lineage: Bacteria > Actinomycetota > Thermoleophilia > Solirubrobacterales > Solirubrobacteraceae > Palsa-744. The sequence goes on from DASZIQ010000013.1 coordinate 89,353, forward strand.
CGATGACCGAAGGAGGAGATGCAGTGATGAGGAGTATGCGCGGGCTCGTGCTCGCAATCGTGGCGATGTGCTGCTCGCTGCTCGGCGGACTGGTGTTCGCCAGCGCCCCGGCGCTAGCGGCCGGCTATGAAAAAAAGTGCGAACCGACCATCGAATTCTGCACGCCGTTCTCAGAAACGGCGATCGGCGTGGCCGTGGACAACTCCACCAATGCGGGGACCAAAGGTCACGTGTATGTCGTCGGCCTGACTAGCCACGATCTGGTGGCGTTCGAAGCTAACGGCAAAAAGATATCGTTGATCGCGCTGCCGACGGAACCCGAAAACGGCAATGCAGTGTTTGACGCGGTCAATCCCACAACCGGTGACATCTATGTGGACTATCTGTCCAAGCCGGGCGCGGTGGAAGAGTACCAGCCCAACGGCAAACTCGAAGAAAGCTTTGGGAGCAAAGGCAAGCTCACGGGGCTCGAAGAACCGGCCGGCATCGCGGTGCAACAGTCGACCGGCGATCTGTTCGTGGCGATTCGCGGCGCGGCGAACGGAGAAATCCGGAAGTACAACTCGTCGGGCACTAAAGTCGAAGAATCGTTCGCGCTTGCAGAAAGCTCTAATCCGATCGTCGGCATCGCGGTCGATAAAAACGGCGACGTGTATGTCGACAGTTTTCCTGAAGTGAGTGGCGTGGTCAAGGAGTATCCTGTTGCCAAACGCACAGAACCGGTGACGGTCAACAGCGAATTCCCGACTGACGTAGCTGTCGACCAGTCCACGGGCGACGTGTTTGTCGCACAGAAGGTCGGATCAGAAATCGCGGTGTACAAAGAAGGCGAATTCACAGCCCCGGTCGAAACGTTCGGCGCGGGCGAATTCGGTTCGGAAGGGACCTATGGGATTGGCATCAACGAAACCAACCACACGGTCTACGCCGCCAACCGCAAGGAAGGCAGCGGTCTGATCTTTGCGCTGCCGGTCACCGGTGAAACGCTGAAAATCAACATAGTGGGCAAAGGCGCGGTGAAGTGCGAACTCAAAAAAGACAAAAACCCTGAACCCTGCGCGTCGGCTTATCCCAAGGGCGAAGAAATCACCATCATCGGAGAAGCAGAACTGGGCTATGAATTTGCAGGCTGGAGCGCTGGCACCGACTCGGCGAAATCATGCACGGGCACGGGTCCCTGTACGTTCAAGATCGAAGAACCCAGTGAAGTGACAGCCACATTCCTGAAAATACCGCTCCCCACACACCCGCTTGAAGTCAAAGTGGAAGGCGAAGGCGAAGTCACCTCGGGTGGGACGATCAAATGTAAAGAAGGCGGATCGGCCGGGGAATGCAAGGAAGAAGTCGAAGAAACCAATAAAGTCATATTGACGGAGAAAACCGTCCCAGGACAATCAAAGTTCGAAGGCTGGTCAGGCGTGACGTGCGAAGGCGTGGGCGGCCAGACGTCGAGCACCTGCGAATTCAAAATGCCCGCCGCAGAAGTCAAAGTGGTGGCTAAATTCGGGGCGACCGCCGAATCTCCGCTGACGGTGTTCATCGCGGGCGAAGGTAAAGTCACCTCGAAACCGCCCGGCATCAAATGCGTCCCGAAGGGCACGGAATGCACGCATGAATTCGAAGGCAAAGTGACGCTTACGGCGGAAACCACCGCGGGCTGGACGTTCGTAGGGTGGCTCGGCTGCAAGGTGACGGGTGAACTGACGTGTGAAGTGAACGTGACCGCAGCTAGCGAAGTGATTGCCGTATTCCTGAAGGAAGGCAAAGAAGGCAAAGAAGGTCCTGAAGGAAAGAAAGGCGAAGAAGGCAAAGAAGGCAAACAGGGTCTCGAAGGGAAAACCGGTAAAGAAGGTAAAGAAGGAAAAGAAGGTAAAGCCGGCACCAACGGCACCAATGGCACCAACGGCAAAGAAGGCTCCGCCGGCAAAGAAGGCTCCGCCGGCAAAGAAGGCGCAGCCGGCAAGGTTATGGTCGTGACGTGCACGAAGAAGGGCAAGAAGAAGAAGTGCACGACGAAGACCGAGACCGGCTCCGCCTCGTTCACGACCTCGGGTCTGCCCGCCCACGCGACGCTCTCGCGTCACGGGGCGGTCTACGCGACCGGCTCCGCGGTCGAGAGCGGTGGGCACCTGAGTCTGCGGCTCTCGCCGCAGCGGGCTCTGCGTGCGGGCCGCTACACGCTGACGGTGGTCAGCGGCTCCGGGCGTAACGAGCGGATCAGCAGCGAGTCGCTCACGCTGCGGTAGTAGCACCACGGGGCCGGGGCCGGGGGCGCACGAGGCGCCCCCGGCCGCCGGCCCTTCTCAGCGGCGCTGCTTTCGGTCACGATGCGGGGGTGCCCCTACCGCGCGCGCATGTGAGGCTGCGCCTCTACCACCACCCCGACGGCGCCCGCGTGGCCTACCGCGAGCTCGGCGCTGGTCCGCCGCTGGCGCTGCTGCACTCCGCGATGCTCTCGCACATGGAGTGGGAGCCGGTGGCGCGGCGGCTGTCCGAGCGCTTTCGCGTGGTGCTCCCCGACCTGCCGCTGCACGGTGACTCCGAGGACCGGCCGCGCCACCCCTACACGATCGACTGGTTTGCCGAGGTCCTGAGCGGCTTCGCCGCCGATGTGCTCGGCCCGCGGCCGCTGATCGCCGGACACGACCTCGGCGCCGAGATCCTGCTGCGCGCCGTCGAAAGCGGGGGGTTGCGCCCCGCGCGCATCGTGCTGCTGCCCAACCGCCTGCACCTCGCCGAAGAGCACGCTCGGCTGCGCGCCGCCTGGCGGATCGCCGCTCGCACGGGCTCGCTTCCGGGCGCCGACCGCATGCTCGCCCACGCCGCGCCGGTCGTCTTCGCCCCCTCGCTGGGGCTGCGGCTCTCCGCGCGCGGCGAGCCGGCCGCGCGCGACCTCGTGCGTCACGCGTTTGCCGACGTCCCCGGCAACCCCAGCCTCGCGCGCTCGTGGGCGAAGTTCGCGCGCCGCTGGCCACGCGGGCCGCAGACGCAGTTGCTGGAGCTTTACCCACGCCTGCGGATGCCGGTGCTGCTGCTGTGGGCTGACAGCGACCGCCTGCACCCGCTCGCCGGGGCCGAGGGGACGCTGAGGCTGCTCCCCGACGCGCAGTTACGGGTGCTGCCCGGCACCGGGTTCCTGATCGCCTACGACGATCCGGTAGGTCTCGCGCGGGAGCTGGTGGCGTTTTGCGGGTGAGTGTGCCCTCGCAGCAAGCCGCGCGCTCCGCGTTCTGTAGATAACGTCTGGGCTCGCCACGCGCACGCCGCGGCGGCCGCAGGCCGCTCATCCAAAAAATCTTCGACCACCGCGCACGGCCAATGGGAGGAAACCGAATGAGCGAGCAGCAGCTGTGGGGCGGGGAGACCGCCAAGGCCGTCGAGAACTTTCCGATCTCGGGCGAGACCGTGCCGGTCGCGGTGGTGCACTGGCTGGCGCGCATCAAGGGTGCCGCCGCCGCCGTCAACGGCGAGCTGGGGCTGCTCGACAAGCGCCGCGCCGCGCGGATCGAGAAAGCCGCCGGGGAGATCGCCGCCGGCGGGCACGACGCGCAGTTCCCGATCGATGTCTTCCAGACCGGCTCGGGAACCTCCACGAACACGAACGCCAACGAGGTGATTGCCGCGTTGGCGGGCGAGAGCGTGCACCCCAACGACCACGTCAACATGGGCCAGTCCTCCAACGACGTCTTCCCCTCCGCCGTGCACCTGGCCGCGCTGGATGTCGCCCAGCACGAGCTGCTGCCGGCGCTCAAGCAGCTCGAGCGCTCGTTTGCGCGGAAGGCCAAAAGCTTTCAGAACGTCGTCAAGGCCGGGCGCACCCACTTGATGGACGCCGTGCCCGTGACCCTCGGCCAGGAGTTCGGCGGCTACGCCGCGCAGATTGCCCTCGCACAGGAGCGCGTCCAAGCCGCCCTCGTGCACGTCGGGCAGATCCCGCTCGGGGGCACCGCCACCGGCACTGGCCTGAACACCCACCCGCGTTTTGCCGAGAAGGTGCGCGCGCGCCTGAAGAAGGCGTCGGGGCTGAAACAGATCGCCGCGCCGCTCGACCCCTTCGAGGCACAGGCCAACCGCGACGCGCTGGTCGAGCTTTCCGGGGCGCTGAAGGTGCTCGCCGTCTCGCTGACGAAGATCGCCGGCGACCTCGCGCTGATGGGCTCGGGTCCCCGCGCGGGCATCGGCGAGCTGTTCCTGCCGGAGTTGCAGAAGGGCTCTTCGATCATGCCCGGCAAGGTCAACCCGGTGATCCCCGAGGTCGTCCTGCAGGTCTCCGCGCAGGTGATCGGCAACGACACTGCGATCACGGTCGGCGGGATGCAGGGACAGTTCGAGCTCAACGTCCGCATCCCGCTGATCGCGCGCAACCTGCTGCAGTCGTTGCGCCTGCTCTCGTCCACCACGAGGGTGTTCGCCGAGAAGTGCGTCGACGGCATCCAGGCGAACAGGGCGGGTACGGACGCCTCGGCCGGCGGTACGCTCGCCGTCGCAACTGCGCTCAACGGCGCGATCGGCTACGACAAGGGGACCGCCATCGTCAAGCAGGCAACCGCCTCCGGGCGACCCCTGCGCGAGGTCGCCCTGGAGGAGGGCGTTGACGCCAAGCTGTACGACGCGACGATCGACCTGCGCAAGATCGCGCGGGGGAATCGGTAGGCACCTGTCGCACGGTGGGCACCGTCACGGTGGGGACACCCGTCGCGCGTGAAGCTAACGTGGGGACCCCACCACCCCTGCCAAAGGAGAGCACATGTCCCGCTTCGCCACCGTGAACCTGTTGGACCTCGAGGATTCCGTGGGCGATCGGGCCCCGGGGATCGAGGGCCGCTTCGCCCGCAAACACCTGGACTCGCGTGACCTCGGGGTCAGCCTGTTCCGCTATGCGGCGAACATGCGCAGCCCGATCGCTCACAGCCACCGTGAGCAGGAGGAGGCGTACATCGTCGTCGCCGGGTCCGGGCGGGTGCTGCTCGACAGCGATACCCAGGAGCTGCGCCAGTGGGACGTCGTGCGCGTGTCGCCCGACGTCGTGCGTGCCTTCGAGGCGGGCGCCGACGGGCTCGACATCCTCGCCGTCGGCGGCCCCCGGCCCGAGGACGGCGACGGTGTCATGGGCGCCGCAAATTGGCCTGACGCTCAATAGCGCCAGCTCGCCGCGACGGGCAGCTTCCGCGACAGCCGGGAAAGTCAGGCCGCGCCTGGCGGGCCCCCGGGAAGTCAGGCCGCGGACGACGGTCAGGCTCCGCGACGGTCAGGCCGCGGCGGCGGACGACTGCGCCGGGTGCTCCTGCGCCCAGCGCACGATTGCGCCCGAGCCGGTCACGACCTCGCCCCCGTCGAGCACGAGGATCGGCACGGCGCGCTGGCCGCTGAGCCGCTCGACCTCGGCGCGGTCGCGGGCCCGCGACGACCAGGTCCAGAACTTCGCGCTGCCGCCCTTGACCTGCTCGAGCTCGTAGGTGTGGCCCGCGTCGTCGAGCGCCTTCGCCGCGCGGCCGCAGGGGTGCGCGATCGGCGCCGGCAGGCTGCCGAAGGACGTGCCGACGGGGCAAACGTAGAGAACCATGACTGAACCCTACCGCAGTGTGGGCCAGGTGGTCAACGACTCGATCTGGCAGAATCGTGAGGAGGAATCGGCGGCGGTGTTGGCCAAAAAGAGGCCGACCGCTCAAGACAAACAGGGACGCGCACGAATACGCTTTCAGTGACTGCGAATGTTGAAATGCTGCTCCGTCCGCCCGGCGCGAGCGTCGGCGGGCTTCTGGCAGCGGAGCTGCGCAGCACCCGGTGGACGACCTTTCGCGCCGGCGTGGCATTCGCGAAGATGTCCGGCGTCAAACACCTCGACGCCCCGCTTCGCGCGTTCGTCTCCAGGGGCGGCCGGTGCACGATCTCGGTCGGAATGGACCAAGGAGGGAGCTCCTTCGAGGCGCTCAGCCAACTGCTTGGCGCCGTCCACGGTGGCGGCGATCTATATATCGTCCACGAGAAGCCGGGCGGTTCGCCGACGTTTCATCCCAAGGTCTATTTGTTCGCCGACGGCGAATCATCTCCTAGGCGGGCCCTGGCGATCGTGGGCTCTGCCAATCTCACCCAAGGGGGGCTCTTCACCAACTACGAGGCCTCGCTGGCGTGGCGCCCCGACTTGGCCGACGCTGCCTCGCGGGGCGTGCTGTCCACCATTTTGGGGGAGTTGGACCGCTGGGCATCGACGGCCAATGGACTGTGCATCCACGCGGACATCGAGGCCCTGCTCGGTCTGCACCACGACGGCAGGCTTCCAACCGAGCGCCAGATCGCGCGTAGGCAAGCCCAACGCACCCACGGCCAAAGCCGTGGTAGAAGGTTCTCCCAGCGCGATGCGCTTGAAGATCTTCACCCCCAACCGAGGCCCGTGGTGCCGCCGGCTCCCGAATTGGGATTGCCGGCGGTCGTGCTCGCACAGCCGCCGGATCGCGAACAGGGAGGGAAGCGCAGCGCACCTGGACCGCGCGGCGGCGGTGCGGCCCCTGGCGGTAGGAGGCGATCGCCCCGTCCGAAACATCGGGCGCTCGTGATCGACATCACCCAAAGTCAGAAGACCGAGTGCTATCTGGCGAAGACGCCGGTGGACGAGGACCCGGGCTTCTTCGGCTGGCCCGGGCTGTTCACAGGGCTGACTAAACCGAAACGCCCGACCGGAGTGGCGCAGCCGCAACGCCATCCCTGGCCGGCGGTGGATCTGCTGCTGCGCGATCCAAACGGCGCCGTCAGCCATTGCCGTGTGGGCTTTCACCTGAAGATGGACCGGTTTGTCAACCCGCGCCCCGGCGGTCGCCGAGGCAACCAGGACATGCGCCTCGGTGTGCCCGCCGAAGTGCTCCACGCCCTCCCCACGGGCTGTCTGCTGAGAATGGAGCGCAGGCCACGTCCGGGTGTGGTGTACCTGCTGGAATTCCTGTCCCCCGGCTCGACGCAGTGGTCGCAGGCGCGAGCCGTCGCCAACCGCCGGCTCCCAGGCTCTCAGCGCAAGTTCGGCTGGGTGTGAGCTGCCTCCGCCCGACGGAAGATGAGCACACGCTCGCCGGGCATGGCGTTGCGCTGATGCACGGTCGATGACGCGCCGTAGCTTGTGAGGCGCTTGTCCAGCGTCGCGGTCAGCTCGAGCCCGGCGCCGGCCGCCAGCTCGGTGAGCAGCGCCCCAGTCGGCACCCGCAGCGTGCTTCCGCCGGGGCCTGCGATCGAGCTGTCGCCGACGATGAAGACGGCCGGCGCTCCGGGCCGCAGCAGTGCGGCAACCTGGTGAAGGACGCTCTTCATGTCGCGGAAGTAGCTGAACAGCAATGCAGGCGTGCGCCGCTTGCGAAAGCCTGATGTGGGCTCTCTTGTCACCCGGTATGCCTGGATCAGGAGGTCGCGCAGGGCTTTTGGAAGATGACCGTGTCGGAGCTCGCGAGCGACCTCCACGTCGAGCCGCCTGATCTCGCGATCGGGCACCTCGCGGTTTCCGATCTGGAGTTTCTCCGCTCCCTGCTGGCCGCCGTCGCTCAACATTCCCAAAGCGCGTAGAGAGAGGCGATCGGTATCGATGTAGGGGAGCGCATTCGCGTAGGGAGGCGAGGTGATCACCGCGTCGAACGAGCCTCGGCGGTGATGGCGGAGGCTGGAGAGCAGGCTGCGGGAGTCGCCCGCAATCATGCGCGTGGGGGCCATGGCGAAACGCGACCAGTTCACTGCGCCCACCGTCCGGGCTCCTTCGACCGCGCGCAGCGTGCCCTCGAGCGCATTCCGAAAGAGCTCGCCGAGATTGGGGACATCGGCCCCGAGAGGCCGGCGCAGGACGCGGAGTTGGGCCGGCTCCTGGTAGGAGCCGAGCCGCAGGACCGATGAGAGGCAAACCAGCGCCAGATCGCGCGCGTCGGCATCGCCGATGTTCGCTATCCCGGTGCGCAGACGCCGGAGGTAGCGCAGGTTCTGCTCGGGAACCCAGCGTTCCAGGTATGAAGCGTCGGGCAGTGGGTGTTCTCGCGACGGGAGCCTCACCAGTCGTTTGAGCGCTGCGCGCAACTCATCTGGCTCGCGCCTGAGAACGCGGAGCTTGGTTTGAGCCACGAGCACCGCGAGCGGGTTGGCGTCCACGCCGATCCCACGCATCCCGAGCAGGCCTGCCTCCAGCACGGTGGTGCCGCATCCCGCAAATGGATCGAGCACCTTTGCGCGCTCGGCGACGCCGCACGCGTTCAGCAACGCGCGCGCCAGCTGTGGATAGAACTTGCCCTTGTAGGGATGCAGGCTGTGCAGGGCATACGAGGTCGTCTTCCGTCCCCCCGCGCCGGCCGCCTGTTCCAGCAGATGCTGCGTCGTCGGCAGCCGTGCCCCCTGCGGTGTCACGATCTCGCTCGCCAGCGCCAAGCGGTGCTGCAGCTTTTGGATCGCCCGAGTTGGGACGGCTCCGTCGACAACGATCTTGTCGTGGTCCCACCGCGCTGCCCGGCAGGCAAGCGTGCCGATCTCCTCGATGGCCAGATCGCGCTCGAACTCTTGCAGACGCCACGGGGGCGGGTTGATCGCAAGCATTACTTCGCAAACACCAGGATCTGCTCTGTGCGGAGCCTGCTGTCGGAGAGATTGAACGATCGCCGGCTCGCGACGACGGGCCGAGTGGTGCGCCAGCGAAGCTCCAAGCCATGGTCGTTGGCGAGGGTGCAAAGAATGTCGGGGCTGTGAATTATCTTTCCTCGGGCGAGGCCGTCGCCCACGACCGCCAACGCGTGGGCGCCCGGTCGAAGGACGCGTTGGATCTCGCCGAACACCTGGCCCATGTCGTGTGCCCACTCGGCTGCGCCCTCGTAGCGCAGGTGGGCGCCAATCTCCAAGTGCTTGAGCGGACGGGGGTCATGTCCCAACCAGAAGAGACGGAAGCGGTGATAAAGGTGGTAATCGAAGGCGTTGGGATAGGGAGGTGAAAATACGGCCAGGTCAACGGTGTCGTCGGGGACGGTGTCAAGGGCGCGGGCGTCTGCGCATTCGATGAGCGCTTGACGTGAAACACCTTTGAGGGCACGGCCCAGATCCTCCGCCATCGCGAGCGAGGTCGCGAGCCGCTTGCGAAAACGGGCAAGCACTTCGGCCGCGGAGACCTCGCGCTCGATGCGGCGGTAGCGCGTCTCGGACTCCTGGCGCGAGACCTGAACTATGATCGCGGCGAACACCACTTCCAGGAAGTCCTGTGCAACTCCGAGCTTGCGTATCTGTTGGAGGAGGTACGCGAGCTCGGCGATCGACGCCTTGGAGAACCAATACTCGCGTTTGGGAATTGCCGGAGCGGCGTCAAGTAGCCTCTGCGTGGGGGCGACCACCCGAAGCGTGGCTGCCCACGCGAGGATTTCAGCGCTCTCGGGTGGCGTCGGCGCGAAGCACTTGGCCTTCGTGATCTGGACGGCGAGCGGGTTGACGTCGGTTGAGCGCGCTCGGCGCCCTCGCCGGATCGCCTCCACCGCGGTCGTTCCGCACCCGCCAAATGGATCGAGCACGAGATCGTTTGGCTTGCTCAGCGCCTTGATCGCGGCGGCGGGGATTGCCGGAATGAACTTGGCGGGCCATGGATGGAGATTGTGCGTGAGATCGCGGACGACGCTGCTCTCGAACGCCCAATCGATCTCCTGGAGTGCTGCCGGCGCGCTCATCGTGCGCCAAGAGTATGGGTCGGGGGAGACGGCACGACGGCCGCGCGTTCAAACCGCCGGCAGCGCCTCGAACAGCCTAGCCACCGCGCGCTCGGCGGGCTTGGGACGGCCGGCGTAGTCGAACAGGCCCTTGCCGAGGATCCCTTCGATCAGCTTGATGTGGCGATCCTCGGCGAGGACCGAGCCGCCGTAGTAGGTGGGGTTGAGCGCGAAGTCGCGCAGCACCCACACGAGCATCCCGCTGAGCGCGGGGTCGGCCTCGTAGAGGCGGATGTGCTGGGTGAGCAGGCGCGTCTGGAAGGCGTAGCTGCCGGGGCGCCCGGGACGGTTGAGCGCGTTGCCTTCGGCGCCGAACTCGCTGATGATCTGGACTTTGCCCGCGAACGTGGCGTTCATCGCGGCGAGGCGGCTGTCGATCAGCCGGCGCAACTTCGCGGGCTTCTCGCGCAGACCCTCATACCAGCCGGAGTAGTCGGTCTCGGAGACCGCGTCCACGTCGCGGTACAGCGGGCCGGCGCCGTGGCGCGGGGGGTGCTCGCCCCACACGTCGACCGCGACCATCCGCCCGGGGTCGTAGGCGTGCAGCCACGCGGACATCGCTTCGACGTACTGCGCCTGCCCTCCGGGGTGGCCGTTGCCGGCCAGCTCGTTGGTGAGGTTCCAGGCGATGATCGAGGGGTGCAGCGCGTCGGCCTGCACCGTCGTGCGCACGTCTTCACGCGCCCGTTCGGCCAGCAGGGGCGTGATGCCGGTCCAGTCGCCGGAGGGGTCGACGGGGCCGACGCCCTGCCACACCAGGATCCCGGCGGCGTCGAGGCGTTCCAGCATGGTGGCGGGCAGCGGGTGTTGGGTGCGGGCGGCGTTGGCGCCGATCGCCTGCAGCTCCTGCACGAGCGTGTCCTCTTCGGCGGGGCCCAACGCGTCGCCGTGGCCGGGCGCTTCGAACTGAAGCGAGGCGCCGTGCAGCGTAAGCGGCTGCCCGTTGAGGTACATCTTGCCCCCTCCCCAGGTCAGCTGGCGCAGGCCCACGTGCGCGGCGTAGCTGCTCTCGCCCGGGATGCCGAGCACAAGTTCGTAGAGGTTGGGGCTGCCCGGCGCCCACAGCGCCGGCGTGGCCACCGTGACGGTCGCCGTCATCGTCACCGTCTGTTCGGCGCCGACGAGCTGCGGGGCGAAGGTGACGGGGATCGTCTGCCCGGGGCGGCTGAGCGTGCCTTCGGGCGCGAGCATGCGCGCCGGCCCGTTGTTGTGAACCGCGACGCCCAGCTGCACGGTCGCCTGCGTCGCCGTCGGCGCATCGGGCGTGAGCGTCGTTTGGATCGTGGGGTCGGAGAGTTCGCTGGCGGTGAGCTCGCGCACGCTGACCGCGCCGTCGAGGCCGCCGAAGTTGAACCACGCGCGGTTGAAGCCTTCGTTGGTTTGCAGCAGCGGGTCGCGCCAGTCCACGCGCACCACCAGCGTGTACGTGCCGGCGGCCAGCGCGTCGCGGAATTCGAAGGGCAGGTAGAAGCCGACGTGGGAACCGAGCGAGTGGCCGTCGATCCAAACTTCGACGAGGTAGTTGGCGGACGCGAATTCCAGCGCGTAGGTGCCCGCGGTGGGCGCGGTGAGCGTCGTGCGGTACCACGCGACCGAGCCTTCGAAGTCGGGGACCGCCCGCTTGCCTTTGATCGGCGCGGGGTTGACCACGTCGGGGACGCTCACCGGCGTGCCCCCGAAGTCGCCGGTGGGCCATCCCCGCAGCTGCCCGACGTCTTCGGGGTCGCGGCGCAGCGTCCAATCGGCGAGCGCCACGCGCCCGCCGGGGCCTTCGTCGAGTTCGACCTGACTGGCGCGACCGTTGGGGCCGTTGCGCTGGGCCTGGCTGGCGCGGCCGCCCGGGCCGTTGCGCTGGGCCTGGCCGGCGTGGCCGGCGTGGCCATTCGGGCCGTCGAGGCCGGCGCTGCTCGTCGGCGCGGCGATCGCCAGCGCCAGCAGCGCGGCGAGGCCCACAATCGCTCTCTTGCCGGGGACACCCTTGGACACGCGCCGTCCATTGTGACGGGCCGCTGCGCGCGATTCGCAGGTTACGTTGCGGCCTGAACCGCCAGCATCCCCTCCAGCAGGAGCCGCGCCCCGCCCTTGGCGAGCGGTTCGTTGAGGTTGCCGCACTTGGGCGACTGCACACAGGAGGGGCAGCCAGCGCGGCAGGGGCACTCGGCGATCAGGCGGTGGGCGTCGCGGCAGAGCTCCTCGAAGCGCAGGAAGGCGGCGCGCGTGAGCCCGACGCCGCCGGGGTGGCCGTCGTAGATGAAGATCGTCGGCAGCCCCGTTTGGGGGTGGAGGTTGGTCGAGAGCCCGCCGATGTCCCAGCGGTCGCACATCGCGATCAGCGGCAGCACCGCGATCTGGGCGTGCTCGGCGGCGTGCAGGGCGCCCAGCACCGTCTCCTGCGCGGCCTCGTCGTCGCCGCCGGCTGCCGCCCCCGCGGGGGGGGGAGCGTCACGATCCGCCGCCGCCGACGCCCCTGCTGCTGCTGCCCCGGCACGCACCCCGCGCTCGGGCACGCAGGCGGCGAGCGCGTCGGGGTCGAGCTCGAACCACAGCGCCTGCGTGGAGAAGGAGGTTTCGGGCAGGTCAAGCGGGACGAGATCGATGATTTGATGCCCGCCCGCCCCGGCGAGGCGCCGGCGCTGGTAGGCGAGCACGGTGTCGGTGACCGAGACCTCCCCGAAGGAGAGCGAGACGCCGAGCACGTCGCGGCGGTCGAGCACGCTCTCGATCGTCGTGTCGGTGGCGCGCTTGGGCTGCGTGTACCAGTCGCCGTCGAACGGGGCCACCAGCGCGCGGCGGCGTTCGAGATCGAGCTCGCATACTTCGTAGGAGCGCCCCATGTGCAGGTAGATCGCGCCTTGGTGGACGGTCGAGAAGGCGCGCGCCGCCTCCGTGGTGCCGAGCAGCTCCCCGGAGGAGACGTCGACGATCGCGAAGGCATCGAGCGAGGCCGAGCGCAGCGAGACCGAGGCGGCGGGATAGTCGGCGGGGTTGCGGGGGACGTAGGCGGCGGGCGGGTGGGCTGCGGATCTGCGGCGCAGCTGCCCGCGACCGAGGAGGATCTCCGCGTAGGCCTCCCAGCGCGGCCCGAGGATCTCGGCGTCGGCGCTCGAGAGCGGGCCCTCGAAGGCGGCGCAGAGCAGGTGAGCAAGGTGGATCGAGGGGTTCTCGTGGTCGAGGATCGCGGCCTCGACGGGCCGCTCCAGGAACTCGTCGGGGTGGCGGCAGAAGAACTGATCCAGAGCGTCCTCGCCCGCGATGTACACCGCCAGGCCCTGCCCGCGCCGCCCGGCGCGCCCCCACATCTGGCGCAGCGAGGCGACGGTGCCGGGGAAGGTGACGACCACCGCCGCGTCGAGCTCGCCGATGTCGATTCCCAGCTCCAGCGCATCGGTCGTGATCACCGCGCGCAGCTCACCCCGCATCAGGCGGCCCTCCAACTCGCGCCGTTGTTGGGGGGTGTAGCCGGCGCGGTATGGGACCACGAGGTCGGCGAGACCCTCCTGCCCGCCATGCGATGACCCGCGAGCCGACTGCTTCTTCCCCCGCCCTCCGCCCGCTCCTGCATCTCCGGTCCCTCCGTCGAGCTCCTCCCGCACGAGCCGGGAAAGCAGCTCGACGCCCTTGCGCGACTTCATGAAGCAGATCGCGCGCGCGCCGTCGCGCACCAGCCGCGCGAGCAACTCGGCGGCCTCGCCCAAGGTGGAGCGCCGAGCGCCGAGCGCCGAGTCGGTGAGTGGGGGGTTCCAGATCGCGATGCGCCGCCGCGGCGCGGGGGCGCCGTCCTCGTCGATCAGGGTCACCCCCTCCAGGCCGGTGAGCCGCTCGGCCAGCTCGCGCGGGTTGGCGATCGTCGCGGAGGCGAGTAGGAAGCGCGGCGCGGTGCCGTAGGCGGCGGCGACGCGGCGCAGGCGGCGCATCACGTTGGCGACGTGGGAGCCGAACACGCCGCGGTAGACGTGCGCCTCGTCGATCACGACGACGGCGAGGTTGGCGAAGAAGTTGCCCCACGATTCGTGGTGGGGAAGGATCCCGAGGTGGAGCATGTCGGGATTGGTGAGCACGATGCCGGCGCGGCGGCGGATCTGCGTGCGCGCCTCGCGCGGGGTGTCGCCGTCGTAGATCGCGGGCCGCAGGCGATCGCCGAGGCCGAAGCGCGCGAGCGCGCGCGCCTGGTCTTGCGCGAGCGCCTTGGTCGGATAGAGGTAGAGCGCGCGCGCGTGGGCATCGCGGCAGAGGACCTCGAGGGTGGGGAGGTTGAAGCACAGCGACTTGCCGGAGGCGGTACCCGTGGTGACGATCAGCGGCCCCTCCCAGGCGGCCTCGAGCGCCTGCGCCTGGTGGGAGTAGAGCCGCTTGATGCCGGCGCGCGCCAGCGCCGCGAGCACGTCGGGGTGCAGGTCGGCGGGAACGTCCACCAGGGAGGCGGCGGTGGGCCCTTCGGAGGCCCCGCGGACGAGCCGGCCATCGGCGCGACCGTCGTCGAGCAGGGCGTTCCAGGGCTCGATCGTGCGCTCTATCGCCACCGGTTGCGATAGTAGAGGCGATGCGCACCTACCACCACTCGCGCTACTCGGCGGAGCTGATCGCGCGCGAGCGCAGCGAGAGCGTGACGGTGTGCGTGCCGGCGAAGGAGTGCGCGGGCACGGTGGGGAGGGTGGTGGGGGAGTTGGTGAAGCTGAAGAGAACGGGTGCGATCGACGAGGTGATCGTGGTGGACGCCGCCTCGGCGGACGGCACCGCGGCGGTGGCGGAAAAGGCGGGAGCGGCCGTGCGCCAGGAGGCCGAGCTGATGCCGCAGATGGGCAGGGTGCTGGGCAAGGGCGACGCGATGTGGAGGGCGTTGGGGGCGACGGAGGGCGAGATCGTGTGCTACGTGGACGCGGATAGCGAGGAGTTCTCCGCGCACTTTGCGACCGGACTGCTGGGCCCGCTGGTGTGCGAGCAGGGGGTGGAGTTCGTGAAGGCGTTCTACCGGCGCCCGTTCGAGCAGGACGGGGTCGCGCTGCCCGAGGGCGGAGGCCGCGTCAACCACCTGACCGCGCGCCCGGCGCTGGCGCTGTTCTACCCGCAGCTGGCGGCGGTGCGCCAACCGCTCGCGGGTGAGGTGGCGGCGCGTAGGGGCCTGTTGGAGCGGCTGCCGTTCGCGACCGGGTATGGCGTGGAGATCGCAATGCTGATCGACGCGTGGCAAGCGGTCGGCCTGGAGGCCATCGCGCAGGTCGACCTGGAGGTGCATCGCAACCGCCACCAGCCGCTGCAGGAGCTGACACCGATGGCGACGACGGTGTTGGCGACGATCGCCCGGCGGATGCAGCGCGAAGGGCGCCTGGCGGAGCTGGAGGGGGATCCGGACGACGGCCGCCCCTCCGGCGCCGGGGGGGCGAGCGCTCAGCTGGAGCGCCCGCCGCTGGCGAGTGTGGGGGTCGCCTGAGTCGTGAACGGGCGGCGGCGCAGATGCGACGAGGCGGCAGGGAGCGGGCGGCGATGAGCGCGCGCTGCCTGTACCTCGACCTCGACGGCACGCTGCTGGGGAAGGGCGCGTCGCTGCTGCACGACGGTGAGGGGGCGGTGGCGCTCGACGGCGTGCGGGCGGTGCAGGCGTGCCTGCGCGCGGGCGTAGAGGTGGTGTTGATCTCGGGCCGGCGCAAGGTGACGCTGGCGGAGGACGCACGGCTCTTGGGGCAGAGCTCCTACATCTATGAGGCGGGGGCGTGCGTGGTGGTGGACGGGGAGGAGCACTGGCTCACCGGCAACATGCAGCCCGGCGAGGAGACGATCGCCCAGCAGATCGAGCGCTCGGGGGCGCCGGCGCTGCTGCTGGAGCACTACGCGGAGCGCCTGGAGCACCACGACCCGTGGCATGTGAATCGCGAAGTGTCACACCTCTTCCGCGGCTTGGTGGACGCGGAAGAGGCCGACAGGGTGCTGGCCGAGCACGGGTATGAGGGGCTGCGACTGGTGGACAACGGCGCGGTGAGCACGCGCTCCCCCGCGCAGGCGAGCCTGGAGCAGGTGCGCGGCTATCACCTCGTGCCGGCGGGCGCCTCGAAGGCGGGCGCGGTGGCGTTCCACCAGCGCGTGCGCGGGTATGCGCGCGAGGAGACCTTCGCCGTGGGGGACTCGCGCGAGGACATGGCGTGCGCGCCGCACGTGCAGACCTTCTGGCTGGTGGCGAACGCCCATCGGCGCGACCCGACGATCAGGGAGACGATCGGGCAGTACGCGAACGTGCGCGTGTGCGAGGCGGCGAACGGAGCCGGCGTGTATGAGGCGGTCGTGAGCACCCTCATGGACGGGTAGGGGGAGGGGATCGTCCGCGCGGGAGAGTGCGGCCTCCACGCGTGTGGGCGCCGGGCCTCCATGCCCGGCGACGGCGGATCGATTGTCTGCTGGGCCTGCAAGTCGATCGTCTCCCGCGCCGCCAACTCACACGGTCGATGCCGTTCGGGACTCGACGATGTGAGGATGCGCCGCGGCTGCGACCGCTACGAGTCGATGATCCCGGCGCGCTTCTCCTCCTCGTAGAGCCGTTCGAGGACGAACGCCTTCAGCAGCGTCTGGTAGCCGGTGTTGTGGAGCGTGGCGAGCGTCTTCAGCCGCCGCAGCGTGAACTGGTCGAAGCGGATTGCGACGGGGATGGTTCGGCCGGGACGGATGGCGTCCTGCATTTTCACGATCTTTTCGCGGCGAAGCTCCTGCTCGTGGAACTCGTCCGGATCGAATCTCAGGCCAAAGGGGGGCTCTCCCGCATTTTTCTTCTCCGTCGCCCGGAGTTTGTCTGTTGGTGGCATCAGGGGTGCGTCTCCTTCGTAAGGTCAGGGGGCATGTAGCGATGATCGTATATGCAACAGGCTCTGTGGAAGGCATTCTTTTTTAAAGTGCGTGCGCCATAGCACACGCCTTTTAAAAGAGAGGTACAAACCCCCAGCCTCTTCCCCGTCCTCGCGTCTGACACAGCGCGACCAGATGCGAGTCAGGCTCTCGCCAGTCGCTCCCACAGCCGCCGCCAGAAACCCGGCTGAGGCCGCCGGCGCCACAGGGCCGGCGGGGGGACGGTGGCGCGCACCAGCGCGACCCACTCGTGGAGCGGCAGCTCGCCTGCGATCAAGCGGCCGAGGGCGCTTGTTATCGGTGCCCGCCCACCCAAAGCCCGCCCACCCAAAGCCCGCCCGCCCCAAGCCCGCTCATCCGGCGCCTGCTCCCTCCGTGCCCGTTCGCCCCGCCCATCCCGCGCCTGCTCGCCCCGTGCCCGCTCGGCTCGCTCGCCACGCTCACCCGAGCCCTGTCCGCCCGCGCGTTCCAGCGCGCGCGCCAGCAGCGGCACCGACTCCAGCGCCTCCACCGCCTGGCCGATGCGGGCGGGGATCTCCGCGGCCGGCACGCCCGCCGCGAGCAGCTCCCCGGCGCGGCGGTTGCGGCTCTCGGGGGCGAGCGCGGTGGCCACCAGGTCGCCGGTGCCCGCCAGGCCGATCATCGACTCCGGCCGCGCCCCCAGGGTCTCCGCGTAGCGCCACACCTCCGCGAAGATGTGCCCCGCGGCGGCGCCGGCGGCGTTGAGGCCCTGCGCTTCGGTGGCGCCCGCGGCGAGCGCCGCGGCGTTCTTGGCGGCGCCAGCGAGCTCCACCCCGAGCGGGTCGTCGGAGCGCTCGCACACCACCCCCGCGCGCGTGAAGACCTGCGCGAGCTGGCGGGCGAGGTCCTCGTCGTGCGCGGCCGCCACCAGCCCCGCGCCGGCGTGCACCATCTCCTGCGCGTGCGCCGGGCCCCCCAGGCACGCCACGCGCTCGGCGCCGAACGCCGCCTCGAGGACGGTCGTCGGCGGGGCGCCATCCGGCGGGACGAGGCCCTTGGCCACCGACACGACCGCCGTGCGCCGTCCCAGGCCGGCCTCGCGCAGCCCCGCCACCACCGGCCCCAGCGCCTGCGAGGGCACGGCCAGGAACACATAGTCGGCACGCGCGAGGCCCGCCGCGGATGGCTCGATGCGCAGCTGCGCGGGCAGCTCCACGCCCGGTAGATAGACGCGGTTCTCGCGCTGCTCCTCCAGCGTTCGCGCCTGCTCGGCGGTGCGGGTCTGCAGCGTCGTGCGCAGGCCGCCGCGCGCCAGCAGCACCGCGAGCGCGGTGCCGAACGAGCCGGCCCCGATCACCGTCGCCCGCTTCGCCCCGGGCGTCGGCAGCGAGCGCGCGCGGGAGGAGCGGGCGGCTGCAACCTCCGTCACTGGCGCCGGCCCCGGCGTGGGGGTAGGCTCATTCATCGGTGAGCGAGCCTATTGGAGAATGGCGCAACTGGGCCGGCGACGAGCGCTGCGCCCCCGCGGCGATCGAGCGGCCGGCCTCGATCGCGGAGATCGCCGCCGCGCTGGAGCGGGCCGCCGCGCACGGCCAGCGCGTACGGGTCGCCGGCGCGGGACACTCCTTCAGCGACATCGCGCTCACCGACGGGCGCCTGCTGCGGCTCGACCGCATGAGCCGGCTGTTGGACGTCGATCGCTCCAGCGGCCTGGTGCGCGTGCAGGGCGGCATCACGATCCACGCGCTCAACGCGCGCCTCGCCGCGATCGGCCTGGCGCTCGAGAACCTCGGCGACATCGACGTGCAGAGCATCGCCGGCGCGATCTCCACCGCCACACATGGCACCGGCGCGCGCCTGCGCAACATCCCCTCGCAGGTGGCGGCGCTCACGCTGGTGCTCGCCGACGGCTCCACCCTGCACTGCTCCGATCAGGACGATCCCGAGCTGCTGCGCGCCGCGCGCGTGGGGCTGGGCGCGCTCGGCGTGGTCGCCGAGGTGACGTTGCGCTGCGTGCCCGCCTTCCGCCTGCGCGGCCTCGACGCCCCCGCTCCGCTGGAGCAGACGCTCGAGCGCTTCGAGGAGCTGGCGCTCGCCAACGACCACTTCGAGTTCTTCGTCTTCCCCCACGCCCGCACCGCGCTGACGCGCACCAACAACCGCGCCGAGGAGCCGGCCCGCCCGCGCGGCAGGGCGAGCGCCTACGCCAACGACGTGCTGCTCACCAACCACGCCTTCGCTCTCTTCTGCCGCCTCGGCCGGCGGATGCCCGCGCAGATCCCCCGCATCAACCGGCTCGTCACGCGCCTCGCGGGCGCCAGCCGCCGCGTGGATCGCTCCGATCGGATCTTCGCCAGCCCCCGGCTGGTGCGCTTCACCGAGATGGAGTACGCGCTCCCGCGCGAGCGCACGGTGGAGGCGGTA
Organism: Solirubrobacteraceae bacterium; assembly: GCA_035948945.1. Classification (GTDB taxonomy): domain Bacteria; phylum Actinomycetota; class Thermoleophilia; order Solirubrobacterales; family Solirubrobacteraceae; genus Palsa-744. Next base: position 108,267 of record DASZIQ010000013.1, read on the forward strand.
CGCCGCGTGCTCGAGCTGGTGGAGAGTGGGTCGCAGGATGGCGGGTCGGGAGGCCGGGGGGTTGGCAAGGGCAGATCGGGGACGACCGCCGGGCGCTTCGGGGGCGGGTCGCGGGCTCCGTTCGCCGTCCCCTTCCCGATCGAGGTCCGCACCGTCGCCGCCGACGACGCCCTCCTCTCCACTGCCGCCGGGCGCGACAGCGGGTTCGTCGCGGTGCACATGTTCGAGGGGATGGCGTGGGAGCCCTACTTCCGCGCCGTCGAGGCCGTCATGGACGAGCTCGGCGGCCGGCCCCACTGGGGCAAGCGTCACTTCCAGACCGCCGCCACGTTGCGCGAGCGCTACCCCGAGTGGGAGCGCTTCCAGGCCGTGCGCCGGCGGCTGGATCCCGAGGGGCGCTTCGCCAACGACTACACCGACCGTGTGCTCGGCGCCAGCCACCCCGCCGCCCCGGCGTCTGCCGGTTCCATCGCGGCGGGTCCCGACCACGCCCCCGCGGCGGGGTAGGAGGCCCCGCCCCTATGCGTCCGGCAGCAAACCCACCCGCGCGGACGATCTCCCATGAACGCGATCTCTGACACCGCCGCGCTCGATCGCCTCGAACGGGCCACCGCGTCGCTCGACCCTCCCTTCGCGGTCGTCGACCTCGACGCCTTCTGGGCCAACGCCGCCGACATGGAACGGCGCGCCGCGCCCCGGCCGATCCGGCTGGCGAGCAAGTCGGTCCGCTGCCGTGCGCTGCAGCAGCGGGTGCTCGCGCGGCCCGGCTTTCGGGGCACGCTCGCCTACACGCTGCCCGAGGCGCTATGGCTCGCCGCGCAGGGGTTCGAGGACATCCTCGTCGCCTACCCGACCGCCGACCGCCGCGCGCTGCGGGAGCTGGCGCGGCTCACCGCCGAGCGGCCCGGGGCGCGCGTTTCGATCATGGTCGATTCGCTGGCCCAGCTCGACCTGCTCGACGCCGCCACTCCTCCGCGCGCTGCGCCCGTGCGCATTTGCCTGGAGCTCGACGCCGGGCTGTGGCTGCTCGGCGGGCGCGTGCGGATTGGCGCCAAGCGTTCCCCCGTGCACACCCCCGCGCAGGCCGCCGCGCTCGCCCGCGCGATCGTCGCCCGCGAGGGTGTCGAGCTCGTCGGGATGATGGCCTACGAGGCCCAAATCGCCGGGCTCGGCGACGCGCCGGCGGGGCCGGGAGCTGCCGCTCGGCTGCGGGCGGGTGTGGTGCGGCGGCTGCAATCCCTCTCCGCCCGCGAGCTCGCCGCGCGCCGTGGCGCCGCGGTCGCGGCCGTGCGCGCCGTCGCCCCGCTGGAGCTCGTCAACGGCGGCGGCACCGGCAGCCTCGATGGCACCGCGCGCGAGGCCGCCGTCACCGAGCTCGCCGCCGGCTCGGGGCTGTACGGGCCGGGGCTGTTCGACGCCTACCGCGCCTTCTCTCCCCGTCCCGCCGCGCTGTTCGCGCTGCCCGTCGTGCGCCGCCCCTCGCGCGGCGTGGCGACCGCGCTCGGCGGCGGCTACCTCGCCTCCGGCCCCGCCGATCGGGCGCGCCTGCCCCGGCCCCACCTGCCCGCCGGCCTGCGCCTCGACCGCCAGGAGGGCGCCGGTGAGGTGCAGACCCCGCTGCTCGGCGCCCCCGCGGACGCGCTCGCGGTCGGCGACCGCGTGTGGATGCGCCACGCCAAGGCCGGCGAGCTGTGCGAGCGCTTCGCGCGCCTGTACCTGATCGAGGGCGATCGTGTGGTCGAGGAGGTCCCGACCTACCGGGGTGAGGGGCAGTGCTTTCTCTGAAAGCTCTAGAGGCCGGCGAGCGGGCCCTCTTCAATCAAACCAACCCCGCCAGCCTTTCGCCCGCTCTGCGCAGCGTCCGCGTGTCGCGCGCCTGGAGGATGACCTGCAGGTCGAGGATCCGCGCGTCGAACAGGCTCAGCGCGTTCTCGGCGGTCACCGCGTACGCGGGCACCCCCGCCTGACGGGCGCGCGTGGCGATCTCGAACACGGCACTGCCCAGCAACGTGCGCTCGTCCAGGCGCTCCGCGCCCACCACCACCGCCCGCGCCGCGCGCATCCGCGCGTCGAAATCTGCCGGCGCGGTGGGCTCGATCGGGCATAGTTCGACCCCCAACGACGGGTCTCCCGCCTGCAGTCCCCGCCCGATCGCCGCCCCCGTGTGTACCGCACTCAACCCCTCGCCGAAGGGCTCCACTGCGATGAGCACTGTCCGCGGGATCATTGTCCGGCATCCTTACAGGCCATGGCTGAGGAGAAGGAGTACGTCACAATCGAGGCGGCTGGCCAAGAGCTGCGGGTCTCGAGCCCCTCGAAGCTCTACTTCCCCGAGCCCGGCTTCACCAAGCTCGACCTGATCGGCTACTACGTCGAGTGCGCCGAGGCCGTGCTCGTGCACCTGCGCGAGCGCCCCACCGTGATGAAGCGCTGGGTGGATGGCGTTGCCGGCAAGCCCTTCTTTCAGAAGCGCGTCCCCGACCACGCCCCCGAGTGGCTGCAAACCACGGTCGTCGAGTTCCCCTCCGGGCGCACCGCGCGCGAGCTGGTGGTCAACGACGCCGCCCACCTCGTGTGGGGGGCCAACCTCGGTGTGATCGACTGGAACCCCTGGCCGGTGCGCCGCGCCGACCTCGACCATCCCGACGAGCTGCGCATCGACCTCGACCCGCAGCCCGACGTCCCCTTCGCGCAGGTGCGCGACGTGGCGCTCGCCGTTCGCGAGGTGCTCGAGGAGCACCGCCTGCGCGGCTTCCCCAAGACCTCCGGCTCGCGCGGGATGCACGTGTTCGTGCGGATCCCCCCCGAGCGCGGCTTCCACGAGGTGCGCCGCGCCGCGCTCGCGCTTGCGCGCGAGGTCGAGCGGCGGCTGCCCGGCCGCGCCACCTCCCGCTGGTGGAAGGAGCAGCGCGAGGGCGTCTTCATCGACTACAACCAGAACGCCCGCGACCGCACCGTTGCCTCCGCCTACTCGGTGCGCGCCGTCGCCGACGCGCGCGTCTCGTGTCCGCTGGAGTGGGCGGAGGTCGCCGACGTCGAGCCCGCCGAGCTGCGCCTCGACACCGTCCCCGCCCGCCTGCGCCTGCGCGGCGACCCCGCCGCCGAGATCGATCGCCACCCCGGCGCGCTCGACTCGTTGCTGGAGCTCGCCGACCGCGACGAGCGCGAGGGGCTCGGCGACGCCCCCTGGCCACCGCACTTCCGCAAGCAGCGCGGCGAGCCGCGGCGGGTGCAGCCCTCGCGGGCGCGGGTGGCCGACGGGGCGTCTGGGTCGTCCGCGGACGGCAAGTCGAAGTCCTCCGCCGGTGCCGGCCCGCCGGCTGGCGAGGCGCAATGAGCCTACCCCTCACACCCCCGCTGCAGCCGCAGCTCGCGCTCTCCCGCAAGGCGCTGCCCGAGGGCGAGATCTACGTCTACGAGATCAAGCTCGACGGCTTCCGCTGCCTTGCGTTCGTCGATGGCGAGGATGTCTTCCTGCAGTCGCGCAACGGCCGTCCGCTGGGGCGCTACTTCCCCGAGCTGCGCTTCCCCGCAGGGCACTACGTGCTCGACGGGGAGATCGTGGTCCGCGACGCCGGCGGGCGCGAGGACTTCGACGCGCTCGGCCAGCGCATCCACCCGGCCGCCTCGCGCATCGAGCTGCTCGCGCGCGAGACCCCCGCGGTGTATGTCGCCTTCGACCTGCTCGCCCGCGACGACGACTCCCTGCTGGAGCAGCCGCTCTCCGCGCGCCGCACGGCGCTCGAAGCGCTGCTCGCCGAACCGCGATTCGAAGGCGCCCCGATCGAGCTGATGCCCACCGCCGACACCGCCCGCGAGGCCGAGCGCTGGCTGCAGGGCGCCGAGGGGGCGATCGCCAAGGAGCGCGCTGCCCCCTACCGGCCGGGGGAGCGCCGGGGGATGTTCAAGGTCAAGCGCACCCGCACCGCCGACGCCGTCGTGGCGGGGTGGCGCCCGGGCAAGGAGCCCGACACGGTGGGCGCGCTGATCCTCGGGCTCTACGACGGCGATGCCCTGCGTGTCGTCGGCCACTGCTCCGGCCTCACCGCCGCCGAGAAGCGCCGCCTCGTCGGCTTCCTCGCGCCGTACGAGACGGGCGAGCGCGGCACCGCCGACCCATCCCGCTGGAGCGCGGGGCGCAACCTCGAGTGGGTCGCGCTGCGCCCCGAGCTGGTCGTCGAGATCGACTTCGACCACATCTCCGCCGGGCGCATCCGCCACGGCGCCAAGCTGCGACGCTGGCGCGAGGACAAGGACCCGCGCCAGTGCACGTTCGATCAGCTCCGGTAGGCGCGGTCCACTAGCATCGACCCTGGGATGAGCGGCGACAGCGCAACGGTGGGGGAGGAGGAGTACCTGCAGATCCTCTTCTGGCTGCAGGAGGCCGGGCTGCCGATGACCGGCGTCAACGTCGCGCGCGCGATGCAGCTCTCCGCCCCCACCGTCCATGAGATGGTGGGGCGCCTGGAACGCGACGGCTACATCACGCGCGGGCAGAGCCGCACGATCGCCTTCACCGACGACGGCGCCGCGCAGGCCGAGGGCATCGTGCGCCGCCACCGTCTGATCGAGCGCTTCCTGACCGATGTGCTCGGCGTCCCCTGGGACGAGGTCCACGAGGAGGCCGAGCGTCTGGAGCATGCGATGTCGCCGGTGCTCGAACAGCGGATGCTCGCCGCGATCGGCGACGCCAAGACCTGCCCGCACGGCCACCCGATCGTCGCCGGCGCCCGTGAGGCCGGCGTGCCGCTCGCCGACGTGGAGATCGGCGCCGCCGTGCGCGTGCTGCGCTTCGAGAACGAGGCCGAGGACCTCTTGCGCTACCTCAAGGACGCCGGCCTGGAGCCCGGCCTGCGGGGCACGCTCGCCGCCCACGACCGCCGCGAGGTGGTCGTGGAGACGGCCGACGGCCGCCGCTGCGCGCTCACTCCCTCGGTCGCCGAGACGGTCTCCGTGGCCGCCGATCCCTCGCCGCCGCCGCGCACCGCGTTGCCCGAGCAGCTGGTCTTGGGTCAGCAGCGCTACGGCCGCTGACACGCGAAATGCCGGCGCCTGGCTGCGTCCTCGATCGCTTGTGTGCTTAAGGCCGCTGAGTGGGGAGGGGCTGCAGCGAGCGGTAGGCGGCCGCCAGCCGCCCGACGCCCTCCTCGATCTGCTCCGGCGTGACGCCCGAGTAGGCGAGGCGCAGCGTGTTCTCGCCGCCCTCCATGAGGAAGTCGGTGCCCTTCACGAACACCACCCCCAGCTCGGTGGCGGTCTTGTGCAGGGTGGCGACGTCGGTGCCCTCGGGCAGCGTCACCCACATGAAGTAGCCGCCGTCGGGCGTGACGAACTCGGCCTCCGGCAGCTCTCGGCGCAGCGCCACCTCGAGCGTGCGCACGCGCTTGGCCAGCGCCGTCCTGACGGTCTCGATCGAGCGCTCCAGCGCGCCCGAGGCGCAGAACTCGTAAACGATCGACTGCGCCACCATGTTGGGCGAGATGTATGTGTTGGTGGCCAGCCGCGCGATCGCCGCGATCAGGTCGGGCTGCCCCACCAGGTAGCCGACGCGGATGCCGGGGCACACGGTCTTCGAGAACGACGACGCGTACACCACGCGCTCGGGGTCCAGCGAGAGCATCGTCGGCCGCCCCTCCCCGCTGAAGCGCAGATCGACATAGGGGTCGTCCTCGAACACGGTGAACTCGTGCTCGGCGGCCAGCTCCAGCAGCGCGCGGCGCTTGGCGACGGAGAGCGTGTAGCCGGCGGGGTTCTGGAAGTTGGGGATGATGTGCGCAAGCTTCGGGCGCACCGCCGGCTCTGGCGATCCGCCGAGCAGCGCGGCGAGCGCGTCGATGTCGATGCCGTCAGTCAGCAGCTCCACTTGGTGCACGTGCGCGCCGCGCTCGCGCAGCGAGAGCAGCGTGCGATCGTAGGTGGGGCGCTCGACTACGACATCGTCGCCGTCTCCCACCAGGTGGTCGAACAGGAATGCGTCAGCCTGCATCGAGCCGTTGGTGACCAGCACGTGCTCCGGCGCCACCCCGTGGCGCTCGGCGATCCACGCCCGCAGCCGCGGATAGCCGACCGAGGTGCCGTACGCGGTGCTCCCCGCCGGGTCATTCGCAAACGCGCGTGCTGCCGCGTCGCGCAGGCCCTCGACGTCGACGATGTCGAGCGAGGGGGCGCCGCGGGCGAAGGAGATCGAGGGGTCCGCCATCGCGGAGAAGCTTACTCAGGATTCGTCGAACGTCAGCAGCACGCGCCCATCCGCGACCTCGCGGACGCTGAAGCCGCTCTCGACCGTTCGACGCAGCTCGCGCACCAGCGCCACCGGCGCCGCCAGTCGCACGTCCACCACCGCGTGGCTTGCCTCGAAGCGGCGCACCGACGCCTCGACCACGTACGGCAGGCTTGCCAGTCCCCGCTCGAACGCGCTCAGCGAGGCGATGTCGTAGAACGGTCCCACCCCCAACTCGACGCGGCCCTCGAACAGCACATCCTCCGGCGACTCGGGCGCCGCTGGGATCTCCTCTGCCGTGGGTTGGGCCGCCGCCGGGAGATCCTCGACGAGCGCGGGGCCCGCCGCCGCCGGGGTCGCTGTGGAGGTCAACCCCGACATCACTCGACCCAGCAGCGCGTCGTACTCGGCCGCCAGATCCCGCGCGAAGCGCTCCAAGCGGTCGCGGAAGCGCCGCAGCTCCGCCAGGCTTGCCAGCTGCGCCTCGCTCGGGCGCGGACGCTCCTGCTGCGCGGCCGCCCACTGGGGCTCGCTCTCCCCATACGGCTCGCTTCGGTCGGCGGGCTCACGCGAAGCGCGCGGCCGCGCCGGCTCGGGCGGTCTCATGAACTTCATCGGCTGTCCTGCGCCGGCGGCTACGGATGCGGGCGCCGGAGCGCCCGGCGCGGGTGCGGTTGGCGCTTGCGGCGCAACTGAGCCGGGGGGGGCGAACGGTGCCTGCGGCGCAACCGGCGCCGCAACCGGGTCTGAGGGCGTGATCGAGGTGACCGGCGCCGGCGGCTCGAGCGCCTCGTCCACCAGCCTCTGATCCGCCGACGGGGGCGATGCCTCGATCGGGTCCGGAGTCGCGCCGGCGACCTCACGGCGCCTGCCGATCGAGCTCAGCTCGCTCTCCAGCTCGCGCAGCTTGCGCTCCAGCTCAGCGAGCGTGCCCGTCACGTCACCCGCTTGCGGGGCCGCGTCCGGCGCGGCGCCACCCGGCGTGCTTGGTCCATTGGCGAAGGTGTCGGTCATCGGTATCGGGGAAGCGGTCTACCGTCCATCCTACTCGGGCGCGACCGGCGCTTACACGAGTCGTGGGCCGCATGTTGCGGATCGTTCGATGAGGGCTGGGCTGTGGAGAGATGAAGTCAGCCGCGCAGGATCTGCACGGCGAGCTCAGCGACCTCGGTGGGGGTGCGTCCCACGCGCACTCCCCGCTCCTCCAGCGCTTGCGCCTTGGCGGCCGCGGTGCCGGAGCTGCCCGACACGATCGCCCCCGCGTGGCCCATCTGCTTGCCCGCCGGCGCCGTGAAGCCGGCGATGTAGGCGACCACCGGCTTGGTCACGTGCTCGGCGATGTAGTCCGCGGCCTCCTCCTCCGCCGAGCCGCCGATCTCGCCGGCCAGCACGATCAACTCGGTCTGCGCGTCCGCCTCGAAGAGCTCGACGATGTCCACGAACGACGACCCCGGCACCGGGTCGCCGCCGATTCCCACGATCGAGCTGTTGCCGAAGCCGGCCCGCGCGATCTCGTTGCCGATCTGGTAGGTCAGCGTGCCCGAGCGCGACACCACCCCGACGTTGCCCTCCTTGAAGAAGGCGGCGGGGATGATGCCCACGTTGGCCTTCCCCGGCGAGAGGATGCCGGGGCAGTTGGGGCCGATCAGGCGGATCGATTGCCCACCCGCCCGGTCGCGCTTCAGCGTGTTGTACACGCGCAGCTCGTCGTGCGCGGGGATGCCCTCGGTTATCGCGATCACCAGCTCCACACCGGCCGCGGCGGCCTCGAGGATCGCGTCGGCGGCAAACCGGGGAGGCACGAAGATCATCGCTGTGTTCGGCTGCTGCGCCTCCATCGCCTCCGCCCAGCTGTCGAACACGGGGATGCCCTCGACGTCCTGGCCACCCTTGCCGGGTGTCACCCCGCCAACCACGTTGGTGCCGTAGCGGCGGTTGTTGAGCGTGTGGAAGGAGCCCTCCTTGCCGGTGATCCCCGCAACCGCCAGGCGGGTGCTCTTGTCGACCAGTACCGACATCAGATCTCCCGCCCGGCGGCGAGTGCGACGACCTTCTCCGCTGCCTCGTTCATCGTGGCGGCGGGGTGCACGTTGGGCAGCGCGGCTTCAGCCAACAGCTCGCGCCCCGCGACGTCGTTGGTGCCGTCCAAACGCACGACGAACGGCACGGCTGGCTTCAGCTCCTCGAACGCGGCGATCAGCCCCTTCGCCACCTCGTCGCAGCGGGTGATCCCACCGAAGATGTTGAACAGCACCGCCGTGACCGACTCATTGGAAAGGATCAGCTCGACCGCCTGCTTGACCTTCCCCGCGTCCGAGCCGCCGCCGGCGTCGAGGAAGTTGGCGGGCCTGCCGCCGGCCTGGGCGACCACGTCGAGCGTCGACATCACGAGGCCCGCGCCGTTGCCGAGGATGCCGATGTCGCCGTCCAGCGCGACGTACTGCACACCCTGTTCCTGCGCGCGCCGCTCGATCGGATCTTCGTTCTCGGCGTCTGAGAGGCCCTGGTTCTCGGGGTGGCGGTAGAGCGCGTTGCCGTCGAGCGAGACCTTCGCGTCGAGCGCCTTGACCGCGCGGTCCGGGGTGACGATCAGCGGGTTGATCTCCGCCAGCGTCGCGTCCTCCTGCAGCCAAACCTCGTACAGCGCCACCAGCGCGTCGGCGACGCCGTCGATCACGTCGGCGTCGGCCTGCCCATCGGTGGCGATCTGCACGGCCTCCTCGCGCGAGAGGCCCTCCAGCGCGTCCACGTGGTGGCGCACCAGCTTCTCCGGGGTCTTCTCCGCCACCTCTTCGATGTCCACCCCCCCCTCGGTGCTGAACATCACCAGCGGCTGCTTGGCCTGCCGGTCGAGCAGCACCGAGGCGTAGTACTCGCTGGCGATGTCGCTGGCGTGCTCGATCCACAGCTTGCGCACGGTGTGCCCGTGGATGTCCATGCCGAGGATGTTTCCCGCATGCTCGCGCACCTCGCTCTCATCTGCGGCCAGCTTCACGCCGCCGGCCTTGCCGCGCCCGCCGATCAGCACCTGGGCCTTGACCACCACCGGATATCCCACCTCGGCGGCGGCTGCCACCGCGTCCTGGACGGTCGTAACAGCCTTCCCTGGGGAGACGGCCAATCCGTGGCGGGCAAACAGCTGCTTGCCTTGGTACTCCAGCAGGTCCATCAGCGGCTCCTGAATTGGGGGAGGGGACCCCGGGGGAGGGCCTGCCCTCCCCCGGCTGGCTGCAGCTGCTTGCCTTGATACTCGAGCAGGTCCATGGCGGCGCGGGACTCTAACTTAAGTGGCGTGACCGCGCGGCGATCCCCGGGCGCGGCATAATGCCCGCGCGATGCCTCTGCCCAAGAACGTCACCTTTGTCACATTCGATGTGTACGGAACGCTGATCGATTGGGAGACCGGCGTCTATGAGGCCTTCGCCAAAGAGGCCGAGCGCGACGGCATCGAGCTCGACCGCTCCGAGCTGCTCGCGCTCTTCCACGAGATCTCCCGCGAAATCGAGGCCGGCTCCTACGAGCTCTACGCCGAGGTGTTGCGCCGTACCGCCCTGGAGATCGCCAAACGTCTCGACTGGCCGCTTGAAACCTCACGCTCGGGCTTTCTGCCCGACTCGGTGCAGCGCTGGATGCCCTTCAAGGAAACCCCGATCCAGCTGCAGAAGCTCGCCAAGAAGTACAAGCTCGGCCTGCTCTCCAACATCGACGACAAGCTCCTCGGCCAAACCCGGCGCCACATCCCGATCGACTTCGACCTCGTCGTCACAGCCCAGCAGGTGCGCTCCTACAAGCCCGACCTCGCCCACTTCACCGAGTGCGCCCGGCGGATCGGGGGCAAGAAGGGGTGGGTGCACATCGCCTCCAGCCACCACCACGACGTCGAGCCCTGCCTCAAGCAGCGCGTTCCCGTGATATGGGTCAACCGCAACAAGGAGACGCTCGACCCCTCGCAGAAGAAGCCCACCGCGGAGGTCCCCAACCTGCGCGAGGCCGCGAAGCTGCTCGGCGTCACCTGACCCGCCGTGCGGGTGCTTGCCCTGCACCCGGACGTGCTGGTCGCCACCAGCGCGATCTGGCAGACCAACTGCATCGTGGTGCGCTGCCCGGCCGATGTCCACGACGGCGAGGCGTTGGGCGGCGAGGAGGCGACAGGCGGGGCGGCGGAGGCGGATCGACGCTCGCTGGGAGAGGAAGGCTATGAGACCTTCGTCGTCGACTCCCCAATCCTTCCCGATGAGCTCGACGCTCTGCCCGCGCTGCTCGAGCAGGCGCGGTTTCCCGCCCCCAGCGGGCTGCTTGCGACCCATGGCGACTGGGACCACCTGCTGGGCCCGCTCGCGTTCGCAGGGGTGGCACTGGGCTGCGCGCAGAGCACCGCCGAGCGGATGCGCGCAACTCCGGGAGCGGCACAGCGCGAGCTGCGCGCATTCGACGAGCAGTACCTGATCGAGCGCCCCCGGCCCCTCGCGCTGGGTGCAGTCCAAGCGCTGCCCGTCCCGGGGCGCTGCGGGTTGGGCGAGCGCGAGCTCGAGCTGCACCCCGCCGCGGGGCACACCGAGGACGGGATGGCGGTGTGGATCCCCTGGGCGCGGGTGCTGCTGGCCGGGGACTACCTGTCGAGCGCCGAGATCCCCACCCTGGGCGACACGCCAGCGGCACCTCACCATGCCGGTCATCCGCTGGAGGCCTACCTTGCCACGCTGGATCGGCTGCGGCCGCTGGTCGAAGGCGCCGAGCATGTGGTTCCGGGCCACGGGCCGGTGCTCGATTCCGCGCGAGCGCGCGCGGTGCTGGAAGAAGACCTCGCCTATCTCCACGCGCTCGCCACGCGCGGCGCCGAGGCCGAGCTTCCCGCCGGGCGGCGCACCGCGTTCCAGCGGGGCCTGCACCGGGAGAACGCAGCGCGCGTCGGTCGCTGAGCCGTAGACGCGGCGCTTTGCCGGGGCCACGTCACCCGTAGTAGCGCGAGATGACCAGCAGCTGGCTGAAGATGTCGTGCGCCAATACCAGGCTGACGATCGCCACGCCCACGATCGGCCCCCAGCGCCGCCCCGCGCCGCGTGCCGCCAATGCCAGTACGGCACCCCACAGCGCGAGCAGCGGCAGCAGGTAGCGCGGCTCGGCGTACTCGCCGGGGATTTTGTGAGCGTAGTCATCCCCTCCGATCAGGATCAGCAGCCCCAGCCCCATCGCCATGTACACCGCCACCTCGAGCGCGCGGCTCCGCAGCGCGCCGCGATATAGGAAGAGCGCCCTGGCGAGGAGCAGGGCGAGCAGTCCTGCCGGGATCAGCGCGACGCTGTACACCCAGCTTGGGAAAGTTGCGTCCAGCCAGCCATACAGCCCCACCATCCCGTCGAACCAGAACACCTGCGTGGTGAGGATGCCGTGGAAGTCGGGGCTCATGCCGGGCAGGCGCGGCAGGTAGAACTGCCAGATGTAGCCGATCTCCCCGAGGGTCGCCCCGCCCTTGCCGGCGAATGCCACGAGGGAGGCGAACGCGCCGCCCGCCGGCTGCCCGGAGAACACGTTGACGATGCCGTACAGCACGATCGGGGTGGCGCCGATGCCGAGCGCGAGCGCCAGGCAGCGGTAGGCGCTCCGCCTCGAAGAGCGCCACTCGATCGCGCACAGCGCCAGCACCCCGAGGATCGCACCGGGTAGCAGCCCGACGAAGTTGAGCTTGGTGCACACGCCCACGGCGAGCACCGCGCCGGTTGCGGCCGCCAGGCGCGGCGTGATCCCGCGCCGGAACCCCCGTGCCAGGCAGTAGAAGAGCGCCGCGGAGACCGCGAACAGCATCGCGTCGGGGTTGACGGCGCCCGAGAGCTCCCCGAACAGCGGTGTGAGCGCGACGCCGAGTCCGCCGACCGTCCACGCCCACCGCGCTCCGGGGAGCGCCTCGCGCACGAACAGGAAGGCGAACAGCGCCGTGACGCCGCCCATCAGCGCGGAGAGCAGCCGCATCAGCGCATCCTGGTCGAGCAGGTTGCCGACCGACGCGAGGGCGTACGGGATCGTCTGCAGCGCGTAGTACAGCGGCGGCTGGGATGCGGACACCCCGGTCGATCCTTCGCCGCCCGAGCGGGCGAGTGGCTTGGCGAGATCGCTTTCCAGCTTGTGCTGCTCGGCCGGCGTGGAGATCGTGCCCTGTTCGGAGTGGTAGCGCACCTGCGAGTAGTGCAGGTCGTTCAGGATCGTGTACTCCGCCGGCGGGAAGGTTTCGGCGCTCGAGGTGGGCAGTTGCCCGGTTTCCGCGAGGCGCTGCACGTAGGCGACATGGGAGGGTTCGTCGGGGATCTCGAACGGGGGCGAGATCACCGACCAGCAGGCCGCATTCAGGAACGCCACCAGCGCGCACACCCACGCCGCACGCGGCACCCGGCGCAAATGGCTGCGCAGCAGCGGGCCAAGCTGCTGCTCGCCGGGCGCCCGTTTGCGCGCGGCCCGGCGCCGGACATCCCGGGCGCCGCGCGTGAACGACCTCGCGCCAACGGCCGGGGCCACGGGTGTCTCGCTGCGCCGTGGCCTGCTCTTCACGGGCGCTGATCCCTTCGCGGGCGCGGATGCCTTCCCAGGCGCGGACGCCTTCGCGGGCACGGGCATCTTCGCCGGCGCGGACGCCTTCGCGGGCGCTGACGTCCTCGAAGCGGAGCGCCTGCTCATCGCAGCTCCTTCACGACCAGCCACGAGGAGAGCGCGATGCAAGAGGCGGCCAGCGCCATCACGAGCAGGGCGTTCCACGCGCCGCTCGCCGCGTGGCCGAGACCGAGGCGCCGCGCGACCGCGGTCGCCTGCGACCACCACGAGCTGCCACCCGGACGCAGGTATTCGATGTCCATCCGGCCCGGCAGGCGTTCGCCGCCCGACGTCGCCCCCTGCGCGGGGCTTGTCGGCGATCCCCGCATCGCGACCTTCCCGTTCATCTGCGTCATCGCGAGGCATACCGTCACGGGCGCCACCGTGTGCGACAGCGGCTGCACTGCAACCGTCACCGAGGCATCCGACCAGCCGGCCCCGGTTGTGCCATGCGCGACCATGCGCGAGCCCGACAGCACTCGCGCCGACACCCGTGGACCGAGCGCCGCGGTCAGGCTCAGGCGCAGCGCGGTCGTGCCGCGCGGCAGCGTTTCTCCTCCCTGGCAGGCCGACGCCGGCCTGGCGGTGCTCACCACCGTGCGTTCGGGCACCACCCCCCCGCGCGCGACCGTGAGCGGCGTGTGCGCGAGCGTCAGCAGGAAGGCGAGCGCGATCAACGCCAACCCGACCCCGAGCGCGACCTTGACTCTCATCGGCGGCGCCGCAGCCCGATGATGCTGAGCAGGAACGAGGCGAAGATCACCTGGATGCCGAGCACCAGTAGGGTCGCCGCCAGGATCGCGAGGCGCTCCTCGGAGAGGCTGCCGAAGCCGTGCCGCACCCACTCGAGCACGATTCCGACGAGGATCGCCAGCCCCACCGTGGCGATCGCGCCTCCGAGCAGCAGGCCATGCTCGAGTCTGCAGCGTGCCCACATGCGCTCGAACCAGGGGTCGCGCTCACCCATGAAGCAGATTCCGTAAGTGCGGGCGCACAGCCCGAGCGTGAGGACCTGCGTGCCGACGATCAGCAGCAGCGAGCCCCCGATCAACGTGTGCACTTCCCAGCGGCGACCGAACACGTCGACGTGCGCCAACACCATCGCGCAGATCACGCCCCCGAGCGCCGCCATCGCCGTGCCGGGGAAGATGAAGAGGTGCCTGGGGGAGTGCATCATCAGATAGCGCAGGTGCCGCCAGCCGTCGCGGAAGCTCGACAGCTTCGACTCCCCCCCGCGCGGGCGGTATTCGATCGGCAGCTGATCGATCTCCAGGCCCGCCTTCGCCGCGCGTACGACCATCTCGGAGGCGAACTCCATGCCGCTGGTGCGCAGATCCAGGCGCTCGAGGTGCTCGCGGCGGAAGGCGCGCATCCCGCAGTGCGCGTCGTTGACGCCGGTGTGGAACAGCAGGTTCAAGAAGCGCGAGAGCAGCGGGTTGCCGATGTAGCGGTGATGCCACGGCATCGCGCCCGGCTGGATGTTCTGCATCCGATCGCCGATCACCATGTCCGCCCCCGCCTCCAAGGCGGCGAGGAAGCGCGGGATCTCGTTGAAGTCGTAGGTGAGGTCGGCGTCCGCCATCAGGATGTACGCGCCGCGCGCGGCGGCGAACCCGGCGAGGTAGGCGCTGCCGTAGCCGCGCACCGGCTGGTGGATCACCCTCGCGCCCGCCAACTCCGCCAGGGCGGCGCTGCCGTCGGCCGAGCCGTTGTCGGCGACGACCACCTCGCCGGCGATCCCCGCCGCCGCCATCGCGCCCAGCGCCGTGGCGACGCACTGCTCGATGTTCTCCGCCTCGTTCAGGCAGGGGATCACCACCGACATCAGCCATGCCGGCTCGCCGTGGCTTTCGGCGAGGGGTGCGTCGGTGGTGGTGGTGCTCATCTCGGCGTCGCAGATCGGTCCGCGCGCGGGCGGACGGTTTGGGTGTGTCGAATATTGGAACGACCGCCCACACGTTGGTCGACTGTTGCGAGGGCGTCAAACGCCGGCTGCGATGCCCTGTATCGGTGGGGCCCGATCGGCCCGCGGTGTCTCCGATCGGGGCGCTGCTAAGGGCCTGTGGGCCCTAAGAGCTCTTGATCGTGGCGATTGGGGCGCCCGCGGCGATTGGGGAGCCCTCGGTGATCGGCAGATCGGCGATTACTCCCGCCTTGTGGGCGGTGATCTCGTTCTCCATCTTCATCGCCTCGATGATGCAGAGCAGCTGACCCTCTTGCACGGTGTCGCCCTGCTTGACCAGCACCTTCCACATGTTGCCCTGCAGGGGGGAGGGCAGGGTGTCAGGACCCCCGGCCGCCGCCGACTTCCGCTCCCCGCGGCGGGGGGGACGGCGTCCGCCGGCCGCGCCCGACCCGTTCAGCGCTCCGTCGCCGGCGAGGCCGTGGGGCGCGCCGGAGGGGGGGCCGACCACCTTCACGTCGAAGCGCCTGCCCGACACCTCCACCGTGTAGGACTGCTCGACCTTCTCCACCTCCTGCTCCCCGGAGTCGGCTGCGGGGTCCTTTTGCGGCTTCCCGAACGCCAGCGTCTTCAGCCACGTGCGATCCTCCAGCAGGTCCCTGCAGGTCTCCCCGCGCGCCCACTGCTCGGTCGCCAGCAGCGCCTGGTGGAACGGGATCAGCGTGCGCAGGCCCTCGATCTCGTATTCGGCGAGCGCCCGCAGCATGCGCCGGGTCGCCTGTGTGCGGTCGGCGTCCCACACAATCAGCTTCGCCACCATCGGGTCGTACATCGGCGACACCTCGCCGCCCTCGCCGACGCCCGAGTCGACGCGCACGCCTGGCCCCGTGGGCTCCTTGTAGCGGCCGATCCTGCCCGGCGCCGGGGCGAAGTTCTTGGAGGCGTCCTCGGCGTTGATGCGGCACTCGATCGCGTGGCCGCGCAGCACCACGTCCTCCTGCGCGTAGGCGAGCGGCTCTCCGGCGGCGGCGCGGATGCCCTCCTTGACGATGTCGATACCGGTGGTCATCTCCGTCACGCAGTGCTCCACCTGCACGCGCGTGTTCATCTCCAGGAAGAAGTACTCCGGTTCGCCGCCGTCGGGGCGCGTGGCGAGCAGCCCCTCGATCGTGCCGGCACCCACGTAGTCCACCGCGCGCGCCGCCTCCACCCCGATCCTGCCGATCCGCTCGCGCATCTCGGCGTCCACCACCCACGCCGGCGCGGGGGACTCCTCGATCACCTTCTGGTGGCGGCGCTGGATCGAGCAGTCGCGCTCGCCGAGGTGGATCGCGTTGCCATGCCGGTCGGCCAGCACCTGCACCTCCACGTGGCGCGGGTCGGGCAGGTAGCGCTCCAGGTAGACGGTTGCGTCCGAGAAGAACTTCTCCCCCTCGCGGCTGGCCCCCTCGAAGGCGCCCTCGAGCTCCTCCTCGGTGAGCGCCACCCGGAAGCCCTTGCCGCCGCCGCCGCCCGCCGCCTTCACCGCCACCGGGAAGCCGATCTCGCCCTGCGCGATCTCGAGCGCCTCGGCGACCGTCGCGACCGGCTTGGTGGTGCCCGGCACGATCGGCACTCCGGCCGCCTGCATCAGCTCGCGCGCGCGCGTCTTCGAGCCCATCGCCTCGATCGCGCTCGGCGGCGGGCCGATGAACACCACCCCCGCATCGGCGCAGGCCTGCGCGAACGGGGCGTTCTCCGCGAGGAAGCCATACCCCGGGTGGATCGCCTCCGCGCCCGCGCGCGCCGCCGCGTCGAGGATCTTCTCGACGCTCAGGTAGTTCTCCGCCGCCGGCCCCCCGCCGAGGTTGTAGGCCTCCCCGGCGCGCCCCACGTGCAGCGCGTCGCGATCGTGCTCGGAGTACACCGCCACCGAGGCGATGCCCAGCTCCTCCAGCGCTCGCACGATGCGCACGGCGATCTCGCCCCGGTTGGCTACAAGCACCTTCGTAAACATGGAGGGCGGCAGATTACCACTGCCCCTGACGTGCGTTCGGGCTCAATCTCGGGCGGCGCCGACCATCCCCGCGCCGACGGTCTCGTTGGTCGCCTCGTCGATCAGGATGAAGCTGCCCGTGCGGCGGTTGGCGCGGTAGGGGTCGAACGCCAGCGGGGTGCTGGTGCGCAGGCGCACCCTGCCGATGTCGTTGAGCGCCAGCTGCTCGGGGGCGCTGGCGCGTTCCAGCGTGTGCACGTCCACGACGTCCTGCAGCTCGTCCACGATCGCCGTCGCGCCGCGCGTGGTGTGCTTGATCACATACCGTCCCCCCGCGCGCAACGGGCGTTCGTTCAGCCAGCACACATCCGCCTGCAGCTCTCTGCTCACCGTGGGCTCCTGCTCCACGCGACAGATCAGCTCGCCGCGCGAGACGTCCAGCTCGTCCTCCAGGCGCAGCGTCACCGACATCGGCGCCTGCGCCTCCTCGAGCTCGCCCTCGAACGTATCGATCGCGGCGATCCGCGTGCGCAGCCCGCTCGGCAGCGCCACCACCTCCTCGCCGACTCGCAGCGCCCCGCTCGCCAGCTGCCCGGCGTAGCCGCGGTAGTCGCTGCTCTCGCCCGCGCCGCCCGCGGGTCGTATGACCCACTGCACCGGGAAGCGCGCCTGCTTGTCGTAGGGGTGGTCGTACGCCACCTCCACCTCCTCCAGGAACTCGAGCAGCGGCTGCTCTTCATACCACTCCATCCGCGGCGAGCGCTCGACCACGTTGTCGCCCTCCAGCGCCGAAATCGGGATGTAAACGATTTTGGCTCTGTCGCCCAGCTTCGCGGCAAAGCCGGCGAACTCCGCCACCAGCTCTTCGAAGCGCTCCCGCGAGTACTCCACCAGGTCCATCTTGTTGACGGCCACCACCAGGTGGGGGATCCCCAGCAGCGCGCTGATGAAGGCGTGGCGCTTGGACTGCTCCAGCACGCCCTTGCGCGCATCCAGCAGGATCACGGCGAGGTCGGCCGTCGAGGCGCCCGTCACCATGTTGCGCGTGTACTGCTGGTGACCGGGGCAGTCGGCGATGATGAACCGCCGCCGCGCCGTGGCGAAGTAGCGGTAGGCCACGTCGATCGTGATTCCCTGCTCGCGCTCCGCGCGCAGGCCGTCGGTCAGCAGCGCCAGGTCGAGCACGCCCGACCCGCCGCGCCGCGCGCTCGCCTGCGCTACGTGCTCCAGCTGGTCCTCGAACACCTGCTTGGAGTCGTACAGCAGGCGCCCGATCAGCGTGCTCTTGCCGTCGTCCACCGAGCCGGCGGTGGTGAAGCGCAGCAGGTCGAGGGTCACTAGAAGTACCCGGCCTTCTTGCGGTCCTCCATCGCGGCCTCCGACACGCGGTCGTCCGCCCGCGTCTCGCCTCGCTCGGTGATCCGCGTGGCGGCGATCTCCACCACCACTTCCTCCAGCGTCGCCGCCTGCGAGCGCACGCCGCCGGTGCAGCTCATGTCGCCGACGGTGCGATAGCGCACCATCTCCGAGCTCACCTGCTCGCCGTCGATCAGCTCCACGCCCTCGCGCCACGCGTACAGCATCCCGTCGCGGCTGAACACCTCGCGCTCGTGCGCGAAGTAGATCGAGGGCACCTCCAACTGCTCTTGGGAGATGTACTCCCACACGTCCAGCTCCGTCCAGTTGGACAGCGGGAACACGCGCACGTTCTCGCCCTTGCGGATCCGCCCGTTGTAGAGGTTCCACAGCTCCGGGCGCTGGTTCTTCGGGTCCCACTGCCCGAAGTCGTCGCGGAAGGACATGATGCGCTCCTTCGCCCGCGCCCGCTCCTCGTCGCGGCGCGCGCCGCCGAAGGCCGCGTCGAAGCCGTGCTGGGCGATCGCGTCCAGCAGCGTCACCGTCTGCAGGCGGTTGCGCGAGGCCCGTGGCCCCGTCTCCTCCACCGCGCGCCCGTTGTCGATCGACTCCTGCACGCTCGCCACGATCAACTGCTCCCCCAGTTCCGCCACGCGGCGGTCGCGGAACTCGATCACCTCGGGGAAGTTGTGGCCGGTGTCCACGTGCATCAGCGGGAACGGGAAGGGCGCCGGACGGAACGCCTTCTCGGCGAGGCGCAGCAGCACGATCGAGTCCTTGCCGCCGCTGAACAGCAGCACGGGGCGCTCCAGTTCGGCGGCGACCTCGCGCATCACGTGGATCGCCTCGCTCTCCAGCGCGCGCAGATGACTCAGTTGCGGGCGCTCCGCGACGCTCACGATCACTCCGCTCGATCCGCCGTACATGCTTCCTCGTCTTTCATCGAACCGCCTCAGCAACGTGCAAACCGCACTCAGTCTTCTCCGTGCCCGCCCAACGTCCCTCGCGGCCGCTGCCCGGCTGCGTGCACGGCTCGCAGCCGATCGAGGCGTACCCATGGTCGTGCAGCGGGTTGTACGGCAGGTTACGCTCGTGTATACGGCGCCACAGGTCCTGCTCGCTCCAGAGCGCCAGCGGGTTGTACTTCCACAGGCCCCTGCCGTCGTCGCGTTCGGTGAGCTCTGCCTGCGCGCGCGTGGGACCCTGCTCGCGGCGGATGCCGGTGATCCAGCCCTCGGCGCCGTCGAGCGCCCGCTCCAGGGCGGCGACCTTCGCCTGTGAGCAGCAGTGCTCCGGCCCCGTCCAGCGGTCGGATTCGTGGCCCGCCCGCCCGCTGGCGTCGAACACCTCCACGGCGATCCCGAAGCGCTCCTCGAATGCCCGCCAGGTGGCTAGCGTCTCCTCGAACAGCACACCAGTGTCGATCGTCACGATCCTGACCTGATCGCCGCCATCGATTTGCAGCAGCTCGTCGATCAGCACCGACTCCTCCTTCTGGAAGGAGCACAGCAGAACCGCCCCACTGCCGTGGCGGGCCGCCTCGCTCAGGGTCTCGCTCAGACCGCGCACTCGCCCTCTCCCCGGATCACTTCGAAGGGGACGTTGCGGTTCCAGTCGATGAACTGGCCCATCGTCTCCAGGCCGAACTCCACAGGCAGGGACAGGTCTTTGACGAGCCCTTCCAGCTCCGGCGTGCCCACGCGCTGCACGAAGGCGCCCCACTCCTCGCCGGCCTCGCGCGTGGACTCGTAGTGGCGCAACCACCGCTCCACGGCGTCCGGCACCCGCTTGGAGGGCAGGCGCGCCTTCAGGCGCAGGCCGAACGCGATCTCTTTGCCTTCGAAGGCCCCGCCGACGTGCGGGATGTATGCGGGGATCGTGTGCTCGCCGACTTTGATCGACGCTCCCGTGAAGCCGATCGAGCCCACGTGGTGCTGTCCGCACCCGTTGGGGCAGCCGCTGATCTTGATGTGGATCGCGCGCGTCAACGGGTCGGAGATGTTCATCGCTTCGATCCGCTCCTGCACCGCCTCGTTGAGCCCCATCGAGGAGGTGATCCCCAGCTTGCACGAGTCGGTGCCGGGGCACGACACGACGTCGTCGATTTCCCGCGAGCCCGCGTCGCCGAGGCCGAGCTCGCTCAGTGCGCGCCACACGTCGTAGGCGCTCTCGTGGCGCACCCACCGCAGCACGAGGTTCTGCTGTACCGTGGTGCGCGCGTACCCGCCGGAGTGCTCGCGCACGATCGCCGCCAGCCCGCGGAGCTGCTCGGGGGTGAGGTCGCCGCGCGTGATCTTCGCCTCCACGGTGACGAAGCCCTCCTGCTTCTGCTCGCGCACGTTGGCCGCGCGCCAGCGCTCGAACTCCGAGAGGTCGCCGTTGGGGCTCCCGTATGTGGCCGGCGGCGCCGGTGCGCTCTCGCGCTCGTCGTCGAGGAACAGCCGGTGCTCGACCGAGAAGTCCCGTTCGTTCACCCACTCGCCCTCGAGCTCCTCCTCCACCTGGCTGCGCAGCTCGTCGATCCCGTACTTGTCCACGAACACCTTGATCCGCGCCCGCGCGCGGTTGGCGCGCAGCCACTCCTGGCGGTCGAAGATGCGGAAGACGGCCTCGGCGATCTTCAGGTACTCGCCGTTGTCGAGCTCGACCCACTCGTACAACACCGGCGCTTTACGGGGCATGATCGAGGTGCCGCCGCCGACCAGCATCTGCGCACCGCGCACCTCGCCGGGGTGGGCGGGATCGTCAGACTCGCGTACGCGAGCGCGGAAGGCGATGTCGTGGATTTCGCTGATCGCCCGGCCCGGCTCGCTGGCGTCGAAGGCCGTCTTGATCTTGCGCGGCATCGCCTGCGTCGTGGGGTGGCGCACGAAGTAGCGCACGTACGCCCCCGCGTAGGGGGTCATGTCGAACAGCTCGTCGTTCGCCACCCCCGCCCACGGGTCGCCGGTGACGTTGCGCACGGTGTTGCCGCACCCCTCGCGGCTGGAGAGCCCCGCCTCGCCCAGCTCGCGGATCGCCTTCTCGGCTTCCGGCAGCGGGACGTGGTGCATCTGGATGTTCTGGCGCGTCGTGATGTGCCCCTTGTTGAGCGGCACGTACTTCTCGATCACGTCGGCGAACTTCTCCAGCTGCTCCGGGGTGATCCCCCCGAACGGCAGCTTCACGCGGATCATCTGCACGTCGGCCTGGCGCTGCCCGTACACCCCCTGCTTGAGGCGGAACTTGATGAACTCGTCCTCCGGCGTCTGCCCCTCGAGGAATTTCACAGCCTCGGTCTTGAAGTCGTCGAACTCCCGCTGCAGAATCGGGATCACGTGGCCCGGCACGTTCTGCAGGATCTCCGGATCCTCCAGCGTGCCGCGGGGGGCGGTGGGTACGGCGGTTGGCTCCATCTACGGGACCTCCTGAGGGCTTTCTCGGGGGTGCGTGCTGCTGGGACGCTTGCTGGCTGTTGTGGGCTGTTGGGGCGGTGGCTGGCTGCTGGCTGCTGGGGCTGCTTCGTCCGGGTTATCGGCGGCTGCCGAGATTTGGCCCTAAAGGCTAGCGGCTTTTGGGTATTTATCCAGAGCGAGATTTGGCGGCTGTGAAAAGACTGCTCACCGGCGCACCCAGGCGGGTGAGAAAACCGCTCACCGGGGCGCCTGGCCGGGTGCGAGCCGGCTCATTCCCAGGGGTGTGGGTCCCCCCAGTCGGATGGCCACTCGTCCTCGCGCCCGACGCATTCGAGCATCGCCATGCGCGTCCACAGGTCGCGGCGCTCGGCCACCGGCGCCAGCCGCGGCGCGGTGTCTCTCATGAAGCGCTCCAGCGCCGCCACCACCGCGGCGGCCTCCTGCGGCGAGGCGGCCGGTGCGATCAGCTCCAACTGCGGGCGGCGGTTGACCATCTCCGGCTCACAGTGTAGGCCCCCGGACTGCGGTTTGAGTTGGGTCGGTCCCCTCACTGGCCTGGGGTTGCGCGCCGATGCTGGCTGGATGGCCAGGACACTGGTACGCTCGGGGGCGGCGTCGGTAGGCGTCAGCGCGCCACGATCTTCGCGGCGAAATCGACCAAATCGGCGGCCTGCCGGAGCGAGGCCTTGAGATGCTGGCCGCCCACGTCGAACAGGCCGTAGTGCGCCTCGTTCTTGAGGTTGAGCAGACGGCTCAGAGAGTTGGCGGCCCGCTTCCCGCCGGGTGCGACCTGTTCGAGCAGGGTCGTCGCCTCGTGGTGGTTCTGGCCGCGTGCGCGGCGCCCAAGCGCCTCGCAACACGCCGCATCCGACGCCGCGATCCCGGCCAATACCGCCAATGCCGTCGCCGGGCTGGCGTACTCGATGTCCTCTCCTTCGCCGGCGGCCAGCTCCGCGACCTCGAGGAACTTGCGTGCGTGGCGCAGGCGCGTGGCGGCGTCCTTCTCAGTGCATCGCTGCG
This sequence comes from Solirubrobacteraceae bacterium, assembly GCA_035948945.1. Lineage (GTDB taxonomy): Bacteria > Actinomycetota > Thermoleophilia > Solirubrobacterales > Solirubrobacteraceae > Palsa-744. The sequence goes on from DASZIQ010000013.1 coordinate 130,715, forward strand.
TGCGCCCGGAGCCGCCCGGGCTCATGCCGCGTACGACAGGGCGTTGATCTCCGGTCCGTGGAGAGTGATCGCATCCGCACGAAGCTCGGCGACGATCGGCGGCTCCTCGTCGAGCAGATGCGTCATCTGCGACTCGGGAACCTGCATGATGCCGGCGTGGTTGCCCGTCCACCGGAGGATCCGCCTCTGGAGATCATCGATCTGAGCGCACCATGCAGGCTCGCCGTCGTCCACCTCGTTCGGTCTGACCACGAACAGGTCGATGTCGCTCCGTGTGTCCCCATCCCCCCGCGCGGTCGAGCCGAACAGCGACACGTGGACGGGAGCGATTTGCCAGCCGTCGAGCTCGCGGCGAATGCGCTCGATCAGCTCTTCGCGCATGCCCATGAGGAGCTCGACTGCGGGTGCCGCAAGATGTTTGCGGTTCAAAGCGAACAGATAGGCTCTGTTGAGCTCCACTCGGTCCACGAGACCCTGGTCTGTGAGCCTGTTCAGTACCTGCAGAACCCCGCTGTGGGAGTTCCTGCCTGCCAGTAGCGCAACCTGACGGCCGGTCAGGCCCATGTTGGTGCCCGCGAGGACCTGCAGCACCTCGCCATCGAGTGACGGGCAGACCGCTCTATATGGGTGGGCTACATCCATAGTGGATATTATATCGTCCATATGGATGCTTTTCAAAACAGGTGGACGATATTTAGCCCATAGCGTACCCCAGGTGGTGGCCCATCCCTCGGTCCGCCGCTGCGCTCCCGTGGCCCTACAGCGGGATGTTCCCGTGCTTGCGCTTGGGCCCCGGTTCGCGCTTGGTCTCCAACGTCCGTAGCGCGGTGATCAGCCGCGGGCGGGTCTCGTGGGGGACGATCACGTCGTCGATGTAGCCGCGCTCGGCGGCGGTGTAGGGGTTGGCGAAGCGCGCCTTGTAATCGTCCATCAACGTCTTGCGGCGCTCCTCGGGCGTGGGGCTGCCGGCGATGTCGCGGCGGTAGATGATGTTGACGGCGCCCTCCGGTCCCATCACCGCGACCTCGGCGGTCGGCCAGGCGAGGTTGAAGTCGGCGCCGAGATGCTTCGATGACATCACGTCGTAGGCGCCGCCGTAGGCCTTGCGCGTGATGATCGTCAGCTTCGGCACCGTCGCCTCGGCGAATGCGTACAGCAGCTTGGCGCCGTGGCGGATAATCCCGCCCCACTCCTGGGCGGTTCCCGGTAGGAAACCGGGGACGTCGCAGAAGGTGAGCAGCGGGATGTTGAAGGCGTCGCAGGTGCGCACGAAGCGCGCAGCCTTGGCGGAGGCGTCGATGTCGAGCACGCCCGCCAGCTGGTTGGGTTGGTTGCCGACGATCCCCACCGTCCAGCCGTCCATGCGCGCGAAGCCGCAGACGATGTTCTTGGCGTGGTGTTCGTGCACCTCGAGGAACTCGCCGTCGTCGACGATCAGCCGCACCACGTCGCGCATGTCGTAGGGCTTGTTGGGGTTGTCGGGAACGACGTGGTCGAGCTCCTCGTCCATCCGCAGCGGGTCGTCGGTGGGCTGCACGCGCGGGGGGGTGCCGAGGTTGTTGGAGGGGAGGAAGCTCAGCAGGTAGCGGCAATCCTCCAGGCAGGCGTCCTCGTCCGTGGAGGCGAAGTGGGCGACGCCGGACTTGGTGTTGTGCGACATCGCGCCGCCCAACTCCTCGAAGCCGACCTCCTCGCCGGTGACGGTCTTGATCACGTCGGGGCCGGTGATGAACATGTGCGAGGTCTCGGCGACCATGAAGATGAAGTCGGTGATCGCGGGCGAGTACACCGCGCCGCCGGCGCAGGGACCCATCACGAGGCTGATCTGCGGGATCACCCCGGAGGAGCGGACGTTGCGCAGGAACACGTCCCCGTAGGAGCCCAGCGAGACGACGCCCTCCTGGATGCGCGCCCCGCCGGAGTCGTTGATGCCGATGATCGGGCAGCCGATCTTGGCGGCGAGGTCCATGATCTTGCACATCTTCTCGCCCATCACCTCGCCTAGGGAGCCGCCGAACACGGTGAAGTCCTGGCTGAACACGCACATGGTGCGGCCGTCGATCGTGCCGTGGCCGGTGACGACGGCGTCGCCCCAGGGGCGGTTCTTCTGCATGTCGAACTCGTAGGTGCGGTGGCGCACGAAGGTGTCGAGCTCCTGGAAGGAGCCGGGGTCGAGCAGCTTTTCGACGCGCTCGCGGGCGGTGTACTTGCCGCGGGCGTGCTGCTTCTTCTCGGCCTCCGGCGCCGAGTGCACGGCGGCCGCGCGCAGCTCCTGCAGCTGGGCGAGCTTCTCCTCGTAGGTTTCCGGTGCCTTCGCGCGCATCATCATGGGCCGCCCGATGTTATATGCGCCACGGCCGCGCGGGCCATTTCGCGCTCCGGTAAGGCCGAGTTTTTTTCACGTGTGGCGGGGTGGAGGGGCGAGGCGGGGCCCGGCGGCGGGGCTGCGAGACGGGACCCGGCGGCAGGGGGGCGATGCTACCCGCGCGAGAACGGCCGGTGGTGGGCGGCGCCGAGGCGATCCAGCACCGCGCTCAGCAGCTCGGCGTCCTGCTCGGCCATCGTCGCTTCCACCCGCGCCAGCTCAGCGGCGAGTTCGGCGGCGAGGTCGAGCGGCGGCTCCTGCTCGGCCTCGGGCTGCGGGGGCTCGGTCTCGACCGTCGGTGATTGCTCCAGCGCGACTGCGGGCGCCTTGCGCCGGCGCAAGGCGCGGGCGAAGAGCAGGCGTATGCGTTTTGCCGGGTGTGGCTGGAGACTCTGCTCCGCGGCGGGCTCGGCCTCGGTGGCAGCAGCGTCGGGCGTTGGGAGCGGTTCCGGCTCCGCGGCGCTGGCGATCGGCTCCGTCTCCGCGACCACCGGCTCGGGAGTCTCGCGGACGACCGTGAGCGTGACCTTGGTGCCCCAGCCGGAAGGCTTCAGCTCCACCCTTCCGCTGGCGGACTCGGCCTCCCACTCGACGCTGGTCTCGGCCTCGACGCGAGCGATGCGGATCTCGCCGAACTCGCCGAGATGCCGTGCCAGGGACGTGGGATCGCTCAGCTCGGCCCACAGCTCGGGCGGAGACTTGACGAGGGTGCGTTGAGCTTCGATGGTGGGCATGGGCCATCTTTCGAGGGCGGTGGCGTTACTCCTCCTGGCAGCGGCGGGCAACCTGGAATGCTCAAAGGCGACTAATCCTGAAGCAAAGTATATTCCTACATAGTTTTTTTGGATATACTTTTTACAAATGAAGGAGTCAAGAAAGTCATTCGTCGGCCGCAAGCTCGAGCTCGATGCTTTGAACGACGAGCTTTCCGCCGTGCGATCGAACGGCGAGGGGCGATTCGTCTGGATCTCCGGCCGGCGCCGCGTGGGCAAGTCTCGGCTGGTGCAGGAGTTCGTCGAAGCCTCGCAAGAGCGGTATGTCTTTTACCAGGCCCCTCGCCGATCGCGCTCCGACGGGCTGGAGCGCTTCCGCGAGGCGCTGGAGGAGTCGACGCTGGCCGCCGCCGGGCAGGTGCGTGAGGGGGCACGCTTTCAGAGCTGGCCCGCCGCCCTGCGACTGGCGTGCGCGGATGCCACCCCCGAGCACCCGGCGGTGATCGTGATCGACGAGCTGCCCTACCTCGTCGAATCCGACCCGGGGATTCCAGCGGACATTCAGCAGGCGTGGGATCGAGACCTGCAACACCGTCCCGTGCTGCTGGTGTGCATCGGCAGCGACGCGCGCATGATGAGCGCGCTCACGCAGCACCCGGCGGAGCTGTTCGGTAGGCCCACGCGCGAGCTGGTGGTGGCGCCCTTCAGCCCCCGTGATCTGGCTGCGCTAAGTCACTTGGAGGCGGTGGAGGCGTTCGATCGCTACCTGATCGTCGGGGGGCTGCCGATGCTTGCCCGCTCCTGGCCGGATCGCGCCAGCCGGCGGCAGTATCTGAAGGGCGCGCTCGCCAACTCCTCCAGCCCGCTGGTGGTGGATGGCATGCGCATCCTCGACGCTGAGCTCCCCGCGGAACTGCAGGCCCGCGGTGTGCTCGAAGCGATCGGTCACGGCGAGCGGACGTTCGGTGCGATCGGCGCTCGCAGCGGCGTTGCCAACAACTCGGCGCTCGCGGCTGCGCTGAACGCGCTGGTGGCGAAGGGAATCGTCGAGGCGCGACTGCCGTACGCCGCGCCACCCGGCCGCAAGAACAAGCGCTATGTCGTGGTCGATCCATATCTGCGCTTCTGGCTGCGCTTTGTGGCGCCCGGGGGAGTGGATGAGGTGGACAGGGGCCGCGGCGACCTGCTGCTGGCGCGCATCGAGCGCGACTGGTCGACGTTCCGAGGCATCGCAATCGAGCCGCTCGTGAGGCAGTCGGTGAAGCGCCTGCTGCCGAATGAGCGCTTCGGCGACGCCCGCTACGTGGGCAGCTACTGGACACGCACCAACGTCCCCGAGGTGGATCTCGTGGGAGCCGCCGAGCGGGAGCCGCGCACGGTGTCGTTCGTGGGCTCGATCAAGTGGCGTGAGCGCGGTGCGTTCTCGGTGCGCGACACCCGCAGCCTGATCGAACAGCGCGGTCACGTGCCGGGCGCCACCGAGGCGCGCCTGGTGGGCGTCTCGCGGGGAGGCTTCGAGGCCGACGCCGGGCTCGACGTCGAACTGTCGCCCGAGGACCTACTGGACGCTTGGCCGGCGCCCTGAAGCGCCGCCTCGGCACGTCTCGGCTCGCGGGTCATCCTGCGAGACCCGACGCCGCTCGCCGGTGGGGGCCGCTCAACTCGTGGCTGCGGCGGCCGCTATACGGCCACGCGCTCCCGCGAAGGCCGGATCAGCCCCCGCTCGTGCAGCAGCTCCGCGATCTGCACCGCGTTGGTGGCCGCGCCCTTGCGCAGGTTGTCGGCGACGATCCACAAGTCGAGTGCGCGCTCGTGGCCGGGGTCGCGGCGGATGCGTCCGACGAACACGTCGTCCCTGCCGGCGGCGTCGATCGCCAGCGGGTAGAGCGCGGCGGCGGGGTCGTCGAGCACGGTGACGCCGGGCGCCACGGCGAGCAGCTCGCGGGCGCGCTCGGGCGAGAGCTCGCGGGCAGTCTGCACGTTGACGGCCTCGGAGTGGCCGGTGAGGACCGGCACGCGCACGCAGGTGGCGCTGACGCGAATCGCGGGGTCGCCGAGGATCTTGCGGGTCTCGTTGATCAGCTTGCGCTCCTCGTCGGTGTGGTCCTCGCCGGCCGCGAACGAGCCGGCGTGGGGGAGCGCGTTGAAGGCGATCTGGTGGGCGTAGGCGTTGGGGGGCTCGATTGCGCGCTCGTGCAGCAGCGCGTGCGACTGTTCGAGCAGCTCGTCCACAGCGGCCCTGCCGGTGCCGGAGACCGCCTGGTAGGTCGAGATCACGAGCCGCTCGATCCCGGCTGCGTCGTAGAGCGGCTTGAGCGCGACGACCATCTGCATCGTCGAGCAGTTGGGGTTGGCGACGATCCCACGATGTGCGGCGAGCGCCTCGGGGTTGACCTCCGCGACGACGAGCGGCACGTCCTCCCGCATGCGCCAGCGCGAGGAGTTGTCGACCACCACGGCACCGGCGTCGGCAAAGCGCGGCGCCCACTCGCCCGAGGTGGAGCCCCCGGCGGAGAAGAGCGCGAGGTCGAAGCCCTGGATCGCGTCGTCGCTGAGGCCCTGCACGGTCAGATCCTCACCGTCCGGGCCGGCGCCGGCGAGCGCGCGTCCGGTGGAGCGCTCCGAGGCGAAGGGCACGACCTCGCGCGCGGGGAACTCGCGCTCGCGCAGCAGGCGCAGCATCAGCGAGCCCACCTGGCCGGTGGCGCCGACGACGGCTACGCGGTGATTGGCGTCGCTCATCCGCGGGGTGCGTCGCCGCTCATCCGAAGGGTTTCGCTGTTCATGGAGCCAGGGTATCGCGGGCGTGGAGGCCCGCGGCGGACAGCTACGACCCCGTGCGCGCGACCATGAAATAGATCGTGAGGATCACGAGCAGGTCCATCAAAGCGCCGGTTCCGCCGATGCGGCGGACGAGCGAGTCGTGCTCGGCGCTGAACGCCACCTCGCCGCCTTCGCCCGCGGCGGCCACGTCCCGGTCGGCGACCTCGATCAGACGCTTCTCACGCGGCCCCAGGTAAGCGCCCTCCACCGCACCGATCACGATCACGACGCCGAGGCCCCACTGCACGAAGAACGAGCTCCACAGTTCGAGGTGGGAGGCGAGGTAGATGCCGAACACCATGACGGCGGCGACCCCGGGCATGATCACCCGCTGGCTGATCGCGTGCAGCGCGCGGTAGAGAGCCGGCAGCGCGCGCGGGTCGGCCTTCGCGACGGCGCCGAGCAGCACGGGGTAGGCGAAGGTCGCCCCGAAGGCGAACACGACGGCGATGATGTGCAGCGCGAGGACGACTTCCCACAAGGCCACGGCGAGGAGCACGGGCGGATCCTATTGGTACGGTCGGCGCGTGCGCCGACCGGCGACCAGCCGCATGCGGCTGGTCGTGCCCTTGGCGCATGCGCCAAGGGCCGGAACGTACATGTACGTTCCGTGCGATGCCGCGCATGCGCGGCATCGAGGAACGGCCGCATGCGGCCGTTCCGGCAACGCCACATGTGGCGTTGCCCCACCCTCGCTTTCAAAGCATGCGGCTTGCCGCCTGATCAGAACGTGGGCGCGTAGCGCCCGAACACGTCCTGCATCGCGCCGCACACCTCGCCCAGCGAGCTGCGGTCCTTGAGCGCGGCGCGGATCGCGGGCAGCAGGTTGCCCTCGCCGCGGGCGACCTCGCGCAGCTCCTCGAGGCGGCGCTCCACGAGCGCGTGATCGCGGGCGTCCTTGAAGGCGGTGAGCCGGGCGACCTGTTCGCGCTCTGACTCGGGGTCGACGCGCAGCAGATCGGGCACCTCGACGTCGTCCTCCTCGTACTTGTTGACGCCGACGACGATGTCCTGGCCGATGCGGTAGCGCTCCTGGTAGCCCCACGCGGACTCGTCAATCTCACCCGTGATGAATCCCAGGGCGTTGACCGATCCGCCGAGCGCGTCCACCTTGCCGATCAGCTCCAGGGCGCGCGACTCGATCTCGTCGGTGAGCGCCTCGACGAAGTAGGAGCCGGCGAACGGGTCGACGGTGTCGGCTGCGCCCGACTCGTGGGCGAGGATCTGCTGGGTGCGCAGCGCGATCTTCGCGGCCCGCTCGGTGGGCAGCGCCAGCGCCTCGTCGAAACCGTTGGTGTGCAGCGACTGAGTGCCGCCGCAGACCGCGGCGAAGCCCTGCAGGGCGACGCGCACGATGTTGTTCTCCGGCTGCTGGGCGGTGAGCGTGACGCCTCCTGTCTGCGTATGGAAGCGCAGCATCAGCGCCCGCGGGTCCACGGCGCCGAAGCGCTCGCGCATGATCTGCGCCCACATGCGCCGCGCGGCGCGGAACTTGGCGACCTCCTGGAAGACGTTGTTGTGGCCGTTGAAGAAGAACGCGAGCCGCGGCGCGAAGTCGTCCACCGACAGCCCCTTGTCGAGCGCGGCCTGCACGTAGGCGATCCCCGAACAGAGGGTGAAAGCGACCTCCTGCACGGCCGAGCAGCCCTTCTCGCGGAAGTGGTACCCGGAGATCGAGATTGTGTTCCACTTCGGCACCTTTTCGTGGCAGTACTGGAAGAGGTCAGTGGTCAGCCGCATCGTGGGGGCGGGCGGGTAGATGTAGTTGCCGCGCGCGATGTACTCCTTGAGCACGTCGTTCTGCGTGGTGCCGCGCAGCTGCTCGCTCGGCACGCCCTGCTCCTCGCCGACCAGCTCGTACAGCAGCAGCAGGCAGGCGGCGGGGGCGTTGATCGTCATCGACGTAGACACCTGATCGAGCGGGATGCCCTCGAAGGCGGTGCGCATGTCGTCGATCGTGTCGATCGCCACGCCGGTGCGCCCGACCTCGCCGAGGCAGCGGGGGTTGTCGGAGTCCAGCCCCAGCTGCGTGGGCAGGTCGAACGCCATCGAAAGCCCCGTCGAGCCCTTCGACAGCAGGTAGCGGTAGCGCTCGTTGGACTCCTTCGCGGAGGCGTACCCGGCGTACTGGCGCATCGTCCACAGCTGCTTGCGGTACATCTCGCGGTGGGGTCCGCGGGTGTATGGGTACTCGCCCGGCTCGCCGAGGTCCAGCTCGGCCGGGAGGTCCTCCTCGGTGTACAGCGGCTGGACCTCGATCCCGGAGTCGGTGAAGCGGCGGCGGTCGTCGGGTCCGACGATCGGGGCGACGGTCAAACGCTCGGAATCCCCGTCGCCGGCGCTGTCCCGCGCGGGTCGCTCGATGGTGGCCATGTCATGGATGATAAGGAGCCGGCCGGGTGGGGTCGATCCCTCGACTCCGGGTTGGCGAGTTGGGAGGGGCGCCACGGGGCGCATTGCGCCCCGTGGGTATGCTGCACGCGATGGCAACCTGCCTGGTAACCGGCGGCGCGGGCTTCCTCGGGTCGCACCTGTGCGACGAGCTGCTGCGGCGCGGCCACCGAGTGATCTGCGCAGACAACCTCGAGACGGGCTCGCTGGCGAACATCGAGCACATCCGCGATCCCGAGCGCTTTGTGCACCTGAACGTGGACATCATCGACCCCTACTTCGTGGACGAGCCGATCGACTTCGTCTACCACCTCGCCTCGCCGGCCTCGCCGATCGACTACCTGCGCCTGCCGCTGCACACGCTGAAGGTCGGCTCCTACGGCACCCACCACACGCTCGGCCTGGCGAAGGCCAAGCGCGCGCGCTTCCTGATCGCCTCCACCAGCGAGGTGTACGGCGACCCGCTCGAACACCCGCAGTCGGAGTCCTACTGGGGGCACGTCAACCCGATCGGCCCGCGCGGCGTGTACGACGAGGCGAAGCGCTACGCCGAGGCGCTGACGATGGCCTACCACCGCCAGCAGGGGGTGGACACGGCGATCGTGCGGATCTTCAACACTTACGGCGCGAGGATGCGCCCGCACGACGGCCGTGCGATTCCCACGTTCCTGCGCCAGGCGCTGGGCAACCGCCCGATCACCGTATTCGGCGACGGCAGCCAGACGCGGTCGTTCTGCTACGTCAGCGACCTCATCCGTGGCATCATCGCGCTCGCCGAATCCGGCCACCACGACCCGGTGAACATCGGCAACCCCGACGAGTTCACGCTGCTGGAGCTGGCGGAGACGGTCAAGCAGGTAACGGGGTCGAGTGCGGAGATCGTGTTCGAGGCGCTGCCGGTGGACGACCCCAAGCAGCGCAGACCGAACATCGCGCTGGCGCAGGAGCTGCTCGGATGGTCGCCGGAGGTGGCGTTGAAGGAGGGGTTGGAGCGCACGATCGACGAGTCGGGCGTCGAGGTGCTGGTCGGCTGATCCTCGATTCGGCGCCCTGCGGCCGGGTGGGGGTGGTGCTAGATGGCGCGCAGCGCTGCCGGCCTCGCCTCCGCGCCTGCTGCATGGCTCTACCCAGCGAGCGTCTTGACCGCTACATCTGCGAGTCTGAGGCGTTGTGAAAGGCGAGATGGCCCACGCCACGCGGACCTCTGCTGTCGAGACCCCTCCCTCCAAGGCGCACTCTCTGGAACCGAGCGCTCTGACGGCCCCCCTGCCGCCGCAGGAGCCTGTGGAGATCCCGGTGCTCTCGGAGGCGACGGTGCGCAGAGAACCCTCCGCGCGCGACATGCGCCGCAAGCGCTGGCCGGCGCTGTCGTTCCTGCTGCGGGTGGACACCGCGCGGCGCGCCGTGCGCGTGCTGACGCTGCTGGCGCTCGACTTCGCGGGGCTGGCGGCGGCGATCTTCACGGCGCTGGTGCTGAAGGCCGCGGTGCTGAGCGAAGTGAGCGCGCACGGCGCCTACGAGGAGACGCGCAGCATCATCGCGTTCGCCTACCTGCTGACGGCGCTGCTGTTCGCGCGCTCCGGCCTGTATGCGGTGCGGGCGCAGCGGCCGGGGATGACGCGGATCGTGGGATGCCTCTTCCAGGTGACGTTCGTGGCGTTGGTCTTTGCGCTGGTGAGCGGCGAGCACTTCTCCAGCTACTACATCTTCTGGGGCTCGCTGGCGTTCGCGCTGCTGTACATACCGTTGCTGCGGCTGCTCTACGAGCGCTCCACCGGCGCGATCCTGCGCGCCGCCGGCCACGAGCGCCGCGCGGTGCTGGTCGGCACCGGGGAGCACATCCGCGAGGTGGCGCACGCGTTGCGGGACGCGCCCCACTCGCGCATCGAGGTGGTGGGGTTCGTCTCGCCGACGGCGCTGCCCGCCAACGGCCTGCGCTCGCTGGGCGTCCCGCGGGACCTCGAACACGTGCTGGCGAGCGAGCGCATCGACGAGGTGATCATCGCCGACCCCGACTTCCCCCAGGGGGATGCGGTGGAGCTGGTGGATCGCTGCCACCAGCAGGGGGTGCGGGTGCGGATCGCGCCCTCGACGATGGAGATCCTGATCCACCGCGCGGAGTTCGTGCCGGGCGAGTCGGTGCCGCTGTTCGAGCTGAAGCCGCCCGTCTTCGAAGGGATCGACTTCGCGCTGAAGCGCGCCTTCGACGTGGTGGGCGCGACGCTGCTGCTGATCGTGCTCAGCCCGCTGCTGGCCGCGATTTGGGTGGCGGTGCGGGCGACCTCGAAGGGCCCGGCGCTGTTCCGCTCGATCCGCCCGGGGATCGGGGAGCGGCCGTTCGCGTGCCTGAAGTTCCGCACGATGTACGCCGACTCCGAGCACCGCCAAGCCGACCTGGAACCGCTCAACGAGGCGTCGGGCGCGTTGTTCAAGATCCGCGACGACCCGCGCACGACCCCGGTGGGGCGCTTACTGCGGCGCTTCTCGCTGGACGAGCTGCCGCAGTTGGTGAACGTGCTGCGCGGCGAGATGTCGCTGGTCGGGCCGCGCCCGCTGCCGGAGCGGGACTTCGAGAAGCTGGAGGACTGGCACCGCAAGCGCTACCTGGTGCTGCCGGGGATCACGGGTCTGTGGCAGGTGTCGGGCAGAGCGGAGCTCGACTTCAACGACCTCGTGCACCTCGACTTCCTCTACCTCGAGCGCTGGTCGCTGGCGGTGGATCTCACGATCCTGCTGAAGACGATCCCCGCGGTGCTGACACGACGCGGGGCCTACTGATTTCCCGGGGGGAGGTCGGTAGGGGGGCCTGCCCCCTTCCCGCTCCAATCACGATCCTGCTGAAGACGATCCCTGCGGTGCTGACACGACGCGGCGCGTATTGAGGGGCCGGCGCCAGGCGGTGACGCACGGCCGGTGGGGGTGGGCGAGCGCCCGCCGGTAGACGCGCCAGGTCTCGCGCGCAGCGTCCTCCCAGGTCCACGTCGTGAGTGGAGCGAGCTCGGCCGACCGCCCCGCCATCGGGGTTGCGGTGTCCGGCGCCTCCGGGATCACCGCCATACGCTCGCGCTCGAGCCCGAACTCGGCGACGGCTTCGCGGGCGACGACCTCGCTGGGGACGATCACGTGGGAGGCGCGCTGCAGCGCGAGGTGGCGCAGGTGCAGATGCATGCCACCCCCGCGCAGCCGTTCGCTGGGGCGCTTGAGCGCGGCGATGTCGTAGAGGGTGACGACCATCGGGCAAGGGCTGTGCAGCATCGCGCCCTGCACCCACGGCGCGTGGAAGAGATCGGCCCCACGGGGGCGGTGAGATTCGAGGATCTCATCGTGCTCGCCGGCGGTGTCGTGCAGCGCCTGCAACAGGCCGCGCGAGTAGCGCCCAAGCCCCTGCGGGTCGGCCGTCGGTCGGCTATCGAACGCCAGCCTCACAGTCGCTCACGGTCCGTGGGACCATCGAATACCGCTCGACGGGCCCTGACGTCTCTCCCCGGGACGTGCACAGGGGGGACCTTAGTCGGTTTGGGCTGGGAGTGAAAGAGATGACAGCGGAGTTGCCGCTCTGTGCGGATTCTCCATAGCCTCGAGGGGTGCACGACTATCACGAAGGCCTGTGGGAGGCCGTCCCGGAGGGCATACGCCCACCGTACATGCAGGCACGGTTGGACTTCCTGCTAGCCCACGTGCCGGCGGGCGCGCGTGTGCTCGACGTGGGCTGCGGCGAAGGCTGGTTCACGGCGGCGCTCGCGGAGGCGGGCAGGGAGGCGGTGGGGATCGACGTCGCCGAGGAGCCGCTGCGCCGTGCCCGCGCACGTGAGCCGGGCCTGGATCTGCGCCGCGTCCCCGCGGAGGGCGGGTGGTCCTCGCTGCAGGACGTAAGCTTCGACGCGGTGTGGGCGGGGGAGGTGATCGAGCACGTGGCCGACACCGCCTGGTGGCTGTCGGAGGTGCGCCGCGTGCTGCGCTCCGGCGGAGCGCTGGTGCTGAGCACGCCGGCGCACGAGCTGCTCACCCGCGTGGCGTTGGGCCTCTCGGGGCGGAGGTTCGCGGCCCACTTCGATCCGCGCTCCGACCACCTGCGCTTTTACACCCGCCGCACGCTGGTGGCGCTGCTGGAGGACTTCGGCTTCGAGCGGATCGAAACCCGCGCCGTGGGCGGATCGATCGGATGGCTCCCCCCGCGGCAGGTGCTGCTGGTGGCTGCGCGGCGCAGGCGCTTTTGATTGGGATCGCCGACGCCTCCATGACCCGGTGACTCATCCGCCCGAGTGATGCCCGCCGACGGGCATGAACTCTCAATGCACCGCCGTGCCGCCGCCGCTGGCGGTGTCACGCAGCGCCTGCAGATAGGCGTTTTGGATTGAGAGCAGTTCGGCGTTCTCGGCGATCTCCGCGCGGGAGGCGACGGCCTCCGGGTTGAGGTAGACGGTGGCGCGCAGCGCCTGCAGCGCCGCCTGCGGCTGGCCGACGCGCAGGTCGTATTCGCCGAGCGCCTGCCAGGTGTGGAAGTTGGACGGCTGCAGGTGCACGGCGTGCTCGTAGGTGGCGGCCGCGGCGGCCGACTGGCCGGCGCCTTCCTGCACGGCGGCGAGCGTCAGCAGCGCTTCCGCGGAGAGCGGGTCGCGGCCGATCGCGGTGTGCGCGGCGGCGAGCGCGGCGGCCGGGTCGCGCGCGACCAGCGCGAGCGCTTCGTTCGATGCGTCCACCGAGCGCTGCGGCTGCCACTGCGCCCAGGCCGCGAGCAGCGCGCAGACGATGACGGCAGTGGCGATCCCAGCGCGTAGCGGCCCGACGTCGCGCAATGTGAGCGTGCGCCACGGCGATGTGCGCAAGATCGGGTCGCCCTGTCCGCTCGGCTCGAGTCCCGCCGGGGCGCCGGCGCTCACGAGAACCCCGCTGAGCGGCCCACGGCCAGCCACCCAGCCGGCGCACAGCAGGGCGGCGCAGGCGACGCCGGGGACGTACCAGGTCCAGTCCACGAACGAGTGGACGCCGAACGTCGCGACGACGCAGACCAGCGTGAGCAGCCCGACACGCTCGGCGGAGTAGAGGCGCTCGTCGCCCGCCAGCGCCAGCCAGCGCCAACGGAGCCAGCGCCGGTTGAAGGGATGCGTGGCGCGCCCCGCGGCGCACATCCAGGCGCCGAGCAGCGCGAGCACCACCAGCAGCCCCACCAGCCCGAGGTCGGCGAGCGTCTGCACGATGAAGCCATGCGCCTGGCCGACGTTGACGATCGCCGTGCGGTAGCGCAGGCGGGCAGTTTCGTAGCCTTCGGCGCCAGCCCCCAGCAGCGGGTGGTCGGTGAAGATCTCCAGCGCTTCGTTCCAGTAGCGCGCGCGCACGCTGCCGATCGATGTGAGTCGCCCGGGGCCGTTGGCGGGCAGCGGGGCGTTGGGGTTGGTGAGCGTGCTCACCGTGTGCGAGACGCTCCCGACCAGGCCGCGGTGGCTGACGGTGAGCAATCCGGCGAGGGCGATCGCGGCGATCACCGGGAGCGCGAGCAGCACCGTGCCGGCGCGTCGGCGCGTCCGCGGCGGGAGCGCGCGGCGGTCAAAGAAAAAACCGATCGCAAGCCCCACGAGCGTGAGCGCGACGAGCGTCGCGGCGAGCAACACCCCGAGCTGGCGCCCGGCGGCGACCCGTTCGGCGAGCGGAATGTCGTCGGTGGTGAGCGCGTGTTGGGAGAAGTCCCAGGCGACCACCACGAGCGCTCCGAGCGCGCCGACGCAGAGCACCGCAGCCCCGCGCAGGCGCAGCGGTACGAGGCACAACCACAGCGCCAGCCCGAGCACCAACGCCGCGAGCGCGCCGCGCGAGTAGGCGAGCATCAGCGTCACCAGCATCAGCCCCATCGCGGGGTAGGCGAGCGCGTTCGCCAGCGCGTGCCCGGCGCGGCGGGCGCCCAGCCACATGCAGCCGATCGCCCCGATCGCGGCGGCCAGGCCGATCGCGTTCCAGTAGCCGTAAGGCGCCTGCAGCCGTGCGTAGACGTGCCCATTGTTCTGTGCGGCGCCGATCGCGTTGGGGAAGACCTTGGTGAGCAGCGCATAGCCACATACGATCACCGCCGCGAGCAGCACCCCCCCGAGCACCGCCGACCACTGTGTCGGGGCGACGCGCGCGAGCAGCACGGCGAGTGCGAACACGGCGCTGTAGGCGAACAGGCGCCCGGCGTCCTGCCAGCTGGCGTCGGGCTGCACCGACCAGATCACCGACAGGGCAGAGAGCGCGGCGAGCGCGAGCAGCAGGCCGACCGACCACAGCCCATATGTAGGTCGGCCGGCCGGTGCGAGCACGATCGCCGCGGCGATCCCGACGCCGCAAGCCAGCGTCAGCGCGATCTCGACAGGGGTGCGAGTGCTGAGGTTGAGGCCGCCGCCGGCGAGGAAGGTGATCAGGCAGAGGACGCCCGCGACCACCACTGTCGGGAGGGCCGATTCGAGGGCGCGAACAAACGACGGCAGCACCGTGTCGCGCTCCCAGCGCCAAGCCCCGGGGTTGGGATGATGCGGCTGCTCGGGCCGCTCCGCTACCCCGGGCGCGAGGGCCGGTGCTTCAACGGTCGCCTGGTCTGCGGCTCCAGCTCCCTGTCCCGGAACCTCTGCGATCTCGGTGGACATGTCACTCGCCGGCGATCGAGTCACCGCCTGCCGGCGCGCCTGCCCGGCGAACGCGCCTGTGCACGGCCCATGCGATCACCAGCAGCGCGCAGGCGAGCAGGAAGGCGAGCAGCGCAAGCAGCGGGGTCGGCAGCGTGTTGAACGCCGAGGCGAGGTTGACGTGGACGACTCCCGGGTGGATCACCTCGCCTCCGACCTGCACCGGTGGAGCGCTCGCGTGAGGAATGCCTTCGAGCGTGTGCTGCTCGGTTGGGGTGGCGGCTGCCACAACGGCCGCGCCCGCTTCGCCAGGGCCCCCGGACGTGCCGGCGCCGTGGGAGCCGGCAGCGCCGGCGAGCTGGGCCTTGTGGATCAGGTAGGGACAGGGGGTGTACTCGGCGAGGAAGGGTTCCATTTCCTTGATCGCCTGGCTGTAGGCCTGCTGGCTGTAGCCGGCGGGGACCTTTTCGTTGCTGCACGCTTCGTAGATTTTCGTGAGTTCGCTCGCGCTCGCCGCAGCGGCGGCGGCGGGGAACGCCAGCGCCAGCGCCGCGAGGGCAAGCGCCAGCCGGGGGGGGTGCCACTTCGTGCACAAGCGACGCACGCTACCAGCGCTCCCCGCGGGAAAGGCCGAGGCTGTCCAGGGCCCGCGCGAACCCCTGCGCCCAGGCGTCGTGCGTGTAGGCCTGCACGTCCCGCTCGCCGGCGGCGCCGAGACGGGCGCGCAGCTGCGGGTCGGCGGCCAGCCTCCGCATGGCGCCTGCGAGCGCGTGCGCGTCGCCGGCCGGCACGACCAGGCCGTTGTGCCCGTCGCGCACCAGCCCGCCGGCGACGGCGCCGACGGCGTCGCTTGCGATCACGGGGAGCTTGCGGTTCATCGCCTCGTTGACCACCAACCCCCACGGCTCGCGGAAGGTGCGGGTGGGGATCGAGGGCACCACGAGGACGTCGGCGGCGGCGTACATGTCGCGCAGCTGCGGGGGCGGTACAGGATCCAAGCAGACCATGTCGCGGGGCATCGTTTCGAGCGCCTCCCGCCCCGCGCTGCGGGCAGTGCCTCGCCCCACCGCGCCGCTGGCGGGGACCCAAGGGGGAATGGATCCCACGCCGACGAGGACGAGCGCGGCGGAGGGTGCCTGGAGACCGGAATCGGACCAGGCCTCAATCAGCACCCCGAGTCCCTTTTCCCGCACAGGGCGCCCCACAAACAGGAACTTCACGGCTGTCTCCGATGGCCACCCCGGGATCGTGGGGGTCGATGGCCACCCCGGGGTCGCGGGGGTCGCTGGCCACCCCGGGGTCGCGGGGGTCGCTGGCCACCCAGGGGTCGTGGGAGTCGATGGCCACCCCGGGGTCGCGGGGGTCGATGGCCACCCTTGGGTCGTGGGGGTCGCCGGCCAGCTCGGGGTCGTAGGGGCCGACGACTCCCCTCGGGGGTGGGGTTGGCTCGCATCGGGTGCTGTAAGCGGGTGGGACCAAAACTCGTTGTCGACCGATTGGGGCGCGACGTGCACGTTGCGCGCGCCTCGCGCCCGCACATACGCCTCGACGTGTGGCCCATAGACGACGACCGCCTCCGCGGAGCGGTAGAGGCGCCGCAGCGCCAGGTAGCTGAACGCGTGCGCGGCGGTGCGGGGGTGAGCCCACAAGGCGCTCCAGAGGATCACGGGCACCCCCGCGCGGCGGGCGCCCGCCCAGGCGCCCGGCAGCGCGACGCGCCCCCCGGTGGAGATCACGACGGCGCGGTGGCGTCCGGCAGCGGCGAGCGTGGCGACATCGTGCTGGCGGAGGTGCCGGTGGGGAAAGGGAAGCCTCTCCTCCCAGTCTCCGGCCGGTCCGCCGCCGGTGGCCGATCGGTCTTCGCCGACAACTCCACCATGCTGCGAAGGCCCGCCGAAGAGCGCGAACTCGACGCCCTCGAGCTCGTGCAGCCGAGCAAAGGCGCCCACCCTGTCGAAGGGAGCGTGCCCCGTGACGAACAGCACGGGCTTCATCGGGGTGTCTTGCAAGGGGGGTAATTGAACAAAAATTCAAAAAGCCGTGCGCAATAGCTATCGGGTTCTGAATTTTGGTAGTGGGTCAGTTTGGGCGTAGGAGAGAGGGCTGTATAGCTATTGCAATAGGCTGGGGTGTTGAACAAAAAATTCAAAAGCCGTGCGCAATAGCTATCGGGTTCTGAATTTTTTATAACAACCCCAGCACCCCACCGTCCCACCACGATCACACCAGACCAAGGACCTGCTCGTACGCGGCGACGGTCTGCTCGCCGCAGCGCTCCCAGGTGAAGTGCGCGGCGACCGTGGCGCGCGCGCGACGGCCGGCCTCGCGCAGCCGCGCGGGATCGGAGAGCAACTCGTCGATGCGCTGCGTGAGGCGCTCGATGTCGCCGGGGGGGACCAGCATGAAGCCGTCGCCGGCGGCGGCGATCTCCTCCGGGCCGGGCTCGCCGCGGCAGCCGATCGCTGGCAGGCCGCCGGCCATCGCCTCGATGTAGGCCACGCCGAAGGCCTCCTCGGTGGAGGGCATCACGAACAGCGTGCAGCGCCGGGCGCGCTCGATCGCCTCGGCGGGAGGGAGTTGTCCGCAGAACTGCACCCGCTCGCGAACCCCGAGGCGGGCGGCGAGCCCTTCGAGCGCCACGCGCTCGGGGCCGTCGCCGACGATCACGTAGCGCAGGGTGGGATGGCGGTCGCGCAGCACGGCGAGCGCGCGCAGCACGTCGGCGTGGCGCTTGCGGGCGACGAGATGCCCGACGGTGACCAGCGCGGGCTCGGCATCGCGCGCAAGCCCGACGCTCGGGGGGTCGGCGCCGAGATGCACCACGCGCACCTCGGGCGCGCCGTACGCGCGCACGAGCTCGGCGATGCCGCGGCTGTTGGCGAGCACGAGGCGGGCTGCGCCGAGCCCGCGCGTCACCGCCTCACGGCCTGCGGCGGAGCGGGGTGCGGTGTAGAGCACGTCGCCGCCGTGCACGGAGATGACGAGCGGCACGTCCAGACCGGCGCGACGCACCGCGTCCCCGGCGGGGACGGCGTTGTGGGCGTGGATCAGCTCGAAGTCGAAGCGGCGGCGCAGGCGGCGCAGCGCGATCCCCAACGCGGGCGCGGCCCATGCGCCCCACGACGCGTAGGAGCGCCACCGCGGGGGGGAGACGTAGGGGACGTAGGTGACGGGCAGGCCATCGCGGATCTGGTGCCGAGGCTCGCGCAGCAGGCCGCCGAGTGTGCGCGCGCCGTGCCCGAGCCCACCCCCCGCACGTGTCTGCCCGGGCCCGCCTGCCTCTCTCTCGACTCCACCCACCCCGACCTGAGCGGCCCCGTTTTCTCCGGGGCGGGCGGGGCGGGAGGGATCCCGATAAAGCGAGGCGCGCGGCGGCACCAAACGGTGCAGCACGAGCACGTGCACCTCGGCACCCGCGGCCTGCGCCGCGAGCGCCTGGCGATGAGCCCATACACCCAGCACGGGATCGCTCTGGCGGGGGTAGAACTCCGCTGCGACGGCGACCCTCACCAGCGTCGGTGGGTAAAGAGCGTGGTCTGGGCTTCGGCGGCCGTCAGGTGGGGTCGCTCGGCGAGCAACGCACGTCCCTCGGCGATGGCGGCCGCGCGCGGGTAAGCGTCGCCGGCGGGCGCGGCGGAGTGGCGGATCGCCACGGCATCGAGGACCCCGCAGCGCCATCCATGCTCGCGGGCGAGCGCCGCCCAGTGCATGTCGAGGCCCCAGCCCATGCGAGCGTCGGGGAACGGCAGCAGCGTCGCGAAGGTGGCGCGGGCGAAGGCGGTGACGGGGCCGATCTCGACGAAGGGCGTTTGCCGCGCCACGGCGCCCGCGCGGCGGCGGGTGACGCGCCACGCGGCGTGGGAGCGCGCACGGTGCGCCGGTTGGGCCAGCTGGAAGTCGAAGCGCTCGGCGAGGAACAGCAGGCGGTCGAGGAAGCCGCGGGGGAGCACAACGTCGTCGTCGACCACCAGCAGCCAGTCGCAATCGTCGGCGGGGTGGGCGGCGAGCAGGTGGTTGAGGTTCTGAAACTTACCCAGCTCGCCCGGCGGGCAGAGGTGCACCTCCACGTCGTGGCGCGAGCGCGCCAGCTCCGCGCGGATCGCGCCGGCCAGCGCACGCCGCTGCGGGCGCTCCACGCCGAGCACCAGCACGCGCCGGCGTGGGGGCGCGCGCCGCGCGGCGCGGGCTAGGCGCAGGCGCCGTCCGCCGAGCAGCTCGCGGGCATCCACCAGGCGGTCGTAGAGCTCGCGCCGCGCCGCGTCGAGACCCCCGACGGTGCCGCTTTCCCCTGAGAGGAAGTCATCGGTCGCAGCACGCTTTGGCGGATGGCGCCGTTCGCGCACGCCCGCTTCGAGCCGGCCGAGGCTGTGGGCGACCATCGTCAGGCCGGCCGGGCAGCGTCGCAGGACGACGTGCCCGAGGCAGCCGGCGAGCGTGCGCAGCTCGCGGTGCAGGGCCGGAGCCTCCCCGCGCCAGGCGTCGTAGCGGCGGCTGGCGCGTCCGCGGGCGCGGGCGGCGCGGGCGAGGGGGCGCAGGCGCGCATCGGCGGGGGAGCGGCGGTGGTCGAGGGCGGCGGCGGCGACGTACAGGATCGGCGCGTTGCCGTTGCGCGAGGAGGCGAGCAGCCGTTCCTGCCACTCCTGCTCGTCGCCGTAGAGCTCCAGCGCGGCGTCGAAGGGGCCGACCCGCTCCAGCGCCTCGCGACGCACGGTCATGTTGGCCCCCCAGGCGTAGCGCACACTGTCGGTGTCCCGTGGCCCGAGGTCGAGCGAGGTGATCGGAGGCCCCTCACGCCCGCAGGAGTGCCGGCTCCACCCGGCGCGGCCCTCCAGACGGGGACGGATGGGGCCGGTGAAGACCTGCGCGTGGGGGTGCGCGCGGGCAGCGCCCAGCAGCGCCCCCAGCCATCCGGGGCGAACCTCGACGTCGTCGTCGACGAACACCAGCAACTCGCCGCGGGCGTGGGCGACGCCGGTGTTGCGGGCGGCGTTCAGCCCGAGCGGCCGCGCGTGGTGGAGGTAGCCGGCGCCGAAGCGCTCGGCGAGCGCGCGGGTGGCCGGGGAGGGCCGGTCGTCCTCGACCACCAGCAGCTCGGCGCCGGCAGCGGCGGCCTGCGGAGCGATCGAGGCGAGCGCGACCTCGAGATAGCCGAGCCGCGCACGGGTGGGAATGACGATCGAGGCGGTGGGGTCGGTGGGCGGGTTCAAGATGCGAGTGTTCTCGATGCGAGTAGTCGCAGTGAGAGTATTCGCATCGCGAACATTCTAGGTTTGCAGGGCATGGTTCTGTTCCTGCACAACCGGTATCGCGCGCCAGGGGGGGAGGAGCGCGTGGTGGACGACCTGGTGTGGTTGGTGCGCGAGCACATGGGTGAGCCCGCGGAGCTGGTGGCGCGGGATTCGAGCGGGGGCGAGCGCACCCGGGCCGCGGCGGGGCTGCTGCGCGGCGGTCTCGACCCGCGCGAGGTGGGGGATGCGGTGCGTCGCACGGGGGCGCGGGTAGTGCATGCCCACAACATCCACCCGGCCTTCGGCTGGCGTGCGCTGGCCGCGGCGCGGGCCGCGGGAGCGCGGGTGGTGGTGCACCTGCACCAGTACCGTCTGGTGTGCGCCGTCGGGGTGTGCTTCACCGACGGGCGGGAGTGCGTGCGCTGCCATGGGCGCAACACGCTGCCGGGAGTGCTGCGCAACTGCCGCGGCAGCCGCGCGGAGGCGCTCGTGTACGGGGCGGGCCTGGCGCTGTGGCAGCGCCGCGTGGTGGAGCAGGCGGACGCGGTGATCGTCCCCAGCGAGTTCGCGCGGGAGCGCCTGCGCGAGCTCGGAGCGCCGCTGCCGTGGGAGCGGGTCCATGTGCTGGCGCCGCCGGTGCGGGCGCTGGAGCATGGCCGGCTCGTCGCGAAGCACCCGCCCGAGGGGTATGCGCTGGTAGTCGCTCGCTACTCCCCGGAGAAGGGGATCGACGTGGCGATCGAGGCGTGCCGCAGGGTCGGCATCCCGCTGGTCGTCGCGGGAGCGAGTTTGGACGGCGGCGCCGATGTGCGCGAGACGGAACGAGATGGGGTGCGCTTCGTGGGCCGCGTCGACGACACCCGCCTGGCCGAGCTGCGCGCGGGGGCGGCGCTCGCGCTGGTGCCCTCGCGCTCGGCGGAGACGTTCGGCCTGGCTGCGGCCGAGGCGATGGCCGCAGGCCTGCCGGTGGCGGGCAGCCGTGTGGGCGCGCTGCCGGAGCTGCTGGAGGAGGAGGGAATGGCGCCGCCGGGCGATGCGCAGGCGCTGGCGGAGGCGATCGAACGCGTGCGTCGCGATCCCGGGGCGGGCGAGCGTGGGCTGGAGCGGGTCCGTGCCCTGTGTGCCCCGGAGGTCATCGCCGGGAAGCTGGCGGAGGTGTATGGGACAGGAGTGATCAGCACCGGTGGACGGGCACGCAAGCGCGCCTACGAGCCGGACGCGTGGCGCTGACTCTCGAAACCGGTCCACTTGCCGCGATCCCCCTACACTACGCCCGACCATGACGACCGTCGGCATCGTCGGGCTGGGCTACGTGGGTCTACCGCTGGCGGTGGCGTTCGCACAGGAGGGGTGCGACGTGGTGGCGGTCGACGTGGATCCACGCAAGGTGCAGGCGATCGAGGCGGGGGAGTCCTACGTCGAGGACGTGCCTTCGGAGGTGCTGAAGGAGTGCGCGGGCCGCATCCATGCGGACACGCGTTATGCGCGGCTGGCGAAGGTGGACGCGGTGCTGGTGTGCGTGCCGACCCCGTTGACGGCCAACCGGGAGCCGGATCTCGGGCCGCTCCTCGACGCGACGCGGGCGCTGGCGGGAGTGCTGCAAGCGGACCAGCTCGTGGTGCTCGAGTCGACCACTTATCCCGGCACCACGCGCGAGCGGGTGGCGCCTCTGCTCGAGGAGTCAGGCCTGGCGGCGGGCAGGGACTTCAGCCTGGCGTTCTCACCCGAGCGGGTGGACCCCGGCCGCACGGACTTCACGCTGCGCACGGTCCCCAAGGTCGTGGGCGGGCTCACCCCGGCCTGCGCCGAGCGGGCCCGGGATCTGTACGAGCTCGTGTGCGACCGGGTGGTGCTCGTGTCGAGCCCGGAGGCGGCCGAGTTGACGAAGCTGCTGGAGAACATCTTCCGCTCGGTGAACATCGCGCTGGTGAACGAACTGGCAATGCTCACCGACCGTATGGGCATCGACATATGGGAGGTCGTGGACGCCGCCTCGACCAAGCCGTACGGGTTCATGCGCTTCGAGCCGGGCCCGGGCATGGGGGGCCACTGCATGCCGGTGGACCCCTTCTACCTGAGCTGGCGCGCGCGCGAGTTCGACATGACCACCGAGTTCATCGAGCTCGCTGGAAAGGTCAACCAGCAGATGCCCTACCACTGTGTGGCCAAGGCGCAGCGCGCGCTCAACGACCGCGGCATGTCGGTCAAGGGAGCGCGCATCGCGGTGTTGGGCGTCAGCTACAAGCCGGGCGTGGGCGACACGCGGGAATCCCCCGCGCTGAAGATCATCGCGCTGCTGCGCGCGCTGGGGGCGGAGCTGGCCTACCATGACCCCCACGTCCCCGAGCTGCCCGAGTTCGATCTGCGCAGCATGCCCCTGGAGGACGCGCTGCGCGACGCCGACCTCGCGCTGATCGTGACCGCCCACCCAACCGTCGACCACGCCCTGGCCGCCGAGCGGGCGCGCGTGGTGGTGGACCTGCGCGGGGTCACGCGCAACGCCCCGGTGGCGAACGCGGTGCGGCTGTGACCCTCATCCCCGACCCGCGTGCGCCCGGGCTGCTGCTCGGCGAGGGCGTGGAGATCGGCGTGGACGTGTCGTTCGGCGCCTACGTCGTCGTGCACGCCGGCACCGTGGTCGGCGCCGGCTGCGTGATCGAGGATCACGCGGTGCTCGGCAAGCGCCCGCGGCTGGCGCGCAGCTCCTCCGCGAAAGGGGAGGTGGGCCGCCTGGAGATAGGCGCGCGGGTGACGGTGTGCGCCGGCGCGGTGGTGTTCGCGGGCGCCACGATCGGCGACGAGGCGATCCTCGGCGATCAGTCGTATGTGCGCGAGCGCGCCCACGTGGGCGAGAGCTCGGTGATCGGCAGGGGCAGCGTGGTCGACAACGACGTGCACGTCGGTGCCCGCGTGAAAGTGCAGACGAGCGTTTACCTCACCGCGTTCACGGTGGTCGAGGACGACGTGTTCGTCGGCCCGGGCGCGACCACCACCAACGACGACGCGATGGCCCGCCACGACGACTCCACCCCCCTGCGCGGGGCCACCCTGCGCCGCGCCTGCCGCGTGGGCGGCGGCACGGTGCTGACCCCGGGCGTGGAGATCGGCGAGGAGGCGTTCATCGCCGCTGGCGCGGTCGTCACCCGCGACATCCCGGCGCGCGCCGTCGCGATGGGAGTCCCGGCGCGCGTCGTGCGCGAGGTCCCCGCCGGGGACCTGCTGGAGCGTTGGCGCTGATTCATTTGATCACCAGGATTTGCGGGTGGGTGGCGAGCAGCGCCTGCGTGAAGACGTAGTCGAACATGCCGAAGGCGAGGAACGAGGCGACGACCGCCTGGTTGACGGCGCGGCCGACGCCCTCGGCACCGCCGGAGGCGGTGAGGCCCTTGTAGCAGCAGACGACCGCGATCATCGCCCCGTAGAGGGTGGCCCTCAGCGCCGAGCCCCACATGTCGGTGGTGTCGGCGTTGGCGAACAGGTTGTTCCAGAACGGTCCCAGCGGGTAGCCGTTGACGAACTCGGCGAGGATCCCGCCGAAGATGCCGAACAGGATCGCGTAGATGTTGAACAGTCCCGTGGCGAGCATCAGCGCGAGGAAGCGGGGGACGACGAGGTTCTTGATCGGGTCGACGCCGAGCACCTGCAGCGCGTCGAGCTCCTCGCGAACCTTGCGCGCGCCGAGGTCGGCGGTGATCGCCGTGCCGGCGACCCCGGCGATCACGATTGCGGTCACGTCGGGGCCAAGCTCACGGATCGAGGCGAGCACGAAGAACCCCCCGAGGCGGTCGAGGGCGCCGAACAGCGTCAGGAAGTTAGCGCCCTGCAGGCCGGGCGCGGCGTAGTTGATGCAGACGGTGGACACCATCAGCGGCAGCCAGCAGAGGCGCAGCACGAACAGGAACTGAGAGACGAACTCGCCCCCGTAGGGGTAGGGAGGCCGCAGCGCGGAGGAGACCGTCCTGCCGGCTAGCAGCACCATCTCGCCGACTTCCTCGAGCCCATTCGTGGGGCGCGGGAGCGCCCGCTTGGCCAGCCCGAACCTCGGCGGGCTCTCCCGACCAGGCTCCGTGGCCCCCTCCCTCTCGGCCTGCATCGGTGCGCTTTCGGGGTCGCTGCCAGGCCCGGTGGGCCATTCTCTCGCGGCGGGGTCGCGCGCGGGTGTCATTGACCCAGTGTACTAGTCCACTAGTAAACTGCCCACACGGGCGCAGAGGGCGCTAACGTAGGGGGGTGACTCGCGACGAGCCGAACACCGGGGGTGGGGGCCTCGATCTCACGATCGATCGCCGCGCGGAGGTGCCGATCGGCGTGCAGCTGGCGTGGGCGCTGCGCGCGCGCATCCACGACGGGCGCCTCGCGACCGGGCAGCGCCTGCCGGGCTTGCGGGATCTGGCGCAGGCGCTGAAGATCAACGCCAACACGGTGCGCGCCGTGTACCAGCGCCTGGAGCAGGAGGGCATGATCGAAAGCCAGCAGGGCAGCGGCACCTACGTGACCGCCACCGCGCACGAACGCTCAGCCGCCGGTGCGATCGCG
This sequence comes from Solirubrobacteraceae bacterium, assembly GCA_035948945.1. Lineage (GTDB taxonomy): Bacteria > Actinomycetota > Thermoleophilia > Solirubrobacterales > Solirubrobacteraceae > Palsa-744. The sequence goes on from DASZIQ010000013.1 coordinate 155,364, forward strand.
GCGAGCGCCGCGCAGGAGGCCCGCCGGACGGGGATCGATCCCCGCGAGGTCGCGGCCGCGCTGTACGTCGAGCCCGAGCACCAGCCGGCGCCTCCCAGGCGGGCGGCGGAGGGCCGGCGCGTGCTGCGCATCCAGATCGCCACGTTGGAGCAGTTGCTCGTGAAGATCGAAGCCGAGCACCCCGAGCTCGTCCCGGTCGCACGCGCGGCGGTGCCGCCGCAGCGGGCACTGCCCGACAGTGGCCCGCGGCTGCTGGACATGGAGGAGCTGGAGCAGACCCAGACGCACCTCATCCGCCGGCTGGCCGCGCTGCAGGCAGCGCTGGACGAGCACGCACAGCAGGGGCGTGGCGGGAGCGCAGAGCAGGCTGCCGAGCAGGCGCTCGAGCCCGCAACGGAAACTGAAACCGAAGCCGAAACGGCTACGGTGCCGAAGCGCGCCGCACGGCGCCGACGACCTCCTCGACCTGCGCCTGCGTGAGCACCGCGGACATCGGGATCGCCAGGTGGGTGGCGGCCGCGTGTTCGGTGGCGGGCAGCTCGGCGCCCGTGCCCCAGCGGAGCATCGAAGGCTGCCGGTGGATGGGGGTGCGGTAGTAGGGCTTGTGGCCGATGGAGGCGGCGGCGAGCGCCGCTTCAAGGGGCTCGGGGTGAGGGTGCGCGATCACGTAGAGGTGCCACGCGGGCTCGCAGCCCGCCACCGGCACGGGCAGCGCCACGAGCTCGCCGAGGCCGGACTGCTCGTAGTAAGCGCCGGCGGCGCGGCGACCCGCGGCCCACGTGTCGAGCAGGGGCAGCTGCACGCGCAGGATCGCGGCCTGCAGCTCGTCCAGGCGCGAGTTGTAGCCGACCTCCTCGTAGGCGACCTTGTCGAAGGAGCCGTGGAAGCGCAGCATGCGCGCGCGCTCGGCGATACCGGCGTCAGACGTGGTGATCGCGCCGCCGTCGCCGAAGCCCCCCAGGTTCTTGGAGGGAAAGAAGGAGAACGTCGCCGCCGTGCCGAGCGACCCGGGCCGCCCGGCGGCCGAGCGCGAGCCGGCGGATTGGGCGGCGTCCTCGAGCACGGGCACGCCCAGCGCCTCGATGGCCGCGACCGGGGCCACGTTGCCGAACAGGTGCACCGCAACAACCGCCTTCGTGCGCGGGGTGAGCGCGGCGCGCACCGTGTCGGCGGTGACGCAGTAGGTGGAGGGGTCGATGTCGCAGAAGACCGGCACGGCGCCCGTCGGCGGGATGGCCTCGGCGGAGGCGTAGAAGGTGAAGGAGGGCACCACCACCTCGTCGCCCGGGCCGACGCCCATCGCGCGCAGGGCGATCGTGAGGGCCTCGGTGCCGTTGGCGACGCCGACGGCGTGCGTGACGCCGCAGTAGGCGGCGAACTCCTGCTCGAAGGCGGAGACCTCGGGGCCGAGGATAAAGCTGCCGGAGTCGAGCACCCGCGCGGCGGCCGCGTGCAGCCGATCGCGCAGCGGCTCCAGCGGGGAGGAGGTATCGAACAGGGGGACAGCCATCGCGCGGGACCCTATCGGCGCGCGAGGTCGGCAGGATGAGCGGCGGCCTCGCGCTCGCGCAGCCAGCGCACCGTGGCGGCGATCCCCTCCTCGACGCCGATCCGCGCCTCCCAGCCGAGCAGCGTGCGGGCCTTCTCGACCGAGGGCCAGCGTCGGGGCACATCGACCGTGAAGGAGGGGAGATGCTCCAGCTCGAATGCCTCGGGGGCCTCGCCGCATGCCACCCACACGATCCGCGCGATCTCCGCGACAGACAGCTCGCGCGAAGCGGAGATGTTGAAGTCCTCACACAAACCCGCGGGGGAGCCCATCGCCACGACGACCCCGTCGGCGATGTCGTCGACGTGCGTGAGCGTACGCGTTTGCTCGCCGGAGCCGAAGATCTGCAAAGGCCGCTGCCCGGAGAGCGCCTTGCGGATCAGGTCGGGCACGGCGTGCGCGATGCCGGGCTCGGCGTCGGGCACCTCGCCGGGGCCGTAGGCGTTGAAGGGGCGGCAGATCGTGTACGGCAGGCCGTGCTCGGCGTGCGCGGCGCGGCAGTACACCTCACCGGTGAGCTTGGAGAAGCCGTAGGCGGAGAGCGGCACGGGGCAGTCGGGCAGGTGGGCCTCCGTGGTGGGGTACTGCGTGGCGCGCTCGAACACCATCGAGGAGGACACGTACGTAAAGCGCTCGACCGCCATGTCCAGCGCGGCACGGAAGACCGCGTTGTAGAGCGCGGCATTGACCTCCGTGAGCGTGTGCGGGAGCCGGTGGAAGTTGGCGATCCCGCCGACGATCGCGGCGAGGTGGATCACGTGCGAGCAGCCCTCCATGGCCTGCCGCGCCTGCGCGAGCTCGCGCAGGTCGCCGGTGTGCACCTCGCACCCCTCGCGCATCCACTGCGGCGCGGGCCGCTGGTCGGAGACCCGCACCTCGTAGGCGGGGTCGGCGAGCAGCCGGCGCACGACCGCCGAGCCGATCGTGCCGGCGCCTCCTGTGACCAGTACCCGGCTCATGTGCTCAGGTGGGTATTGCCTGGAGATCGTCCGCGCGGGTGAGTGGCACCCCGAGCGCGCGGGGGCGGGACATCCTGACCCGCCACCTCGGTGGGTGCCAGCTCGGCGGAGTACGCGAACACCTGCCCCGCGCCCCAACAGTTCCACGGGTCTACGACCAGGCACTCCTCGGCGGCAAGCGCGGCGATCGCGGCGAGCGTGCGGGGGTCGCGGAACTCGGAGTGGTTGGCGGCCACGACTACCGCATCGGCGCCCGCAAGAACCTCCTCGAGGGGCGCCGTGGGAGTGGCGACGTGAGGGTCGTGCACGGCGACGTCGGCGAGCTCGCGCTCCAGCAGCCGGATCAGCTTGTGCGCCAGCGAGTCGCGCTCGTCGTCGGTGTCGGCCTTGAAGGCGAGGCCGAGCACGGCGATCTTGCGGTTGGCGAGCGAGCCCAGGCGTCGGCGCATCCCTTCGACCAGGAACAGCGGCACCGACTCGTTGACGCGCGAGACCGCGAGCAGCATCCCCGGCGCGGGGGAGCGCTCCTCGGAGAAGGTGAAGTCCTTGCGCAGGCAGGTGCCGGCGGTGAGTCCCGGCTGGGCGAGGCCGCCGCGGGGGTAGTCGCGGTTGACGAGGTCGATCACCTCGAAGACGTTGGCGCCGTGGCGCTCGCAGTCCATCATCAAGAGGTTGGGCAGCGCGAAGTGGGTGTAGCGCAGAATGTTGGCCCAGATCTTCGCCAGCTCGGCCTGCACGGGGGTGGTGAACACGATCGGCGCGTCGAACACCCCGAACAGCTCCCCGACCACCTCGCCCGAGTGGGCGCCGACGCCGCCGACGATGCAGGGAAGCGTGTCGATCTCCTCCAGGAAGCGCCCGGCGGCGATCCGCTCGGGGGCGTGCGCGACGAACACATCCTCGCCGATGCGAAAGCCGCGGTGCTTCTCCAGGTACCCCGCCACGAACTCAGTGGTGCCGGGCGCGACCGTGGAGCGCAGCACGAGCGAGTGCCCCGGCGCAAGCACCCCCAGGAGATCGTCGAGCGCGGAGCGGATGTCGCGCATGTCGATCTCGATGTGCGAGAAGGAGGGGGTGCCGAGCGTGATCACGATGTGCCGAGCGCGGGCGGCGTCGGCCACGCGCTCGGAGAGCCGCAATCGCTGGTCTCCCTTCTCTTCGCCGTCTCCCCCCGTTCCCTTGCTCGCGCCGTCCCCGCCGTTCCCGCCGACTCCAGCCCTCTCGACTCCCTCCTCCCCCACCTCCCGTTGACCGCGCACGCGCTCCAGCAGCTCCTGTGCGCCGGTCTCCTGGAAGGGCATCACGCCCTCGCGCACGGCGCCCAAGCGCGCGGCGTCGCTGTCGATCCCGATCACGCGCAGACCGCGGTCGGCGAACGAGAGCGCGAGCGGCAGCCCCACGCGGCCGAGGCCGATCACCGAGACGTCGGCGGTGTGTTCCTGCGGAGTCACGGCGCTCAGGTTAGCTTCGTGTCGAGAGGTCCGCGCGCGCCTGCGGCGAGAGGTCCGCGCGCGCCTGCGGGTGGGTGGGTCGTCGATGGGGGCATGGAGTAGGTGTTGAACTTTTTAAAGGCCGTGCGCAATTGCTATCGGGCTTTATTTTTTATAACAACAACAACCCCCCACTTCATGCATACTATCGCTATACCGACCTTGGTCTTCCCTAAGCGGCGGGCGCTCACCATGCCTTGGGTCTCCCCTCAGCGGCGCGACGCTCACGCAGGCTTTGTCTCCCCTCGGCGGCGCTCGCGCAGGTACTGACGCGTAAAGCCGACCACGAAGCGGGGGTTGTAGCGGGCGTAGCGCCGCCACAGTCGGCGCGGCTCGCGCGCGAGCCGGTAGGCCCACTCAAGGCCGCGCTGCTGCATCCACGACGGCGCCTGGGGGACGAGGCCGGCGTGGAAGTCGAAGGCGGCGCCGACGCCCACCAACAGCGGCGCGCGCAGGCGGGGGCGCATCCGCTGCATCCAGCGCTCCTGCTTGGGCTGCCCGATGCCGACCCACACCACCTGCGCGCCGCAGCCGTCGATCTCCGCGATCACGCGCCGCTCCTCCTCGGGGGTTAGCTCGCGGAAGGGGGGCGACCAGCCGCCGGCGATGACCAGGCCGGGGAAGCGCTCGCGCAGGCGGCTGCTGAGCAACTCCAGCGCCTCGGGGGTGCGGCCACCGTAGAGATAGATCGGCGTCCCATCGCCCGCCGCGCGCGCGCAGAAGGCCGCCATCAGGTCGGGCCCGTAGATGCGTGTGGCACCCACGTGGCCGAGCAGGCGCAGCGCCCACACCAGCGGCATCCCGTCGGGCACGGCGAGCGTGGCGTCCAGCGTCGCAGCGAGCGTCGCGGGCTGCTCGCGCGCGCTCATCACGAGGTTGACGGCGGCGGCCGTCACGTACCCGCGCTCGCCGGCGGCGATCGTCGCCTGCATCCAGTTCAGCACCTGCTCGTAGTCGGAGACCGCCAGCGGGATGCCGAGGATCTCCACGCGAGGCGGGGTCGCCGGGACGGTCGATAGGGCGGGGGAGGCGATGGGGTCAAGATAGCCACCCGCAAGCGGACACCAACCAAGGGCGGGCCGGATGCGGACTTGCCTGGCGTCGGCGATTCGACCCGACGCGGACTTGCCTGCCGGTGGCGCCATGTGGTCGCCGTGACGGTCCTCACCACCGCACGCTCGGGGCCGGTGGGCTCGACCTGCGCGAGGTTGTCCAACCCGTGCGCCCGAGCGCCGCTGGCTGGCGCGTTATCTGCCTGTGTCGTTTTCGCCAAGCAGCAGCTCTCGCGGCATCTCCCGAAAGGGCCGATTTGCACGCACTTTCCAGGGCCTCGATTCGATTGGGTAGCAGGATTCCCACAAGACGTAATCTCCCGGGACTGTGAGCCCCTCGACCCTGCGTCGCTACCGAGCAGAGCGCCTGCTGCGCCAGGAGTTCGGGAGCCTGCGCGAGGAGGTGCTGCGGAGCGCCCGCGGGCGCCTGCGCGCCCGCGGGGTGCACCTCGACGGCGGCGATCTCGAAGCGTGCTATGCCCAGGCGTGGCAGGGCCTCTACGCCGCGATCGCCGCGGGCGAGGAGGTCGCCAACCCGGGGGGCTGGCTGGCGGTGGTGACGTTCCGGCGTGCGATCGACGAGCACCGCGGCGCTCGGGCGCACGGGTTGGGCAATCTCGCCCAGGTCGGGCCCACCGGCCCCGAGCGTGCGGTGGTGAGGACCGCCGCGGGGGCGCACATCGCGCACATCGCCCACACCGAGCCCGACCTTGCGGCCGAGCTCGACGACCGCGCGAAGCTGCGCCAGCTGTTCGAGGCACTGCGCAGTCGCCTGAGCGAGCGCGAGTGCGAAGCGGCGGCGCTCTGCTACCTGCAGGGCCTCACGCGCGCACAGGCGGCGCAGCGAATGGGGATCAGCGAGGCGCGCATGACGAAGCTGATGGAGGGCCGCGGCCCGGGCAGCCAGGGCGTGGCAGGCAAGGTGGGGCAACTGCTGGAGGCGATCAGCGGCGGGGAGTGGTGCGAGCAGCAGGGCTCGCTGATGCGCGGCTTCGCCTTCGGCATCCTCGACCCGCGCGGCGAGCGCTACCGCCTCGCGCGCCTGCACCAGCGCGAGTGCCCGGCGTGCCGCGCCTACGTCCTCTCCCTGCGCGGCCTCGCCGCGGTGCTGCCGCCGCTGCCGCTGCCGTGGGGGCTGGGTTTCGGAGGTCCCCACCACACGGCTCCCAACTCGACCTCCTACACCCGCACCCCCTCCACCCGTACACCCTCCCCTCGAACCCCCTCTGTCCGTGCGCCCTCCCCTCGAACTCCCTCTGTCCGTGCGCCCTCCCCCCGAACTTCCTCTGCCCGTGCATCCTCCCTCCGAACTTCCTCTGCCCGTGCATCCTCCCCCCGAACTTCCTCTGCCCGTGCATCCTCCCCCCGAACCCTCTCCGCCCGGACCCCACCCACCCACGCCGGGGCGGGCGCAAAGGCTGGAGCAGGGACGGGCTCCGGGGCGATCACGGCGTCGGGAGCCGCCGGCGCTGCCGGTGCTGGCAGCGCTGCCGGCGGAGGCTGGCTGCTGGGAGGCTCGGTGGGCGCCAAGCTGGCGGTGGGGTGTGTGCTGGCATTGAGCGTCGGATGTGTCGCTCTCACAGTGGCGCCCCGCCACGCGGGCGCGTCCCACCGCGAGGGTCCGCGCCGTAGGGCATCGCCGACGGACACCTACCTCGCAGACGCCCCGGGCGCGCTGGCGGGATCGGCCACGCTCGCTGAAGCGACTCGCCTGGGTGCCGCGGCCCTCACCGGCGCCACCGCGAAGCACTCGTCTGCGACGGCGCCTGGCAGCTCACCAATCGCGCGCGCCGCCGCGGTGAGGCGCGCCGCGGATCGGCACGCCCAGGGCGAGTTCGGCCTCGAACAGCCTGCCTCCGCGGCAGCGCCGGCAAGCTCATCGGCGTCCGCGCCGGCGACCGCTCGCGCGGCCTCGGTCCAACCGGCCGGCACGAGTGCTGCTGAGGAATCGACGGCCAGCTCGGCGGCCACGCCGGCACCGACCCCGAGCGGCCCCCCGAGCCACGCGGAACGGGAGTTCGGCCCTGAATAGATCATGAAAGACGTACGTGGCTAAAGCCAAACCACCTGACGACCTGATGGCCACCATGATCGACCCGCAAGGGCGGACGGTCTGGCTGACAGAGGAGCGTTGGAAACACATCATCGACGGACATAAAGAGGTCGAGAGGCACATGGATGCACTCAAGAAGTGCGTTCAGACGGCTGAGAAGCGCAGCGCCGGGAACTACCCGGGCGCAGAGAAGCTATGGGTGCGAAATATCGGCCCTTCCAAGTGGTTCTGTGTCGTAGTACGGTATGAAGGCCGGATCGGCACCGTGAGGACTGCCCTGGCTGTCAAACGGGGCCCACGACCAGGAGATTTGACTTGAGGACGCGCATTGGTGGGTGGGAGTTCGACCACTCCAAATATGACCCCGACGCCGATGTCCTATACCTCAGTATCGGCCCACCGCGAGAGGGTTACGGCGAGGAGACCCCGGAGGGCCACTTCCTGCGTTTCGATGAGCGTGGAGAGTTCTACGGTGTCACGATCATCGACGCCCAGCGCCTCATGAAGACTGAGGGGCAGATCACACTTACACTCCCGATGCGAGAGCGGGTCGAGCTGCCGGAGGAGCAATTCGCGTACGTCTGAGCCGGTGACCGCGGCATTGCTCTATTTGCAAGACGCGTGGAGACCCCTCAGGGCTGCGGAAAGACTTTGGTGAGCAACCTCAGCCCAAGCGGGTTGCCGCGCGGGCGCAGGCGGCCGGTGGCGAGCGCGCGGATCGGGGTGAGGCGGTCGCCGACGATGTCGACGAAGTCCTGCCAGGCGATTCGCAGGCGCACGTCCGGGCTAGGCACCGACCCCTCGGCGACGGCGGAGGAGCCGTTTTCGACGGTGAGGTGCCAGATGGGGACGTCGGGGTCGGTGAACTCCCACTGGAAGACGGTCGGCCGGCGCAGCCCGTGCTTGGGGTTGACCTGGCGGCGCACCGTGTCGAACAGCAGTTCCACCGTTTCGGGGTCGCGCATCGAGGGGCCCTCGCGCACGCCCAGCACGCCCGCCTGCGCCAGACGGCGCCCGCGCTGGGAGAGCTCGAGCGGCGTGAGGCCGGGGGGCATCAGCGGCGGGCCCGGCAGCGACTCGGCCGGCATCCCGGCCGAGCGCAGCTTGGTCATCAGCGAGTTGACGCCTTCGGGGCCGATCCGGTCGAAGGAGTAGCCGAACACGGTCAGGTAGCTCTCGTCCCAGCCGGGGGGCATCAGCACCTGCGCGGTGTAGCGGGTGACGTCGTGCAGGATGCGCGCCACGGCCTTGGGCACGCCGACGGGATCTTCGCGGCGCAGATCGGCCAGCAGCTTGACGCCGAAGCCGATGTGGCGCTGCTCGTCGACCTGGATGTTTTGCATCCCCTCGCGGAAGGCGGGCAGTTTGTCGCGCTCTTCCAGGTAGGAGCAGATCAGGTGCTGCCCGGGCTGGGCGAGCGTACCCTCGACCACGATGTGGTAGAGCGTGACAGCCGCGGCGAGTTTGGCGGGGGAGTGGTCGGCGCGCAGTTCGTCGGCCATCCGGTCGAGGCGCTCGAAGATCTTGCGAAAGCCGGGGCTGAGCTGCGGCTTGACGGCGTCCAGCCCGCTCGCCATCGAGCCGTCGCCGATTCCCGCGACCTCGTGCATGAAGCGCTTGAAGAACACCGCGTGGCGCGCCTCGTCGACCTGCTGGGTGGCGAGGAAGTACTTCTGCTCCTCGCGCGGCGCGGCGTCGATGTAGGGGGACAAGTTGTCGGCGACCGCGTCCTCGCCCCAGAAGAACAGCGAGTAGTTCCAGATCGCGGCCTGACGTTCGAACTCGGAGAACTCCTCCCGCCACTGGCGGGCGTCCTCGGTGAAGTCGAACTCGGTGGCCTGCCAGTTGCCGCGCTCCCAGCGGGCGTACAGGTCCTCGTAGGAGATCGCGTCGGCGGGGAGGCTGCCGAGCTCCTCGCTTGAGATGGTGGGCTGCTCGGTCGTTGCCATCGGTCTGCTCCTCGGTTGCAGGTCTCGGCTTGCGGGGCCTGTGGGTGGTGGGCTTGCCGGCCGTGTAGCCAATTCCGCGCATCAACGAGCGCCAGGCCAAACGCATAGCGAACGTTATCGCAATAGCAGTCGCTCCGTCAAGGACGTTCCGTCAAGTACGATTGCGCAGTGACCACGGCGCGCCTGACACGCGAGCAGAGCAAGGCGCTCACCCGCGAACGGCTGCTGCTGGCGGCGCGCACGGTGTTCGCGCGTCGCGGCTTCCACGCCGCCTCGGTCGAGGAGATCGCCGCCGAGGGTGGCTACTCGACGGGGGCGCTGTACTCCAACTTCAGCGGCAAGGAAGACCTCTTCCTGGCCGTGATGGACCGCGAGATCGACGAGCACACGCGCGAGATCGAGGAGGCGGTGCGCGAGCGCACCTCGGTGGACGAGCGCGCGCGCGGCGGCGCGGAGCGGTGGATGGCGATGATCGACCGCGAGCCCGAGCTGCTGCTGCTGTTCGTGGAGTTCTGGGCCTACGCAGCCCGCGACGAGCGCGTGCGCCGCCACGTGGCGGCGAGCTTTGCCCGCGCCCGCGCGACGCTCACGCGCCTGATCGCCGACGGCGCGCGCGACTTCGAGCTGGAGTTGACGCTTCCCGCGGAGCAGCTGGCGATCGCGATCGACGCGCTCGCCGACGGGATCGCGCGCCAGCGGATGGCCGACCCCGAGGTGGTGCCGGACGAGCTGATGGGCCGCGTGCTCTCGCTGCTGCTGGCGGGCGCCACGCGGCCGGCCAGCGGCTGAGTCGGACCTCTGGTCCACGCCCCGGCGTACACGGCGTACGGCCTCGTAACATCGACCACGGCGCGCCACCCACCGACCCATCCCGGACCCGGAGGGTCCTCCTCCAAATAAATGCCTTCGCTCACCCGCGGGAGGCGCCCGCCCTGGTTGTACGCTCTGCGGCGGATGAGGCTGATTGCGCCCCTGCGCGCGGCCCCCGCCACGGTGCCCGCCCTCGGCGCGCTTGCGCTGATGGTGGTGTGGGCTGCGGACCAGGCCGGCTACCCGCTCACCCACTGGTCGCCGGGTGGGTTGATCGTGCTCGCGCTGCTGGCCGTGGCGCTGCTGGCGGTGCCCCTGCGCTGGGCGGGGCGGGCGGGGATTCCCGTCCCCGTGCGGATCGCGGTGGGCTGCCTGGCGGCCTACACCGCGCTCAGCTTCCTCTCGATCCTGTGGGCCGGCGTGCCCGGCGACGCCTGGGAAGGGGCCAACCGCACGCTGCTCTACCTGCTGGTGTTCGCGCTGTTCGCCTGCTGGGCGCAGACCGGTCCCACGGCGGCGCTGCTGTTGTGTGCGTGGGTGCTCGCGATGGTTGGGGTGGGGCTGTTCGTGCTGCTGCATCTGCGCGCCGCCGCCGGCGCGGCCCACCTGATCGCGCTGCTCCCGGGGGGCCGGCTGGTGTATCCGGCGGGCTACGTGAACGCCGACGCGGCCCAGTGGCTGATCGCCGCCTGGCCGACGCTGCTGTTGGCGCGCGAGCGGCGGCTGCCGTGGTGGCTGCGCGGCGCGCTGGCGGGCGGCGCGGTGCTGCTCGCCGAGGTCGCGCTGCTCAGCCAGAGCCGCGGCTCGGTGTACGCCGAGCCGGTGATGCTGGTACTGGTGTTCGTGCTGCTTCCCGGCCGCGTGCGCACGTTCGCGCTGCTGGTGCCCGTGGCGGCGGGGATCGGCGTCGCGGCGCCGGCGGTGCTGCGCGTGGGCGAACGGGTGAGCGTGTTGGAAGGGGCGCACGGCGGGGTCGCCCTGCACAGCCCAGCTGTCCTGCACAGCGCGACGGCCGCGGTCCACGCTGCTGTGGCGGCCACCCTGCTCAGCGCGCTCGGGGTCGGTGCGGTGGTGGCGGCAGGGGCGGCGCTCGAGCGCCGGCGCACGCTCTCGCCTGTGGCGGCGGCGCGCGTGCACCGGGCGCTCGCCGCGGTCGCGGTGGCCCTGCTGGTGGCGCTGGTCGCCGGCGGCTGGGCGGCGGTCGGCAACCCGGTGACGCGGGCGCGCCACGCGTGGGACACGTTCAAGAGCCCGCGCGGCTACGCCGCCAACAGCACGGGCAGCCGCCTCACCAGTGGCCTCGGCTCCAGCCGCTACGACTTCTACCGCGTCGCGCTCGACGAATTCGCCGCGCACCCCCTGCTGGGGATCGGCGCCGACAACTTCGCCGAGCCCTACCTGGCGCACGGGCGCTCGTCCGAGACCCCGCGCTACCCGCACTCCGTGGAGATGCGCACGCTCGTGCAGACGGGCCTGGTGGGAGCGCTGCTCGCCGTGGTCGGCCTGGGCGCGGCGCTGCTGGCGGCCTGGCGGGCGCTCGCGCAACGCCACCCCGACGCCGCTCTCGCGCGCGCGGTCGCCGCGGCCGCCGTGGCGGGTTTCGCCTACTGGGTCGTGCACGGCTCGTTCGACTGGTTCTGGGAGTTCGCCGGCCTGGGGGCGCCGGCCTTCGCGCTGCTCGGCCTCGCCTGTGCGCTCGCGCCGCGGCCGGCCGTGGCGGAGGACTCTTCAACGGCGGGAGACCCTGGGACTGTGTCTTCTTTTTCGGACCCATACCAATCGATCCCGTCTGAGGCATTGCCGCCCGCCGGCCGTTCCTCGCGCGCCGACGCCCTCGGCCGGCGGTCGCGCTGGCCGATCGCGTTGGGGGCTGCCGCTGCGCTGGCGGCGATTGTCTCGTTCACCGCCCCGTGGCTGAGCAGCCTCGAGGTCGAGAGCGCCGCACGCACGTGGGTGCGCGCCCCCGCGCAGGCGTACGCGCGCCTCGACCACGCCGCGCAACTCAACCCGCTGAGCGACGAACCGTACGTGGTGGCCGGCACCATCGCGCTGCGCCTGGGCGAACTGGCGCGCGCCGACCACGAGTTCGCGCTGGCGCTCGGGCGCACCCCGGGCGAAGCCTACGCGACGCTCGAGCGGGGGGCGATCGCCTCCGCGCGCGGCCACCGTCGCGAAGCGCTCGCGCTGCTCGCACGGGCGGTGCGCCTCGCCCCGCGCGATCCGCTCACGCGCGCAGCGCTCGCGGAGGTGCGCGGCGGCGGCCGGGTGGACATCGGAGAACTCAACCTCTCAATCCTGCGCAATGCTCAGCAATTCTCATGATGCGAATGAAAGTTGAGTGAAATTACAGACCAGAAACACAGCTTTTCGCTCGACATAACCGTAAGTTCGCTAGTTTGTGTGCTGTACCCGACCGATTCGCCGGCCCGATGCCGTGGCGGCGATGGACCCCGAGCATGGCGTCTACCGAGTGGCCAGCGAAGCGGCGGGCGAGAGCGAGGCATGGAGAGCGACATAGGGTTGCTCGACGCCGAAAGGACCCCCAAGGTTGGGAAGTATGAGTGGCAATCGCATAATCCTCGGAATGTTGGCCCTGCTGGCGATCCTCGCCGTACATGCCCCCGCCGCGCTGGCCGGCGGGCCGCTGCTCAGCGGCTACGGCGGCCCCGGCGCGGGTGCCCAGGCGATCATCGGCGGGACGCTGCTGAACGGGCCCAGGGGGGGCTCGGGGGGCGGCTCCGGCGGCAGCTCGGGCGGCTCCTCCTATCCCGGCTCTTCTTCTTCGTCTTCCTCCTCCTCTTCCCTGCCCATGCGTGCAAGCGGCGTTGCAGCCGGTGGCCGTGGCGGACAGGCTGCGAATGGGGGCTCCGGCGGTCGGGGCGTCAGCTCCTCCCCGCGCCACGGCGGCGGGCGAGACTCCGCGAGCGGCGGGCCATCCACTGGAAGCACGGGCGCTGCGAGCCCGTCGCACCCGCAAGCCTCCGAGGCCGCCTCGGTGAGCGCGGGAGCGTCGTGGTTCACCGGCGGGGACCTGCTGGCGCTGGCGCTGGCCGCCGGGGTGCTGGCGCTCGTTGCGGTTGCCACCGTGCGTTTGTCGGGTATGGGTGCTCATCATGGATAGACAGCAGAGGCTCCAGCGCAAATCCCTACGTACAAGGATGTCCTTCCGCACATGAACGGCCCTCGCCTCACCCAGCAGACGACCGCACCCAGCCTGCCGCTGACGCGGCACCCGGCCGCGCGGCCGGCTCCGCAACCGAGCTCTGCCCACAGTGGGATCTTCCACGGGCCGCTGCAACTGCTGCTCGAGGAGCCCGGCTGGAACGTGCTGGTTCCGGCGATCGACCTCGCGATGCTGTGCTTCGCCGCGGTGCTGGCGCTCGGTGGCGTCCACGCCACCCTGCATCCCTCGGCTGCCGCCGCGCCGCTGCTGGCGCTGCCGCTGCTGACGCTGCTGACGCTCTACCTGCGCGGGCTCTACCGCACCCGTCTGCGCGCGCTGATGCTCGACGGGCTGGCCCCAGCCGTGAGCGCGGTGTCGGTCGCGGCGATGGCGGTCGCGGCGATCGGCCTGCTCGCCAACGGGCGGATCCCCGACCAGTCGCAGTGGGTGGCGGCGTGGCTGCTCTCGCTGGCGACGCTCGCCGCGGGCCGCGCGGCACTGGCGCTGGCGCAACGGTGGGCGCGCAGCCGCCGGCTGGTGGGCCGGCCGGTGCTGATCGTCGGCGCCGGCATGGTCGGCGCGCAGGTGGCGCGCCGCCTGGAAGACCACCCCGAGTACGGTCTCTACCCCGCGGGCTTCCTCGACAACGACCCGCGTCCGCTGGCCGAAGTGGGCGGCCGCGACATGCCGGTGCTGGGCAGCACCGAGGATCTCGACGAGGTCGTACGACAGACGCACACGCGCAACCTGATCGTGGCCTTCTCCTCGGTCGCCGACGCGCACGTCAGTCGCCTGATCCAGCGTTGCCAGGAGCTCGGCGTCGAGGTGTCGGTCGTGCCGCGCATGTTCGACACGATCAACAACCGCGTCGGCTACGACACCGTCGGCGGCCTGCCGCTGCTCTCCTTCACGACGGTCAACCCGAAGGGCGTGCAGTTCGCGCTCAAGCACGCCTTCGACCGGGTGTTCGCGGCTACGCTGCTGCTCCTGCTCTCGCCCGTGCTGGCGCTCACGGCGCTGGCGGTGCGCCTCACCTCGCCCGGCCCGATCCTCTTCCGCCAGCGCCGCGTCGGGCGCGACGGCACGCTGTTCGACCTCTACAAGTTCCGCTCGATGCGCGTGGGGTATGGGGAGCTCCAGGCGAGCGCAGCCGACGAGCTCGCATTCGACTTCGCGCTCGACGGGGACACCGCGCCAGGTGGGGTCGAGGGGGAGGACCGTCGCACCCCGATCGGGCGCTTCCTGCGCCGCACCTCCCTCGACGAGCTGCCCCAGCTCTTCAACGTGCTGCGCGGCGAGATGAGCGTGATCGGCCCCCGCCCCGAGCGTCCGGCGTTCGTGGAGGTGTTCCGCCAGGACGTGACCCGCTACGGCGACCGCCACCGCGTCAAGTCCGGGATCACGGGCTGGGCCCAGGTGCACGGCCTGCGCGGCCAAACCTCGCTCGCCGAACGGGTCGAGTGGGACAACTACTACATCGCCCACTGGTCGCTCGCGCTCGACCTGAAGATCCTCGCGCTCACGTTCGGGGCGCTGCTGCACAACGAGGAGTGACTCTGCCCGTTCTTGCCCCATGGCTCGTTGAGGCACAGCCTCAAGCCGACGGGAGGATTTCTTCGTCGTAGGTCCACCGGGCGAAGTCGGCGACGTAACGGTCGAGCTCATTCACGAGCATCAGAACGCCCTCGTGCACCGTCTTCCAGTTGGCGGGCGGGTAGGCATGGGCGAGGGCGTCGCGCATCTCCTTGGCCTCCTGCAGTCGCTCTGCGGAATCGTGCGAGATGATGCCAAGCGCGGCGAGCCGTTCCCAGGGGTGGCCAGGGGACTTGTCCACCACGCCGAGGCGTTGCCCCTCGGCGAGCCCGCGTGCTGCCAGCTCATGCAGCCAGTTGATCAGCACCTCGTACTGGCGCTCAACGACCGCGACCTTGTTGCGCTCGCGCGCATCCGTCGAAGACGCAGCGGCGAGGAACTGGTCTTTGCCAAAGCCCGGCTCGAACTCCTCGATTGCCGCGAGAAGCTGCTCGCGAGCGCCAGGGATCTGCTGGAGGATGGTGTTGATCCGTCGCCGGCTCTTGGATGCGGGCGGTTCGGTCACGCCTGCGCCAAGCGCTCCCTGGCGGCCGCAACCGCGGCGCGCGCCCGGGTGGCGATCAGCTCGTCTTCACGAGCCCCCGCGACAAGGATCTCGTCGCGGCGCTGCTGGAGGCCACCCCAGAGAGCGTCGCGGTCGATCAGCACACGCCCCTCACGCAGGACGTCGGCGAGCAGCGAGGGTTGGGCTTCGGCCTGCTCCAGCAGGACAACGTCCACCGGTGTGCCCAACGCGCGACGCAGACGGATGCGCAGGCCCGCCTGGGTGCTCCACACGGGGCGGCGGTGGACGATCAGCAGGTCGACGTCCGACGTTGGCGTGTCCTCGCCGGTTGCGGTCGAGCCGAAGAGCACCGCCAGGCGCACTTCGCGCTCCGTGCGCAGCGCCGTCATCAGCTTGCTGAGCAGCGCCCAGTGATCGCGCAGGTAGGCGCCTTCAGTGTGTGAGAGCTCGAGTTGCCCGCGAACGATGCGGCGACCGCGCAGCAGGCCGCGGCTGACGTGGCGGCGCAGCGTACGCTCGCTGCAGCCGACCTCTGCCGCCGATCGAGCCAGCATCGATCCCATGCGTCCAGGGTATCAGTTAGTGTGTCCATGCACACATGTGGTACGTCCGAAGCCTGGTCCGATGTGTCCAAGCTGGGTCCGTCTCACCGTCCGCCATCCAGCGCCACCACAGCCCGCGGATGCCGCCTCAGATGCTGCGCTGCGCGTCGCTGCCGGCGCCCTGCCAGTACTGGTAGACGCGAACGGTCAGACCGTGCGTGCCGAGCGCCCGCGGCAGCGGGATCGCGTAGCGGTTGAAGCGGTCGAGCGTGAACAGCGCCCTGTAGCGCAGCACCTTGCCCTGGAAGGCTTCGAGCTGCATGTAGTCGCCGACCGGGCCTTCGCCCTCGGCGAGGACTCCGCCGTGGCGGCGGCTGAGGCTGAGGGTCACGCGGCTGGGGCTGCCGAAGGGGTTGGCGAGCACGCGGGCGAGCGCCGCGAAGGCCGGCTTGCGGGCGCCCCCGGTGTTCAGCACGCCGAAGCTTTCGCTCGGGGAGTCCTGCAGCTTGTACAGCACAGCCGCCGCGACGTAGGGCGCGCGCACAAGCGAGCGGTAGAGGTTGGTGATGTTGGCGGCCTGCACCGCCGGGCTGACGCACCCCTGTTCCTGCTGGATCTTCTGCCGCGGCCAGCAGCTGCTCCAGCCGAACTCGTCCAGCCACAGCGGCGTGTCGTCGCCGTTCGCCAGCTGCGTTTCGTGGATCGCCCGCAGCGAGCCGAGCGTGAGGTTGTAGAAGTGCACGGCCAGGCCGTCGTAGTAGCCCTTGATGCCAGCGGCGTACAGCGCGCGCAGGAAGACGCCGTTGGAGCCCACGAGCGAGCCGGCGAGCACCGTGACGTTTGGGTTGGCCCGCTTGATCGCGGGGTAGGCGGCGCGCAGCACGGCGGCGTAGTGCTGCGGTTTTTCCGGCCCCGCGAAGTAGGCTTCATTGGCCTGGTCGGGCTCGTTCCAAACCTCGATCGCCGCCAGGCGCGTACCGTAGCGCGCGGCGAGGTAGGCGACGAAGGCGGCGTACGCGGAGGGCTCGCGCGGGGGCCAGGCGTTGGCCTTGCTCGATCCTCCGGGAACGCATCTGCGCAGCAGCGATGGGGGCGCGGAGGAGGCCCAGCAGGGCGTGCTCTCGGCGGACACGATCACCCGAATGCCGCCTGCCGTCGCGTCGCCGACGAGCCGATCGAGGAAGGCTTGTGCGCTCGGCTCGATCCGACCCGGGCCGCGGGGCTCCAGCACCGACCAGGGCACGTCGACGCGCACCACGCGGGCGTGCAGCGCGCGCGCGACCGCGATCGCCCGATCGGCTTCGGCCGGTCGCGCTCCGGGATACAGCCCCGGTACGTTGATGCCGCCAAGCGGAGGCGTGGAGGAGGCGTGTGTCCCGGTCGTGCGCCCGGCCTCGCCGCTGGGCGCCAGCCACGCCGACGCACACAGGCAGAGCAGAGCAAGGGCAGCGAGCTTGGGTAGGCGTCCAGCCATGAGCTTGCATCGGCATCCTGCCATCGCCACGATAGTAGTCGCCGGTACGCTGTCAGTCGTGTCCCCCACCTGGATCTGGATGCAGATTGCGATCGTGGTGTTCGTCGTGATCGGGATGATCATTGCGATTACGAAGCTGGCATAGAGGGTGGCGCAGTCGGCCGAAGGCCGGCTGGCCGAAACGGGGACTGCGCCGGAGGCGCGTGTCTCCCGGCTTCGGTCGGGCCCCTCGACCAATCAAATTCGCAGGCTCACCGGCGCAGATGCAGCCACCGGCGCGGGTGTGGGGTCTCGACGTTGGGCATGACCACCTCCGGGCGGGGCGGGATCTCCCCACCGTCGAGGATCGCGCGGGGCACCGCCTCGGTCAGCCACTGCGTCAGCGGGGCCAGCCCGGCCTGCTCGAGCTCCGCGGCGATCGTGGGGGGCCGATGGAGGTGATCGTGCGCATCGGAGGCCACGTTGTGCAGCAGCCCATCGCGCGCGAGCTCGAGCGCAAAGCGACGCGCCTCGGCGCCGAAGCGCCCGCCGAAGGAGCCGGCGGTGACCGACGTGAGGAACCCCTCCCGCACGAGCCGCTCGAGCATGTGCCTGTCGCGTTGAAAGGTGGGGCAGCGCTCGGGGTGGGCCACGACGACGTGCCGCTCGTCGACCGCTCGAAGATCGGCCAGCAGTTGCAGCAGGATCTCGTCGAGGTGGGGGGCGACGGGGGTGAAAGGAGGCTCGACGAGCAGCCACTTGCCGCCCCCGAGCGTGAGGCGTCTCAACTCCGCCGGCTCGATCTCGGCGAACTGCGTCAGCGCGATCTCCGCTCCGGTGCGCACTTCGAGTGGGGCTCCCTTGCTGCTTAGCACCCCCGCGGTCGCCAGGCGGTCGTTCAGCTCCCCCACCAGCCGAGCAATCGTCCGCGCGTCGTTGCGGTAGCGCCAGCTGACGTGTGGGGTGGCCACCAGCACTCGCGTCCCGGCCGTCGCGGCCGCGCGCGCGAACGCGAGCGAGCCCTCGATCGTGGGAGGGCCGTCGTCGATGCCTGGCAGCACATGGCAATGCAGATCGATCACGGGGCGCTGCGAACCTTAAGGCAGGCCTGGATATGATCGAGCCGGCGGCAGCGTCCTTCAGCTCTACAACACAAGCAGGCGAGGAGTCAGAGTCATGTTCAAATCGATCGTGGTTGGCACCGACGGCTCCGAGACGGCCGGCGAGGCAGTGCGCCAGGCGGGCGATCTGGCGCGCATCCTGGGAGCGTCGCTCGAGATCGTGAGCGCTTACGAGCCGGTGCCGGCTGCGCGCTTGCGCTCGGAACGCCGCGACGCGCCGGAGGACCTGCAGTGGGCGATCAACCCCCGCGAGGACGTGGACGCGGCGCTCGAGGCCGCCGCGGCGCCGGCGCGCGAGGCGGGCGTCGAGGTCAACGTCTACGCCCGCCAGGGCGACCCCGCCGACGCGATCCTCGACGTCGCCGAGGAGCGCGGCGCGGACCTGATCGTAGTCGGCAACAAGGGCATGAGCGGCGCCAAGCGCTTCCTGCTGGGCTCGGTGCCCAACAGGGTCTCCCACCACGCGCCCTGCTCGGTGCTGATCATCAGGACGACCTAGCTTGAAACACGCGATGATCCTCGCGGGAGGCGAAGGCGCTTGTCTGTGTCCCTACAGGACTGTCCTGCCCAGCCACTGACGCCGATCGGGGATCGCCACGACGACTACGAGCAGGTCCAGGAGGAGTTCGAGTCCGTCCGCCACCGGCTTGTCCCGCAGGAGGAGTAGCAGGCTGTGCATGTCTTCGCGATAGGGATCGGCCTCGATCGCGAGGCTGCAGAGCGGCTGCGTCGGGGCGTGATCGATGTCGGGCACGAGTTTCAACTGGATCCCCAGACACTCTGGGAGGCAGATTCTCCAACGAGTGTGCTCACCGCCGCGGGGTTGCACCACAGCGAGAGGTCGATCGGCAAGCGTCGTTATGTGGCCTTCTCGGGTGAGGAGATCGCCCTCTACGACGGCCTCCCTGTGGATGGCTCGGGCAGCCTGGCCGCCCACGATGCCGAGCAGCTTCGCCAACGCTGGAGGTCACTGCCAGAGCTGCTGGAGGGCGAGTTCTGCGCGGCGCGCATCGACCTCGCAGGCGATGCGGCGGAGATCCTCCAGGACCCCCTTGGGATGCTGCCCGTCTTTCACGCCCATGACGGTCAGAGCTCCGTGATCAGCACCAGCGCGTACGTCGTTGCCTCGGTACTGGGCCTGCGCCGTCCGGATTTGCCGGCTATCGCCTCGTTCATCGCGCTTGGCTGGGCAATCGGGCGACGCACCTTCCTCGCCGACATGCGAGCTTTGCCGGGCGGCTGCGTCCACCGTCTCGATGCCGAAGGTCTGCGCTCCAACCAACACTTTGGACCGGCCTCACTCGTCCGCCTCGAGCGCAGGTCGCTCTCCGCGGCCGCCCTCGCAGAACAGCTGGAGCGCTTGACCAGCGCCGCCGTGGCGGCGGGGGGGCCTGTTCGTTGCGCGCTCACCGCCGGGCGTGACACGCGCGTCATGGCGGCGATCCTGCGCAGCATCGACGCCACGACCACCTTCTACACCGCGGGCGAGCCGGACTCGATGGATGTGATGCTCGCCCGGGAGCTCGCGGCCCGCTTCGGCCTGGATCACGAAGTGCAGCACGTGCACGAGTCCCAGCGCGACTGGACACGGGCGGCCGCCCGCTTCCTGCGCCAGACCGACGGACTTTCAAGCCTTGTCCAGCTGGTTGACTACATCGAGCTCGATGAGCCCATCGAGCGCCTTGGCGTAACGCTGTGGGGTGTTGGAGGCGAGATTGGCCGCGCCGGCTCCGGCGCCCTCAGCAAGCTCTCACCCAACCTCCCCCTCCTATCGCGCATGTCACTCATCCAGCGGCGGCTGCTTGGTTTGAAGATCGACGACCAGGGGCTGCTCACGGACGACGGTCGTGAGCTCGTGGCCCAGCAGCTGCGCAGCTTCGCCGACGAGCGCCTGCGCGAGGGATGGCCTACACGGGAGCTGTCCGAGGCCTTCTACACCTTTGAGCGGGTCGCATGCTGGGGAGCAGGCGGGGTGCGTCGGGCGACCGGGGTCAGCGATCTGTTCAGCCCTTACTGCACCAGACCGTTCATGCGGTACTGCTTCTCCCTATCGCCCGGCGAGCGTTATCTGGAGGCGCCCCACTACCGGCTCTTGAGTTGTATCGATCCGCCCCTGCGGGACCACCGTTTCGAGAGCCCGTTTCCGCCCCAACACAGCTGGCTGGCCGCGCCGCTGGCGACGCGGCAGCTGTGGCATACGCTGCGCTCCGGCGAGCGGCATGGGGGTGGCGGTGGGACGGCGACCGGGCAGGATCCTCCATTCCTGAGCCGTTGGCTTGCGGCGCGCACCCAGATCCTGGCCGAAGTCGCCGACAACGCCGACTCAGAGATCTGGCGGCTGATCGATCGCAGCCGCGTGATGATCTTGTTGCAACCGGACTGCCCCGACCTTGTCGCATACACGGACACGCTGCTGCGGATCTTCACGCCACTCTGGTTCCTGCAGATCGTCTGTGGCGCTCCGCGCGAGGAGGTACCGCGAGGGCCTGAACCCATGTCAAGCGCGGCGGCTGATTCCCTCGAGCGCAGGGCCCATTCCCGCCAACCAGCAACTCAGGACACTAGTACAGGGCCGCGCGAACAGCCTCTACGACCGTGTCCGCCGCCGCCTCGTCCATGGTCGCGCTGAGTGGCAGCGCACAGTGACGATCGGCCGCCTCCAGGGCGCCCGCCAGCCCGTCGCTCGGGGCGAAGCGGCGGTACTCGGTGAAGGTGTGCAGCGCCGGATACCACGTCGTCTGGATGCCGTCCGCTTTGAGCTGCTCGCGAAAACGATCGCGCGAGGAACGGTCGGCCAGCAGCACCGCAAAGGCGAAGTGCGACGATCGCTCGACTGCCTGCTCATCGAACGCCAGCTCCACTCCCGGCATCTCCGCGAGCCGCTCGCGGTAGGCGCGCACGAGCGCGCGCCTGCTCGCGATGTCCTGCTCGAGCCGCTCCAGCCGGCTCAACCCGAGCGCTGCGCGGGGCTCGTCGAGGCGGTAGTTGAAGCCGACGTCGACCACGTCGTAGGCCGGATCGTGGCCGCGGTGGCGGTCCCACGTGCTGCTGGTCATGGCGTGGGAGCGCAGCAGGCGCACGCGTGCGGCAAGTTGCTCATCCGCGGTGCTGACCATCCCGCCCTCGCCCACGCACAGCTGCTTCTTGGAGAAGAAGCTGAACGCGCCGAGCTCGCCGACCGTGCCGACCTGGCGCCCCGTGGCGTCCACGTGTGCGCCGATCGCCTGTGCGCAATCCTCGATCAGCAACAGCCCGCGGTCGTCGCACAGCGCTCGCAGCGCCGCCACGTCGGCCGGATACCCGCAGAAGTGCACAGCCACGATCGCCCGCGTGCGGGGCGTGATCCGGCGCGCCGCATCCGCAGGATCGATGTTGAAGTCGCGCGGGCTCAGCACATCGCACAGCACCGGCTCGGCGCCCGTGTAGCGGACTGCGGCGGCGCTCGCCACGAAGGTGAACGCCGGCACGATCACCTCGTCGCCCGGGCCGATCCCGGCCGCGAGGCAGGCGAGGTGCAGGGCGGCCGTGCCGCTGGAGACGGCGACCGCATGAGGCGAGCCCACATAGCCGGCCAGCGCCTGCTCGAAGGCGAGGGTGCGCGGGCCCATCGTCAGCCAGCCGGAGCGCAGGCAGTCGAGCACGGCCTCGATGTCCTGCTCGGGCATCGCGATGTCGGTGAGCGGCACGCGCCAGTCGCTCATCGCGCCAGCGCCTCCGCGAGCGCGGTGACGACGCGATCCTGGTCGGCGTGGGTCATATGTGGGTAGAAGGGCAGCGTGAGCTCGGTCCTCGAGGCCAGCTCGGTGACGGGCAGCGAAACGCCGGGGAAGCGCTCGCGGTAGGCGGAGAAGCGGTGGATCGCGGGGTAGAAGATGCTCGTCTGGATGCCAAGCTCGCGCAGCCTCGCGCTCACCTGTGCCTGGCGGCCGTCCTGCTCGATCATGACGGGCAGGACGTAGCAGGAGGAGCTCGGTACGTCGGCATCCTCGAACGGCACGACGATCCTCTCGACCTGCGCGAGCAGCGCGCGGTAGCGCAGCGTCAGCTCCCGGCGGCGCGCGATGTCAGCCTCGAGGCGCTCGAGGCGCGAGAGCAGCAGCGCGGCGCGGGGCTCGTCGAGGCGGTAGTTGTAGCCGAGCCCGACCACGTCGTAGGTGTCGGTGCGCCCGCGGTGGCGGTCCCAGGTGCCGCTGGTCATCGCGTGTGAGCGGCGCGAGCGCGCGAAGGCGGCGACCTCGTCGCTGTCGGTGCACAGCAGCCCGCCCTCGCCCACCGAGAGGACCTTGTTGGAGAAGAAGCTGAAGGCGCCGGCGAGACCCCAGGTCCCGAGCTTGCGCCCGCCGAGCGTGGCGGAGGGCGCGTGCGCGACGTCCTCGACCAACGCGATGCCGTGTGCGTCGCACAGCTCCAACAGGCGGTCGGCGGCGGCGGGGTAGCCGGCGTAGTGCACGACGCACACCGCCTTCGTGCGCGGTGTGATCCGGCGCGCGACGTCCTCGGGGTCGAGGGAGGGGCGCTCGCGCGAGTCGATCTCCGCGAACACGGGGGTGGCCCCGCAGTAGAGCGCGGCGGCGGCGGTGGCCGCGAACGTGAAGGCGGGCACGATCACCTCGTCGCCGGGGCCGACGCCGGCCGCGAGGTAGGCGAGGTGCAGCGCCGCGGTGCAGGAGGAGAGCGCGACCGCGTGGCGCGCCCCGAGGTGCGCGGCGAAGGCCTCCTCGAACGCGGCGGTGCGGGGGCCGAGCGTCAGCCAGCCGGAGCGCAGCGTCTGCGCGACCGCCTCGAGGTCCTGCGGCTGCAGCTGCAGGTCGAACAGTGGGAGCTCGGGGAAGGTCTCGGTGCCGGCCATCTACTCGGTTGCGGATGCTCGTCCTGCGGTGGCGCTCGAGGTGCTGGGACGTCCTGCGGTGGTCCTCGCGATGGGGCGTCCCGCGGTATTCAAGGTGAGACGCTCCGCGGTGACGCTCAAGGGATGTTCTTGTAGCGCGCGTCGAACGGGTCGCCAAACGCCTCGGCGTCGAGCGCGGCGACGATCTCGGCGATGCCGTCGGACACCGTCATCAGCGTCTCGAAGCCGAGCTCGGCGCGGATCTTGTCGAAGCTCACCTTGTAGTCGCGTGGGTCCTCGTCGCGCTTGACGTAGGCGACCCGGCCGCGGTCGATCTGCCTGCCGATCTCCTGCACGAGGTCGAGCTTGCGGTAGTTCTCACCCGAGCGCCCGGCGTTGAACACGTTGTCCGCGACCTTCTCCGCGGGCGCCTCCAACACCGTGCGGACTGCCCGCGCGGCGTCGCGCACGTGGATGTAGGGGCGCCAGAACTGCTCGCCGAAGACCTCCAGCTCGCGGTCGGCCCACAGTTCGCGGGTGAACTCGTTGACGGTGAGATCGAAGCGCATCCGCCGTCCCACGCCGTAGACGGTGGCGAAGCGCAGGCAAGTTGGTTTGACGGGGGTGGGTGGGGTCCCATTCCCATCGCCGAGGATGAGCCGCTCCATCCCGACCTTCTGCTCGGCGTACAGGGAGACGGGGCGCAGCTCCCCCTCCTCGGTGATCGGCACGTTGGGGTCGGCCATGCGCCCGTAGTTGGAGCAGGTGGAGGCGAACACGAGGCGCTCCACGCCCGCCTCGCCCGCGTCGGCGACCAGTGCGCGCGTGGCTTGGACATTGACCTCGTCGGAGACCGCGGGGTCCAGGGCGCAGGCGGGATCGCCGACGATCGCGGCGAGGTGCACGACGGCCGCGGCGCCCGCGAGCGCACGCCGTCGGGCCTCCGCGTCGCGGACATCGCCGCGGATCACCTGCACCCCGGCGCGCTCCTGTTCGGCGGCGATCTCCTCCTGCCCGTGCAGCAGCGAGTCGAGCACGCGCACCTGGCGCCCCGCATCGCGCAACTCCCGCACGAGCATCGCGCCGATGTAGCCACTGCCGCCGGTCACCAATGTTGTTTCGCTCACCTGGTCTCCTCTCTGGACATGCTGTCTAGCTCACCGTCCGGTGTTGCCGTTGCCGGCGACGCGCAGCCGCGCCGCCCATTCATCGACGACCTCCTGCGGGTCATACCGTTCGAGCGCCAGCGCGCGGCCCGCCCGTCCCTCGCGCGCGCATCGCTCGGAGTCGAGCCGATAGGACTCGATGCACGCAGCCAGGGCACGCGGATCGTGAGCCGGCGAGACGATCGTGCCCGTACCGGGTGCAACCATGCCGGCGGCGCCCTCGGGCCCGCTCGCGATCACCGCACGCTCGCTCAGCTGGCCGAAGATGATCGAGCGCGGCGCCCCCTCGACCGGCTGCGGCGCGAACACCGAGATGTCACACGCCGAGAGCAGCTCGCCGACGTGACCGCGCGGGGTGGGCAGGAACCGGACTCGATCGCCGTATGGCGCTGCCCTGGAACGCAACGCCGCTTCGTTGTCACCCTCGCCGGCGAACACCAGCTGCACGCTCTGCGGGAGGTGCGCCAGTGCATCGATGATCACGTCGTTGCGCTTGCTCGCGCTCAGACGCGAGACGCAACCGAGCACGAAGTCTCCAGCTGCCACACTCCACTCGGCCCTGTAGCGCTCGCGCGCGGCGGAGTCGAAGACGATGGTCTCGGAGTCGACGATGTTGTGCACCACCGCGACCTTCTTCGTCGGCACGCCGGCCCTCACGAGCGAGTCGCGGGTGCTCTCGGACACCGCCACGATCAGCTTTGCGCGACGCGCTGCGGCCAGGTAGACAAATCGCGCGGGCCCGTTTGCAACCGGTCCGGGGAGGCGCCCCCACTCCGCCCACACCACCGCTCCCGTCAATCGCCTCGGCAAGATCGCGGACATCAGCTGCTCCTTCTTGAAGTGCAGCAGCAGCACGTCGATCGGCTTGTCTCGGGACTCCCGCTCAAGCGCGCTTCGAAGCCGCAGTACCCAGTGCGGAAAACCGAGCGTGACGCGGCGCAGGGTGGTACGCCTGATCTTCGGGCCGATGTCGATCTCGACGACGGGGACCTCGGTGCCCTCCACAAGGTCCGGCTGGTTGGTCAGCAGCACGACGTCAATACCCCGTGTTTGCAGCCCGCACAGAACATCGACGTTCGCATACTCTCCTCCGCCTCGTTCGTGAGAAGTCTGCACGGAGACGACGCGCAGGGGACGCTCGTTCGCAGCGTACGTGCTGGAGGCCCAGCTCTCCATGCCTGGACGCTTGCCCTCGGCGGGATCGGCCTCGGGGCGGCCGGTCCGACCCGCCCCGGCATCCAGCCAGAGACGCTCGATGCGCTCGGAGACGCTTGCTGCGTCGTAGGTGGCGACTGCCCTGCGCCGTGCCTCGGCGCCCTCGCAGGCGCGACGGGCGGGATCCTCGAGGTAGGGCGCGAGTGCTGCCCGCAGCGCGGCCGGATCGTTCTCGGGCTCCGCGATCACCCCCACCCCCGCTGTGATCATGTCGGCCACGCCCTCGGGACCTGTCGCCAGACACGGCCGTTCGGCGAGCATTCCGAGGATCACCGCGCGTGGGGCGCCCTCGGTCGGGCTGGGGCAGAAGACTGAGACGTCGAAGGCGGAGAGCACATCGGCGACGTTAGCCCCAGGTGTGGGCATGAAGTGCGCGCGTCCCCCGAGCGGCGCCGCGATCCGACGCAGCTCGCTCTCGGTCTCGCCGTCACCCGCGAGCACGAGGTGGACGCGATCGTCGAGCAGCTTGACGGCCTCGACCACAACGTCGTTGCGCTTCTTGGGGTGAAAGCGCGAAATGCAGCCGACGACAAAATCATCGTCGGACACCGCGAGCTCTGCTCGCAGCCGCGCGCGGCCCTCCGCCGTGAATGCGATCTCGCCAGTGCGCAGGACGTTCGGCACGACCTCGACCTTTGCCGCCGGTACGCCGACGGCGCACACGGAGTCCTTGGTGCCCTGCGACACCGCCATGACCGTCGCCGCGTTGCGGGCCGCGCGCAGGTACATCCGCTGCGGCAGCCCCCTGCGAAGCTGGAAGGGCACCGGCCCCCACTCCGCCCACACGAGCGTCGCGCGCAGGCGCTCGGGCAGCCAGCGCGCCATCAGCTGCTCCTTCTTGTAGTGGACGAGCAGCACGTCGTAGGGCCACTCGCGCTCGAGGGCCGCGCGCAGGCGTAACAGGTAGTTGGGCCATCGCAGCGCGAGCCTCATGTAGCTCGTCCGCGAGAGCTTCGGCCCGATCGCGATTGGGCGGATCGTGACGCGCGTGTCGCGCCCGATCAGCGGCTGGTCTGTCAGCATGACCGCTTCGTGTCCCCGGTCGATCAGCGCATCGAGCATCTCGATCGCGGCAAACTCCGCGCCGCCGCGCGAAGAGGTCGTCATCACGCTCACGACCTTCATGCGGCGCTGAAGGTCAGCTTCCAACCGGACGGCTGCAGGATACTCGCCACCAGCTGCAAGTTGGCCGCCTGCAGCGCCCTGACCCGCTCGAGCACCGGCTCGATCGGTGCCGGCTGGGAGAACTCGACGCACAGCACCCCCACCGGCAGACGCTTTGCCAGCAGGTCATCGACGATCTCATACTCCGATCCCTCGACGCTCAGCTTCAGCAGGTCCACACGCTCGTGGCCGAGCTCGGCCATCAGCGAGTCGACGGCGCGCACCGGCGCCTCGGTGTACTCGCCGGTGCCGTGCATGTTGGTCGCCGAGCGGGAGACGAATCCCGGCTCGGCGTTCTCGTAGAAGCGCAGCGTCCCGTCGGCGGACCACAGCCCAACGGGCCGAAAGTCAAAGCGCGGCTCACTGGCGGAGACCGTGGCGGCGTAGCGGCTGGCCTCGGGGACTGGATCGAAGGCCATGACGGAGCAGCCGAAGCGCTCGATCACACCGAGATCGAACGACGCGTCCTGGCCGAGGCCGGCGAGATAGCAGACCGACTCGGGTCCCAAGCTGTCCGCGGGAATCGACCATCCACCGTAGGTGGTTCCGATCTTGACCATACCCTCATGCGGAACGACGGTCAGCGATCGGCCCAGCCGCCATGTCTTCAACCGCTGGGTGACCGCACGGCCCACCCGGCGCACGGGCGAGTTCGAGTGACCGGGCATAAGACGCGACTTTACAGGAGCCATCGCCCAAAACTGCCAGACAGTGCGGGGGTTGCGAGCAGATCCTGCGACGATTCTCCCGATGGGGGGCTCTCCGAACAACGCCGCGTCCGACGACGAGCGGGCGAGGGTGCCGGCCGGCGGGCCGGTCATGCCGGGGCGACTGCTGATGGTCGAGCAGGGTGGGCGTGGAGGCGTCGCCGACTACACGGCGCAGCTGGTGCGCGCGCTTGCGGCCGAGGGGTGGCAGGTGGCGCTGGCCACCGCGGAGGACCACCTTTATCAGCCGACGGATGGGGTCACGGTCCACCAGGTCTTTCACTATGTGCGCGGCCGGACGCGAGCTGGGTCCGCTGTTCGCCGCCTTGGGCTCGGTCCGATCGCGAATGGGCTTGGCTTCCTCGCTGCGCTTCCGCATCTGGCTCTGCTTGCACGCAGGTCGGATCTGATCCACACGCAGGGGTGGGAGCTCGCGCCGCTGGGCGTGGTGGCGATCGCCTGTATGCGGTTGGCTGGCGGGAGCGTCGTGCAGACCTCCCACAACACCTTCGATCGTGGCCGACCGTACGATCGAACCCATCGCCTGCTGGCTCGACTCACCGCTCGGACGATCGTCCATACCAAGGCCGACCTGGAGCGGGTGCCGAGCCAGGCGAATGGACGGGTGGTCGTGATCCCGCACGGCGAGTACGGCGGTCTCGCCCGCGCGGGCGGCATCCTGGACCGCGACGCGGCACGGGCGAGCTTGGGCATCGCTCCCGATGCGCCTGTCACCCTGCTCTTCGGCCAGCTGCGCCTCGACAAGGGTCTTGGCGACCTGCTCGCGGCGCTCCCGCGGGTCCCGCGGCTGCAGCTTCTGATTGGCGGCCAGGAGGAGGGCGCGCTCGCTGCGGCGAGGGCCCAGCTCGAGAGCCGGGCGCTCGCGGCGCGCGTGACGGTGCGCGAGGGGTTCCTCGACATGAGGGAGGCGGCGCAACTTTTCGCCGCCACCGACACCGTCGCGTTGCCTTACGCGGTTGCCAGCCAGAGCGGTGTGCTGCTGCTCGCATATGGCTTCCACCGGCCGGTGGTGATCTACCCGGTGGGCGGATTGGTGGAGGCGGTGGTCGACGGGGAGACCGGCTGGATCTGCTCCCGGCCCGATGTCGATGGGCTCGTCGACGCGCTCGCCGCGAGCGTGGATGCGGGCTGGCCCGAGTGTCGTCGGCGCGGCGAAGCCGGTGCCAAGCTCGCGGAGGAACGCTTCGCCTGGCCGGTGATCGCACGCCAGACGAGCGAGCTTTACGGCTCTGTATCCGGGCGCCGGTATGGGGCTCGCGCATAATATGAAGCCGTGAAGCGCGCCGTGATACTCGCGGGCGGCGAAGGTGTCCGGCTGCGCCCCTACACAACAGTGCTGCCCAAGCCGCTGATGCCGATCGGCGACCGTCCGGTGCTGGACATCGTCGTGCGCCAGCTCAAGGCCCACGGCTTCGAGCGGATCACGATCGCAACGGGCTACCTGAGCGAGCTGATCGAGGCGTTCTTTCGCGACGGCGAGAAGTACGAGGTCCCGATCGACTACTACCGTGAGCGCGAGCCGCTCGGCACCGTGGGGGCGCTCGCGCTGATCGACGGACTCGCCGACGAGAGCTTTCTGGTGATGAACGGCGACGTGCTCACCGACATCGACTATGGCGCGCTGCTCAAGCGCCACAGCGCGAGCGACGCCGCCGCGACGATTGCGACCAAGGTGCGCAACATCCAGATCTCGCTCGGCGTCCTGCGCTTCGGCGACGACGGCGACCCGACGCGATTGACCGGCTACGACGAGAAGCCGGCGCTGGACTACACCGCCAGCATGGGCGTGTACTGCTTCGCACCGCGTGCGCTCTCGCATATCGAGCCGGGCGAGCGCCTGGACTTTCCCGACCTGATTCTGCGCCTGATCGCCGCTGGGGAGATCGTGCGCGCCTGGCCGAGCGACGACTACTGGCTGGACATCGGGCGCCACGACGATTACGAGCAGGCTCAGGAGGAGTTCGAGTCAGTTCGCGACCGACTCATCCCACCCGAATGAGAGCCGAGCGATGATCCCGCGTGACGCCGGCCGCGAGCCTCTCGTGGAGGAGGTCCGCAAAGGCGCCTCCGGCGATCCCATTCAGGTTCTGTTCGCCAACAGCTACGACATGCCTCGGGCGCGCGCGGGATGGATGGCCGGCGCGTATCCCGGCCATCACCTGTACGGCACGGCACGACTTGGCAGCGAATTCGATGTCGTGGATCTCCCTTTCAGCAGCGACGATCGTCTGGCCCGCGCAACAGAGCTCACGCGTCGTAAACTCGGCAACATCGGCCAGGAGGTCGCGGCGGCCAGGCGAAGGCGGCCAGGGGGTGTCATATACGGGGCGGCGGCTCAGGAGCTGCGCAGCCTGGCCGTCCTACGCGCCGCGCGGCTGTTCGCGACCCCGATCGTGGGGGTCTTCCACTCCGCTCCATCGAGTCGCATGTCCCGCGGCCGGGCACTGAGGGGCTTCGATCGCGCGATCGTGCTCACGCAGCACACCCGGCGGGGCGTGGTGGAGGCCGGCATGCCGCCGGAGCGCATCACCGTGCTGGGCTGGGGCGCGGATCTTGACTTTCCCGGGTTTGCGCCAAGGGTGCCGGCGGCCGCGGACGCTCCCGTCGTGGCCACTGGCAAGACGACGCGCGACCTGCCCACGCTGCTGGAGGCTCTGCGGGAGACCGGGCTGCCCGCGCGCATCTACGGCGATCGCGACGAGCTGGCCCGCTCCTGCTCGATTCCGGCGGACGTGACGATCCGTCCCGTGTCCTCCAACGACGCGTCGTCGGCGCCGATGAAGTACGACGACGGTGTGCTGGCGGATCTGCGCTCTGCCGCGGTTGTGGCAATCCCGCTTTCGACGTTGGACCGGCTGACCGGCCTCACCGAGGTCGTCGATGTGCTCGCGTGCGGACGGCCGATGATCCTCACGAGGGCTCCGTACTTCGATTTCGACATCGAACAGATCGGCTGCGGTTGGTGGGTGGAGCCGGGCGACGTCCGCGGCTGGAGCGAGCGGCTGACCGCTGCGTTGAGCGATCGCGATCGACTCGAGCGGATGGGTCGCGCCGGGCGCGCCTGGGCGGAGCGACATCTGAACGCGGAGCTGTTCACCGCGGGGTTGCGCGGCGTCCTGCTCGACGCGGTCGGGCATGGCTGACAGGGTCGCCCTCTGCGCCGCGGCTCCGATCGGTGCGCCGCGCGCCTGAGATCGTCACGACAGGCCGCTGTCCACGGCGAGGAGATCCGGATCGGCCTCACCACGCCCCATGAGGGCGCGCAGCTCGTCCCGATTGACGATGCGCAAAGCAAACAGGCCGCCGACATACGCGAGCACGCCGATCGTGCCCGCCGGTATCAGCCCGAGCGGCCTTGCCAGGATCATCGTGGCGGTCATGCCCGCGGCGAGCACGACCGCTCGCAGCATCTTTCCCGGTCGCAGTCGCAGTCGTATCGTCCGCAGGCCGGTGACGAGCATCAGGACCATGGTGATGCTCTCGGTGACGACGGTCGCCCACGCCGATCCGTAGGCGCCGAAGGGGGGGATCAGCGCGAGATTCAGGACGACGTTGGCCACTGCGCCAATCGTCGTGTACGCGGCAAACCGCCACTGTAGGCCTAGCAGGATCGATAGATTGCCCGCCAGGGTGCCGTAGCAGATCACGACGAACGCGATCATCAGGATCGGCAGCAGGCCGCTCGCGCGCGCGAATTCGCTCCCGTATACGAGGTGGACTATCGGACCCGACAGCGCGATGGCGCCGGCGAGGATCGGCAGCCCGATCACCGCCATGACGTCGGCACAGACCTGGACCAGACGCCGCGCGCGACCGGGATCGCGTTTGTGGATTGCCGAGAGCACGGGGAAGAACGATCCCATGACGGCTGCCGGCAGGAAGACCAACGGGCCGAGAAATCCGTATGCGGCACCGTACACACCGGTCTCCTTGGCGCCCGCAAGTTGCAGCAGCAACACCGAGTCGACCTGGTAGTAGATGGTGATCATGACCGTGGCCACGCCGAGCGGGATCGCCTGACGCAGGAGTGGGCGCCATAGGCGCAGGCCGGCCCGCCATGCGATGTCGACGAACCGGCGGCATGCCTGGATCTGCAATGCGGAGATAAAGAACAGGATGAGCGCATTGACGATTGCGAACGCGACCACCGATGCGTGCTCGGCGTGGAGCACCACGACGGCGGCGAGCCAGATGAGCCACTGCAGCACAGTGAAAGAGAGCCCGATCCCCGAGCGCAAACGCGACTGAAACACGGCCAGCAGCGACGCCGGCCCGACCACGAGCATGGTCGTCGTCATGATGTACGCGACCGCGTGGCTGCCCCCCGTGGAGCGTAGAAACAGGGGGATCGACGCTGCGCAGATCGCGGCGACGATCAGCGAAGTCACGGTCCGCACGCCCACCAGCGCTCCGAGCCACTCCGCCTCACGGTCCGGTTCGGTTGCCATGCGCTGTGTCGCGACGGTCACGAAGCCGAGATCGGTCAGGACGGCGAACAGCCCCGTGTAGTTGCTGACGCCGCTCCACACGCCGTAGCCGTCGGCCTTGAGGGTACGTGCCGTCAGCGCCACAGTCACCACGCCCACGGCCATCGTGATCACGCGCGCGGCGATCTGGATGAGGGTATTCGAGGCGATCAGCCGGGCGCCGGCGGCGCCGGCATCGCCGGCGGCGCCGCCGTGCAAGAGCCTGCGCGGCAGTACGCTTACGCTTCTCAGCAGGTTCGTCATACTCGCGCAGTCTTGCGTGTCCCGCGTGTCATGGTCGATTGGCTGCCCCCCCGCGCGCGCGGCACCGTGGGGCGGGTGGAGCGCCGGCAATGAGAATCCTGGCCGTCGGCCTGCTCTACCCGCCGCACTACCTTGGGGGCTATGAGCTGATCTGCGACGGGGTGATGCGGGCCGCGAGCGCCCGCGGCCACGAAGTCCGGATCCTCACCTCCACCTATCGCGCACCCGGCGTCGTCGAGCCCGACGAGCTTCCTGTCGATCGTGCGCTGCGCTCCTATCTGGACGCCAGCGCCCAGCGCGCGGCTCCGCTGGGCCCAATGCAACGCGTTGGCCTCGAGCGAGCCAATGGGGCTGTCATGGAGCGGGCGCTGCGGGACTTCGCCCCCCATGTCGTCACCTGGTGGGGGATGGGTGGGATGTCGCTGTCCCTGATCGAGCGAGTGCGACGCCGGGGATTTGCCTCGGTGCTCATGATCCAGGATGACTGGCTCTCCTATGGTTTCCAGATCGATGGCTGGACACGCATGACCAGGCGTCTGCGGCTGCTCGCGCCCGTGCTCGAGCCGGCGTTGGGGATACCGATTCGCTATCGCCTGGAGCGTGCTGGACGGTTCCTCTTCAACTCCGAGCACTCGTTGCGGGCGGCCGCGGAGGCGGGGGTGGAGCCGGTTGACAGGGCGGTTGTGACCGTTGGCGTGCATGCGCGGTATCTGACCCCGGCGCCAAGCGAGCCGTGGCGCTGGCGACTGCTGCACGTCGGTCGCCTGGACCCCGCCAAGGGCATCGATGTCGCGGTGGCGGCGCTCGCCGATCTCCCCCCCGAGACGACCCTCACGATCGTCGGTGGCGGCGGCGAGGCATACACAGAGAGGCTGTCACGCCAGGCCGAGGCGCTCGGCGTGCGCGAGCGGATCGAGCTCCTCGGGCCGGTCCACTCCGACGCGCTTCCGGCTCTCTATGGGGCGGCCGATGCGGTCCTGTTCCCGATCCGCTGGGAGGAGCCCTGGGGTCTGGTGCCGTTGGAGGCCATGGGGATCGGTCGCCCGGTTGTAGCGGTCGCCAGGGGCGGTGCCCGCACGTACCTACGCGATGGTGAGAACTCGCTGCTGATCCCATCCGAGGATCCGCGTGCGCTCGCCGCCGCGGTCCGGCGCCTTGCGGGCGACGGCGAGCTGCGGGCGAGGCTGCGCACGGGAGGCGCGCGCACCGCCGCCGAGCACACCGCCGAGCGCCATGAGCGGCGGGTCGTGGACGAGCTCGAGCTCCTCGCCGGCACAGCGGGCGCAAATCGGCGCATCCCGCCGTCACCCTCACACCCTTGATGGGGCGCGGCGGATGGGGCTCGGGGTGGTCCCACCGTGCGTCATACTCTCGCCAGCTTGCGTGTCCTGGTCGCCCTGCCGTTTCCGCCTGACCACGAGGGCGGCGCCGCCGCGCGATGCGCTGTTGCACTGCTGCAGGGCCTGCGGGAGCGGGGGGTGGAGTGCCGCGCGCTGGCCGTCGATGGCGATCGCTCGCCACTTCCCGCGGCCGACGGCGCGCCAATCGAGCTCGTGCCCATCGAGCTTTCCAGGTGGCGGGGCCGCTGGAGCCGGCTCGTGAGTCCGGGTGGCGCCTTGATCGGCGGGCGCTTCGCCAAGCGGTTGCGCGAGCTTGCAACCGCCGCCGATGTCGTGCACCTCGTCGATCCAAGGATGGCCCGCACCCTGGGAATGCTCGGCCGCCCCACGGTGTTGCAACTGGATTGCCTGACCGCTCGCGATCGCCAGATTGGGGGTCCGTGGATGCGCGAGAATCGAGATGCGTTGGAGACCCTGCGGGCCGAGCGCCGAGCCCTGCGGCGGGCCGATTGGCTGCTCGTCAATTCGCGGGAGGTGGCCGACGCCTTGCCGAGGAGGATCGCCCGATCGCGCATAGCGGTTGCTCCTCTGGCGCTGGATGCCGCGCACTACGCACGGCGGGCATCGCTCGAGCATCCCGTGGCGGGGTTGATCGGCACGGCCAGGTGGCCGCCCACGACCAACGCCGTCGAGCGCCTGCTCACTCGCGTCTGGCCGCTTGTGCTCGAGCGCCGCCCGACCGCGAGATTGGTGCTTGCGGGCGTCGGCATGGAGGCCGGCGCGTTTGGAGCGAGCGCCAATCTCCGGGGCGTGGAGTGGCGCGGGCGCGTGCCGTCCGCGAGCGACTTTCTGCGCGAGCTCGGGGTGTTGCTGTATCCCCTGACGGCTGGCAGCGGGGTCAAGGTCAAGGTGCTCGAGGCGCTGGCGCTCGGCGTGCCCGTTGTGAGCACACGCGAGGGAGCCGAGGGGCTGCTCGACCACCGGGGGGTCGTGGTCGAGGAGGACGACGAGCGCATGGCGGCGGCCACGGTGACTTTGCTCGACGATGCGACCGCCCGTCGTCACGCGGGCGCCCAGGCGTACGAGAACTTCCTGGCCAACCACACGCCGGCGGTCGCGGCCGCGCCGGTGGTGGCGCTCTACGAACGCATGCTTGCTGCGCGCGCTGAGCTGGGTTCCTGATCTTGTTAGGGCGTATGGGCGACGGGTGCCATCCACCTCTCTCCGGTCTGGCACGAAGAGAGGAAGCCCAGGGGGTACCATGGCAGCAACTGCCGTAAGGAGATTGGCCTCGCGGCCCCTAGGGTTGTCGCTCAAGCGGGCGCGTGTGGTGGACGATATGGACGCGATGGCGAGAATCGTCGATCTGGCAACGATACGCACCGGCGCTCCGGTGATGCGGCATGAGCGCGGGTGAGCGCTGGGAGCAGATGCGGGGAGGCGAGGGCGTCAGCAGGGCCCTGAGGGTGCTGCGACACCGCTGGCTGATCGTCTCCGGCGTGATCCTTGTATGTGTCGCGTTCGCAGTCTTCCGCCATGAGCGGGCCACGAAGTCCTACACGGCTACTGCCAATGTCGTCTTCCAGAGCGGCACGCCGGCGGAGTCAGCCCTGCAGGTCGCTCCCGCGAGCACCTCCGAACCCCTGCGCGAAGCCGACACCGAGGTGCTCATCGCCCACTCGCCCGAAGTCGCGGAAGCGGTGCGTCTACAGCTGCACGCCCACGCGAGTGCGAACGAACTGCTGGAACAGGTGCAGGTTGAAGCCGAGCCGAATGCCAATGTCCTGAACCTCATCGCCTCGACGGGCAGTCCGCAAGAATCGGCGCGCCTTGCCAATGCCTTCGCTGAACAGTACATAGCGTTCAGGACCAAGTCGGAGCTGGTCGATATCAGCACCGTCCAGAGCAGGCTCCAGAAGCAGCTCGCCGAATTGCCCGCCGGCTCGGTCGAACGCGCGAACCTGCAGCAGTCGTTGCAGCGCCTTGTTGAGCTGAGGGCGGTGGCGGGCGGGGGCGCGAGCATCATCGGCACGGCCACCCCGCCAACGACGCCCGCGGGTTCCAGCCTTTCGACGACCGCGCTAGTCGGCCTGTTGATTGGGGTTGCGCTGGCGTTCTCTCTCGTGTTCATCGTCGAGGCGCTCGATCGCCGGATCAAGACGATCGAGGAATTCGAGCATGAGTACCGGCTGCCGACGCTGGCTGCGATTCCGCAGTCCGGGTTCCGCGCTCGCCGTGCGGTCGAGCGAGGCGAGTTGCTCGAGCCGTATCGCATCCTGCGCAGCGCCCTCGACTTTGCGGCGGTCACCCGCCAGCTCGATACGTTGATGGTGACCAGTGCGATCCCCGGCGAGGGCAAGACCACCGTCGCGGTCGATCTCGCGCACACGGTGGCGCTGACCGGGCGTCGGGTGGTGCTGATGGAGCTCGACTTGCGCCGTCCCACGTTCGCCGAGCAGTTTGGCCTTGACACCAAAGACGGCCTCACGACAGTGCTCACACAGCGCACGCCACCGACGGAGCTGTTGATCGAGCCCTTCCCGGCTCTGCCCAATTTCTCGGTCCTTCCTGCGGGTCTTCTTCCCCACAACCCATCGGAGCTGCTCGGGTCTCCGCGGATCGCCGAGATGATCTCGGGGCTGCTCAGCGACGAGGGCATGGTGATCCTCGACGCTCCACCGCTCAATCCCATAGCGGACGCGCAGGTGCTGCTCAACAGCCCTGCGGTTCATGCTTCAATCGTCGTGGCGCGTGTAAACAAGACCAGCCGCGAGGACGTTCGCCGCGCCCGGGCGATCCTGGATCGCCACATGGTCGAGCCGGTGGGTATCGTCATAACCGGTCTGCGCGAATCCGATCGCTACGGTTATGGACACGGCTACGGTCCCCACCCCGGGGACTCTCCTACGCTCGATGTGAGCATCGACGCGCTGTCGCGGCCCGCCGGCTCGGAGAGCCGGGGGTTGTCCCGCTGAGGACCTCGCGAGACGATGGTCGCACGACGGCTGCGACTGCCGGCGCTTGAGCGAAGGGAGGCCCTCTTCGCCGTTACGGCGATGGCGGTCACGGCTGTGCTCGCCATCGCGGGCGTGCACAAGTTCGGGACCGTGGGCCTGCTGGCTCCGATCGCGCTTGCGGCGGTGGCGATCCTGCTGTTCAGGCCGCTGCTGGCTGTCTGCCTGGTCGTGGGGCTCACGATCGTATGCGAGGGGGAAACGTTCGGAATCCTCACGTTCACGTCAGACTTCTACGTGCACGTCTACAAGTACGTCACCCTGCTCGACCTGATGGTGGCGGTGGCGGTCTTGGCGGTAGCCATCGACGTGATGCGTAGCCGCCGTGGCCTGTGGTTGCCGGGGCCCCTCAAGCCGGCCCTGGTACTCCTTCCACTGGCGATGCTCGTGGGCGCTGTCGTGGGACACGCCGCCGGCGCGAGCATCCGCTTCGCGCTCGGTTCTGAGGATGTCCTCTTCTACCTCCTCCTGCTGCCGCTTGCCGTTGGCAACCTGGAGCTCGACACACGCCGGCTCACCAAGCTGCTGGCGGGTATGGGCGCTCTCGCAACGCTCAAGGCGGTGCTCGGTCTGATCGAGGTCGCGGGGCACTACGGCGCGCAGATCGAAGGCACGGCGACCCTGACGTACTACGAACCGACTGCCAACTGGCTGATCTTGATCGCCATGCTCACCGTTCTCGCCGCTGTGCTGATGCGGGCGAGACCGCCATTGTGGATGACGCTCTCCACGCCACTGTTGTTCGCATGCCTGCTGCTCTCGTATCGGCGCTCCTTCTGGATCGCGGCCGCGCTCGGGATCTTGCTCGTGCTGATGTTCGGCGCCTCGGCGGCCGGTCGCCGCGTGCTGGTGCTGGCGGTGACGGGTGTGGCCTTGACCATCTGGCTGCTCGGGTCGATCAACTTCCAGTCTCAGCTTCCGATCGTCAAACGTGCCGCGTCGCTGGTGCCGTCCAGGCTCGAAGCCAACCTGGAGGATCGCTATCGGCTGGACGAGCGCGCGAACGTCCTCGGCGAGATACGTAGACATCCCGTCATGGGGCTGGGGGTGACTGTCCCCTGGGCGGCGACCGTGCAGCCGCTGTCGGTCGAACATGAAGAAGGACGCGAGTACGTCCACTTCGCGGCGCTGTGGTACTGGCTGAAGCTGGGGATCCTCGGTCTGTTTGCATACGTTGCGGTGATCGCCGGAAGTATGGCCATCGCTTGGAAGGCTTGGCGAGCTGCTCCGAAGCCGCTACTGCGGGCGTTTGGTCTGGCCTCGCTTGCGGGGATGGCGGGTCTTGTGGCGATGGACACGACGGCCAGCTTCACCGGGGTGGACCCTCGCTTTACGGTGCTCTTCGCTACGCAGGTTGGCCTGCTCGCCCAGCTCGCCTTTCGTTCCGACGGACGCGCGACGCCGACCGACGGACCACAGCGGCGCTTG
The DNA here is from genome assembly GCA_035948945.1 of Solirubrobacteraceae bacterium. Classification (GTDB taxonomy): domain Bacteria; phylum Actinomycetota; class Thermoleophilia; order Solirubrobacterales; family Solirubrobacteraceae; genus Palsa-744. The sequence continues at coordinate 193,216 of DASZIQ010000013.1, forward strand.
GCCGGTGGTCCGTAGCAGCGCCGGGGGTCCGTAGCCGGGCTGGGCCGGGCTCAGGAGCCGGCCAGGACTTCTTTCACCTTGGTGGTGTAGGCGCCCTTCGGCTGCAGTTCGCGCTGAACGGCACCAAAGTAATCCTCGCGACCCGTCGTTTCCCCGGAGGGCTTTTGGTCGCGGATTTGGTAGAGCAGCAACAGGCCAAGCCGTCCGGGTAGTGCCTGGCGCATTTCGCCGATCGTCCGCGCCAGCACTTCGGCGGCTTCCTGGTAGGTCATGCACGGATTCCAGCCATAGTTTTCGCTCAGGCAACGTCCATTGTCAGTGGAGAGTCCCCACTCGGTCACGTCGATCGGGATCGTGGACGGCGCGCCCTGAGCGGCGGTCTGGGAGACGATTTCTTCGAACTTCGCCCGCCAGTTGGGGCCATAGGGGTGAACCGTCCACCCGGCCACCAGTGTTCCGAGGTTGGGGACCGCCTTGAACATGTTTTCGACCCACGCCGGGCCGGCGTTGCCGGAGTCGCCCAGCGCCAGCAGGCCCACCTTCGGGTTCACTGCCCGGATCGCCGTTGCCGCTTCGGCAAAGCGCAGGGCGTACGTTTGCGCCCGGCTCGCGTAGCCCGCGGGCGTGTTGTTCGTGTATTGGTAGCTGTCACTGGTCTCGTTGCCGAACTCGATCGTCTGAATTGCATACTGCCCTCCGGCGTGGCTTGACCAGAAGGTCCCGCCGGGACCGAATGCGTTGGCCCACGCCGCGAGGTCCTGTGCCTGCGCGGGCGTCGGCAGCGTGCCGGTGAAGGTGGCCAGCGGTGCCACCCGGATGCCCTGTTCGGCGTAGGCGGCGATCACCGGTTCGAGTTCTTCGGGAGTGGTGGCAATCGAGGCGGCCACCCGCACGACCTTGGCTCCGAGCAGCTCCGCACCAGGCAGTTCCCAGATGGCGGCCGAGCCGGAGTTGATCCCCGGCTGGAACGTCGTCGAACCCTGTGCGGGAGATTCTTTGGCGGGCGTCGGAGCTTCGATGGTGGGTGTGGGGATTTCCTTGGTGGGTGGGGGGATTTCCTTGGCGGGCGTGGGAGATTCCTTGGCGGGCGTCGGGGTTTCCAGGGCGGGTGTGGAAACTTCTTTGACGGGTGTTTTGCCGCCCACTGTCAGGTCGTAGCGGGTAGTGGCGTCGGAGAAGCTCGCCGGCCGTGCTCGTGTTGTGGCGAGCTTACGGGCGGCGTGCTCGACTGTGCGCTTGGCGGCCGCGACTGCGCGCTTGGCGGCCGCGCAGTGGTGGGGATGGATGCGCTCGCAGGTGTTCAGGGCGCGGGTCAGCGGTGCGAGCGTGCGAGCCCTCGCGGCGCGAGCCGTTGTGGCGCCCGGCACGGTATTGGAGGTTGTGGAGCTGCTGCTTGCGACCGGTGAGGCTTGGGGGGTGCGTGCCTGAACGGCGGTTACGGATAGGAGCGTCCACGTGGCCATGCACGCAATGGCCATGAGCATCCTTGCCACCCAGCGGGTATGCGACTGGATGGTGGTCATCGATATCTCCTTCGGTGGCCGGGCTGTCTGCGAGAGACCCATGGCTTTGCGAGCCCGCCTCGCGGCGGGGGTGCCTTTGTCGGGATGAAGTGGACGTGTCGGGTCCGGCGGCGATTCTGGTGCCGGTCCACGCACTTTCTTTAGGTCTGCATGGGATCTGTCGGGTCTGTCGAGGACGCTTGTGAGTGCTCATGGACTGCCTGGACGGATGTCCGTCCGAGGCTGGCCTGAGTCCGTAACATCCCGCTGGGCAGTACGTGTTTGCACCCTGCGCGAGGACGCAGTGGGGCGCCGCGGGCCTCCGTGATCGCTCGCCGAGGCGGCGGCCGACAGCCTGCGCCATTCCACCGCCATGGAGGCGTCCGCCGGGCTCCGATCGGCTAGGCTACGCCCGTGGCCACGGATCGCGAGGGGCTGTCACGCGAGGAGTTCGCCCACGCGGTGCGCGAGAGCACGAACAGCGCACTTTCCACCTGCGACCACCATCCCCATGCCGGCTACACGCCGGCTGCCTTCAGGCACTACATCCGCGAGGTTGCTCTGCTGGATGCGCTGCGGTCGGTTGACTTCGTGACCGCGCTCGACGTTGGCTGTGCCGAGGGGTATTTCATGAAAGCGATTCGCGATCGCTTCGGCGCTGACGTTTGGGGCGTGGACCTGTCCACCACGGCGCTCGCGAAGGCGCGCGACAAGCAGGGCCTCGAGGTGGCGGCGGCGGAGGCCACACGACTGCCGTTCGCCGATGGGAGCTTTGACCTGGTCTACTCGACCGAGGTGATCGAGCACGTGCTCGACCCCGACCTGATGATCGCCGAGATGCGACGCGTCTCACGCGGCGTCGTGCTCGTTACGACCCCGGTGAGTCAGACCGAGGACGAGCATGAGCCCGACTTTGCCTTGAAGGCCGAGGGACACATCAACAATTTTGATCCGGCGACCGTCAGGAGGCTGTTTGGGCCAGACGCAAAGCTTGGGAGCTTCCGCTGCAACATTACGCTGGCGCTGATCGTCGGGGTCGGCCGTCACATGCCCGTAGGCGCCCGGGATGCCTTCTACAGACTCGATCACCTTGTCTCTCGGCGCTGGGGGTCGCCAAGCCACCGGCTGAAGCCTTTGCGCAACCGCGATTGGCTGATCCTGCTCCCGGGTGTGGGCAGGGGCGAGGGGCCGCCGCGGTGGCGCTGCCCGGCGTGTCATGGAGGGCTTGAGCGGGACTCTCAGACGATGCGTTGCGCGAGCTGCTCCGCCGTGTATGAGGTCAACGGCGGAGTGCCCGATTTCTTTGCGACCGCACGGAGGGCATGATCGGAGGAGAGACGCCCGCCGTCACCTCGCCACCAGCTCACTGAGCGCCTCGATCGAGTAGCGCTCCGCGGCGAGCTTCCGGCCGCGGCAGCCGAGCTCCCCGGCGCCGTCGCGCATCAAGCGGACAAGCGCGGCGGCGAACTGGGCCCCGCCGTCGGCGAGCAGGCAGTGCTCGCCGACGCGTACCTCGAGGCCCGCGACTGCGCGTGTGGTCGCGAGGACGGGCAGGCCATAGGCAAGCGCCTCGATCAGCTTCAGCGGGGTGCCTCCGCCCTGCAGTAGAGGAACTACTGCGCAGCAGGCGCGGGCGTAGACGGTGCGCAGGTCCTCGACGAAGCCGAGCGCTTCCACTCGGGGGTCGTCCGGCAGCGCTGGAGACTGCACCGTTCGCGTTGTGGGAGACCCTTCCAAGCCGCCGCCAACCAGCGCGAGCTTTGCGTCGGGCAGCTCGGCCCAAACAAGCGGGAGCACCTCCTCGAGCAGGAAGCGCAGGCCGTTGCGGTTGGGCTCGTATGCGAAGTTGGCCACGAAGATCGCGCGCCGCTCCTCTCGGAGCGGCTGCACGGGTGCGATCGCCGCCACGTCGACAACGTTAGGCACGTACCGCAGCTGTGCGGCCGGGCACAGCTCGCGCGCCGCCGCCACGTCGGCTTCGCTTGCCATCCACGACTCGCTTGCGTGTTCGAGTAGCCCGCGCTCGAAGGCGCGCAGCGCGCGGGCACCAGCGATCCCGCGAGCACCGTCGAGCTCGTGGCGGAAGCCCGACTCGAAATTGTGGGCGTTGTAGATCACGGGGCGCTTGCGCGTCAGGCGCGCCAACGCGGCGGCGGCGACCGGCCCGTCGGCGATCACGCGGCCGCGGTCGGGTGCGCGGGCGAGGCGCGCGACCTCTGCGGCCAACTCGGGGGAGACGCCGCGTGCGAGCTCTCCCGGCACGCCTGCCAAGCGAGCGCTCCCATAGGCGAGCAGCCGGCGTGCACCGCGCGAGGGGATCACCTCATGCAGCTCGATCCGCGGGATCGCGCGGAACGCGGCGTCGGGCTCGGGGGCCTCGAAGCGTACGTACAGCAGATCCAGGCACCCATGCGCAGCGAGCGCGCGGGCGACCCCGTAGGTGCGCAACGCGCGCCCCGACCCCAGCACGGGGGTGTGGGTGGTGACGAGCAGGTCCCTCACAGCGCCTCGATCGCGGCGGCGATCTCCTCCAGGCGCCGCTCCCACGAGTGGGCCGCGGCGGCGCGCGAGCGCTCCGCGCGGCGCTCGGGGCTGTCGCCGGCGATCGCCTCCTCCAGCAGGCGCGCGATACCCTCGGCGTCCGGGGCCGTCGCGACCTCGGCGACGCCCGCCAGCGCGGGCAGTGGGGTGGCCACCACCGGCAGGCCGGCGGCGAGGTACTCGTAGACCTTCATCGGGAAGACGCTCTCGGTGAGCGCGTTACGCGCGTAGGGGATCAGGCCCGCGTCGGCGGCGCGCAGCACGCCGGGCAACTGCTCGTAGGCGCGGGTGCCCAGGAGATGGATGTTGGGCTCGCCCCGCAGCGCCGAGACGTCCGTGCCGGGGTCTCCCGCGCCGACCGGCCCCACGAGCGCGAACGACCACGCGGGGCGCGCGCGCGAGAGAGTCGCGAGCAGCGACACGTCGAGCTTCTTGGCGACCACCGCCCCGGTGAAGACGATGCACGGCCGCGGCAGCGCCGCGACTGCCGGGTCGCCCGCGTCGGATGGGTTTCGCTCGAGCGCGCCGGCGAACAGGTCGGTGTCGGCGACGTTGGGTGCGTACAGCACGTTCTCCGAGAGCTCCCGCATCCGCGCGGCCAGCGCGGGCGCGCTCGCCAGCACCAGGTCGGCGCGCGAGGCGAAGCGCCGCTCGGCGGCATCGAAGCTCACGGCGTCCACGCCCGCTTGGGCGGCGATGTCATCGACGCAGTGGTAGACCACCAGCTCGGGATCGAGCGCTTCGATCAACGCCTCCGCCTGGGGGACGTAGGCCCACAGGATCGGGCGTCGCATGCCGAGCGCGCGCGCTGCCCGGCGCACCTGCGCGCGCAGCAGGCGGCGGTTGAGCGCGCGCACCGCGGCGTGGCGGTGAAATGGCAGCACCAGCGGAGCGAGCACGTGCAGCCCATCGGTAGCGCGGGGCGCGGCGAGTCCGCGTCGTAGCCGGCGCGCGATCCGCGTGAGGTCGCGCCCCGCCAGCTGCGGGCGGCGCAGGCCGAGCGACTCCACGAACAGCACCCGGTTCGCGCGCGCCAACCTCGACATCAGGTGCTGCTGGTTGGTCCACAGATCGGTTTCCCAGTCGGCAAACCCAACGCACACGATCGCGCGGCCGCGCAGGCGGGGAGGTTCGGGCATCGCGGCCATGATCACAGGGTTCGCGCAGGACGATCGATACCCTCGCGGTGTGCACGCTCGCGGCGACGCGGGGCGGGATGCCCCGCGCCCACACGCTCCGGATCGAGTAAGCCTGCGCGGATGCGACCCGAATGAGCGCCCACGCACGCAGCGCGCCACGGGATCGTCAACGGAGGGTGGTGGGAGCTCGAGCGAGACCCTGCTCGACGAGCTGCGCACCCGCTTCCCGCGCGTGGCGGTCGTCCACGAGTGGCTGACGATCCCCGGCGGCTCCGAGCAGGTCGTCGTCGAGCTCCTGGAGATGTTTCCCCACGCGGAGCTGTTCTGCTCGATCTACGACCCCGGCCCCTGGCCGGCGACGATCACCGAGCGCCCGGTGCACGCCTCCTACCTCACTCGCTTGCCCGGGGCTAGGAGCCACTACCAGAGGCTGCTGCCGCTGATGGACCGCGCCTACCGGGCCTTCGATCTTGCACGCTTCGACCTGATCCTCTCCAGCAACCACGCGTTCGCCAAGAACGTGCGTACCCCCCCGGGCGCGTGGCACGTGTGCTACTGCCACACGCCGATGCGCTACGCCTGGGAGGAGGACTTCCTCGCGGGCGAGGAGGTGGGGCGTGCGGCACGGCTGGCGCTGCCGCTGCTGCTGGGCCGGCTGCGCCGCCAGGACCTGCGCGGCGCGGCGGGGCCGGACGTGATGGTCGCCAACTCCCGCCACGTCGCCGCGCGCATCGAGCGCTGCTACGGGCGCACCGCCGAGGTCGTGCACCCGCCGGTGGACGTCCAGCACTACCTCGGCATACCGCGCGCGCCGCGGGACTACTACTTGGCGTTCGGCCGGGTGGTGCCGTACAAGCGCGTGGACCTCGCCGTCGCCGCCTGCGCACGGTTGGGCGTCCCGCTGAAGGTCGCCGGCGGCGGGCGGGCGCTGGATGCCGTGCGCGCCGGCGCGCCGCCGGGCGCGAGCGTCGAGTTCCTCGGCCGCGTGAGCGAGCGCGAGCGCGACGAGCTGCTGAGCGGCGCCCGCGCGCTGCTGTTCGGGGGCGAGGAGGACTTCGGGATTGTGCCGGTGGAGGCGCAGGCTGCGGGCGTGCCGGTCATCGCCTACGGCAAGGGCGGCGCCGCCGAGACCGTGCTCGACGGGCGCACGGGGGTGCTCTTCGACGAGCCGTCCGTCGCGGGTATGGCGAGCGCGATCGAGCGCTTCGAGCGGCTCACGCTCGCGCAGGCCGACGTGCGCGCCAACGCCGAGCGCTTCGGGCGCGAGCGCTTCCGCGCGGAGATGGCGGAAGTGATCGATCACGCTGCGCGGGAATGGTAGCCCGCCCACCCGGATGCCCCGCCCCCACGGCGAGTGGCCTGCGCGACCGCCTGCGCGGATGCGACCCAAATGACCTCCCTGAGTGCAACGCGTACGGCCCTCGCACTCAGTGCGTGACCGCCCCCGGCCCGCCGGGCGCGGTGGCGGCCGCCGCGTCGAGCAGGCCGGCGCCGTAGAGGCGGCTGTCGGAGGGGCCGCCGAGCGGCCGCGCGGTGGCGATCAGGCGGGCTTCCACCTGCGCGGGCGTGGGGTGGCGGCCGAGCACGCCCGAGGCGATGATCAGCGCGGCGGTGGCGGCCACGTGGGGGGTGGCCATCGAGGTGCCTTCGTACCCGCCCGGGATCCCGAACTGGCGGGGGGAGGTGCCGAGGAAGGTGACCTGGAAGACGTCGCGCCCGGAGGCCAGGTCGGGGTTGCAGTTGGGGTCGCCGGGGAGGTTGGCGTCGGGCCCGCCGCCGGGCGCCACCAGTGTGACGCCGGTGCCGAAGTTGGAGTAGGAGGCCAGGCAGCCGTGTTCGGTTGAGGCTCCCACCGCGATCACGTTGGGCGCCCGCGCCGGGAAGGCGGCGGCGGAGTGCGCCTCGTTGCCGGCGGCGGCGACCACGACGACCCGGTGGCGGTGGGCGTAGCGCAGCGCGGAGATCAGCTCGGGGATGTCCGAGGCGGTGATCCCGCCCGGGAATTCGAGCGAGAGGTTGATGACGCGCGCGCCGTGGCGGACCGCGTAGCGCACCCCGCGCGCGATCGTGGCGGCGTCGCCGTTGCCTTCGGAGTCGAGCACGCGCACCGGCATGATCCGCACCCCGTACGCCAGCCCGGTCAGGCCCTTGCCGTTGTTGGTCGCCTCGGCGATCGTGCCGGCGACGTCGGTGCCGTGGCCGTTGCGGTCGTTGGGGAAGCGGTTGTGGGCGACGAAGTCCCACCCCGCCACGAACTGGTAGCGGTAGAAGTCGGGCGACATGCGAAAGCGCCCGCGGTTGGTGTAGGCGACGCCGGTGTCGAGCACGGCCACCACCACCCCCCGCCCGCCGGGGGCGTGGTCGGCGATCAGGTTCTGCCACGCCCCGGGGGCTTCGACGCCGAACTGGCCGACGAAGTTCCACTGCAGCTTGCTCCACCCCCCGGGCACTTTCGCCAGGCCGGGGTCGTTGGGGAATGGTTCGCCGGTGGCGGCGGCGGTGGCGCCCGCCCCGGACGCGTCCGCGGCAGTGGCCGCGGGGCCAGCCAGTTCGGCCGCGGAGGCGGCGGCGTGCGAGCGCGGCAGCACCGCGGCGTGCGCGATGTAGTCGGGCACGGCCCACGCCACCCCGCGCGTGTGGCGCAGGCGGGCGAGCGCGCCGGCGACGGAGGCGTGTGCCCGGAGCGTCAGCACGCGCGTGTGCGATTCCAGTTCGATCGGGTCCACCGCGCCGGCGGCGTGCGCGATCGCGGCGCCCGTGGTGGGGGTGTCGGACGGCGCGTAGCCGACGACCACCTTGCCGGGCGCATACGGAGCTTCCGCAGCGGCGCGCGCGGAGGGGGGGGATGAGGTTGGGATGGCGGGCCCGCCCGGAGGGCGGCCCGGGATGGCGGCCGAGGTTGAGCGGGGAGCGAGCGCCAGTGGCGCCGCCGCGGCGAGCGCGAGGGCTGCGCAGGCAAGCCAGCGCGCGCGGCGCCCCTCGCCGAGCGAGCGCGATTGCGCGGCTGCTCCAGACCGCGCGGGGCCGGCTCGCAGCGGTGCGAGTCGCCTCGGCTGGGCGGCATCGGCCGTGGGGGAGCCGGAGCACACGGGCCGGGTTGTTGTGAGGCGGCGGGACATCGGATTGGTAATGATGATGGCGCGTGCCGCCACAGGAGCCCACCTTCAGCCGGAGCGCCCCGCGGAGGGGACGGTGAGCGACCGCTTCTTTCCGCGCGACGAGTACTTCATGCGCCTCGCGCTGCGCGAGGCCGAACATGCACTGGAACACGAGGACGTGCCGATCGGCGCGGTGGCGGTGCGCGCCGGCGAGGTCGTGGGGGCGGGCCACAACGAGCGCGAGCTGCGCCAGGACCCCACCGCCCACGCGGAGCTGCTCGCGCTGCGCGAGGCCGCGCGCGCGGTGGGAAGCTGGCGGGTGCTGGACACCGTGCTGTACGTGACGCTGGAGCCGTGCGCGATGTGCGCGGGCGCGATCGTGCTGGCGAGGGTGCCGCGCGTGGTGTACGGCGCACCCGACCCGAAGGCGGGCGCGGCGGGCAGCGTGCTCGACGTGCTCGGCTCCCGATCGAAGAGCGGCCAGCGCCTCAACCACCGCCCCGAGGTAGCGGGCGGCCTGCTGGCGCAGGAGTGCGGGGCGCTGCTCAGCGAGTTCTTCGCCTCGCGGCGGTAGCGCTGCGCGCCCGCCGCGGGGACTCGGCCGTGGACGGTCGCGGCGCAGGGAAGCGCCGGCGGATGGCTCCTCGCGCCCAGCGAGCATTTCGTGACACGCACGCCGCAGCGCCGTATGCTTCGGCGCGAGTGAGTCGGCCCACCTGGACAATCGCGCTCGTGCGGGCGCTGGCGGCGCTGGTGGCGGCGCTCGCGCTGCTCACGCTGACCGGCGGCATGGCACAGGCGCACGTGGTGTTCGCCCACGGCCGCGCCCGCGGCGTGACGCCCTCGCCCAAAGCCAGGGCGAGGGAGCTCCCCACGCTGCGCGGCCGCGCCACGCCGCTGACCGTCGGCGGTCCCCAGCCGCCGGTGGAATACGGCGGCGGTCCGCTGATGCTCTCCTCGAAGCTCTACTTGATCTTCTGGGAGCAGCAAGCCGGCGAATTTTCGAGCGACTACACCGAACCGATCATTCAGTACGCAAAGGATCTGCAGGCTGAAGACGCGCGGACGACGGACGAGCTCTCGGTCGCCGAGCAGTACACCAACGAAGCAGGAAAGCCGATCACCGGCAAGGTGGAATTCGGGGGCGATGTGACCGTCACCGCCTCCTACCCACCGCTCGACAAGGGCGAAGGTTGCACCACGGCGCCGTGCGTGACCGACAGCCAGATTCGCGCAGAGATATTGGAACAGATCGAAGCCAATCACTGGCCCACCGATCCGGCGAGCGCGCCGGAAGCGCAATATCTCCTTTACACGCCCAAAGGCGTCTCCACCTGTGAATTGGTCAACCACACGGCCGAATGCGCACCGGGAGTATTCTGCGCCTATCACAGCGAGATCACCGACATCGGTCCCGAAAAGAAGGTGGCCGTGTACAGCGATTTGCCGTACGTCCATGAATGCGACTCCGAACAGGCACCTTCGGGCGTGGACGGCAACAAGGACACCGACGGCACGCTCGACTCGGAGATCCACGAGATCGTGGAGTCCGCCACCGACCCCGCACCGGACACTGGTTACACCGACGACGAAGGTGAAGAGGTCGCCGACAAGTGCACCGGCCCGATCGTGGAAGAACAGCCGGAGGTCTATGGCACCCCGCTCGGCGGTAGCCTCGCCGAAGACACCGCCTTCAACCAGCTGATCGACGGCCACACCTACTACACCCAGCAGATCTGGAGCCAGCAGTCCACGCAGACGCCTGTGCCAGTCAAAGCGGGGGAAGCTGCCGGCTGCGCGGCACGGATCGGCCCCACGCCGTCGTTCACCGCCCCCGCCAGCGGCGAAACCGGCCACGCGATCGCCTTCGACGGGAGCGGCTCGTACGACATCGGCTCCGCGATCACCACCTACGAATGGAATTTCGGCGACGGCTCGCCGGTCGACACCACCAGCGGGGCGAACCCCACCCACACCTACCTGAAGCCGGGCATGTACGACGTGTCGCTGACCGTCGTCGACACCCACGGGAAAGCCGACGCCTCCACACAGACGCTGCCGATCACGATGACCGGCGCAGCGGTGGGCCCTCCGACGGCGTCGATTGAATCGCCGGCGGGCAACCAGACGTATGCGGTTGGCGAAAGCGTTGCCACGCGCTTCTCCTGCGCCGAAGCCGCGGGTGGGCCGGGGGTCGAATCGTGCACCGACTCCAACGGCAGTGCCAGCCCCGGCGAGCTCGACACGTCGACAGCAGGGCCGCACAGCTACACGGTGACGGCGGCCAGCCATGATGGGCAGCACGGCACGGCGACGATCGACTACACCGTCGCCAGCCCGAGCGGCAGTCCGGGTGCAGGCAACCCGGGCGGGTCGGGTACCCCCGGGTCGGGCGCCACCAACACGGGGTCCTCGGGCGGAGTCGCCGGCTCGACCTCATCGACCACAATCTCGGCATCCTCCGGCTCGACCTCGGGAACGGGCTCGTCGGGCACTGGTGGCCACGCGAAACCGCCGAGTAACGCGCAGAAGCTCGCGCGAGCGATCAAGGCGTGCGAGAAGCTCAAAAAAAGCAGGCGTGCGAGCTGCATCGCCGCGGCCAAGCGGCGTTTCGGCTCGAAGAAGGGCAAACCCAAGGCAAAGCCCGCCAACACGCAGCGCGCGCTCGGGCTTGGCCTGGATACAGGCCTTCGTCAGCTGTTGGGCAGCGGCACGTTCGCGCAGTGGTAGCCGCCTGCCGGTATGGTGGATCCCACGCCCCGATCCGACGGCGCTCCTCCCACCCGATCGACTAGCCTAGGCGGGCCTCCTCTGGAGGGGTGGCAGAGCGGTTGAATGCGGCGGTCTCGAAAACCGTTTCGGGCCTGATTGGTCCGACGAGGGTTCGAATCCCTCCCCCTCCGTTTTTCGCCGGGTTTGTGGCGATTGTTCGAACCCCGCTCCGGCCCAAGAATCGGTCCGGTTTCGTACTACGACCGTGCTCTACTCCGGTTGGTCTGCGTCGGGTTGCTGGGGGTCTTGTGGCTGCTCCGCGGTCTCGATCTGACCTTCGGTCCACGTCCGCAGCTTTTCGACGAGCGCGAGGGCCGCTGGCCGGTCGAAAGCGGGCGGCTCCTCGCCCTCGTAGCGGAACTCGACTGCCCATGGTGAGAGCACGTCTGCTTCCGAAAGCTCCGGCGGAGCATCGATGTGGTGTTCCTCGATCAAGCCGACGAGGTAGCTCAGTGCGTGGCTCTTTATGAACGCCACGCCACGAGCAGCGAGCACCGCCTTGATCAGCTTCTCGGCGGCCTGCTGCGCGTGAAAGCCGACGATCGCGTCGGCTACCTCCGTGTCCGCGGATACCTTCTGCACCAGCGTCTCGTCATCGATCGCCCTGGCGAGCAACACACGCGCCAGATCGAGCCGGTCATGCTGCGGCATGCAGCACTCGACCCTCGGTCAGCGCGGCGTGCACCATCGAGCCCTCCACGCCTTCCCAGTCTTGGGCGTAGCGCTCACTCACGACGATGATGTCGAACGGCATTCCGAGAGGGCGTAGCGCGCGGCCGAGACGCACCATCTCGGCGTGGCGATCGGCCGGATCGCGCTCCACGACCAAGAAGTCGAAGTCGCTGTTGGGAGTGGCGTCGCCGCGCGCGCGCGAGCCGAACAACACGATCTTGACCGGGTCGGACGCGATCGCCGCCAGCGTTCGGCCGGCGACTTCGATGACTTCTTCGGCGAACACGACCACACCGTAGCGGAGCCCACGGATTGGGCGCATGGCTGGCCGAGCGGAGCTGGCTGGTGCGGGTGCGTCTCAGGCGGGCTGAGGCACCCTCATCTGGCTGAAGGTATCGAGGGAGATGACGACGGCACGCATCCGGTTGTTCTGGCAGAGAACGAACTTTTCCGAGTCGCCACTCTCCAAGGCATCGACCAAGCGGTTCAGCTCCCGCATCGCATCGCGGACGGTCTTTAGCTCGTCGTTCGATACCTCGATCCTGTCCATACCGGTCCTTTCGTCGTGGTCTGCTTCCAGCCCACTCTACGGACCGGCCAGGACGCCCGCATTGGGCCATGACGCATCCTGCGACGTTTTCCGTCCGATCTACGTCGCAAACTACGGCTCATTGTGCAGGCACCGTCCTGAACCCCAACCAAGGCAGGGAATCAAATGGAAGCTAAAGATCGGCAGGCACCTGTGGCGCTCAGCGCGACTCGGCGCCGGATCATCGACTCCCCGGTGCGGATCGTGCTCTTGAACGAGCGAACTGCTCGTGGTCTGGATGTTCTCGTCAACTTCCAGTGCGGCAATGGCGCTGAGACGCAAGACGAGCAACGGGCAGTCCACGAAGTACGCAACGTCCTACACGCCGTCTACGAGGGACGCCCGGCTCCGACCAAAGTGGTCATCGCCTACGACGACCAGGAAGCTGTGGTGAGTCTTGCGGTCGTGGGGATGAACGGAGACGGCAAGCTCACCAAGGCTCCGTACATCGAAGCCCTGGCGCGCCACGATTGGTTCAGCGGATGCGTTCTCCGTGACGGCGCTACGTCGGCAGGCGGTGTCGCCATACGCGGGGTGCTCGACATGCTGGCTATCGCCTACGACCCAAACAATCTGCCGACTGTCTCGGCCCGAGTGCTGCCTTCCAACGCAAAGAGCCATTCGATATTCACGCAGTTCGACTTCGCGGCTCTTCCTCGCACCCAGACACTCACCGAACAGGTCATGCGGGTACGCCCTCCAGGGCACCCTTTGCCGCTGCCCCTCGGTCCGAGTATCTACATCCCTCCTGAGCGTGCCGCCCCATACGTACCCCGTTTTGCCGCACGCGCGAAGCTCACTGCCTCCAAGATCGGCAGAAACGAGCCATGCCCTTGCGGCTCGGGCCAAAAGTACAAGCGCTGCTGCGGAGCGTAGGTGCTCAACTCGAAGCGGTTCATCGTCGGGCAACGTCGTGCTGGCTCGGACCAAAGCGCCTGGCGTGTAGCTCGCTAATGCGTTTCCACACAAGGTCGGGGTTCGATCTTCGTCCCTCCCCCTCCGTCCCCAACGATTTTCGCCGTTTCTTGGCTCTGCGAAGCCAAGAGCAAGTAAGCGACCGGGCGTGGGAGTTTGGGTGCTTGTACGAGCTTGAGCGTCGCTGTGGAGCGCCAACGAGGAGCGTGCAGGCGGCGCAATCAGCCTGTGAGCCGCGCCGTTGCCCACGCAACAGCGTCGGAGGCCGTTGAGAAGGCTGCATCGCGGTCGAGAGGCTCCAGCATCTCGTAGCGCAGCTGTGCCGCCCACGGTGTCAGCCAACGCGCTTCCTCAACCGAGCCTGGAACCGTGACATCATTGTCGGCGGCGATGTCTACCAGCTCTCGGAGATCGTGAGAGCGCGGAAAATCGATGTCTGCCAGCACCAGCGCGACCTTCAGGGCCTTCTCGACAGCCTGCTGGGCGTGGAATCCGACGACATCGTCGCGCATTTCCTTCGCGGCCATGAGTACACGGCAGGCATTGAGGTCGCTCGTCGCGTGCTCGAGCAGCAGTTCTGCGTACTCGCGCTGCTCAGGAGTCGGAGCGGGCAACGATCCGACCCTCCCGCAGAGCGTGATGGACCATCGTCCCGCGAACCTTCGATCGCCGTTCCGCGAGATCCTCGTCCATCACAATCACATCGACCGGCCAGCCAATCCGGCCGACCGCATCGCGTAGGCGGACGGCCTCGGCGACGCTGTTCTCGACATCGCGCTCGATTACCAGGAAGTCCAGGTCGCTGTCGCGTGTGAGTTCGCCACGTGCTGCTGATCCAAACAGGATCACTCGGGCAGAAGACCCGGCAGCCTCCGCGAGGCGCTGTCCAGCCAGCTCGATCGACTCTTGCGTTGTCATGACCAGGACAGAGTACTGGCCGGTGCAGGGAGTACCGGCTCGCGCGGTCGCGCACTACAGTTTCCTGTGTGGAAATAACTCCCTTGGCGCGTAAACACGGCATCGATGACGAGGACATCGAGCACGTGTTGGAGCACGCGATGAGGGTCGAGAATCAGGACGACGGTGCCAAGCACCGACGAGGGGGCCGGCTCAGACTCGGCCCCCTCGTCCATCTGATGCGAGTGGTCGCCATAACGCCGGGCGTGGCACTCGCCAATGCTTTTCCACACAAGATCGGGGTTCGATCTTCGTCCCTCCCTCCCCGTTTTGGCCAGGGAGGTTGGGCGTAGTTCGAACCCCGACGCCACGTCCAAGGCATCGGTCATGCTGGTCGTGTGCCCGATGATGTCAAGCAGTTGCTAGCCACGGAGGCTGCGCTCGACAAGATGTGCAGGTCGTGGAGGCTTCACGCGACCGTAGTCTCGTCGTTCAGGTGGCGCTTGACGTAGATGACGCGGAGGCGCTGCAGCGGATCGCGCACGACCAGGGCGAGAGGCCGGGCGAGGTCGTCAGGTCGCTCATTCGAGAGGCATCGCGCCGGGCGGCGTAGCGAGCGACTTGCCGGCACGGCTGCCGCTTGGCGGCACGACCAGCCCGTCCACCGTCGGCTCGGACGTGATGTCGGGATTTGGGTACGCCGGACGCAGCAGCCTGCTCGACGCTATAGCCCTGGACGATCGGAGCCGACAGCAGCACTCGTAGGTCTGCATCTGAAACCGCTCCATGCCCGAGTGCCTCCCTCGCCACTTGAACGGCGGTCATGGATCACCGCGACCTCGAGACGAAACCAGGCGGTTATGCCAATCTTGCGGGTCGGGCCGCATCTCGAACGTAGCTTCCAGTGCGTGCACGATTGCGCCAAACTCGTGGTGTCGGATACCACCACTACCGCGCAGCC
Organism: Solirubrobacteraceae bacterium; assembly: GCA_035948945.1. GTDB lineage: Bacteria > Actinomycetota > Thermoleophilia > Solirubrobacterales > Solirubrobacteraceae > Palsa-744. Next base: position 208,302 of record DASZIQ010000013.1, read on the forward strand.
GTGGTGAGGCTTCCCAGCCTCCAGCCACTCGTGGCAGATGCGCGGGAAGTCCGCAACGTCAAACG
>DASZIQ010000014.1:0-13621 GCA_035948945.1 Solirubrobacteraceae bacterium
GGAGTCGACCAGTGCGGCCACGGCAGCCATGCGACGCAGCGGACGCGATACGCGGGTCCCGATCAGATAGGACGCGAACAGCGCGCCGGCGAGCGCGAGGATGCCGGCGAGGATGAAGGCGCGCGCAACCCCGTGCTGGGCGTGTGCCACGCTCGCCAGCGGCTCTCCCACGCCTACGGTCACGAGCCGGACGGCATGCGCGCCCGTGCCGGGGATGCGCACCTGGCGATCGAGCAGGCGTAGATAGCCGACGTCGGGGAGGACAAGCGTCGAGAAGCCGTTGCGCGCCGCGAGCAGGCGGCGCGCGGCCCGGTTCTCCTGTTCCTGCACGGCGGCGCTCTCGCCGTCGTCGGGCGCGTGGCTGCCGAACAGCTCGGGCGTGTTGGTGGCGGTGCCGGCGCCGGGGACACGCGCGAACAGCACCGTGGAGCTGGCGTTGAAGGGCTGTCCGGCGACATACGCGCGCGCGGCGGCCAGCACCGCGTGGGGCGTGCGCGCGCCGGAGGCGTTCAGCGCGTGCGCGAGCTCACCCGAGTCGCCGGCGATCTCACTGTCGATCTGGCGGCGCAGTTGGGTGCCGGTGCCGCGGTACACCGCGAAGAAGGTGATCCCCGAGGAGACGACCACCACCAGCGCCACCCACGCCGCCAGCCGCCAGCGCAGGCTGGTCGGTATCAAATGCAGCCGGCGGCGCTCGTCAGCCGGCATGGCCGAGGCGGTAGCCGACCGCGCGCACGGTGTGGATCGGCGCGGGGGATTGGTCCCCACCCACCCCGCGCAGCTTGCGGCGCAGGTAGCCGATGTACACATCCACGATGTTCGTGGCGGGGTCGTGCTGGTAGCCCCACACCGCGCTGAGGATCTGCTCGCGCGTGAGCACCCTGCCGCGGTGGCGCAGCAGGTACACGAGCAGCTCGAACTCGGTCGTCGACAGCAGCACCGGCTGCTCCGCGCGCTTGACCTTGCGGGTGAGCATGTCGACCTCGATGTCCCCCACCCGCAGCGTCGTGGTCGAGCCCTGCGCGGCGCTGCGCAGCTGGGCGCGCACCCGTGCGAGCAGCTCCGCCAGCGAGAACGGCTTGACGAGGTAGTCCACCGCGCCCGCGTCCAGCCCGGCGACGCGATCCTCGATCTCGCCTCTGGCCGTGAGCACGATCACCGGCAGCGCGGGCTTCGCGGCGCGCAGCGCGCCGAGCACCTCGATGCCGCCCTTGCTCGGCAGCATCAGGTCGAGCACGACCGCGTCGAAGCCCTCGCGCAGCGCGCGTGCCTCGCCCGCCAGCCCGTCGTGCTCGGCCTGCACGGCGAAGCCCTCGGCCTCCATGCCGCGGCGCACGAAGTCGACGATCCCCGGCTCGTCCTCGATCAGCAGGATCGACGGCGCCGTGGTCGTCGCCGGCTCGGAGGATTCCACCGGCTGCCCCATGATCGCCAGGATAGGGCCCCATCGGGGCAGCGGCGGGCGCACAGTTGCCCCCGCGGCGTTCATATGAGCTCTCTCATCGAGCGATTACGGGACTCTTAGCGTGCGTGCCGACACTCGTCTGGTGGATACCGGACAGCAACAGCTCGGGCGGCGCGCGCCCGACCCGCTGACGGGCAGCCCCCCGCGCGTGGCTCATCCGGGAGCCGCCCCCGCGCCCCCCGGCCGGCGTCCTGCCGGCGCCCGGCGCGGAACCTCGGCCTCCCGCGGGCCGCTTGCTCGGCTGACGTCCGGCGGCGGCGACGGCAACGAGCGGCTCACGGTGCTGACCGGAATCGTGCTGTTCGTGCTGCTGGCGGCGCTCGGCGTCACGATCCTGCGTATCCACCCGCTGATCTGGGAGCACCTCTTCATCGGGCTGCTGCTGCTCGGGCCGGTGGCGCTGAAGCTGGGCAGCACCGGCTACCGCTTCGTGCGTTACTACACCCGCGACCCCGTCTACCGCCGCAAGGGCCCACCGCCCCCCTTCCTGCGCCTGCTCGGCCCGCTGGTCGTGCTCAGCACGGTCGTGGTGTTCGCCAGCGGCGTGGCGCTGCTGCTGCTCGGCCCCAGCTCGCGCTCAACGCTGCTGCTGGTCCACAAGGCGAGCTTCTTCGTGTGGCTGGCGCTCACCGCCGTGCACGTACTCGGCCACCTGCCCGAGGTCGCGCGGGCGCTGAACGGCGGGCGAGAAATTCGTGTGGCGGTGCTCTCGGAGATCGCCGACGGCATCGCGCAGCGGCCGGGCGAGCGTCCCACCGAGCCGCGCCAGCAGGCTGGCAGAGGGCCGGCTGGATCGGCGTCGAGCACGGCAACGCACGACCTGCGCGCCGGCCGGGCGGGCCGCGCGCTCGCGCTCGCCGGCGCGCTCCTCGCGGGGCTGGTGCTGGCGCTGCTGCTGATCCCCGAATTCGGCCCGTGGCTGCACTACCACCGCGTCCTCATCGGCCATTGAGGCCTCACAGACGTGGGTCCTGATGTCCTCTGTTCCGGCCGGCATGCCTGCTGTCCCCGCCTGGCGGGCGTTCCGTGGAGAAGGTCAAAGTCTTATGGAACCTCTCACGCCCTCTTTAGCCTGAGCTTGCGTTTCCGCAGCACACTGTCTTTCAAAATAGACGGTGCGTCCGGGGCGTTCCGGTCTTTTTGAAAGCCGTTCTTAGCCTCATCTTCCAGCCGTGCACCCCTGTTCCCCACTGCGATAGATGTCCGTCAACCCCCACCACACCTCCCGCACCCGCGACGCCGCCCTGCGCCGGCTGAGCCGCGCCAACCGCTGGCTGATTGCCGGCAGCGCGACGCTCACCGGCGTGCTGACGGCGGTCGCCGCCAGCGCCTTCCCGGGCAAAACGCTGAAGGCGACGCATGCGACGGCCTCCCGCGAGGCCCACCGCGCCGCGGGAGTGAGCGGCGCGCGCGCGGGGTCCGGCACCTCGACCGGCACCTCCACGCTCACAGCGCCCGCGCAGGCGCCGCGGTCGAGCGAAGGGTCCTCCTCGGCTACGGAAGGCTCCTCCGGGCAGGAACCCTCGCCCGCCACGGGCGCACAGAGCTCGAGCGGCTCCGAAGCCGGGTCGGGCGCCTCGGGAGAAGCTGGTTCCTCGGGCAGCGAATCGAGCTCCTCTCCCACGGAATCGGGCTCCTCGGGCAGCGAAGCCGGCTCCTCCACCCCTGAATCGAGCTCCTCGGGCAGCGGATCCACGCCGGAATCGAGCGCGCCCCAGGCATCCAGCTCGGCCCCAGCGGAAACGGAAGCTCCGGTCACCTCGGGTGGATCGTGAAACGTGCGCGCTCGTGCACGCCCGCGCAACGCGCTCCGTCGGCGACGGCGCGCTGGGGGGCGCTCGGCAGCTCCGTCGTTCTGCGCGTGACCGAGCCCCTGTGGCTGCCCCGCGCTGCCGCGATCCTCGCGCGCGAGCTCGACGCGATCGACCGCGCCTGCAGCCGCTTCCGCGCCGACTCCGACCTGACCCGCGTCAACACGCGCGCCGGGGGGCGGCCGGTGCGGGTCGCGCCGCTGCTGGTCGAGGCGCTGCAGGTCGCGCTGCGCGCTGCCGAGCTAACCGATGGCGACGTCGATCCCACGGTCGGCGCCGCGCTGGTCCTCGCGGGTTACGACCGCGATTGGTCGCTGCTGCGGCAGGGTGCGACGGAGTCTGCCGGCGGGGTGCCCACGCTTGTCGCCCGACGGCTCGCCGGGCACCGCGCCGTCGAGCTCGACGCGTCGCGCTCCACCGTGCGGATCCCCGCCGGGATCCTGCTCGACCTCGGTGCCACCGCCAAAGCGTGGGCTGCCGACCGCGGCGCCCGGGCGGTGTGGGACGCCGCGCGCTGCGGTGTGCTGGTCGGCCTCGGCGGCGACATCGCCACCGCCGGGCCCGCCCCCGCCGGCGGCTGGCGAATCCACGTCACCGACGACCACCGCTGCGGCCCCGACGCCCCCGGGCAGACCGTCGCGGTCGCCTCCGGCGGCCTTGCCACGTCCAGCGTCGCGGTGCGTCGCTGGCGCCGTGGCGGGCATGCCATGCACCACATCATCGACCCCTCCTCGGGCGCTCCCGCGGGCGGGCCGTGGCGCACGGTCTCCGTCGCCGCCGCCGACTGCACCGACGCCAACGTCGCCGCCACCGCGGCGCTCGTGCGGGGCCACCGCGCGCCGGCGTGGCTCGACCGGCTCGGGCTGCCCGCGCGCCTGGTGGCGCACGACGGCGCGGTGCTGAGGATTGGTGACTGGCCGCTCGCGCAGGCTCCTGGCCTCCGCAGAGCTCTCGTCACGATGGATGCCGCATCCAAGCCGGCAGCTATTGGGACAGGGGCCCTTAGCCCTCACCGGGGTCCCGGGTCGTGGTCGCCGGGTCTCCGCGACGATGCTCCCGCGGTTGCACACCCTCACGACGCGCCGCCCGATCGCGCGCCCACCTTTGTGGTGGGACATGGAGGTCCCACCCCCGGGCGCGCGGCTGCCTCGCTGCGCCGCGCGGACGATCCCCAATGATCGCCCCCCTCCCCCCACTCGCTACGTCCGGTCCCAGCCTCGACTGGTACCTCACGCGGTCCACCGGCGCCGTCGCGCTGCTGCTGCTGAGCGTCGCCGTCGCGCTCGGGGTCGCGGACGTGCGGCGCTTCTCCACGCCCTCGTGGCCCCGGTTCGTCGTCGATGCGCTGCACCGCTCCGTCTCGCTGCTGGCGCTCGTGTTTCTGGTGCTGCACATCCTCACCGCGGTGCTCGACTCCTTCGCGTCGATCTCGCCGGTCGCGGCGTTCGTCCCGTTCGTCGGCTCCTACCGGCCCTTCTGGCTGGGGCTCGGCGCGGTTGCGTTCGACCTGCTGCTCGCGGTGATTCTGACCTCCCTGCTGCGTGGGCGGGTCGGCCCGCGCGCCTGGCGTGCCACGCACTGGCTCGTCTACGCCTGCTGGCCCGTCGCGCTGCTGCACACGCTCGGCACCGGCTCCGACGTGCGCACCGCCTGGCTGCTCGCGCTCTCGGTCCTCTGCCTCGCGCTCGTGCTCGCCTCCGTGCTCGCCCGGGTGTTCGCCGGCTGGTCTCGCGACACCGCGCGCGGGCGCGGTCTTGCCCTCGGCGGGGCCCTTGCGTTCGCGCTTGGCCTCGTCCTGTGGCTGCCCTCCGGGCCGCTCGGCTCCGAATGGGCGCGGCGCTCCGGCACCCCCTCTGCGCTGCTCGGCCACCCCTCCGCCTCCCGCACGAAGATCGTGGTCAGCCCGTGAGCTACGAGTCGACTCTTCCGGGGCCCTCCGCGGCGGCGCTGGTCGACGCCCCCGGTCTGCCGCGGCTGCTCGCGGGCATCCCCTCCCGTGGGGCGCTGGGTCTGAGCGAGCATCTTGCGCTGCACGGGGAGCTTCCCGCCGTCGAGGGCCGTGGGCGCGCCCGCCGCGGCGCCGCCTCCGGCCTGATCGAGGAGGTCGAGCGCGCCGGCCTGCTGGGGCGCGGCGGGGCCGGATTCCCCACGGCTGCGAAGCTGCGCGCGGTCGCCGGCGCTTCGCGCTCGGTGCTCGGCGGTGGGCGCCCGGTGGTGGTTGTCAACGGCGCCGAGGGCGAGCCCGCCTCGGCCAAGGACCGCACTTTGCTGCGCTCCCTGCCGCATCTTGTGCTCGACGGCGCGGTGCTCGCCGCCGCCGCCGTCGGCGCTCAGGAAGTCCTGCTCGGCGTCTGTTGGCCGGACGGGGGATGCGAGCCGAAGGCGAGTGTCTCCCCGCTCCGGTCCTCGCCGTCGGCGCTCGACGCGGTTGCGCGCGCGCTGGAGGAACGCGGCGGTGGGGTCCTGGTGGGTGGGGTCCACTTCCAGCTTTGCCCGGTCCCCAACCGCTACGTCGCCGGCCACGAGTCGGCGCTCGTCAACCACCTCTCCGGCGGCCCCGCGCTGCCGACCTTCACCCCCCCGCGGCCCTTCGAACGGGGCGTGCGCGGGCGCCCCACGCTCGTCTGCAACGTCGAGACCCTCGCCCACCTCGCGCTTGTTGCGCGCTACGGCGCCTCGTGGTTTCGCGAGCTGGGCACGCCCGAGCAGCCCGGCTCGGCGCTGGTCACGCTCGCCGGGCCCGTCGCCCAGCCGGGGGTCTATGAGATCGAGCACGGCTCCCCCCTCTCGGCGCTGCTCGACGCCGCCGACGGCCTCACCGCGCAGCCGCGCGCGATGCTGCTGGGCGGCTACTCGGGGACGTGGATCGACGGCTCGCTCCTGCGCGAGGTGGCGCTCTCCGACCGCCACCTCTCCCCCTTCGGCGCCTCGCTCGGCGCCGGCGTCGTGGTCGTGCTCTCCGACGCTGCCTGCCCCGTCGCCGAGCTCGCGCGGCTCACCCGCTGGCTCGCCTCGCAGTCAGCCCGCCAGTGCGGGCCGTGCGTATTCGGCCTCGACGCGATCGCCTCCACCTTCGAGCAGCTTGCGGGTGGCGCAGGCGCAGGCGGGCGGAACCTCACGGAGCGCCTTCACACCCTCGCCAGACTGGTCAGCGGTCGTGGCGCCTGCTCGCACCCGGACGGCGCCGCGCGGCTGGTCGCGAGCGCGCTCGACGTGTTCGCACAGGAGCTTGCCGCACACGCCCGCCACGGCCCCTGCGCCGCCTGCGCGCGACCCTCGGAGCTGCCGCGGCCGCGTGCCTCCCGTCCAACGACCGTCGCCCCGGCATGACCCACCGTCTGCGCGTCAACCCGATCGCCTGCGAGGCCCACGGCATGTGCCACGAGCTGCTGCCCGAGCGCATCTCCCTGGACGAGTGGGGCTACCCGATCCTCGACGGCGCGCCGCTCGATCCCGCGCTGCTCGCCCATGCGCGCCGCGCCGCCGCGGCCTGCCCCACGCTCGCGCTGGTGGTCGAGCGGCGGAGCGGTGAGCTCGATCGCCCGGTGAACGCCCGCCGTCCATGACGGTCGCTCACCGGGGTTGCTGCGCCCTGACAGGGGCTCCTTCGACCCCTGTGACTCCGAACGCGCCCGATCCTTCCCGATGCCCTCGCGAGCTCGCTTTGCTCCGACCTACGAGCCGGTGATCTCGCTGCCGCTCGGTGACAACACCCACCAGGCGGCCCCGAAGCTCTGGACGCCCTGCCCCGTGGTGTCGCCCGCCTGCGAGTCGCTCACATACCAGTACAACGGGTGTCCCTTGTAGGTGACCTGTTTGGTCCCTTCCGAGCGGGTGGTCGTGCCGAGATCGGCCGCCACCGCTTCGCCTTCCGCCTTGGGTGTGCCCGTCGTCGTCACCGGCGGCCACACCTGCGCGCACGCGCCCGAGCAGGTCGAGCTCGATCCGGTGTCGGCGGCGAACAGATACACCGTCAGATGCTTCGGGCCCGCCACGAGGATCGTGCCGAGCTTCGTGTGCGCCGTCGCGATCGCGGTCCCCGCGCCCGCCGCCGCGGGAGCAGCGGCGCTCTTGGACGCCGTCGACGCGCTCGTGGCGGGATAGCCGCTCGATTCGGTTTTCGAGCTGGAGCCGCCGCTCGATCCGCAGCCGGCGACCGCCAGCCCGGCGATTGCGAGGGTGGCCGCTGCAAAAATGGAAGGATGTCGCACGCTTGTCTCCTGAAGTCGATTGTCCGGGCGTTGTCTGCGGCGCTTTGTTCGGCGCCTTCTCGCCTCTCTATTGCACGAGACTCCGCGGCAACGATAAACCTTTCAGCTACAGTCGAGCGCGATGCCCGCGCTCGATCCCGAGTCGCTGCCGCGCCATCTCGACCGGCTCTACCGCGCCGCGTGGGCCCTGTGCGGGTCGCCCCACGAAGCGGAAGACCTTGTCCAGGAGACGTTCGCGCGCGTGCTCGCCCGCCCGCGGCTGCTGCGCGGCCAGGACGAGCTCGCCTACCTGATGACGGTGCTGCGCAACACCTTCCTCACCGACCGCCGCACCGCCGCGCGGCGTCCCCGCGTCAGCTCGACCACGATCGACGAGCTCGAGCCGGTCGATCCCCGCGGCGGCGAGCGGCCCGAGGAGGCGCTGCAGGCGCAGGAGGTCTTCGCGGCGATCGCCGGGCTCCCCGAGCGCTACCGCCTCGCGCTCGTCGCATGCGACATCGCCGGGCTCTCCCACCGCGAGGCCGCGCGTGTCCTCGACACCAAGGAGGCCACCGTCGCCACGCGGCTCTTCCGCGCGCGCGCGTTCGTCGTGCATGCGCTGGAATCGTCCTCTCCGTCGAAGGACGGCCATGCGCGCGAGGGCCTGCCGGCAGGCGAGGATCTTCCCGGCGCTCGGGAAGATGAGCCCCCCGCGCGGCGTCTTAGAAGTGAGAGCACCACATGAGTCAGAGCACCGCATGAGCCGCGAGCCCGAGGACATCCACGCAGCCTTGGCGGCACTCGCCGACGGCACGCTGCCCGAGCCAGGGCGCGAGTCCGTGCTGGCGCGCGTGGCCGAATCCCCCGAGCTGGCCGCCGAACTGGAGGATCAGCGCCGTGCCGTGATGCTCGCCCGCTCGCTCGAGCGCGTCGAGGCCCCCACCCTGCTGCGCCGCTCGATCGAGCTGGCCGCCACGGGAGATGCGGCCATCAGGGACGCCACCGCCGGCGAGGGATCCACGAGCGCCGGCTTCGGCCGGAGCGCTCAACCCAAGCGTGAGCGCGGCTCGCGACGCTCCCCGTCCTTCCTGCGCCGGCCGCCGCGGCTGGCGGCCGGCGTCGCGTTCGCGGCTGCCGTCGCGGTGGTGCTCGTGCTCGTGCTCGCCACGGGGGGCGGCACGAGCGCTCCCACCGTGCTGCAGGCATCGAGCTCGGGCCTGGGCACCGCGACCGGGGCCGCGCCCGCCGAGAGCCCCCACAACCCGCACCTGCTGGCCGCCTCCGCCGCCGGGATCGGCTATCCCTACTGGGGCGGCAAGCTCGGCTGGAGGGCGGTCGGGGCGCGCACCGACACGGTTGGCGGGCGCACCGTCACGACCGTCTTCTACACCGACTCCCGCGCGCGGCGGATCGGCTACTCGATCGTCTCCGGCGCCGCGCTGGCGATCCCCGCCGGCAGCGCCTCGGTGCAGCGGCACGGCGTGAGCTTCCACGTCCTGCGCCACGCCAACCCGACGATCGTCACCTGGCGCGAAGCCGGCCACACCTGCATCCTCACCGCCCGCGGCGTCTCCGCCGGCACGCTGATGCGCCTCGCCACGTGGCAGCGGGCGTAGTTGGGCCGATCCCGATAGGGGCATGCGGCTGGCTAGGTGTAGGTACCGGGAAGGTTGGTGCGCTCGTTGAGGCGATCGCGTGCACGGACAGGGATCGGTCGAAGCGAGCGAGCGTCGCCGGTCGGCCTGCTCTGACGGCGAATAGGCCATCTGGCCGATGTAGTCCACCGTATGGCACGGCAGGCTGGGATGATGGACGAGGAGATCATGGTTCCGGTGGGCGGAGTTGACCAGGACGCGGTGGCGATCGTTCCGACTGGGACGGTGACGTTCTTGCTGACCGATGTTGAGCGCTCGACCTTGTTGTGGGAGGAGTGGGGCGAGGTGATGGCGGGGGTGATGGCGCGCTGCCACGATCTGCTCGCCGAGGTCGTGAAGGCGCGTGGCGGTGTGCTTCCGGAGGAGCAGGGTGAGGGTGATAGTGCGGTCGGCGTGTTCGTGCGAGCGTCGGATGCGGTTGTGTGCGCGCTCGATCTGCAGCGGGCGTTGAGAAGCGAGCCGTGGCCTGAGGGCGTGGATCTGCGCGTGCGTGTCGCGCTGCACACCGGTGAGGCCGTGCTGCGCGATGCGCGCAACTACACCGGCCCCTCGATCCATCGCTGTGCTCGGCTGCGGGCGATCGGACATGGGGGCCAGACGCTGCTGTCGCGCTCGACGCATGAGCTGGTGGCAGGCGGTCTGCCCGAAGGAGTGAGCGTGCGTGACCTCGGTGCGCATCGGCTGCGCGACCTGGCGCGGCCGGAGCAGGTTTACCAGCTGTGCCACGCGGATCTACACGACGACTTCCCGGCGTTGCGCTCGCTGTCGGCCCTCCCGAACAACCTGCCCGTCCAGCTCACCAGCTTCGTTGGCCGCGAGGCCGAGATCGCGGAGGTTCGCGAGCTGCTCGGCCGATCGCGCCTGCTCACTCTGACCGGCGCGGGTGGGAGCGGGAAGACACGGCTGGCGTTGCAGGTGGCCGCCGAGACGCTTGACGATCACCCTGATGGTGTGTGGTGGGTGGATCTGGCGCCGATCGGCGATTCGGCGCTGGTGGCCAGCGCGGTTGCGAGCGCGCTTTCGATTCGCGAGTTCCCGTCGCAGCCGGTGATCGACACGCTGACGGCGCAGCTCGCCGAGCGCCGGTTGTTGATCGCACTCGACAACTGCGAGCACCTGCTGGGCGCGTGCGCCGAGTTGGCGTCTACGCTGCTCGAGGCGTGCCCCGGTGTTGTGATTTTGGCGACGAGCCGCGAGTCGCTGGGGGTCGAGGGAGAGCAGAGCTGGCGGGTTCCCTCGCTGCAGGTTCCGGAGGCCGAGCTGGCAGGAGCCGCGCTCGAGGATGTCGAAGCGATCCAGCTGTTCTGCGATCGGGCGCGACAGGTGCGACCGAATTTCCGTTTGGTGGACGCGAACGCGCAGGCGGTGGCGACGATCTGTCGGCGCCTGGACGGAATCCCCTTGGCGATCGAGCTGGCGGCGGCACGCGTGCGGCTGCTGACGCCGCAGGAGATCTCCGAGGCGATGCGCGAGCGGTTCGTGCTGCTGACGGGGGGTTCACGCACGGCGATGCCGCGGCAGCGCACCCTCGAGGCCTCGGTCGATTGGAGCCACGACCTGCTCAGCGCGGCGGAGCAAACACTCTTCCGGCGCATTTCCGTGTTCGCCGGCGGCTGGACGCTCGATGGGGTCGAGGCGGTTTGCGCCGGCGCCGGACTAGAGGTCGTTGAGATCCTCGACCTGCTCGCGAGCCTCGTCGACAAGTCGCTGGTGCAGGTCGAGGAGCAGGGCGTCAAGACCCGCTACACGCTGCTGGAGACAGTCCGTGCCTACGCGCGGCAGAAGCTCAGCGACGCCGCCGAGGCGGCGCTCGTGCGCAACCAGCACCTCGACTACCACATGCGGCTTGCCGAGTCCGCAGAGCCGGACCTGTTCGGGGCGCGACTCGAGCAGTGGCTCCAGCCGCTCACGACAGAGCTGGACAACTTCCGCGGCGCACTCGGGTGGGCGGTCGATGCTGGGCGCGTCGAGGAGTCTCTGCGCCTCGCCGCTGCGCTGTGGTTGTTCTTCGAGGCGCGTGGCCACTGGCGCGAGGGCAAGGGGCACCTCGAGTCGGCGCTCGCCGGGGAGGGTGCAAGCGCGCTCCCTCGGGCGAAGGCACTAGTTGCTGTGGGCCACATCGGGACGATCGAACTCGACTGGGTGGCGACGCGGCGCTTTGCCGAGGAGGCGCTTGCGATTGGGCGTGAAGTGGGTGACGAGCGCACCGTGGGTCGAGCGCTCGATCTGATCGGGTGGGCGCTGATCTCGCTCGAGCCGGAGGCTGCCATGCCCGTGCTCGAGGAGAGCATCGCCATCACCCGCGCGCTCGGGGATGCGTGGTTTCTGGCCGATGCGCTTTACGGGGCCGGCTTTCTTGCAAACGTTGGCGGGTGGCTGAAGGCAGCGCCGCCGCTGCTCGAAGACGCCCTCGCGGTATCGCGTGCGGCGGGCAACCTGCTGGGTATCCGTGAGTCGCTCACCTGGCTCGGCGGCAATGCGGCGGGGCGGTGTCGATTCGCGGAGGCGGAGGCGATGCTGGGGGAGGCTCTCGCGCAGTCGCGTTCGCTCGGCGACCCGCTGTTCGCGATGGTCGATCTCGGGTTCCTCGGTTTCACCAAGATCCGCACGGGGGAGTGGGCGGCCGCGCGAGCGCACATCGAGGAGGCGATCGCCTTGGGCGTGAGTATGGCCCACGACGCCACGCCACTGATGCAGTGGTACCTGGGACTGCTGGAGTACGCCACCGGCGAGCTCGAGCGCGCGGAGGCGCTGATGAGTGAGGCGTTGCCGTCGGCGCGCGCCAACAACTACGCCTCTTTCACCGTCGGCGCGCTGCTCATGACAGCAGCCGCCCAGCTGGCGCGCGGAGAGACGGCGCCGGCCGTGGCCGCGATCGAAGAAGCGGCGCTCGTCGCGCGCGAGAGCGGGAACCCGCTGGCGATCGGGGCCGCGCTCGAGGCGCAGGCAGGGCTCGCGCGCGCGGCCGGCGAGGTCTCCGGAGCCGAGGAGCTGCTGCACGAGGCGCTGCGCGCCTTCCATGACGCCGGCGACCCGGGTGGCGTCGCGGACGTGCTGGAGTCGCTCGCTGCGCTCGTCGGCGAGCTGCAGAACGAAGAGCAGGCCGTTCGGTTGCTGGGCGCGGCAGATACCATTCGCGCCGACCTGGGCTGTGTGCGCTTCCCGGTGCGTCAGCCACTCTACGAAGCGGAGCTCAGCGCGCTGCGCGAGACGCTCAGTGAGGAGGCTTTCGCAGCGGCGTGGTCGGCCGGCGCCTCGGCCTCGCTCGATGATGCGGTCGCTTACGCGGAGCGTGGCCGTGGAGAGCGCAAGCGGCCGTTGCGCGGTTGGGAGAGCCTCAGCCCGGCCGAGCTGCGAGTCGTGCAGCTCGTCGCCGAGGGCCTGACCAACCCTCAGATCGGCGAGCGCCTGTTCATCTCGCCCCGTACCGTCCAGGCTCACCTGTCCCACGTGTTCGCCAAGCTCGCCGTCTCATCGCGCGCCGAGCTCGCAGCGCAAGCGGCGCGAAGAGAGCTCTAGCTCCACCGAGCCGGCAGCGCTGGCGCCGAATACGCCACTGCTGCCGGCTCGAATACGCCACCTGGCCGATGTGCCACGAGCCTCTGCAAGTCAGTCTCGGTTGCAGCGAGGCCAGCCCTCGCAGCCAACAGAGAGATCGGAGGACACATGAGCCAGGAATTCGATGTGATCGTCGTGGGTGCGCGCTGCTCGGGGTCGCCGCTGGCGGCGCTGCTCGCACGCCGGGGCGTCAAGGTCGCGCTCGTGGAGCAGGCCAGCTTTCCGAGCGACACCCTCTCGACGCACATCTTCGAGGCCCAGGCGCTGACGTTCCTAGACCGCCTCGGGGTCATCGACAAGATACGCGCGACCGGCGCGCCGTTCGTCGACCGCGTCGACTTGCGCGCGGAGGACCTCGAGCTCGTGACCCCGATTCAGCTGCATTCAGGCGACATTGGCGGTACGGCATCGGTGCGTCGGCTGCTGCTCGATCCGATCCTGGCTCAGACCGCCGTGGAGGCGGGCGCCGATCTGCAGATGGCGAGCAAGGTGACAGGACTCCTCGAGGATCGGGGTCGAGTGGCTGGCGTGCGGGTCGCACAGAACGGCTCGGAGAGGACGCTCCGGGCACGGCTGGTTGTCGGCGCCGACGGTCGCAACTCGACGATCGCGAGCCTCGTCGGGGCTCGCAAGTACAACCTCACGCCGAACGAGCGATTCCTCTATTGGTCCTTCTTCGAGGGAGTCGAGCCCGACTCCGATCCGGCATTCGTGTTCCACCGCTGGGGCAATCGGCTGGTGACCGCCACATACGCCGACAGCGGCCTCTATCAGGTCATCCTGATCCCGGATCTGGTTGATCTCCCTCGCTTCCGGGAGGATCTGGAGGGCAGCTTCATGGAGTACGCATGCAGCTGCCGGCCCGTGGCGCAGGCGCTCTCGAGCGCGCGGCGGACCGGGAAGTTGTTTGGGATGCTGCGCTGGGAGGGGTTCTTCCGGGAG
>DASZIQ010000015.1:0-14240 GCA_035948945.1 Solirubrobacteraceae bacterium
CGAGCTCGTCACCGACGTACTCGACGGCGTAAAGTTCAAGGACGGAATCAAGGTCACCAACGACGAAACCACGACAACGGACGAGAAGGTCGCCGCCTGATGCTTCACCTCCTCATCCACAACTCTTGACAATTGCTCCCCACGCCGCCGCCAATCCGCAAGACGTCTCTTCGCCAGCTCGATAGTGGCCGGGGGCGTCTTCTGCGTCTTCTTGTTGAACCCGTCCAATGCCAGCAGGATCTGTCCGCGGCTGCCTTCCTCCGCAAGCAGGATGCGGTAGATGACCCGATCGCCGTCCACTCTGACCTCCCAGATATCCCCGTCAAGATGGCGGGCGGCCCGCAGACCTCGATCGCGAACCTCCTCCATGCCGGCGAGTACAGCCGCCGCGTCGGAGTCGGAGAGCTTGTCGATGAACCCTTCGACCGGACTACGACCCGCTGCGGTCTTGTAGTCGCGCCAGCGCCGCCGAATCGGAGGCGGCCCACCGGCAGCGGAGTCGGTCTTCTCCCTGGATCGCTTCGCTGGAGCCATCGAACGAGCTTATGCAGCGCCTCGGACCGAGTGCTCTTGGTCAGCAGGACTGGCCCAAATCCTGGCCCGAGTGGGGTTGAAAAACGCGAAACGCCCCAAAACGCGAAACGCCCCGTATTCACGGGGCGTTAGCGTACTCCGGGACAGGGACTCGAACCCCAAATTCGTGCTCCAGAGGCACGCGTGTTACCGATTACACCATCCCGGACCGGGGGATCAAGGATAGTGGACGGCCACGTCAGGGCGTGAGCGCGGCCTTCTCGAGACCCACTGCCGCTACGCTCATATCGAGTTGTGGTAGCATGTGGACACAATGTCCGGGCAGATTGGCATACGCGAGCTTCGCGACAACCTGACCGCGACGATTCGTCGCGTCCGCGCCGGGGAGACGATCGAGATCACCCACCATCGGGAGCGTGTGGCGGTGCTTGCGCCGGCGCCAGTCGATCGGATCGACCGTTTGCACGAGGCGAGCGACATCACCCCGGGCGTCCCCCTCGACGAGCCTCTGCGGCGCTACCCCGTGACAGGCGCACTCACCGCGAGCGACGCGCTCCAGGAAGATCGCGCTGAGCGCTGAACGGCGCCTCGTATACGCCGACTCCTCGGCGCTCGTGAAGCTCGTCATCGAAGAGCCGGAGACCTCCGCGCTCGAAAGCCACCTGGCAGATCATCCAGCCGTCATGGTCACCAGCCGACTCGCAATCGTGGAGGTCGCGCGCGCGACGAAGCTGGCGAATCCCAGCGAGGAGGCGCAGGCGGAGGTTGACCGATTGTTGTCCTCCTGCATGCTCGTGGCAGTGAGCGCCTCTGTGCTGCGTGCCAGCCGCAAGCTCACATCCGTGACCGTCCGCACCCTCGATGCGATCCATCTTGCCAGTGCGCTGCGCGTCGAAGCCGACGAGCTGCTCGCCTATGACAATCGCCTGCTGGCAGCCGCAAGCGCACAGGGACTGCCGGTCATCACCCCAAGCTCACTCTGACCCAAACCCGCACAAGGCACGAGGCGCCGCGTGCCGCCCCAGCGCGTACGAGACGGAGGACCTCCTACCCCCCCGGCAGGCCGCCATTCGGCGCAAAGAACCCGGTTATCGAACCCTCGAGGCCCGGGTCGAGCACGAGCAGCACCTCGTCGCCGGCCTCGATCACGGTGTCGGCCTTGGGGACGAAGCCCGCGCCGCCGCGCAGCACGGAGATGATCAGCGAGCCTTCGGGCAGCTCGACGTCGGCGACGCGCCGGCCCACCGCGGGGGCGCCGGGGATGACCTCCAGCTCGATGATCTCCAGGCGCTCCTCTTCGAGGGCCAGCAGGTGGACGAGGCCGTAGCGGGGCACCTCGTGCTCGATCAGGCGCAGGATCAGGTCGGTGGCGGAGACCGCCGGCTGGATGCCCAGCAGCTTGAAGTGCTCGTGGTTGCGGGGGTTGTTGACGCGGGCGATGATGGGATCGCAGAGGTACTTCTCCTTGGCGACTTGGCACACGAGCATGTTGTCCTCGTCGTCGCCGGTGACCGCGATCACGAGGTCGGCGCGCTGGATGCCGGCGCGCTCGAGCACCCACAGCTCCGTGGCATCGCCGTATTGGGCGGCGTGCTCGAACTCCTCCTCGATCGAGAGGTAGCGGGGGCGGGAGGACTCGATCAACGTGACCTCCTGGCCCTTGGCGATCAGCTCGCGGGCGAGGTTGCGCCCGACCTTCCCTGCGCCGACGATGATCGCGTACACAGACGATCCCTTACGCGGCGTGCTCCACCGTCAGCGCGCGCTCGAACATCTC
The DNA here is from genome assembly GCA_035948945.1 of Solirubrobacteraceae bacterium. Taxonomy (GTDB): domain Bacteria; phylum Actinomycetota; class Thermoleophilia; order Solirubrobacterales; family Solirubrobacteraceae; genus Palsa-744. The sequence goes on from DASZIQ010000015.1 coordinate 2,312, forward strand.
GATCGCGTGCCGCGTGGGGGAGATCGTGTGCAGTCCCAATTCGCCGTACCAGCCGGCGCGCGCGGGGTCCATCACGCGGGCGATGACCTTCGGCACCTCGAAGCGCTTTTGGGCGATTTGGGCGATGATCAGGTTGGTGTTGTCGCCGTTGGTGGAGGCGATGAACACGTCGGCGCGCTCCACCCCGGCCTGCACCAGCGCTTCGACCTCCAGGGCGGTGCCGACCGTGAACAGTCCGCCGGCTTCCTCCCAGCTCGTGGCCTGCCCGGCGTTGAGGCGCTCGTGCGAGAGCAGGTCCTCGTCCAGCACCGACACTTCGTGGCCGGCCGCGAGCGCGGAGCGGGCGACGGCCGAGCCGACGCGCCCGGCGCCAACGATCAAGACGAACATGAGCCGCAGCTTAGAGGGTGTTGGGGCTCACCGGCGGCGCGGTGACGATCACGCGGCAGGGGGCGCGGGCGACCACGTAGCGCACGACGTTCCCGGCGTAGCTCTCGAGCCCTCGGCGGCCCCCGAAGCGGGCGCCGCCGAGGATGCGGGAGGGCTCTTCGGCGCCGAGCACGATCGCCTCCACCCCACGGCGGCGGGCCTCCTCGACGATCGCGGCGCCGACGGAGCGCGCGCGGACCGTGGCGGTGGCGACGTGCACGCCGGCGTGCTCCTCGCCCAGCTCCTTGGCGTGCGCGAGCGCCGCGCGGGCGCCCCGGAAGCGGTCTTCGGGCAGGCGGGCGTCGAGCGTGAGCGCCATCGGCATCTCGAAGATCCACACCGCCTCGATCGTGACGGCGTCGACGGCGGCCTCGTCGGTCGGCTCGCCCGCGACCAGCAGCGCTGCGGTGTGCACGATCTCATCGTCGAGCGCGCCCCCGTGCAGCGGCACGAGGATCGAGCCGTAGTCGCGCGCGCGGGGCTGCTCGGGCCGCAGCACCTCGGGCGCCACGGTGACGCGCCGCAGCGGCGAGGACTCGTCGAGATGGCGGTAGACGAGGTAGAGCACGAGGCCGGCGGCCATCCAGCCGAGCCCGACGTAGCGGGCGGGGTGGTGGACGAGGATCAGCGCGACCCACCCGGCGCCGGAGAGCAGCGCGCCGAGCACCGCCAGCAGCGGCAGGCGGCCCCCCCGGAAGCGCACCGACAGCGGCGTGCGGAACGGCCGGCGGCGCAGGGGCTCGCGGTAGCGCAGGCGCACCACCGAGAGGTGGGCGATCGTGAACGAGAGCACCGCCCCGAAGGCGTAGATGCCGACGAGGAAGTCGATGTTCTCGGGCACGACCAGCACCGCGGCGAGCAGGCCGGCGAGCAGGATCAGCACCCAGGGCGTGGAGCGGCGCTGGTGCAGGCGCCCGAGGCCACTCGGGATCTGGCGGTTGGTCGAGAGCGAGTAGGCCAGGCGCGAGAGCCCCAGCATCGCCGAGTTGGCGGCGGCAACAAGCGTGACGGCGACGACCGCGCCCATCGCGTAGCGCAGCACCTGCGCGAGCGCGTGGGGGCGCAGGCGATCGACCAGCCCGATCACGGGGTCATCGAGGTAGCGGTGGGCGAGCGCGGAGTGGGTGCCGTGGATCGGGAAGGCGGTGACGGCGAGCAGCGCCACGCCGACGTAGGCGAGGACGAGCACGGCGATGCCGCTCACCAGCAGCCGCCGCAGCGCCCGGCGGCTGGCGATCACCTCGCCCGCGAGACCGGAGGCGTACTCGACCGAGGTGAACGCCATCGTGGTGATCGTCAGCGCGAAGATCAGCCCCGACCAGGAGGGGGCGCGGCCGAGGTGGATCGATGAGAACATCGTGTGGGGGTTGAAATAAAGAATCAAGCCGAGCGCGATCACGAACAGCTCGAGCGCCAAAGCCCCGACGACGAGCACGCCGATGCGCAGCCCACGCCGCGAGGAGAGGCCGCGGATGTTGGCGGCCACGACGTAGGCGATGATCGCCAGCGCCAGCACCAGCGCCTCGGTGGAGTGGCCGAGCGGCGCCCAAAAGACCTTCAGGTACTGCGTGGCGGCGTAGGCGCAGACCGCGATCAGGATGATGTAGTCGAGCAGGATCGCCCAGCCGGCGATGAACGAGACGAGCTCGTTGAAGGCGTAGCGGGCGAATACCGTGGAACCCCCGGGCTCCTGGTGCAGGGAGGCCCCCTCGACGTAGGTGAGCGCGGTCAGCCCGAACAGCAGCGCGGCGGCAAGGAACACGAGCGGGGTGAGCCCGAGCGCGTGATCGACGACCACCCCGAGCGAGAAGAACACGGCGGAGGCCAGCGAGGTGTAGACGATCCCGAACAGGATCGGCGAGCCGATCGTGCGCTCGAGCGCGGCCGCGGACCACGCGGTGAGCCGCTGGCGCGCCGGCTCCCTAGAGCCCGCGGGTTCCAGCCACTCCCAGTCGGAGCCGTCGGGGGGCGTGCTCATGGCGTCCCTAGGAAGCGACCGATTTCGCAGCTGGTCGTGTACGGGATGTATGGCATTGGGATCGTCCGCGCGGCGATGTTGCCGACACGCGTCGTTACGTGGGGCCTCCATGCCCCACGCCCGCGCGCGCCTCTCCACTTGAGGTTATGAACCGTAGGCCGCCCGCCCGCCGCTACCCCTCGCGGGTGGACAAGCGGACGGGTGGGCAGACAGACGGGCGGGCGGGCGGCTCCAGTCCAGCCGGCTCAGGTAATCAGCGGAATGATCAGGATCGCGACGATGTTGGCGACCTTGATCATCGGGTTGATCGCCGGCCCGGCGGTGTCCTTGAAGGGATCGCCGACGGTGTCGCCGGTGACCGAGGCGGCGTGGGCGTCGGAGCCCTTGCCGCCGAAGGCGCCGTCCTCGATCAGCTTCTTCGCGTTGTCCCACGCGCCGCCGCCGGCGGTCATCATCACCGCGAAGAAGAAGCCCACGACGATCACGCCGATCAACATGCCCCCGAGCGCCTGGGTGTCGATCAGGCCGACGATCACGGTCATCCCGATCGGCAGCAGCGAGGGGAGGATCATCTCGCGTTGGGCGGTGCGGGTGACGATGTCAACGCAGGTGGCGTATTCGGGCTCTTCGGTGCCCTCCATGATCCCGGGGTGCTCGCGGAACTGGCGGCGCACCTCCTCGACGACGGCGCCCCCGGCGCGCCCGACGGCCTCGATCGAGAGCGAGGCGAACAGGCACACCATCAGCCCGCCGAGCAGCAGCCCGATCAGCACCGGCGGTTCGTTGATGCCGAAGCTCAGAGTGGTGCCGTGCGCTTCCAATTCCAGGCGGAAGCCGGCGAACAGCACGACCGCGGCGAGCGCGGCGGAGCCGATCGCGTACCCCTTGGTGACGGCCTTGGTGGTGTTGCCTACGGCGTCGAGCGGGTCGGTGACGTTGCGCACCTCCTCGGGCAGGTCGGCCATCTCGGCGATCCCGCCGGCGTTGTCGGTGATCGGCCCGAACGCGTCGAGCGCGACGATCAGCCCGGTCAGCGAGAGCTGGCCCATGACGGCGACGCCGATGCCGTAGATCCCGGTGGTGCCGCCGCCCGCGAGCTTCCAGGCGCCGAGGATGCCGAGCACGATCACGACGGCCGGCAGCGAGGTGGCCTGCAGGCCCGAGCCGAAGCCCTGGATGATGTTGGTGGCGTGGCCGGTGAGCGACGCTTTGGCGGTCTTCTTCACCGGCGAGAAGCGCGTGGAGGTGTAGTAGTCGGTGATCAGGAACAGGCAGGCCGTTACGCCGATGCCGATCAGCGCGCAGAGATAGAGTTTCCACCAGCTGATCGCCTCGGAGGTGCTCTTCAGCGCGACGCCGTGCATCAGCCAGTAGGTGACCGGCGCGAACGCGGCGGCGGCCAGCAGACCGGAGAGGACGAGGCCCTGGTAGAGCGCGCGCTCGACATTGCCCGTGGTGGTGCGCACCGCGAAGGTGCCGATGATCGAGGCGATGATCGCGACGCCACCCAGCACCAGCGGGAACAGCACCACGCGGGTGGATTGTTCGAAGGTGAGCACCCCCAACAGCATCACCGCGACGGCGGTGACGGCGTAAGTCTCGAACAGGTCGGCCGCCATCCCGGCGCAGTCGCCGACGTTGTCGCCGACGTTGTCGGCGATCGTCGCGGGGTTGCGGGGATCGTCCTCGGGTATGCCGGCCTCGACCTTGCCCACGAGGTCGGCGCCGACGTCGGCCGCCTTCGTGAAGATGCCGCCGCCGAGACGGGCGAAGATCGAGATCAGCGAGCCTCCGAAGCCGAGCCCGATCAGCGCGTCCACGGCCGTCTTCTGGGAGTCGTTGAAGACCGCGGTGAGCAGGCCGTAGTAGCCGGCGACCCCCAACAGGGCGAGGCCAACGACCAGCAGGCCGGTGATCGCGCCGCCGCGGAAGGCGACGCTCAGCGCGGGCGACACGCCCCCGCGGGCGGCCTCGGCGACGCGCGCGTTGGCGCGCACGGAGACGTTCATGCCGATGTAGCCGGCCGCGCCGGAGAGGATGCCGCCGATCGCGAAGCCGCACGCGACGGCGATGTTCTGGATGGGGATCAGCGCGACGAACACGACCACGCCGACGGCGGCGATCGTCATGTACTGGCGGTTCAGGTACGCGCGCGCGCCCTGCTGGACGGCAAGCGAGATGCTCTGCATGCGCTCGTTGCCGGGCGAGAGCGCCAGTAGAGCGCGCGTCGTCAACAGTCCGTACACGACGGCACAGGCGGCGCAAACGAGGGCGACGACGACCCCGTGGTTTGTCAGGAAGCTGCTCAACAGAAATCCTCCGGTCGGTTGGCGTGCCGCGCGAAGGCTCGCGCGCACAAATGTCCACCATCCGCCCGGATCGCTCGGTCGAGCGCCTACCCGGCGGAAAAGCGCGCGCAGTCTATCGTGCCGCGCGGCGGAGGGCGTTTAGGTGGCAAATGCGGCGCCGCCGCCGGGCAGGGAGGACCGAAGCCGGGTGACACTCGCCTTCGGCGAGCATCCCCGTTTCGGCCAGCGCCCATGCGCCACGTCCGTGCGCTGACCCGCGCGGACGATCCCCAACGATCGCCCGCATGAAGACTCAGCGTCCCGGCACCCACAGACGGCCGCTCGACTCCGCCGGGCCCGGGCCGGGCGTGGCGTCCGGCTGCGGCTGCGGCGAAGCGGGGGCAGCCTGCGGTGCGGCCTGCGCCGGTGGGGGCGCGGGCGCAGCAGGTGTGCTCTGCGACTCGCGCGCGTACGCCATCTGCAACTGCGAGAGCGCGTCGCGCAGCGGGCGCGCTTCCTGCGGCGCGCGGCGCTCGACCACGGGCATCAGCCCGCGCACGGCGTCGATCGCGTCGCGCACCTGCTCGAGGTCGCGCTCGGGGGTTTCCTGCGGGGGCGCCGCCGGATCCGGCCCGCCGACCAGGCCGAGGCGGCGCGCGCCGATGTTCAGCAGCGAGACGGTCGCCTGCAGCACCATGTCGGCGCTCGTGATGCGGCTCAATTCGGCCTCGTACGCCGCGCGGAGCTCCGCTTCGCTCGGCTGCCCCGCCTCGCCGCCCATCCCGCCGGTGGCGGTGCTCGCACGCGACTGCGGCTCACCCGATGCATCCGCGCTCCCCTGCCCCGTGCCTGTCGGATCCTGCTGCGCCTCCTGCGTGCTCACACCGCCACCTCCGCTGAGTAGGTTTGCCTGGTCTCCGCCACCGCCGCCGCGAAGACCTCCTCGCGCGTGGCGCCCTGCTCGATCATCGCGCGCTGGCGCTGGGCCCCGTTGTGCTCGGGGAAGGCCGGCTCGATGCCGAGCTCCCCGCGCACCGGGGCGCTCCATCTTGCCAGCCGCTCCACGGCCTCGCGCGCCGGGTACTCCTCGACGCGCTCGAGGTCGATCAGCCGCCCGTCGAGGCCGAAGCGGATCGCGCGCCACATGTTCTCCTCGACCATTCGCGGCGTGGGATCGGCGAAGGGAACGCCTTCGTCGACATCGCGCGCGGCCTGCGCCACGCAGGCGACCAGCAGCCCCGCCAGCGCCTCGGACTCCGCCGCGGTGCTCTGCGCGTCGCAGATGCGCACCTCCACCGTGCCGAACGCGAAGTGCGGGCGCACCGACCACCACACCTGCGTGTACTCCACGATCGAGTTGGTGCGCTTCAACTGCTCGATGTACTCGCGGTAGGCCCGCCACCCGCCGAACGCGTCGGGCACCCCGCAGCGGGGAAAGCTGCGCGTGAAGCTCTGCGTGCGCGCCGAGTGCAGGCCCGCGTCGCGGCCGTCGAGGTAGGGAGAGTTGGCGGAGATCGCAAGCAGCAGCGGCAGCACCCCGCGCAGGCGGTCGCACACGCGCACCGCGCGATCGGCGTCGCGCACCCCCACGTGCGCATGCATGGAGAACGTGTTGTTGCGCCACGCCACGTATTTGAGGCCCTCCTCGACGCGGCGGTAGTGCTCGGTGTCGATGATCCGCTGCTCGCGGTAGTCGGCCCACGGATGCGTCCCCGTGGCGCCCAGCGCCAGCCCCTCCTCCTCGGCCAGCGCGAACAGCCGCCGGCGGCGCTCGCGCTGGCGTGCCAGCGCGTCGTGGAAGTCGGCGCCGGGGCCCGACACGATCTCGATCTCCGCGGAGATCAGCTCGCCGGTGATGTGCTCGTAGAGCGATTGGTCGCCTGCCCGCCCCCGCACGCGGGCGGCCTCGCGCAGCGCTTCGAAGCGGGGCACCATTTCCAGCGTGGCGGGGTGCAGCAGCGAGAACTCCTCCTCCAGGCCGACGGTGCCGTCCACCGCCTGCGCGAAGGTCTCCGCCGCCCGGTCGAGGTCCAAGCCGCTCACGACGCGCAACCTCTCCGCGAGCGGCGTGGGGCCCACATCCCGAGAACCCTTGGGGTCGGGGATGAGTTCGGATCTGGACGGCAGGACATTGGGACGGAGGGCTCCGCGGGACGGCCGGTCAGGTCAAGTAGAAGTACAGCGCGTACAGCAGGTCGACAGCGGGGCTGGAGGTGTGGACGGTGACCTCCGGCGGCACCGCCAGCAGCGACTCGGAGTAGTTGAAGATGATCTTCACGCCCGCCTGCACCAACTCGTCGGCGAGCTGCTGGGCGACGGCGCCGGGGATCGCGAGCACGCCGACGACGATGTCCTCGTCCTCGACCATCTGGCGCAGCTCGCGGGTGTGGCGCACGACCTTGGTGCCGACGGTGGTGCCCACCTTGTCGGGGTCCACGTCGAAGATCGCCACCACGCGGAAGCCGTGGTCGGCGAAGATGTCCGAGGAGGCGATCGCCTGGCCGAGGTGGCCCGCCCCGAACAGCGCGATGTTGTGCTGCCCGGCGGTGCGCAGGATCTTGCGGATCTGCGACACCAGCGACTCGACGTTGTAGCCGACGCCGCGCTTGCCGAACTTGCCGAAGCCGGACAGGTCGCGGCGGATCTGCGTCGAGTTGACGTGGGTGTAGTCGGAGAGCTCCTGGGAGGAGATCGTCTCCTTGCCCATCTTGCGCGCCTGCGTGAGCACCTGCAGGTAGCGCGACAGCCGCGCCGCCACCCCCAGCGAGAGCCGCTCGTGGTGGGTGGGCATCCCGTCCCCGGGGTCTTCGTGTCCGTTGCGCTCGGCCTCCGCCGTGCTGGCCGAAACGGGGATTCGCGCCGCAGGCGCGTGTCCTCCGGCTTCGGTCGAAACGGGGATTCGCGCCGCAGGCGCGTGTCCCCCGGCTTCGGTCGCAACGGGGATGCTGGCCCCAGGCGCGTGCCTCCCGGCTTCTGTGAGCTCCCCGAATGCCATCGCCCGTGACTATAGAGATGGTTCCCGCGGCCTCGCCTCGGAAATGTCCTACCTGCGCTCGCCGGTCGCGTACACGTCGAGCGGCAGGTACTCCGGGTAGGGCAGCCGCTCGGCGAAGCGCGCGGCGCTGGCGATCATCGCGGCGTTGTCGGTGCACAGCACCCGCTCGGGCACGTGCACGTTCGCGCCCAGCTCGCCGAGGCGCCGGCGCAGCTCGCCGTTGGCGGCGACCCCCCCGCCGACCGCGAGGCGCTCGAGGCCGGTCTGCTCCAGCGCCCGCTCGGCCCGTTCCACCAGGCGCGCGACGATCGCCGCCTGGTAGGAGGCCGCGAGATCGGCCGCCCGCGCCGGGAGCTCGCCCTCGGAGAGCTCGCGCACCTTGTACAGCAGCGCGGTCTTCAGGCCCGCGAAGGAGAAGTCGAGGCTGTGCGCGAACGCCTGGCGGCCCACGCCCAGCCCCGGTCGGGGCCCTCCCGCGGAGAACGGGAAGGCCGTCGGGTCGCCCTCCTTGGCGAGCGCTTCGAGCGCTACCCCGCCGGGGTAGCCGAGGCCGAGCATGCGGGCGCCCTTGTCGAACGCCTCCCCGGCAGCGTCGTCGAGCGTGCTGCCCAGCACCTCGAAGCCCTCGTGCTCGCGCACGTGCGCCAGCAGCGTATGTCCGCCGCTTGCGATCAGGCACACGAAGGGCGGCTCGAACGGGCCATCCCCGCCGGCGATGAAGTTGGCCGCCACGTGACCCTGCAAATGATCGACCGCCGCAAACGGCAGCTCCCGCGCGGCGGCGAGCGCCTTTCCAGTGACGAAGCCCACCAGCAGCGCCCCCACCAGGCCGGGGCCGCGGGTGGCCGCCATCAGATCGATCTCATTGAGGGTGGTGCCCGCCCGCTCCAGCGCGCTGGCCACGACGAGGTTGACGATCTCCAGGTGCCGGCGGGATGCGATCTCGGGGACGACCCCCCCAAAGCGATCGTGAACCTCCTGGGAGGAGATCACGTTCGAATGGATCCGGCCCTCTCCATCGATGACCGCTGCGCAGGTATCGTCACAGCTGGTCTCCAGCGCGAGGACCCTCACAGGAAGCCCGGGTTGGGCACGTCCTCCAGCGACCCCACCAGCGTCGCCGGTGTGCGCCACATCACGAGGGCGTCCTCCCCGTTGTCCTGGTAGTAGCGCCTGCGCATTCCCGCCGCGCGGAAGCCCTCCCGTTCGTAGAGCCGGATCGCCACGTCGTTGGAGCGGCGCACCTCCAGCGTGTAGCGCGCCTGCTCGTCGTCGACGCGCTCGTACAGCTCGCCCAGCAGCGCCGACGCCACGCCTTCGCGGCGGTGCTCGGGGGCGACCGCCACGTTCATCACGTGCCACACAGTCTCATAGCGGGAGCAGATCATGTACCCCACCAACCGCCTGCTCCCGCCCGTGTCCATCACGGCCGCCAGGCAGATCCCCGAGGGCTTGGAGAGCTCCAGCACGAACATCGCCAGCGACCACGGCGTGGGGAACGCGCGCCGCTCGATCCCGATCACCTGCGGCAGGTCGGGGTAGGCCAGGCGCCGGATCTCCAGGTGCGGCTGCTCGGAGGCGACGTCGGCGATTAGCGGTGTGCTCACTTCTTGCTTCCTCTGGTTTCCAAGGAGATCTCCGCATCCGGCCGGCGGCGGTAGTCAGGCAGCACCGCCTCCCGATCGCCCGCCGGCGCGCTCAGGGCCAGCTCGCACAGCACCCCGGCGTCAACTCGGTGGAGCGGCGAGGTGTCCACTGGGACCGCCACCGCGATCGCCTCCAGATATCCCCGAAAGCGTAGCGCCCCGTCGCCGACCGCCAACCAATCGCGCTCGCCGTCGAGCTCCGCGGGCAGCGCCGCCAGCGCCTCCGGCGCGAGCGCGCGGGGCGGGGCCAACTCGCCCTGTGTGTCATACGCCGCGGCGTACGCCTCCCCACGGCGTGCGTCGATCGTCGCGAGGACACAGCGATGCGCCTGCGAGCCGGGCTCCCCCAGGGCGGCATGCGCAAGCACCCGCAAGCTGCTCACGCCCACCACCTCGACCCCCAGCGACTGCGCCAGCCCACGCGCCGTGGCGACCCCGACGCGCAAGCCGGTGAACGTGCCCGGCCCCACGCCCACGGCGATCCGCTCCAGCGCGCCCCAGCCGATGCCCGCCTGCGCCAATAGCTCGCTTGCCAGCGCCAGCGACCGCGTGGTGTGTCCGGGGCGCTCGCCGGCCTCGGGCTCGTCGTATGCCCGTAGCGTGGTCCCGTCGGCGAGCCGCAACCCCACGGCGGTCGCGGGCGTGGCCGTGTCGAAGCCCAGCACGATCATCGCCCTGCGTCCTTCCCCAAGCCGCCCCCCGCCCCGCGCTGCCGCTGCACGCCCTGCCGCTCCGCGCCCTGCCGATCAGCGCCCTGCCGATCAGCGCCGGCGTCCTGCTCGTGCGCCTCCCACATCTCGATCCGCCGGCGATCGCCGCCGCCGTGCGTGATCGTCACCTGCGCTCGCGCCCCCTCCAGCTCCGGGCTGCCCTCCTCCGGCCACTCCACGAACGCGATGCTGTCCGCCGTCAGGTAGTCCTCCAGCAGGCCGGGGACCTCCTGCTCCAGCCCCGCCAGGCGGTAGAGGTCAAGATGGGCGACGGTCACCTCCGCGCCGCGGTAGCGGTGCCCGATCCCGAACGTGGGGCTGGTGACCGGGTCGGTCACTCCAAGCGCCCGCGCGGCGCCGCGCACCAGCGTCGTCTTGCCGGCGCCCAGCTCGCCGCGCACCAGCACCACATCCCCCGGTCGCACCCACCCCGCCAGCTCGGCGCCCACCGCCTCGGTCTCAGCGGGGGCCGAGGTTTCGCGGGTGAGCACCAGAGGAACTTTAGTGTTCGGCGTGGCAGTGGCAGCACCGGATGATCCAGCGCGAGCCGGTGCTATGCCGCGAGCGCCTCCGCGCGAAGCTCCTGCTCGTGGGAGAGCGCCTCGCGCTCGAGCGCGCCGCCCGGCCCGACCCGGTAGGCGCCCATGCGCGTGAGCGGCGGCGAGTAGGCGTGAATCGTGATCGCCGGCTGCGCGCCGCCGTTGAGCACGCGGTGGATCGCGGTCGCCGGCACGTTGAAGCACTCGCCCGCCGAGAGCTCGCGCGTCACCGTGGATGAGCCGACCGCGAGGCGCTCCTCGCGCACTCGTCCCGCCACCACGGCGATACCGCCGGCCGAGTCGTCGTGGTCGTGGAAGCCGGTGTCGTGGCCATCGCTCCAGCAGATCAGCCACGCGTTGACGCGCTCGTCGGAAAAGACCTGCTCGTACACCCGCGCGTCAGAGCGATGACGGACGAGGTGGCGCCAGCGCGCCGGGTCGGCCGCGAGCGCGGCGGCGAAGCGCTCGAGCTGCTCGGGGTTCAGATACGCGTGCGGGTCCTCTGGGTCCTCTGCGGGTACCGGCTCGGGCGCGGCCAGCAGCCGCTCGAACCGCTCCACGGCGAAGCTCAGCGGATCTGGGGGCGGCGGGTCGGGCGCCGCGGCAAACCACACCAGCCGTGCGGGGCGACTCATAACGCCTCTCCCGGTACTCGGCGGGCGCTCACAGCGCCACCCCCGTGCGCACCGCACGCACCGAGCGCGCCGTCCGGATCGCGCGGATCGCGCCGGTGCGCTCCAGCAGCTGGACACCGTTCTCCGCCAGCAGCGCCTCGCGGCCGGTGGGCATCGGCTCGACCACGGGACGGTCGGAGCCGTACACCAGCTGCTCCCCACCGACCCTGCGCGCCATCGCCTCGACCGCCGCCGGGCCATAGCTGGAGGTGTCGTAGTAGACAAGCGGATCGCGCAGATCGCAGTGCGGCCCGCCGCGGGCCGAGAGCCGCTCGCTGAGCAGCGGCGCGCCACCCGCGAGCATCGCGAACACGACCCGCAGTCGCGGATGCTCGCGCCGGCCGAGCGTCGCGAACGTCAGCCACGCGGCCTGCATCTGGGCGACATAATCGGTCAGCGACCGCCACCACAACGGCTCGCTCAGCGAGGCCTCCGCGGCGCGCAGGCCCGGCGCGGGGCCGGGGTGCACGAACACGGGCGCCCCGCGGGCCTCGATCCGCTCCAGCAGCGGCGCGCTGAGCGCCAGCGCGCCAGGGCCGGCGAGCGCCCCCGCGGGCAGGCAGACACCGACGCAGCCGCGCGCCAGCAGCCGGTCGACATCGTTCGGGTCCTGGTCGTCGAGCGCGATCGGCCCCCACGCGCCAAACCAGCTGGGCAGGGCCAGCACGCC
>DASZIQ010000016.1:0-27591 GCA_035948945.1 Solirubrobacteraceae bacterium
GATCGAGCGCCTACGCCGTCAGCTACACGAGGACCCAGCGCCACCCGTGACCGACGACCCCGAGGAGGTGATCGCCGCATAACATCCGCAGCAAGCGGAGCTACGCCTCAGCAAATTCACCCGGGAAACAGGACGCGACCAGCGCTTTTTTGGTGCTGGCTGCAGCAGGAGGCCCCAATCGGCGGCAACGTGTTCGAGGGCCGGGGGAGGGGGGTCCGTCAACGGGATCGGCGGGTCGATGGCTTCGAGTCGAGCGCGGCCCTCGAATAGGGCGTAGCAGGGCAGGCCGTCGAGTCGGGAGGGGAAGCGAATCCCCGCGCAGCCGAGCTCGTCGTAGGCGTCTGTGGCGAGCGCACGGGTTACTGCGCGGCGCCTGACCGTGACCTGGGCGATGTCAAGATGGGCCATCCCGTGGGTGGCCAGCAGGGCGGCGTGGCGCTGCTCGATCTGGTGGCGCACAGCGGGGTCGGTGAGGTCGAGGATCTCGCCGTCGCTGTCGATCTGGCAGGGAGCGAGCACGTTCTGTCCTCGCCAGTCGGCAGAGATTTCCTCGGCCGGCAGGTCGGCGCGGGCTTCCTCACCGAATGTCTTGAGATAGCGGGCCAGCTCATCGGTGTTGCGGCGTAGGTCAGCGAGCACCTCGCGCAGGGCGGTCTCTGGGCGGATCGCGCAGTAGAGCGTGCGGAACCGCTGCTTGGAGTCGTCGAAGCGATGGTTCCATGAGCATCGCTCCCTTGGGATGAACCCGATCGGGTCGGAGATGTGGCCGACCCGCCAGCGGATGTTGTCCGGCGTCTCCAGGCCGGGGGTGTTCACACGTCTGCGCTGGCGAATTGGCGCGCGGCGCGGACCACGGCGACGAAGTCCTCGGGTACCTTGCCGTTGCGCAGCACCCCAATCGGCGCCTGGTCGTCGAGGCGGCTGTTGGTGCCGAACAGCCAGTTGCGGGTGGTGGCCTGGTCGTAGCAGTCGAGCAACATGCGCACGACCTTGTAGCCCTCACGCAGCCGCAGTGCGACCTGCGGGGTGGGCGTGGGCCCCTCGGGCTTGCGGTAGCGGCCGATCTGCTTGACATCGTTGAGCCCGCCGAGGTAGGCGGTCATCCGCTGCCCGAGGGTGTCCTGCAGGAAGCCGGCGACCACCGCGATCGGCTGCGCGGAAGCGTCATGCTCAAGCTGCTCGGCAGTACTGAGAACGAGGGGCATCGCATTCCTCCTTTGGTCACGTCCACACTACCATAGAGCCCACCCTAAAACAATCCCCAAAACACACGAGAGACTATCTCCCTGATCGTCCTGATCGCACCACATCACGTGGTCGTTCCCAGGAGGGGACGCCGCTCAACGATGTCGCCGGCTACAGTCGGCAGATGATTGATCCGCGGCTGGTCACCCTCCAGGATCTTTTCGCCGATCGGATCCACTACGAGGTTCCGATCTTCCAGCGGCCGTATGTCTGGGAGAAGGACGAGCAATGGATTCCGTTGTGGGAGGACGTAGTCGACGCGGCGAACGGGCGCCTGGCTGGTCAACCAATGCTCGCTCACTTCCTCGGACGATCGTTATCGAGCTGCGTTCGGCAGATCCTGGCCGGGTCAAGGTTTTCTCGGTGATCGACGGCCAGCAGCGTCTGACGACCCTTCAGGTACTGCTCGCCTCGCTGCGCGAGACTAAACCCTCGCGTGCCCAAGCGGTGCGGCGTCTCACCGATGTGAGACAGGGCAATCTCATTGATCTGAGACGGTATGCGTCTCATCCATGTGAGACTGGGCCGCCGTTAGCGGCTGCGTCCCTCGGGAGAGGTCTCTCATGCCATGTGAGAGACCTTCTTCTGTCCATGTGGCTGAGACCTGTAGGCCAGGTTGCGTCGTTCTGGCGGAAACCGCGGCGTCTCCGCTCCGCTGGGGCGTACCCGGGCGCGGCTACCAGTCGCTCAGCTGCCAGCCAGCCTCGCGGAGCTGGTCCACATAGGTCTCGGGCATCGTCAGCACCGGCGCGTCCTCATCGGTCACGCTTGACGACGTTCCCTCCGCTCGGCCGAGGAACACCAACGGTCTCTGGTCAGGGGGCTGCCAACGCACAGCGGTCACGCCGAGCGCGAGCATTCGAGCTACGTCGATGATCTCGCCGACGCGCGGTACGGCCGGGAGCTCTACAGACCGCTCGGCGCGGCGACGGTTCCCGTGCTCCTCGTTCCAGACGTCGATGATCAGCTGGATATTCACGCTGCGGCAGTCTAGGTCCCAGCCCGGCGCCCAAAGCGAATCCTTGAGCAACGGGCTGCCAGGCGACTGACCAGTCTGGTGGCCGATCGCCGAGGGAGGATGTGCCGTCTTTGCTGCGCGCCACAATCAAACGCATGGCAGAACCGCTGAGCGACGAGGAGTTCAGTGCCGCGCTCGAGGCAGCTCAGCGGCAGATCGTCGAGCACGCGGGATATCTGGAGAAGCAGCTCTATGACGGGATCGCTCGTACGGTCTACGCCGTGCTGATGCCCAATCGTGACGAGCTGCTTGGCCCGCTTGACCGCGCCGCGAGCGACGCCAACCTGGCCGTGGAGCTGTTCCAGAACGTTCGGCGGCCGGTCGTGCGGACACAGTTCGAGGGCGCGGTGATGCGGGGGCTGCATAACTACGTCGCGAGCGCGATGACGCTCGTCGATCACACCCGGCGCGTGATGCGTGATCGCTCCGGGCCGATTGTGGAGGAGTTCGAGCGGAGAAAGCAGGAAGTCGTCGCCAACCCGGAGGTCCCGTTCATCCAAGGGCTGCGTAACTTCGTGCTGCATCATTCGCTTCCGTTCGTGGGACATGAGGTGCGCTTGCAGCCTCAGCCGAACGTGATCGCCACAAGCGAGATTCAGCTTTCCGTACGCGAGCTCGTGCAATGGGAGGGGTGGCCCGCGTCGACGCGGGCTTTCATTGAGTCGCACGGCCAGGCGCTGACGCTCCGGCCGATTATTCGCCGTCACAGCGAGCTCGTGGTTGATCTGAACCTGTGGCTCTACGGACAGCTGGCCGACGAGAACGCCGACGCATTGGCCGAAGTCAACGAACTGGTCGTCCGGCGCAACGCGATTCTTGGGGGTCTAGACATGGATGAGGCCCGGAGTGTGACCGAGGAATGGACGCGGCGCCGGGAGGATCCGGCACCTAGCGATCCCGTCGACGTGCAGTCGTTGATGGGTCGCCGGCGGGGCACTTGAAGCCCGGCGTTAGCCCGCCTTCAGACGATCGATCTGGCTGGTTGACCACTCCCGGTCGCGAAGCAAGCGCTCTATCGCAGAGTCGTAGTCCTCTGCTTGCGGAGGGTCGCCGGGCCGCCAATCGAGGACCCACACCCGGCCCGATCCGGGGAGCGCGAGGCCGGGGAGCGGAAGTCCGCACGTGATCTGCCCGCCGAACAGGAGGGCGAATGCAGAGGGCGTCTCCTCATCATTCGCGAGCAGGCCGATCATGTGCCGTTCGTTGCCGAGAGCCTGGCGGGCCGGATGCTCGGGGTCGAGCTCGTCTGGCCAGCCCGGTATCCCGTTCGGCCAGATCGAGTTGTCGATCGGTCCACGCCAGAGAAGGCTGCGCAGCGCACGCGCGAGCGGCTCATCCAGCCACTCATCGGGGAAGAGCTTCGCAGCGCACCCGAGCGCAACCTTGGCGGTGAATTGAATCCAGAGATCTGAGTCGAAGCCGTAGCGGACCTCGATGACGTCGTGCACCGTCTCGCCGCTCAGGCGGCGCGCCTCGCGACCACGTGGCGTAAATTGCACGCGGACTCGCTCGCCCGTGGCCGAGATGGTCGCGTCGGCCTCGAACGATGGCTCCTTGCCCTGGTGCTTGATGCTGCGTACGTCAGCGAGCGCCTTGGGCATCTTGACCATCAGGTAGTCAGCGAGCCGGTCGTCGATCTCGCGGGCCGCGCGGATGTTGCACCCCCGGCAGACGCGTCTCGTCTTCAGGCGACTACCCAGAAATTGGCTCGGGACATGCTCCTCGGAGGCCGACTCGCCTGTGGCTCCGCAGTAGAAACAGCGCATAGGTTTGGAGCGGCCCATTGCACCAACTATGGCGCGCGTGGCCTTTCGGCCTTTCTGACGAGCCGCGATAGCGTGACGCCGCCGTCAGGCGCGATCGTCTCGGTCCTCAGCGTCCGCTGTGCGGAGACCGATCGCTCAGGCGGCGCGTAGCGTCCCGAGCCGTATGGCCAACTCACGCTTCAGGGCGGCGTCGAGGTGGTATCGAGCCATGGCTGCAGCAGTCAGCGAAACCTCAGAAAGGGCCTCGGCAACAGTGCGCTCGCTCCAGTGCTCTGAGCCGCGTAGCGCGAGAACCCCGAGGATCGTCTCCTCGAGCGCCTGCTGCCACCAACTCGCGGCGATCACTTCGATGACGCTGTTCGCGCCAGCGACCCCTTTGTAGCGCTTTGTCCAGCGGTCGAGGACGTCGGTATAGCCGCGGAAATCGGCGTTGATCTCGAGCGTGTTGTGCCTGCGGTCGTAGGCGGCTGCCCGGTCCTCGAGATGTGGGGGCGCGCGCGTGCCGTCTTTGGCTGAGACCCAGTCGACTTTGATCTCGGGTAGGGCGCGAGCATCTACTTGCACGGCAGGCTCGCCTCTCTCATCCTCGAACAGCGCGTAGACGTTGCCTCCGGTCCCGCCGCGCACATCCGGCCGGTGCTGGCCGCTTCTGGGTAATCGCGTCTTCTGACCCGCCTCGCCGCCGCTATTTGGTTCGTGAGCGTGAATCGCTCCGGTTGGTTCGGGCCTGTAGCGCGGGATGTTGTAGAGATCCGCGACATCCGCAAGACGCTGTCGCACGGTTGCTGATTGGTCTCGGTGGCTTGCCCCGGCGGCTATCTCCTCTTGAAAGACGCGCAGCTCGGTTGGCATCGTGCTCTCGAACTCCTCGGCGTACTGCTCCCAAGGGAGTGCTTCCCCGTCGACCTTAACCTGGGTGCGTACGGTGTCCTGGGTTACGCGGGTGCCGTCGCCGTGGGGCTCGACGTAGATCACGACGCGCTCGTACCCGAAGCGGATGCCGAACTCCTTGAGCTTCTCGTAGCCGCCTCGGGCTGAGGTCGCAATCTCGAAGAGTTCGTTCTGGAACAGGCAGGCGCGGTGACCTGTGGACGCCCAAATGTTGGAGTCCTTAGCGCGCTCTTCGTGGTCGTCGGTGAGAATCCACCAGTGCACGTTCGCGCCGGTGATGTGCACGCACCCCGAGGCTTGGGTGTGTTGGTCGAGGAAGTAGCGCTGGCCACGGACGGTGCGGAAGCGGACGGCTCGCTGCTCGCCGTGTACCTTGATCTCGCGCACCTTGATCGTGACCCACTCAGGCAGCGCGTAGAAGCGTTGGTTGAGGGTCTTAGCGATCCACCGATCGCCACGTTCGCCGCGCGGCGGGAGCGTGGTGTCCTGCGTCTCGCTGTCACCGAGGAAGGTCACGATCGTCCCGTGATCGAGCCCTTGCAGGTTGGGGGGCTTTAGTTCGTCTGAGAGAGGAAGAACGGCGGTGACGTCCCCGCTCTTGAGCCGGTGTTGTCGCATTCCCCAGGTCCCACCGCCATCCCGGCCTAGCTCGACCATATGGCCGTGAGCGCCCCGCCACGAGGCGTAGATGACGCCCCAGGCATTGGCGACGGCTGCCGAAACCTTCGCGCCGATCCCGTAGTTGAGGTCGAGGCGCTGTTGCTTACCCGAAGAGGCGAGGTCGTTGAGGTATTCGGGCATCTCTGTGCTTGTCATGCCGATGCCTGTGTCGATGCACGCGAGCTTATTGACCCCAAGCTGCTCAAAGTTCGGGTCGATGGTCCATGCGATCTCGCCCACATACGTCGCATCGACCTGCTCTCGATACTCCTCGATGGCCTCTATCCCGTTGACGGTGAACTCCCGCACGAACTGGGTCGGAGGGCAGTCGCGAGCCCAGAGATCGAGCGCGAATGGTGCGTCGCGCACGCCGACTGGAATGATTGGGAGCTCGTCAGCGCACACGTGCCGCTCCTCGGCTGGTCTTGACCTCGACGACGGCAGCTGAGACGTCGCTCTGCCGAGCAGTCCGCTGGTCTCGTGCTCGAGCGAGCTTCAGGCGATGACTGAAGCCACCGGGACTCATTCCAAGCGACCGTGCCGCCGCGCGGATCGAGCCGTGCTCGGCGTAAGCAAGTTCAACCTGGTCCAGCTCTCCGTCTGAGAGGGAGGGCCGCCCGCCGCGACGAGAAGAGCGGCTGTTGCTGCGGTCCTCGAGGTAGCGCCGCACCGTTGAGATTGACAGGCCCATCAGCGCGGCGACCGCGTCTGTCGAGCCGACAATCTCGTGCAGTTGGCGGGCCTCCGTTGCGCGCTCTGCGCTGGTGCTTGTGGCCGCAGCCGAAACACCGGCCTGCCGTAGTCGATCCTTGACCGTGCGCGGGTCGATGCCGAGTTGGCGGGCCGCGCCGGCGAGGCTGTGTCCGGCCGCCTTCCAAGCCTCCACGGCATCTTGTGCGGCTGTGCGCTCCCTGTCGGTCGCCACGTCGGAAGCGCCGAGGCCGGCGTCAGCGAGCCTACGGCGGATCGTCTCACCACTCACGCCGAGTCGATCGCCCGCCCCTTCGAGCGTGCCCTCCTCACGGTAGGCGGTGATTGCTGCCAACACATCCTTGTCGGTCACGTCGTGGGGGACAGGGGTATCGAGCGGATCGATCCCGACCTCCAGAAGGAAGCGCTCGACGTCGCCGCGATGAATGTGCAACTCGCTGACAACAGCCTCGATCGAGCCGGTTCGCCGGAAACGCTGGATCACCTCATCGCGGCGAACTTGATTTGGGTCGACGCCGAGCTTCTCGAGCGCGTCACGGACAGTGGTGACGTCCGTCCCTTCGGCCTCAGCAACCCGCCTAATCGAGCCGAACTCACGCAGCCGCAAGACCAGTGTTCGTCCGTCAATACCCTTGGTCACCCGGCTCGTGGTCTTTGAGGCGGGCGCCCTGACGAGCCGGTAGGTCCGTTTTGCCCCAGGCTCGCGCTGCAAAAGAAGAATGCCGTCCTCAAGCGCGCTCAACACTGCTCCTACACGCGCCAACGTCCACTCGGTGCACCGGGCGACGTAACCCGCGATCTCGGTGCTGATCTCGGACGATGTGAGCTCCGGTTCAGTGCCCGTCAAGTCATGGTCGTAGCCCCGGACATGGCGGACTGTCACACCACCGCGGTGGGCGCTCAGCAGCCCGATCTGGTCATCCGGCAGCGGATAACGCCAGTGGTCGTCGGGCCCGACAGCCAAAGCGCAAAGGGGAAGAGGACGTTCGAGCAAGGCAGCCTTGCGGCCGACCGGGACGACAACGCGGACGCTAGGCGCGCCAGCGTCCTCCTCTTCGTAGTCGGTGATCAGTACCCCATAGAGAGGCTGGGCGGAGCCAGACGGGTGTCTGCGCCATTGCGGCTGGCCGTCATCGTCAGTGAAGTCGAGCCACAGTGGCAGGCGTAGCGAGGACACGGCGCGGATCGTTGTAATGGCGTCGGGGAAGGTCACGTTCGCCGCCATCGCACTGACGATCTCCTGCGGGACGCGGACAAGATCGGCCTTCGCCAGGTCAGCGAGTCCCGGCGCTCCGATCATGGTGTAGGTGTCGAGCGTGGCGCCGACCGGCTCGATGAACGGCACCGGTGCGGACTCAGACTCGCCCCCGTGCATCGCAGCGATGCCCTGCAACGCGCGTAGGTCCAGCGCAAGTTGGGCTCCCGGCGCCGGCTCGCCAGTTATCGCGTCGGCTGCCTCCGTCATGTCGGCCATGAAATCGAGTGCCTTCTTGCTCGTGAGTTCAGTCGGGCGGTGGATCTCTCGCTCCAGCCAGGCCATGTGCTCGCAGACTCCGGGGCAGCGCGCCGCGATCTGCACCGCCAGTCGGGGATCGCGTGCTGAGACGTTATGTCCCATGATCTCGTCGGCACCGGTGCGGGTGAGCATGTCCTCCGCCTTGATCGTGAGCCCGTTGAGACCAGGGAAGCTGGCGTTGTAGGCGGCGAGCAGCTCGACTGGCTCATCGGGCTCAAACACGAGGCGGATCACTTCAGGCCACTCCCCGCTGAAACAATCGAGGCTTAGCTCTGTCAGGCGACTCCCTCGCCAGACCGCGTTCCACCGGCCAAGGAAGCGCAGATTCCATACGTCGTAGTGCTCACGATCAGGGTTGTAACGTGCATCGGGTAGTACGCTTGGCTCGACTGTGACCGCTGCCGTTCGGATGAGCAGTGTGCTCGAGTCACTGCCGTGGACGTGGAGAATCTCGAGCTCGCGGATCGGCTCCTGTCCTGCCGGCCAGCGCCGCCAGGGATCCTCAACAACCGGACCTGGTGGCCACCTTGTGGGCTCGCCGTCGTCTTCGTTGCTCTCGCGTGGGGAGCGAGAGCGCTTACGGGTGCTCTTCGGGGTAGAACGTGTCGCCTTCTTGCTCATCCCCGAGCACGGTAATGGATGCGTGACTAGCTTGATGAGATCCGTGTGAACGGACTGCCGCATTGTGGGCGGTTTTCCGAACGCCCGACATTGGTCCTACCGGGTGCTGATCAGCAGCGCCGCGCTCACGTCGGTAAGGCGCGATCAGTCGATCGAGCGAGCGTGTGCTCTCGGCAGCCGCTCCAGGGAATTCTCCAGTGCAGGCAACGCGCGAAAGGGCTCCACGGTGCTCGTAGTGGCCTCTTGAGCGACAAGCCGTTGACCAGGACCAGTCAGCCGGCGAGCCTTTAGAAGGCCGCGGCAGCGCCAGCCCTCGACCGTTTGCGCGTCAACGCCTAGCTGTCGCATCGTGCCGACACCATATGGACATGAGCGTAGAGCACTTCTGTGCGCGTCGGGCCTACGGTTCGAGCGCGCCGAGTAGCCGGTGGGTGGGGTGGCGGTTGAGGCTGTTCCGGTTCTTGTCGTAACGCCTGGTCGTACGGGGATCGGCGTGCCGCGCGGCGTCCTGCACATCCCGCAGCGAGGCTCCTTCGTCGAGCGAGAGCGTTACGAACCCGTGGCGCAGGGCGTGGGGGTGAAGGTCGGGAATGCCGATCTGCTCGCCCATCCGCTTGATCAGCTTCCCGGCGTGCTGGCGCGTCAGGCGCTGCCCAGTGGAGGTGACGAGCAGCGGGCCTTTGGTGCGCGCGCCCTTGGCCCGGTCGACGGCGTGCGCGACGGCCGCGTTCAGCGGCGCGACGGCCGCCTTCGTGGACTGGCCCTTGCCCTTCAGTTTCAGTACGCGGTGGCGGCCCTGCTCGCCGAGATCGTCGATGTCGGCGCCCACGGCCTCGGAGACCCGCAGGCCGAGCTCGAGCAACAGCAGCACCAGCGCGAGCTCGCGTGGGCCCTCGGCACGGGCGGTGGTGATCAGCCGACGGGCGCGCTGCTTTGAGATCCCCGCGGTCGCGGCTTGGTCCGGAACCTTCGGGCGGTCAGCGAACTCGACGGGGTTGCGTTCGATCATCCCGTCGTACTGCGCGCGTCGGTAGTAATGCGAGAGGCACGCCATGCGTCGTGCCATCGTCGACGGCGCCGGCGCCTTGCCGTCGAGCAGCGGCTGGCGCTTGTAGCTCTCGATCGTCGCGAGCGTCGCCTCGAGCGGGCTGATCCCGGCTCGCGCGAGCCACACGAACCAGTCGGCGAGGTCGAGGGCGTACGCGCCCTGGGTCGCGCGCCGGTCGTCATAACGCCGCAGGAATGCCGCGGCTAGCTCGCCGGCGCTCTCGGGGTACTCGAACGGTAGGTCGCCGCGCGCGGCCGCCAGTAGGTTGTCCGCGAGCTTGCGGCGAGCGGCTTTCAGATCGGCGAGCTGCGTCGGGCGCTCGAGCGGCTCAAGATCGGTGCTGAGAGCGGGCATCTGCATGGCTTTCGACGCCGTTTTCGCGCTTCCTTTGCGTGGTCCATAACATCCATTACGGACCAGAATCAGCGCGATTTTGCCTCCCCCGCCTGGGTTTGGCCCTGGGGAGGACGGGGCGGCCCGGCGTTGCTCCTGCGCCGCATCGAGCGCGGTCGTGCTTTTCGCCGCTGGCGTGGCTTGCGCGCCGCGGTGATCTTCAGGATCGTGAGGCCGCAGGCGGCAAGGCTGCTCGCCGTCGAAGTCAGCAGCGCGATCTCGGACAAGACGCTCATCGTCTACGCCGCCTCCTCGATCAGGACGATCCGGCGTCCGCTCGGGTGCCGCCCGTCCGGGTAACGGCGACGGATGTCCTCGGCGCGCGTCTGATCGCGCAAGATCCCAAGACGGAACAGTGCCGCGAAGAAGCAGTCGTCCTGCTCCATGTTGTGCGTCGCCTTCGCCTTGTTGTTGTAGATCGTGCTGCGGCTGCAGCTACGCAGGTGCGCCAGATCCTCGGGCGTACGCCCCTGGAAGAAGATGCCGTCGATCACCTCGGCCTGCACGCGTGGTAGACACCGGACGGCCGCTTTGCAGATGCGCTGCACCGCCCCATGGCGATAGAACTCGTTCACGGTCTCATACAGGTCGCGCATCGGCAGCTGCCGACGCCACCACCCCAGCCGCGAGCGCTCTCGCATCACTGGCGACTCGGCCTTGTCGAGGTCCGCCAGCGCCAGCTGCAAAGCGTCGGCCTCAGCCCGGGTGAGCGAGGTGCTGTCGTTGGTCAGGTCCTTGCGCAGCTGGAACAACGCGTGACGCGACACGACGGCGCGGAACCAGGGGAACAGCATTCGGGCTCCCTCTGCTGGGTAGCGGAAGATCGCCTCGAGCACCGCCTCGCGCGTGACGTCGTAGAGCGTCTCCCGCTCGATCTGCCAGATCATTCGCGCCTGGGTGCGATCGCGCCTGTCTACCGCCTCGGGCCGGCTGACGCCGCCGTGTGCCTTGACGAACCGCGCGTGCACGCCGCGGCGGACCGGCTCGAGCACGATCAGCAGGAACAGCAGGATGTCCTGGTGCTCGACGGGGTCGCGCTGGACAGTGGCGATCAGCGGCTCGAGGTACGCCTGCTTCTGTGCAGCGTCGTGCATCGTGTCGATCCACTTCCACTCGTCCAGCCGCTTCGCGATCTGGGGCCCGTGCGCGAGTGCCTCCAGCCGCTTGTACTCGGCGATCAGCGCCTGAGTCTGCGCATCGTGGGCCTCGAACTTCGGGAGGCCCTGGGCTGGCACGAACGACAGCTCCCGGCTTTGGATAACGGGCTCCCGCGCATCCTCAAGCTCCTCGCGTACCCGGCGCTCACTCGAGGCGAACCCCGGACGCCACCGGTCGTCGCGCGTGTTATCGCCTGCACTCATTAGGACTCCTTCGGCTCAGGGACCGGGCCATTCCGATCCGTCACCGCAACAAGGAGAGCGACATCTCTACTCACGGCCCAAGATTTTCTCGCCCCGCTCGGTCGAAGGGCGTACACACGCCCCGAGTGTGACGGTTCGTGAGGCGCGGTCCTGTTTGCTTGGCCGCCACACGACGTAAGACAGGTGTCCGCAGACTGCGCTGCGCTGCGTTCCGCGTGCTAATTGCATGAGCGGTGTTGAGTCACGGATGAGCGAAGCGGCGATCACACGCAGGGAGCAGCGGCGTGCGGGGCTCGTGTGGGCGCCGGAGGTTCGTGGCACCCTGTGCCACCGGCTGATCGCGGAGATCTGCGTGTGCGAGATCACCGACACCCGCTCGATCGAGGCGCTCGCGGCCGCCATGTTGCCGGCGGGGCTCGCGCCGGTCTACCGCCAGGCCCTGCTCACCTTCCTGGTACCGATGGCCGGGTCCTACCTGCGGCATTTCAGCCGACCGGGCTGGCGGTTCTTGGGCAGCGAGGTGATCGTCGGGCCCATCGCGCTCGACCTGCTCTGGCAGCACGGGAGCCGCTTGGAGGCCGACGAGGTGAAGTCGAGCGCCTCGACCCCAACGCTATGGAGAGACGCCGCGCAAGCACAAGCCGCCGCCCAGGCCCGTGCCGGCCGGCGGCACTTCGGCGAGGCGTTCGCGGGGGTACGGATCGCGGCGCTGGCGCTCGGCGAGTCCGTTTGGGTGACGGCGTGAAGCGGATCGCCGACCGGGAGCGCGCCGAGGCGATCGTCGCGCGGATGCGCGCGTTCCAAGCCGAGCTCGGCCACGTCCCTGACTGGTATCTCAGAGAGGCTTGTGCGGAGCTCAAGCGCTCCCGAACCTCGCTGTATCGGTGGGTGAAGGACGGTGTGCCGGCCGGTAAGCGCGAGCGCTTCAGCCTGAGTGACGCGCACAAGGTGGCGGTGTTCGATGAGCACGGTGCCGGCGGCGCGTGGACAACACTGAGCAGGACAGACGAGGAACTGCCTTCACGCGCAACCTGGTACCGCGCTGCCAGCCGCGACCTCAGCGTGCTGGAGCAGCGCTACGCCAAGGCCGGGCTACCTGGCGCGCGCCGCGCCCAGCTGCGCCTGGAGCGCCGCGAGGGCCGCCGCGGCGAGACCCTGATCACCGACCACAAGCTGGCCGACGTGCTCGTCTCCCTGCCCGGCAACCACAAACCTGCACGGCCTTGGATCACGAGCTTCATGGAGCCGTCCACGCGCGCGATCGCGGGACTCGCGGTGTCGATTCGCCCACATCGCGGCGTCGTGCTGGCTGCCCTCGGCGAGGCTATCCGCGAGCGCCCAGAGCTCACGCCGGCGTCCGGCAAGCCGTGGATCGTGCGCTTCGACAACGGCCTTGAGTTCCTCGCCAAGACGATCCGTAGCGCTGCACTCGATCTGGGCTTCACGCCGGTGCCGCTTCGGCGCCGCTCGCCATGGCTGAACGGGAAGATCGAGCGCTGGCATCAGACGATGACGGGCGAGCTAATCCAGCGGCTGCCGCACTGGACCGACGGCCCCAAGCGCGAGAACGGAGAACTCGACGTCCGCCACGACGTCGAGCCGATCGCCATCGAGGTGTTCATCGCGCTGCTGCTCGAGTGGGTCGCCGAATACAACTACCAGCGTCCGCACTCAGCGCTCGGCGGGCGCACGCCCGCGCAGGCCTGGGAGGACGACCAGACGCCCGTGCGGGGCGCCGGCGAGCAGGAGCTGCGTCGCTACTTACTCGAATGCCCGGGCACGCGCGTCGTCGAGGCCAGGGGCGTGAAGCTCCAGGGCCGCTGGTACACCAGCGAGCACCTGCAGCCTCTCGTCGGCCGCCGCGTCGAGCTACGTCTCATGCCGCACGACAATCGCTGGGTCGAGATCTACCACGACGGCGATTGGGTCTGTAGAGCCGTGCGCCACGACGAGGCCTCCGAGGCGCAACGCCAACGCGTGCTCGAGGCTCGCGCTGATGCAGCCCGTCGCGCCGCCGGGATCGCCCGGCGAGCCAAGAACAGGGCGCGCGTGCGCTGGGAGACGATGATCAGCGCCAGCGCGCCGCAGCCGACCAACAGCGTCTCCCGCCAGGAGGCCGAGGCCCTCGAAGACCAGGACGCGATGCTGCTGTCCGCGCTCGGCCTCGAGCATCGACGCGGGACACGACGCCAGTAGCGATGGCCACGATCACGTTCAACCCGCCGATCCGCCATCACGCCGACCCGCCGGGCGTCGGGATCATCGAGACCGAAGGGCTCCTGATCGCCGAGCACTCGCTGCGGTATGTGATCGCCCATCGCCAGCTCGGCGCGCTCACCGGCGTCGCCGGCACCGGCAAGACGTTCGCGCTCCAGGTGCTGCTGCGCGCGCGCAGAGACATCCGCGTCGTCTGGATCGAGGTGCAGGTCAAGCCGACGATGCTCTCGATCGCCCGCGTGCTCGCACTCGCGCTGCTCGGCGAGGTGCCGCGCGGCAGCCGCCACGAGCTTTCCTATCACCTCCAGGATGCCCTCGTCGACCAGTCCGGCGAGGTTCCGCTCGTCGTCGTCTTCGACGAGGCGCAACGGCTGAACAACGAGTGCGCCGAATACCTGCGCTACCTGCATGATCCTCATGAAACGAGTTTCGCGATGCTGCTCGCCGGCGGCAACGGATGCTGGGAGACGATCCGTCGGGAGCCGATGCTGCACAGCCGCGTGCACGAACCGGTGTTCTTCAAGCCCCTCGGCGAGAAGGCGCTGCTCCAGATGTTGCCCAACTACCACGCTATGTACGAGCACGCCGATCCCGAGCTGCTGCTCGAAGTCGACCAGCAGCGCTGCCACGGCATCCTGCGCCACTGGTCGGCGTTCACCGCCTCGGCCGCCCAGTTGCACGCCCCGCGCGGCGAGCAGACGCTGACCGGCGCGATCGCCGAAGTCGTCTTGCGCCAGCCCAAATGAGCACCGATCTCGCACCTCGGACGGTTCTAAGGGCAGAGCGCGAGCCGCAGACGCTCGCCGGGTTGTTGGGCTTGCACGACCTGGAGAGCGGCGTTGTGGTCTGTCACCCAGTGCCTCCACGAGCAGGAGGTGCGGGTCAGCTTGCGCTCGACGTTCTCCACGCCCTGGGCAAGCGTCCCAGCGCAGGCGGCTGGCCGCGCACGTCCGGCGTCGCAGCGCACTACGCCAAGGTCTGGCTCGAGGCAGAGCGGGTAGGCGACCTGGTACTCGTGCGCGCCGGCCTGTTCGCCCCCGCCGCGCTCGCCGAGCTCGCGTCCCTCGCGCGCGAAGCCGGCACCCGCACCTGGCTTGCGTTCGATGACCCAAAGCGCAGACGCGCAGCGGGCGAGCTCCTCTCTGCTCAGGCAGTAGACGCAGTGCAACCGAGCGGCGGTCGGTGCGGTGAGCCCACCCCGGGCGGAGCGCGAGCACGAGCATGGCCAACGCCGTCTCCGTGGCTCGCGCGCGCTGCAGGAGCGCGGACCTTCACGGCGCAGGAGTTCAACGACATCGACGCACGTATGTACAACGCGTTCAAAGCAACAAGCACCTACATCAGAAGCCAACGGGAACTCGGGTACAGATCGCTACAGCATTTCCCGGGCGTGATGGCGGTCGACCCGGTTCCCCTACGCCGTCACGCCCGCCTGATCGGCGTCGGCTGTGCCCTACTCCAACACGGCTTCGCCGTCGAGATACGAGAGCGCCGGATCGCTGCAGAGCCGGTTGTCCTCACGCCGACTCGCGCGCAAGCGGCCCAGCTCCGCCGTCACGCGAGTCCCGCGAGCGCGGCTTTTCACGCGCTCACGTCGCTGACCGACCTCGATGGCATCACGATCCGGAGCATCACCCTCGACCAGGTCATCGAGACCGCCAGCGGTGTCTGGATCGGCGGATATCTCCTTCAAGGAGCGGCTGCAGCGGCGCTCAGAGCCCAGCGCACCGCCCAATACTTTCGCGGGCTCGTGTCGAGCCAGACGCTGTTCATGGACGCACGGATTCGCGACGATGTCACCGTCTGGGGGAGGGGCGACATCGCCCCGCCGATTACGCTTGAGGTCAAACTCGCGAGGCTGAGCGCCCCGCTCGACATCTCGTTTCACCAGCCTCACCTGGAGGCCGACCTCCAGACGCCAGCCCAAGAAACTCAAGACGAGGCCGAGCTGATCCTGCGACTGCTGCGGCTCACCCCATCCAGAGCCATACCGCTCGCGCGGCTGAGCCGTCCCTACCGAGCAGCAGCCGCGCGGCTGACCGCCACATCCGCAACGAGCGTCCACGAAGGGCTCATCGCCGCCAGTGACCACCTGCGCTTCAGCCAATTCCTTTTCGATCCCACCCGCTTCATGGCCAAACACATCGAACCGCGACCATGGCACCTCCAGCCACAGGCCTGAGCGCGAACTTCCAAGCGCACCTCGCTGGCAAAAGCCCGCGTACCCAAAAGGCCTACATGGCCAGCCTCGAGCGCCTGACGAGCTGGGCGCGGCGCGACGAGCTCGACCTCATCGCGGCGCAGACCCCGGACCTCGAACGCTTCCTCGCCGAGGAGGTGCGCAGCTATGCGAGCGCCACCGTCCACGTCCGCCGCGCGGCGATCCGCGCCTTCTACGCACACCTCATGAAGGAGGGGATTGTCGAATCGAACCCCGCAAGCGGCTTGCACATCGCGTCGACCGACAGCATCGCCACTGTACACGGGCCCGTCGAATACCTCGCAGACGAGGAGATCGCTCGACTTCGACAACACGCACTGAAGCGCGGGGCCGTCAGCAGCCTCGCGGTCTGCATGCTCCACGAGACCCCGGCCAACCTGCGACAGATCGCACGCCTCAGCATCGCCGACTTCGCCCGAGACGCCCGCGACAAGCCGTTCGCGATCCTCTCCCAGAACACCGCTGCCGCCAAGACGCCCTGGCCAGTCAGCCAGCAAGCCATCGACGCTGTCGAAGCGCTGAATAACGAGTCGCCGCGCCTGATCTCGCCGTTGACGCGAAACCCGAATCTAGCCCTGGTGCAGAGGGAGGTCCAGGAGGCTCGACTAAGCGCCGGCGTTCAGATCCCCGACGTCGTCGTCGCGCTCAAGCGCGCGCACCGTCGACATGTACAGCAGATCTGTGCGCATGTGCGGCTAACACCGCGCAGCCTTCTTGGCTACCAGCGCACGCTGCTCGACAAGATGACGCCGCTAGATCGGCGCAGCTAGCTAGGAAGCTCGCGGTTGGCGTCGACGGGGCTGCACGCGCGATGCTCGACCTCGACACGCCAGTCTCACATGGATGAGACCAAAACGCCGTCCGCCAGTCTCATATGGATGAGACAACGCTGTCTCAGATGAGTGCGAATCCTGTCTCACATGGATGAGACGCCGCAAGCGGACACGCATATTCAAACTGACCCACTACCACGCTCGATAATGGATGTTATGTAAACTTATGGCGGGCTGTAGACCGCCAAGGCTAGGAGCGAGCGACATCCAGCACCGACACGTCGTACTGCCTGATCGCGGCGTCGGCGCTGGCCAGCGTCAGTCTCTCTACACGCGCCTGCGCGACCAGCATCCGGTCGAACGGGTCGCCGTGCAGCGGCGGCAGCCTACCCGCCTCGCGGGCGTGGGCAAAGTCGATGGCGATGCGCTCGAACCCCGATTCGTCGGCAAGCTCAGCCAGGCGCTCGGGGGCCTGCATCTTGCCCAGCGCCCGCTTGATCTCGATCTCCCAGATCGTGGCGGCGCTCACGAGAGCGGCGTCGGCCGCTTCGATCGCCGCCCGGGTCTCTGCGGCCAGACGCTCATCGATTGCCCAGATGAACGTGTGGGTGTCCAGCAGCAGCCTCAGCCGCCCTCACCCTCGAAATACTTCTGTATCTCCCACGGCAGCGGATCGTCGAAATCGTCGCTTATCCAGATCTCGCCCTTGGCAAGCCCGAACTTCAGCGCTTTGCGCTTGTCAGGCGGCACGAGCTTCGCGAGCGGACGGCCGTTGCGCGCGATCACAATCTCCTCGCCGTGTGAGGCCCGCTCGGCAAGTCGCGACAGGTGCGTCTTGGCCTCGTGCATGTTGTAGGTCTCCGCCATCGCTTAGTCCAGCTTAGCAGGGGATTGTGACGATGCCTCGATAGCTCTCCACCCGCCCTGTCAAAGCTGCTCGATAAGGTCAGAGGCCTGTGAGCGAGAACCTTAACAACGGGATCGAAGTCGAAGGGCTCGTCCGCGACTTCAAGGGCGGTGTGCGGGCGGTCGATGGGATCGACCTGCGTGTGGCGCCGGGCGAGATATACGGCTTCCTCGGCCCCAACGGCGCGGGCAAGTCGACCACTTCGCTGGTGCTGACGACGCTGCTGCCGCCCACGGCGGGCTCGGCGCGCGTCGCCGGGCTCGATGTCGTTCGCAACGGCCCCGAGGTGCGGCGCGTGATCGGCGCCTCGCTGCAGGACTCGGCGCTCGATCCGTTCCTGACAGGCAGCGAGCACATGCGTCTGCAGAGCTCCCTGCACGGGCTGGCCAGGCCGCAGCGCGAGGCGCGCGGGCGCGAGCTGCTTGCGCAGGTGGGGCTCACGGAGGCGGCCGATCGCAAGGTGGGTGGCTACTCCGGCGGCATGAAGCGCCGGCTGGACCTTGCGCTGGCGCTGGTGCACCGGCCGCGGCTGCTGTTCCTCGACGAGCCGACGACCGGCTTGGATCCGCAGAGCCGCGCCGCGCTGTGGGATGAGGTGCGGCGATTGGCGGGCGACGGCGTGACGGTGTTCCTCACCACCCAGTACCTCGAGGAGGCCGACGCGCTGGCCGACCGCGTGGGGATCATCGACCACGGGCGGATCGTCGCCGAGGGCACCCCGGCCGAGCTGAAGGCCGCGATCGGGCGCCCCTCCGTCGAAGCGGTCCCCCACGACCCCGGCGAGCGCGAGCGGCTGGCGGCGGTGCTGGCGCGCTTCGGCGAGGCGGCCGCGGCGGCGAGCAACGGCGTCGCCGTACAGCTGCCCCGGGGCGCCGGCGATCTCGCCGAGATCGTTCGCGCGATCGACGCCGAGAACCTGCAGGTGGCCGATCTGCGCCTGCACTCCCCCACGCTCGACGACGTCTTCCTCGCCAAGACCGGCCGTTCGCTGGAGGGCGCCGGCGGACCCGGACCCCCAGGCCCCGCCGGCGGAGAAGACGACGACAAGGA
Organism: Solirubrobacteraceae bacterium; assembly: GCA_035948945.1. Taxonomy (GTDB): domain Bacteria; phylum Actinomycetota; class Thermoleophilia; order Solirubrobacterales; family Solirubrobacteraceae; genus Palsa-744. Next base: position 18,399 of record DASZIQ010000016.1, read on the forward strand.
CAAGCGGCCGACGGGCCAGCCGATCTCGGCATGACGGAGGCCAGCTCATGAGCCCCGCGCTCATCACTCAGGTGGGCGCGCTCGCCCAGCGCTCGGTGCTGAAGACGCTGCGCCAGCCCTTCCAGATGTTCCCGATCGTCTTCTTTCCCGCGATCCTGCTGATCATCAACGCCAGCGGGTTGCACGCCGCCACGCTGCTGCCGGGCTTCCCCACGCACTCCTACGTGTCGTTCGCGATCGCCGTGGCGTTCATCCAGGGGGCGATGTTCTCGCTGATCAACACCGGCACCAACCTCGCCGAGGACATCGAGACCGGCTTCTTCAACCGTCTGGCGCTCACCCCCCTGCGGCGCGTCGCGCTGATCGGCGGGCTGCTCGTCGGCGTCGCCGCGTTGGGGGCGTTGCAGTCGGTGGTGTACATCCTGCTCGGCATCGTCGTCGGGGCCCACCTCGACGCCGGCTTCGCCGGCGCGCTCGTGGTGATCGTGCTCGGCTCGCTCACCGCGCTCGCGTTCTCCACGTTCGGCTGCGTCGCGGCGCTGCGCACCGGCTCGAGCGAAGCGGTGCAGGGCCTGTTCCCGCTGTTCTTCGTGTTCATCTTCCTCTCCTCCTCGAACCTGCCCCGCTCGCTGCTGAAGACCCCGTGGTTTCACACGGTGGCCACCTGGAACCCGATCTCCTACCTGATCGAGGGCTTCCGCAGCCTGTATATATTCGGCTGGGATGAGACCGCGCTGCTGCGTGGCTTCGGCGTGGCGATCGGGCTGCTCCTCCTTGGGCTGCTCGCGGTGCAGGGGGCGATGAAAACAAGGCTCCAGCGCACATGAACGCCGCGACGCACACCACCTCCGGCGCCGGCGGGTCTCCCCTCCCCTCGCCGGCGACCCCGCACGAGCAGCCGCCGCGCAGCACCGTGTGGGGCGTCGCCGGAGCGATCGCGTGGCGTGGCGTGCACACCTACGTACGCCGGCCGGAGCTCGCGATTCCCTCGCTCGTGTTTCCGCTGATCTTCCTGGCCAGCTTCGCGGGCGGCCTCTCCGCGTTGGGCTCGGTGCCCGGGTTTGACTTCCCCGCCGGCTACACCGCGTTTCAGTTCGTGTTCGTGCTGCTGCAGGCGTCGATGTTCAGCGGGCTGTTCACCGGCTTCACGATCGCCTTCGACTTCGAGAGCGGCTTCGCACGGCGGCTGATGCTCGCCGCCGGCAACCGCCGCGGCGTCGCGCTGGGGTATGCGCTCGTCGCGCTGACGCGCGCCACGATCACGCTTACCGTGGTGACCGGCGTGGCGTTGCTCGCCGGTATGCAGATCACCGGCGACGGCGTCGACATCTTCGGCCTCTACGGCCTGGCGGCGCTGCTGGTGCTGGTCGGCTTTGGGTGGGCCGCCGGCGTGGCCTTCCGCTTCCGCACGATCCAGGCCGGGCCGCTGATGCAGACCCCGGTCTTCCTGATCCTGTTCCTCGCGCCGGTCTTCGTGCCGCTGCCCCTGCTGCGAGGCTGGATCCACGCCGTCGCCTCGGTCAACCCCGCCACCGCCTTCCTCGACGCCGGGCGCGGGCTGATCGCGGGGGTGCACAACCACACGGCGCTGGCGTACGCCTGCGCCGTGGCGCTGATCTGCGTGTTCACGCTGTGGACGCTGCGCGGGCTGCGGGCAGCCGAGCGCGCGGGATGACGAAAGAGCGAGGGGCCCGGCTGCGCCACCCTCTTGATCAACTCAGCTGGTAGACCAGCGCGACCTGCGTGGAAACGGTGCACGATTCGGCGGCCGACCTTTTGGCGGTGCGCCGTTTGTGGTGCTTGGCGGGCGGCTTGGCTTTGTGAGCTTGCGCAAGCCCGGGGGCTGCCGCCGGGGCGACGGATGCGCGCTCGAGTATCGAGCCGGAGCCGAAGTCGGGCTGGGCCCCTTCGTATTCGACGCCTTCGGGGCACTGGATGTAGCCGTTGCCTTCGGCGATGCTCTGCACCTGCCCGACCGTGGCACCGGCCTTTTCGGCGAGGAACTGTGCCTTGGCCTGGCCGTCGACGATCGCGGCGGCCATCGCCGAGCGATAGGCCGCGATCGCGACTTCGCTGCTCGCCGTAGGGACGACCGGGGCCTTGGCGACGCCTTCCACGCTCACGGTGCGCAGCGGCGCGCTCGTCTGCGGCGTGGAGCTGGAGGTCGTTTCGGCCTCAGCCGCGAGCACCAACACGCCTCCGGCCAACAACCCGGCTGCTGCCATTCCTGCGATGACGACCGGAATCCTCATGGACCTCCTCGAGTGGCTCACGGTAATGGTAGCGGCCGCCCCGCAGCAGCGACGCACCTGCGGCGATCAGGCAGGCGACGACGGCGAACGTGAACGCCTCGTGCAACCCCGCGCTGAACGGCGCGGAGATCAGCTGTGGAAAGAAGGTGCGGCCGGTCAGCGCGGCGTGGTTGGCGGGCGAGAGCGCGCCGAGCGCGTGGGCGCCGACGAGGGTTTCGACGGGGTTGTAGCCGAGGAAGGCGGCGAACAGGACGGACACGGGCGGCACGTGCGCGACGCCGGCGGCCGTGGCGGCCGAGATGCCGTGGGCCCGCAGGCCAGAGGTGAGCGTCTGCGGCAGGCTCGATGCCAGACCGAGGATCATCAGCGTGAAGAAGATCCCGACCGACAGCACCTGCGCGGAGTTCTGGAAGGTCTGGTTCATGCCCCCGCCCGCCCCCCGGTGCGCGGGCGGCAGGGAGTTCATCACGGCCGCGCGGTTGGGCGAGGCGAACAGCCCCATCGAGATGCCCATCAGGAACAGCACGGCCGCGAACTCGGCGAAGGCGAAGTCGATCGGCAGCAGGCTCAGCAGCACGAAGGCGAGCGCGGAGCCGAGCATGCCCCCGGTCGCGAACCAGCGCGCCCCAAAGCGATCGGAGAGGTAGCCCGACGTGGGCCCGGCGATCAGCATGCCGACCGTCAGGGGCAGCATGTAGATGCCGGCGCGCAGCGGCGTGTCGGCGTAGTCGACGCCGTGCAGCGGCAGCCAGATGCCCTGCAGCCAGATGATCAGCATGAACATCAGCCCGCCGCGGGCGACCGCCGAGAGGAACGTGGAGAGCGTCCCGAACGTGAACGCGCGGATGCGAAACAGCGGCAGGCGGAACATCGGCTCGGCGACGCGCTGCTCGATCGCCGCGAACGCCACCAGGCAGGCGATCCCCGCGCCCATCAGGCCGAGAACCTTGGGGCTGGTCCAGCCGGTGGCGTGGCCGCCGTAGGGCCGGATGCCGTAGGTGACGGCGACCATGATCAGGACGAGCCCGAGCGCGAACGTTATGTTGCCCCCCCAGTCCACGCGCGCGCGTTTGGGCGTGGAGCGCTCCTGCAGCTTCAGATACGCCCACACCGTGCCGAACAGCCCGACCGGCACCGAGATCAGGAACACCAGCCGCCAGTCGATCGGCGCGAGCAGCCCGCCGAGCACCAGCCCGACGAACATCCCGGAGACGCCGACGATGTTGTTGATGCCGAGCGCCATGCCGCGCTGGTTGGCGGGGAACGCGTCGGTGATGATCGCGGCCGAGTTGGCCAGCAGAAACGCGGCGCCGACGCCCTGCACGATGCGGAACACGATCAGGTAGGTGGCCCCGGCGCGGCCCGTCAGCCAGTCGACGGTCAGCACCAGCGAGGCGGCCGTGTAGATCACGAAGCCGAGGTTGTACATCCGCACCCGCCCGTACATGTCCCCCAGCCGCCCGAGGCTGACGATCAGCACGCTCGTCACGACGAGGAACCCGAGGATCATCCACAGCAGGTAGAAGCTGTTGGCGGGCACCAGCGGGTCGAGGTGGATGCCGCGGAAGATCGCAGGCATCGCGATCAGCGTGATCGACCCGTCCAGCGTCGCCAGCAACACCCCGAGGGTCACGTTCGAGAGGGCGATCCACTTGTAGCGATCGTGCGCGGGGGCCACCCACCCAACCTAGCAACCTTACGATCACGTAAGGATCAGTTTGACGGGGACGTGTGTTGTGGGGATGAGAGGCCCGGCCCGGAGGCCGGCCTCCGGATGGGCGAGATGGCAGGCGCGCGCACGCGCGCGTGGCGCCCCCGCACCGGCGTCCAGGCCAAGCAGCGCGGCGCGGCGCGTCGTTCGGGAGGCCGGCGCAGCCCCGCCCAGCCGCAATCCGCGGCCCTCTCTCACCGCCCAACCAGTTGCGCTCCGTCTGCCTTCGCGTCGCTCAGGGAGCCGGCGGGCGGTACACCGTCACGACCGCGGCGCCGCCCAGCCCGATGTTGTGCTGCAGCGCCGCTTTGGCGCCCTCCACCTGGCGGCCCTCGGAGAGGCCGCGCAGCTGCCACGTGAGCTCCGAGCACTGCGCGAGACCCGTGGCCCCAAGCGGGTGGCCCTTGGAGATCAGCCCGCCGGAGGGGTTGACCACCCAGCGCCCGCCGTAAGTGGTCGCCTCGGCCTCGACCAGCTTGTGGCCTTCGCCCTCGCCGCACAGGCCGAGCGCCTCGTAGGTGATCAACTCGTTCGCGGAGAAGCAGTCGTGCAACTCGATCACCTGGATGTCGTCGGGGCCGAGCTGGGCCTCCTCGAAGGCCTGCGCGGCGGCCTTGCGCGTCATGTCGGCGCCGACGATCTTGATGCAGTCGGTGGTGTCGTCGAACGTCGATGACAAATCGGTGACCATCGACTGCCCGGCGATCTCGATCGCCTGCTCCCACAGCCCGTGGGCATCGACGAAGCGCTCGCTGGCCACGAGCGCCGCGGCCGCGCCGTCGGAGGTCGGCGAGCATTGCAGCTTGGTCAGCGGCTCGTGGATCATGCGCGCGTCCTTGATCTCCTGCAGCGTGTACTCGTCCTGGAACTGCGCGTAGGGGTTGTTGACCGAGTGGCGGTGGTTCTTCCAGCCGATCCACGCGTAGTGGTCGGGCTCGGAGCCGTATTTCTGCATGTGGTCGCGCCCGGCGTTGCCGAACATCTGCGGCGCGAACGGCGATTCCTCGAGCGGGCGCAGCTCCACCATGCGCCCCATGTGCTTGTCCAGCGCCGGCGTGCGGTCGGTGTACTTCATCCCCAGCGAGCCCTTCTCCATCTTCTCGAAGCCAATCGCCAGGCCGCAGTCGATCAGCCCGCCCTTGACCGCCTGGCGCGCCAGCCATAGCGCGCTGGAGCCGGTCGAGCAGTTGTTGTTGACGTTGACCACGGGGATCCCGGTCAGTCCCAGCCCGTACACGGCGCGCTGCCCGTAGGTCGAGTCGCCGTAGCAGTAGCCGGCGAAGGCCTGCTCCACAAGGTCGTAGGCGATGCCCGCGTCGGCGAGCGCCTTCGAGCCGGCCTCCAGCGCCCACTCGGGGTAGTCGCCCTCCTTGGTGCCCGGCTTGTCGAACTTCGTCATCCCCACGCCGATCACGAACGTCCTATTGCTCATCGCTGGCTGCTCCCCGGTCTTCAGGCCCACGAGCCCTTTGATTGAAAAAGATGCACGGGAGAGTAGCCGTTTGCCGGCCCCGCGCCGTAGTAGCATCGGACACGATGCACACCTGGATCTGGTTCGTGTTCCTGGCGGTCGTCCTGATCAAGCTCCCGATCGCCGCGCTGATGCTGTGGATTCCCTTCCGCTCCGACGCCACGCTGGAGTCGCGTGCCGCGGGCGACGCGGATTCCTCCGGGGAGGACGAGGGCGGCAGCAAGACGCTCCCCGGCGACTTCCGCCGCCATCGGCGCCCGCGCGGGCCGGTCCACGGCCGCGGTCCACGACGCGGGCCGCACGGTGGCAGCGCGCCGCCGTCCCCTGCGCGGGTGCGAGCCGCGCGCCGGGGCGCCACGCGCGTCAGAGCCCGCCAGTAACCATCCTCGCCCATCCGGAGGCCGGCCTCCGGGCCGGGCCTCCCATAAAATCTGTTTCTCTTTTTTAGAACGGCTTTCAAAAAGATCGGCACGCCCGGATACGCCCCTGGACGCTGCGCTGGATCGCCACGGCCCGTCTTGCCCGTGCCACCAGCACGGGCTTCACCGGCCCGCGTCGCCCAGCTTGGTCCAGGAACGCCCCGGACGCACCGCCTATTTTGAAAGACGTTCCTACCGCTTGCGGTGACGCTTGCGCTGCATTCTGGCCGCCTTCGCCTGCGCCCTGCGCTTGCGCAGCCGCCCCTCGGGGTTGCGGGTGCCGCCGGTCGCGGCGCCTTCGACCACCGGCGCCACCGAGCGCGCGTCGCGCAGGATGTAGTACGCGATCCCGCCCAACACCAGGAACAGCGCGACCACCGCCATGATCATCGGGGTGCTCGTCTTCGAGCCCGTTTCCGCAGTGGCGGTCGTCGCCGTGGTCGGGGTGCTCGCCGGTGGGGCGGCCGCGGGCGCCGCGGCGGTTTTCACTTTTACCGCCGGCGCGACTTTCACTTTTGCGGCTCCGGGGGCGGCCTTCCCCGCCCGGCCGGCCGGTTTCGCGGCTGCGGGTGGCGGTTCGGGGCTGCCGAACAGGTTCTGGCCCGCGGCGGCGCCGGCCGTGGCGGGCCCGAGCAGGGACAGCGCCAGCGCCGCGCATACGCACGCCGTGATCCGCGCTGGGCTGGGCGAAGTGGGTGGACGCATGGATCGCTCCGAGCGCCGAGCATAGCGCCTTCGAGCCCGTACAATGCGCAGCCGATGGCTCCCAAACAGCGACAGATCCGGATTGAGCAGCGCGGTGCCGCCGACGCGATCCAGGCGCTCGAGCAGCGCACCGACGAGGAGCTCGAGGCCGAGACCAAGTTCAAGTCCGCGGCGCTGGCGATTCTCGGCGCGCGCGCCGCCGAGCGCTTCGACGCCGACCAGGCGCGCGCCTACTTCCAGCGCGCGCTCGCCGCCGCGCGCCCGCAGGAGCGGATGCAGCTGCGGCGCATGGCCGACGCCTCGCTGGCGCTCGCCGAGCGCCGCCCCAGCGATCTGCGCGACGCCGTGCAGCGCCTCGGGCAGGAGCCCCCGAGCGGCCGGCAGATGTTCGCGCTGCGCGCGATGGGCCTGCTGCTCCCCCCCGCCTCCGCCGGGATCCTTGCGCGCGTGCGCGGCATCCTCCTGATCCTGCTGCTGGTGATCGCGCTGCTCGCCGTCGGGCTCGGCATCGTCGAGCTCGTCGCGCTGCCCTTCGGCGGGCTCGGCCTCGCGCCCGGCATCCTGCTGGGGCTGTTCGTCGCGGCCGCCGGGGTCGCCGTCGCCGCGCTGTTCGGCCGGCGCCGCCGCGCGAAAGCGCTCGCCGCCGCGCGGGCCCCCAAGAGCTGAGCCCCGGGCGTCAGCCTGCCCGCCGCCGTGGTGGGCCGGCGTGCCGGCGGTCGCGCCGCCGAGGTGGTGGCGAGCGCGTCAGCTTTGCGAGAGCGTCGCGCGGCTGATCACCACGGGGTGGATCGGCTGGCCGTCCTGCGGCGGGATCGTCGCGAGCTTGGAGATCGCGTTCACGCCCGCCATGCTCCCCACCACGTTCCCCACCAGCGCGTACTGCGGCGGCAGTTCGGTCTGCTGTGCGGTGACGATGAAAAACTGACTGCCCGACGCGCCCGCCGGGTCGGTCTCCGTCTTCGCCATCGCCACCGTCCCCCGCGTGTACTGGAGGTTGACGGGCGGTTGCTCCACGATCGTGTAGCCGGGCCCGCCCGAGCCGTCGCCGTTGGGGTCGCCTCCCTGGATCACGAAGTTCGCCGCTACCCGGTGGAAGGTCAGGTCGTTGTAGAAGCCGCGCCCGACGAGGTACGCGAACGAGGCCGTCGTCTTCGGCGCGCGTTTCACGTCCAGCTGAATCGCGATCGCCCCGCAGTTGGTGGTGAGCGTCACCACGTAGCGCTTCGCCGGATTCAGCCTGCCGGTCGGCGGGGGCACGTGTTGCGGACCTCTCGGCGGCGGCTCTTTGGCGCGCTGGCAATCCCCCTTCGCGCCTCCCGTCGCAGACGACGCGCCGTCCACGCTCGCGCTGGCGTTCGACGGCGTCGCGGTACGACTCGTGCTCGTGCCGCACGCCCCGACTCCCACGGCGGTCGCGAGCGCCACCGCGGCCGCGGACAGGCGACTCACCACACGCACGTTCTCAAGCCGTCCCGGTCCCCACACGAGGCCAGCTTAGATGCGCGCACACTCACCCGCGCGCACTCTTCGCGCGATCTTAATCTTCGTCCTGCCAATACGCTTGCGCGATGTCAACGTCCGATCCGCAAGGGGCAACCCGGCCTGCCGCGCCTCCCTCGACCGAGGCACAGGCGGCTCGGCGCTCCGTCTGCCTGATCGTCAACCCCGCCGCGGGCGGCGGTCGCGCCGGTCGCGCCGCGCCGGGCGTAGTGGCGGCCCTGCGCGCACGCGGCCTCACGGTGCGCCGCGAGGACACCCGCGACCTCGACCACGCGCGCGAGCTCGCGCTGGAGGCCGCGCGCGGCGGGGAGCTCGCGGTCACGCTCGGCGGCGATGGGCTCGCCGGGGCCGCCGCAGACGCGCTGCGCGCGGTGCCCGGGGCGATCCTCGGGGTGCTGCCGGGTGGGCGCGGCAACGACCTGGCGCGCGTGCTCGGGATCGGGCAGAGCCCGGTCGCGGCGTGCGCGACAATCGCCGGCGGCGTGGCGCGCGAGCTCGACCTCGGCCTGGTCGGCGAGCACACCTTCGTGGGCATCGCCAGCTGCGGCTTCGACTCCGACGCCAACCGGATCGCCAACGAGGCGCCCGCGTGGCTCGGCAACCTCGTGTACGCCTACGGCGCGCTGCGCGCGCTGGCCGCGTGGCGCCCGGCGCGCTTCGAGCTGGTGCTCGACGGCCGGCGGCACACGTTCACCGGCTACAGCGTCGGCGCCGCCAACTCGCGGGCCTACGGTGGCGGCATGTACGCGGCGCCCGACGCGTTGCTCGACGATGGCCTGCTCGACGTCCCCTACTGCGAGCAGATCCCCAAGCTGCGCTTCCTCACGAGGATCCTGCCGAAGGTCTTCAAGGGCACGCACGTGCGCGAGCCGTCCGTGCACGTGCTCCGCGGCCGCGAGCTGGCAATCGCCGCCGACCGCCCCTTCACGCTGTACGCCGACGGCGACCCGATCGGCGAGCTGCCGCTGCGCGTGAGCGTGCTGCCCGCCGCGGTGCGGGTGCTCGTCCCGGTCGACAGCCCCTTGGGCCGGCCGGTCCCGCCACCGGGCACGCGCGCGGAGGACATGGGCACCGGCTCCGCCGCGGGCCCGTCCAGTGGCGGGCCGTGAGCGGACTGCTCGGCCCCAAGCTCACC
>DASZIQ010000017.1:0-4082 GCA_035948945.1 Solirubrobacteraceae bacterium
TCCCTCGGCGCATGCGCCGAGGGAGCATCGGCATAAGATCGGGAGATGGCAACGACTCCCGCAGTCGCGGTGGGCCGCGGGCGGCTTCACCCGAGACGCCTGGCGATCGGCGCGCTGGTCATCGTCGTGATCGGCGCCGCCGCGACGCTCGCGGGCTGGGACATAACAGGCTGGTGCAAACACATCTGGCACATCGTCACGAGCATCCCGCTCGGCTACGTGATCGCGGCGATCGCGCTGATCTCGCTGCAGACGACCGCGACCGCGTATGCCTGGTACTGGATCCTTCGCTACGGCTATCCCGACTCCGAAGTCCGCTGGATCCAGGTCCTGGCCTGCTATGCGGCGGCCGTCGCGCTGAACTCCGTCCTGCCGGCCAACCTCGGCACGCTGGTGATGCTGTTGATGTTCACGACGATCGTCGCCGCCGCCACGTTCGCCGGCGTGCTCGCGGGGATGGCGGTCGAGAAGATCTTCTTCACCCTGATCGGAGCCTTCTGCTACGTGTACCTCTTCCTGACGGTCGGTGGGTCGTTCTCGCTGCAGCTGGGATTCGTCAGCGAACACCCGTGGGCCACCGCGATCCTGCTCGCCGGTCTCGCCGTGCTCCTGTTCCTCGTAGGCCGGGTGCTGCGCCAGCGCGTCAAGCGGTGGTGGGAGCAGGCGAAGGTGGGCGCGCAGATCCTCGCCCACCGCCGCGCCTTCCTCGGGCGCGTCGTGCTGCCAGAGGCGATCGCCTGGGTGGCGATGCTGGGGGTGATCGCGGTGTTCCTGTCCGCCTACAACATCCCCGTCAGCTTTCACATCCTCATGCGCGTGGTGGCCGGCAACTCGATCGCGAACGTCAGCTCGGTGACCCCGGGTGGGGCGGGCGTCGTGCAGGGCTTCAACGTGCTCTCGCTGAAGGGCGTCACCAGCGCCTCCAACGCGACCGCCTACTCCGTGTCCCAGCAGCTCGTGACCACGGCCTGGGGCATCCTCTTCGCGATCGTGCTGCTCGTCCGAGCCTTCGGCTGGTCCGACGGCAAGACGCTCCTCGCGCAGTCCTACACCCAGGCGCGCGAGCAGAAGGCCGAGCACGCGGCGGCACGCAAGGCCAAGCGCACGGCCGGGGCGGCCGGCGGTCCCGCGGTCCCGGGTAGATAATGGCCCCGCGCCGTTCGCGCCGGCGCGGGGCTGTGGCGCTTCAGGTGGCGCTCAGCGACCGGAGCGGGTGCGCAGCGCGATGCGAATCGAGAGACCGGCGCCGAGCAGCAGCACGCCTGCCCCCACCACCCACGTCAGGTTCAGCCCCGTGAAGGGCAGCGTGGAGGCTTTGGCGGTGGTCGTCGTGGGCGTCGTGGTCGTTTCTTTGGCCGGTTCCGGGGTGGTCGTCGGCGTGGTTTTCGACGCTTCTTTGGAGGGTTCTACTTCTTTTTTCGGTTCGGTTTTGGTCGTCGGGGTCGGCGGTTTCTGGCCGTAGCCGGCCGTCCCCGTGCTCGACGTGCCGGTGCCGACCAGCGCGAGGGCGGGCGTGGCCGGGACCAGCAGCGCGAGCGCGGCCGTCAGCGCGAGCAGCGCACGGCCACGCCGTCTTGAACGGCGGCTGGCCTGGCTGATCGTCGCGGCATCTGCTGTTTGTGGCCTACTCGACGCCGTTCCTTGGGTCCGAGTCATGCGACGCACCTCCCGTGTTCTCTGTGTGTTCGATTGGGCCCCGGCGGGGTTGGGGCCGCTGGGTGGGTTCCGCAAAGTCTATTGCGAACGGTGGATCGCTTATCTGCGGGTCTATGTCCGTTCTACCACGGACCTCATTCTCCTGCCCGCCCCTGCTCGCCAGACGGGCCGGGCTGCCGACGCACACGGCCCTCCAGGCGTCCTCGCGCAGGCGCGCGCAAACCATCAAATCAGCGGGAGGGGGTCAGGGCGGGCGGGCTCCCATCCGGACCTCCCCCCGGAGACACACGACCGGCAAGCGTCCCCTCGGCGAGCATGCCTCGCAAAACCTTCTTGTCGAACTTGCCCACGCTCGTTTTCGGCACCTCGGCGATGAACGCGAACTCGTCGGGCAGCCACCACTTCGCCACGCGCGGGCGCAGGTGCTCGATCAGCTCCTCCGCGCTGGCGCTCGAGCCCTCGCACAGCACCACGCAGCACAGCGGCCGCTCCGCCCAGCGCTCGTCGGGCTTGGCGATCACCGCCGCTTCGAGCACGTCGGGGTGGGCCATCAGCTCGTTCTCCAGCTCCACCGAGGAGATCCACTCGCCGCCGGACTTGATCACGTCCTTGGAGCGGTCGGTGATGCGCACGAACGCCTGCTCGTCGATCGCCGCGATGTCGCCCGTGCGCAACCACCCGTTGTCGAACTTCTCATCGCCGCTCGGATCCTCGTAATAGCGGCGGGCGATCCACGGGCCCCGCACCTCGATCTCGCCCGTGGACTCCCCGTCCCACGGGACCTCCTCGCCGTCGTCGCCGATCAGGCGCAGCTCCGTCCACGGCAGCGGCTTGCCCTGCAGCGCCCGCTCGTCCCAGTAGCGCTCGTCGTGGCCGCGGTCCTCGGCCGGGTCGGAGAACGTGACGACCGGGCTCGTCTCGGTCATCCCCCACCCCTGGTGGATGCACACGCCGTGACGCTCCTGGAAGTCCTGCATCAGCTGCCGCGGCACGGCCGAGCCGCCGCACACCGAGTTCGTCAACGAAGAGAGGTCGACCTCGTTGGCGTCGGCGTAGCGCAGCATGTCGGCGAAGATCGTCGGCACGCAGCCCATCACCGTGGGGCGCTCGCGCTCGATCGCGCGCGCCAGCGGCTCGGCCTGCATGAAGCGGTCGGGCATCACCAGGTCCGCGCCGCACAGCGCCGCCGCGAACGGGAGGCCCCAGGCGTTGACGTGGAACATCGGCACCACGACGAGCACGCGGTCGCGGCGGGAGAGGCCGAGGTTGTCGGCCATCAGCGAGGCCGTCGCGTGCAGGCAGATCGAGCGGTGCGAGTACAGCACGCCCTTGGGGTTGCCGGTCGTGCCGCTCGTGTAGCACAGCGACGCCGCCTGGCGCTCGTCGAGCTCGGGGTAGTCGTAGGGGCCTGGACCTGCCTCCTCGAGGAGCTCGTCATAACGCAACACGTTGGGGAGGGAGCCGGCGTCGCCGGGGTGGGCGGGGTCTCCCATCAAAATGAAGTGGCGCACCCCCTTGAAGCTCGGCGCCAGCGGCTCCAGCAGCGGCACGAGCGAGTCGTCAACGAAGATCACCTGGTCGTCGGCGTGGTTGACGATGTAGGTGACCTGCTCCGCGAACAGGCGGATGTTGAGCGTGTGCAGCACCGCGCCGATGCACGGCACCGCCATGTACAGCTCGAAGTGGCGCCGGTTGTTCCAGGCGAACGTCCCCACGCGGTCGCCCTGCTCGATCCCCAGACGCTTCAGTACCCGCGCGAGGCGATCGACGCGCTCGCACACCTCGCCGAAGCTCGCGCTCTCGCTCCCCTCCGGCGTCAGCGTCGTCACCTGCGCCGCCGGGTGGCAGTCGCGCATCCGCCGCCGTGCGTGCTGCAGGGTCAGCGGAAAGTCGTCCTGCATCAATCCCTCCAACATCAGCGCAGCATACCTATGAGCGCCCGCTCCTCGGAGCCCAGCGGAGTGGGCAGCCGATCGCGGGCAAACCACCCGACCTGGGCGATCTCCACGGGTTCGATGCGCACCTGCGCGGGGTCCGCGATCTCGGCCTGCACGCACGTCAGGCGCACCGCGATCCGCTCCAGGCGCGTCTCGAACGTCGCCAGCTCGCGTAGATCCAGGTCGCGCAGGCCCAACTCCTCCTCCATCTCCCGCGCCGCCGCGCGCAGTGGCGGCTCGCCGCGGTGCACCCCACCGCCGGGCAGGTACCAGACGTGGCGCCGGCCGTACGTGTGGCGCACCAGCAGCACCTGCTCGCCGTGCGTCAGCAGGCACTTCACGCCGCTGCTGCTGCGTCGCCACAGCATCGCGCGCAACTGCACACCCCGCCACGCCACCCGGTACACGCGGCGCATCGCCGCTACGCGCAGGGAGCGCACTACGCTGGCCGATCTTCGATCGGTCCACCCCCGGCCCGTGATTGGGGCC